>JAPSLC010000001.1 GCA_031181345.1 Cupriavidus sp. | reverse complement strand
GTCGCTGTTCTCGCGCGACGTGATCGCACAGGCCACCGCGGTCGCGCTGTCGCACCAGATGTTCGATGCCGCGCTGTACCTGGGCATCTGCGACAAGATCGTGCCCGGGCTGGTGATGGGGGCGCTGTCGTTCGGCCATTTGCCCGCGGTGTTCGTGCCGGGCGGACCGATGCCGACCGGCATCCCCAACGGAGAGAAAGCGCGCATCCGCCAGCTGTACGCGCAGGGCAAGATCGGGCGGGAGGAACTGCTCGAAGCCGAGAGCAAGTCCTACCATTCGCCCGGCACCTGCACCTTCTACGGCACCGCCAATTCGAACCAGATGCTGATGGAGATCATGGGCCTGCATCTGCCCGGCACCGCCTTCATCAATCCCCACACGCCGCTGCGCGAAGCGCTGACCCGCGAGGCCGCACGGCATGTGCTGCGGCTGGTGCACCAGGGCGAGCGCTATACGCCGATCGCGCAGGTGCTGGACGAACGCGCCTTCGTCAACGGCATCGTCGGCCTGCTGGCCACCGGCGGCTCGACCAACCACACGCTGCACCTGATCGCGATGGCGCGCGTGGCCGGCATCATGCTGACCTGGGACGATTTCGACGAACTGTCGGCGGTGGTGCCGCTGCTGGCGCGGGTCTATCCGAACGGCCAGGCCGACGTCAACGGCTTCCAGGCCGCCGGCGGCCTGGCGCTGGTGATCCGCGGCCTGCTGGCGCGTGGTCTGTTGCATGACGATGTCACCACCATCGTCGGACAGGGCCTGGAGGACTACACGCGCGAGCCGGCGCTGCGCGAGGGCAAGCTGGTGTGGATCGACGGCCCGACCGAAACGCTCGACGCCTCGGTCGTGCGCGGCGCCGGCGAGCCGTTCGCGCCGGACGGCGGCATCAAGGTGCTGGACGGCAATCTGGGGCGGGCGGTGATCAAAACCTCGGCGGTCAAGGCCGAGCATCAGGTGGTGCAGGCGCCGGCGCGCGTGTTCCATCATCAGGACGACATGCTGGCCGCCTTCAAGCGCGGCGAGCTGGAGCGCGATTTCATCGCGGTGCTGCCGTTCCAGGGACCGGCGGCCTGCGGCATGCCGGAGCTGCACAAGCTGACGCCGACGCTGACGGTGCTGCAGGACCGCGGCTTTCATGTGGCGCTGGTCACCGACGGCCGCATGTCGGGCGCGTCGGGCAAGGTGCCGGCCGCGATCCACGTCTGCCCCGAGGCGCTCAAGGGCGGCGCGATCGGCAAGGTGCGCGACGGCGACATGATCCGCGTCGATGCGCCGGCCGGCATCCTGACCGCGCTGGTGCCGCAGGCCGAATGGGAGGCCCGCTCGATCGACGTGCCGGACCTGAGCCGCCATCGCCATGGCGTGGGGCGGGACCTGTTCGGCAACTTCCGCCGCAATGTGAGCACGGCGGAGGAAGGGGCCTGCACGCTGTTCGCACCGGAAGAATGACCGGACCGTCGTTCCCGCTTTCGCGGGAACGACAAGCCCGAGGGCCGGCGCCCCGATACTTTCCCGCTAGGCGCGCCGCGGCGTGCCGATTGCCGAGGGCGGCGATGAATGCGACGACGAATGCGGCGAGGCAGGCGGCGAAGCATGCGGCGTATGGTTCAGCACCAGCGCCGTCTGCTCGCCATTGCCCGGCACGCGCAGCTCCTGCACCGGCACCGCGATATCGATACCGACCGCCTGCAGCTCGCGCTTGACGCGCTCGTAGAAGGCGAAGCGCAGGTTCCAGTAGTTGTCGTTCGAGGTCCAGCAGCGCAGGTTCAGCGTCACGCCCTCGCTGGTGAAGTTGACCACCATCGCCTCGGCCGCCGGCACCTCCAGCACCCGCTTGTCGTCGGCCAGCATCCGGCGCAGCACGCCCAGCGCGGTCTGCACGTCCGCACCGAACGGCACCGTGACCTCGATATCGAGCCGGCGCGTCGGATTCTCGCTGTAGTTGGTGATCGCACTGCCCCAGATCTTGTTGTTGGGCACGCGCAGGCAGACGCCGTCGAAGGTGGTCAGCTCGGTCATGAACAGCCCGGTCTCGCGCACGGTGCCGGCGATGCCCTGGGCGTCGATGTACTGGCCGACGCGGAACGGCCGCAGCAGCACCAGCATGATGCCCGCGGCAATGTTCTGCAGCGTGCCCTGCAGCGCGAGCCCGATGGCCAGGCCCGCCGCACCGAGCATCGCGATGATGCTGGCGGTCTGCACGCCGAACTGCGACAGCACCAGGATCACGGTGACGACGCGCACCACCCACTGCGTGACGCTGCCCAGCATCGGCCGCAGCGTCGCGTCGACATGTGGGCGATCGAATGCGTGCAGTACCGCGTTGCGCGCGCGTCCACTGAGCCACCAGCCCACCAGCAGGATGGCAAGGGCCGCCAGCACATTGAGGCCCTGGTGCACCGCCAGTTGCAGCAGATAGGCCCAGGTGGCCTGCAGCTTGTCGGCGTCGATGAAGTTCAGATCCATGGCGTCGGCTCCGGGGAAGATGGCATCAAGAGGGCGTCACGGTGCATCACGAGGAACCCTCGCGACGCGTATGCACCAGTTCGCCGGCATCGGGCAATGGCGTCTCGCTGCGCGTCAGCTGGCGCGGATCGAGCTGGTGCGAGAAGCCCGCCACCGAGCCCATGCGGCGCTGGCGGTCCTCCGGCAGCGTGGGCCCGCTCTGGATATAGACGGTCAGCAGCTCGGCCAGATGCACCAACACGTCCAGATGCGTCCGCTCGTAGCCGTGCGAAGCATCGGCGCCGAAGCACAGCAGCGCGGTGCGCACGTCGTGGCCCGCGCTGACCGCGGCGCCCGCGTCCGAATGGTAGAAGCGGAACACGTCGCGATGGCTGGGGATGCCATGCTCGTCGCACAGCCGCAGCAGGCGCCGCGTCAGGTGATAGTCGTGCGGACCGGCCGAGTCCATCAGCGGAATCGTCACGCCCTCCTCGCGCGCGCCCTGCCCCGGCGCCACCGGGCCGATATCGATGCCGATCACCTCGCTGACGTCGTCCTCGATCACCGCGGTCGCGCCGGAGCCGACCTCCTCGGTCAGCGTGAACACCGCATGGCAATCCATCGGTACCGACGCGCCGCTCTCGCGCACGGCTTTCAGCGCGGCCAGCACCGCGGCGACGCCGGCCTTGTTGTCCAGATGCCGCGAGACGACATAGCCGTTGTCCAGTATCTCGGGATTGGCGTCGAAGGCGACGAAGTCGCCGACCTGGATGCCGAGCGCACGCATCTGCTCCGGCGTCGCCGCCGGTTCGTCGAGCCGCAGTTCGAGCTGGTCCCAGTTGACCGGCTGCGTGTCCACGGCCTCGTTGTAGACGTGGCCCGAGGCGAGCAGCGGCAGCACCGAGCCGCGATGCCGGCCGTGCTCGGTAAACAGCGTCACGCGGCCGCCTTCGGCCCAGCGGCTGGACCAGGTGCCGATCGGCGCCAGCGCGAGCCGGCCGTTCGGCTTGAGCTCGCGCACCATCGCGCCGAGCGTATCGAGGTGCGCGACGATCGCGCAATCAGGCCCCATGCCGCTGTTGGCGCTATTGCCGCGCAGCGTCGCACGGATGGTGCCGCGCCGGGTCAGTTGGTACGGGATGTCGAGACCGTCGAGCACATGGGCGGTGTAGTGCACGATCTCGTCGGTCAAACCCGCCGGGCTGGGAATGGACAGCAGCTCGAGCAGCGCGGTCTTCAGGTACAGCCGGTCAATCTTCAGTTTCTGCATGGATGTCGATGCGTGGCGCCGCGCGATATGGACGTCACCCAAGGCGCGGCTCACGAAGTAAAGGGAAACAACAGATCGACGAAGCGCTCCGCGGTCGGCTGCGGCTCGTGATTGGCCAGGCCGGGCCGCTCGTTCGCTTCGATGATCACGTACTCGGGGCGGTCGGCGGCCGGTACCAGGAAGTCCAGGCCGACCACCGGGATGCGCAGCGCGCGCGCCGCGGTCTGCGCGGCCTCGCGCAGCACCGGATGCAGCTGCGCGGTGACGTCGTGCAGCGTGCCGCCGGTATGCAGATTCGCAGTCTTGCGCACCGGCACGCGCTCGCCAGCGGCCGGCACCGATTGCAGCGTCAGGCCCTGCGCCGCCAGGCAGCGTTCGGTCTCGGCATCGAGCGGAATGCGGCTCTCGCCGCCGGTGGCCGCGCTGCGCCGCGCGCTGTGGCGCTCGATCAGCGTCTTCAGGTCGGCCTGTCCATCGCCGACCACCTCGGCCGGCTTGCGGATGGCGGCGGCGACCACCTCGTAGCCGATCACCACGATGCGCAGGTCCTGGCCGGGGCAGAACGATTCGAGCAGTACCGTGCCGCCCTCCTGGTGCGCGGTGTCGATGGCGCTGCGCAGATGCTCGTCGGTGCGCACGTCGACGCTGATGCCGCGGCCCTGCTCGCCGAATGCGGGCTTGACTACCACCGAACCGTGCTCGGCGAGGAAGGCGAGGTTCTCGGCATCGGTGCCGATCTGGCGCTGCGCCGGCACCTTCAGCCCGACCTGCTCCAGCCGCTTGCGCGTCAGCGCCTTGTCCTGGCACCAGGTCATTGCCACCGCGCCGGTCAGCTCGGACAGCGACTCGCGGCACAGGATCTCGCGGCCGCCATAGCGCAGGCTGAAGATGCCGGCATCGGCATCGATGATCTCGACGCCGATGCCGCGCCGGCGCGCTTCCTTGACGATCAGCGCGGCGTAGGGATTCAGGTTGTCGCACTCGCTGGAGCCGGCGAACAGCGGCTCGTTGATCGCGTTCTTGTGCTTGACGACGAAGCCGTCGACCTGCACGAAGCCGAGCTTGTGGTACAGGCCGATCGCGTGCTGGTTGTCGTGCAGCACCGACAGGTCCAGGTGCTTGCGTCCGCGCGCGGAGAACAGCGCGATCAGCTCGCGCACCAGTGCCTGGCCGACGCCGGCCAGATGGGTCTGCGGATCGACCACCAGGCACCACAGGCTGCTGCCGCCGCGCTCGTCGCCAAAGGCCAGCAGATGGTCGACGCCCATCGCGGAACCGATGATGTCGCCGGTCGATTCGTCCTCGGCGATCAGGTAGACCACCGCGTCGTGCTCGCGCTGGCGCCAGACCGTGGCGGGATCGAGCGGCACCATGTGGCGCGACGAGTAGAGGCGGTTGATCGCGGCGATATCGGCGCGGGTCGACAGGCGGCGGATCGTCACGCCCGCGGCGCCAGTCGCCACCGCGGCATCGCCGTCCTCCAGCGTGCGGCGGAACAGCAGCGACGGGTCGAGGAACAGCGTCTGCGGCGCCTCGGCCAGCAGCAGCTGCGGCGCTTCCACATATAGCGCGATATCGCGCCGGCCCGGCGCCTCCTGCTGCAGCTCGGCGGCGAGCCGCGCCGGCGATTCGAACGACGGCGCGAACATCAGGCGGCCCCAGCCGCAGTCGAGCATCGCGTTCGGGCGCGCGGACACCGGCGCGGGCGCCGGGCTCGGCTGCATCGCCGAATCCTGCTGCGCCGGCGCACTGCCGGCGTCGTGCATCACGGCGCGCGGCACCTGCGCCTGGGCGCCGGCGGGCGCGCCCAGATGGAGCGAATCGGCAAGCGTGGCGCTCTTGCCGGGACGGACTTCCGCATTGACGGTCGACATTGGATCTTTCTCCTCGTTGTTGTCCGCGTTCTGGCTCGTGTCGTTGCCAACAAGGGACTGCGGCCGCGCGCGGCGGCCGTTGGCTTCATCGTCGGGTTCGGGGCCTGCAGGTCGATCGCCAGTCATGGCCGCCCTCACAGGCCCTGCGCCTGCAGCCACCCCTCGAGCAGCGCGACCTGCCACAGCTTCGAGCCCTTGAGCGGGGTGAGGTGGGAATCGGGATCGGCCAGCATCGACTCGACCACGCCGGGCCGGTACAGGCCGCGCTGGCGCGCCGCATCGCTGTCGACCAGGCCGCGCACGTAGTCGAGGAACGGGCCGCGCAGGTACTTGAGCGCCGGCACCGGGAAATAGCCCTTGGGGCGGTCGATCACCTCGGCGGGAATCACCTTGCGCGCGGCTTCCTTCAGTACGTGCTTGCCGCCCGCGGCGATCTTGTGGCGCGCCGGCATGCGCGCGGCCAGCTCCACCAGCCGGTGATCGAGGAAGGGCACGCGCGCCTCCAGCGCATGCGCCATCGTCATGTTGTCGACGCGCTTGACCGGGTCCTCGACCAGCATCACCGTGGTGTCGAGCCGCAGCGCGCGATCGATCGCGCTGTCGGCGCCCGACATGGCGAAATGCGCCGCCAGGAAGCGGCCGCTCGGATCGTCGGCCAGCCATTGCGGCGACAGCAGCTCGGCCATCTCCGACTGCGTACGGTCGAAGAACACCTTGCGATAGGCCGCGACGCCGCCGTCGGCATCGGTATTGGCCGCCAGCGGCGGATACCAGTGGTAGCCGCCGAACACCTCGTCGGCGCCCTGCCCGCTCTGCACCACGCGGCTATGGCGCGCGACCGCGGCCGACAGCAGATAGAAGGCCACGCAGTCGTGGCTGACCATCGGCTCGCTCATCGCGCGGATCGCATCGGGCAAGGCGTCCAGCAGATCGGCCGCCGGGATCATCATCTTCTCGTGGCGCGTGCCGAAATGCCGCGCCACCAGATCCGAATAGTGGAACTCGTCGCCGGCCTCGCCGCCGGCCGCCTCGAAGCCGATCGCATAGGTGCGCAGGTCGGGCGTACCCGTTTCTGCGAGCAGGCCGGTGATCAGGCTGGAGTCGACGCCGCCCGAGAGCAGCACGCCGACCGGCACATCGGCGACCGTACGCAGGCGCACCGCATCGCGCAGCGCGGCCAGCGTCATGTCGCGCCATTCCTCGAAGGAGCGCGCCTCGTCGGCGGCGTCGTGCACGAAGTCCAGCCGCCACCACGTGCGCGTTTCGGTGCGGCCGTCCGCATGCACCGTCATATGCGTGGCGGGCGGCAGCTTGCGCACGCCCTGCACGATCGTATGCGGGGCCGGCACCACGGCGTGCAGCGTCAGATAGTGATGCAGCGCGACCGGATCGAGCGCGGTATCGATGTCGCCGCCGGCCAGCAGCGCCGGCAGCGTCGAGGCGAAGCGCAGGCGCCGCGCATCCTGGCTGTAGTACAGCGGCTTGATGCCGAGGCGGTCGCGCACCAGGTGCGTGACGCCGGTATCGCGCTCCCACAGCGCGAACGCGAACATGCCGGCCAGGCGGTCCAGCGCCGCGGGACCCCAGGCATGCCAGGCCTTGATGATGACCTCGGTGTCGCCAGTCGACGAGAAGGTGTAGCCGCGCGCGCTCAGTTCCTCGCGCAGCGCATGGTGGTTGTAGATCGCGCCGTTGAAGACGATGCCCATCCCCAGCGCGTTGTCGATGAAGGGCTGATGCGCGCGCTCGGACAGATCCATGATCCGCAGGCGCCGATGCCCGAAGGCGCGCCGGCCGAGGCCGAACAGCCCTTCGCCGTCAGGGCCGCGCGCAGCCTGCACGCGCGCCATGTCGGCCACGGCGTGAAGGTCGGCCATTTGTTGATCGAAACGTATTTCTCCTGCGATACCGCACATCGATGGTCTGCTCCCTTGCCCGCAGGCGCGCGGGACACCCTTGCTTATCGCACGGGGCGATCTCGGGGTCTGCCCGCGCTCATCCGACGCAATGTCGGATTTCGCCTACAGATAATCGAAATTGACAATATTTACCGGACAGATCGATGGAGAAATGGTTTCAGTGAATATTTTGCCCGGAGCGGGCCGAACGGGCGCGAGCCCTTGCTGGGCAAGGGCTGCAGCGGATTGAAAAAATATCGGAAGGAGTGTCTCTGGCGTCGCTTTCAGTAGCGTGGCGGCACGCAGAAACGGGTACGGCTCAAGTGGGGCCGGCGCCGTCGTGAAGCCGGTTGCGGCTGGCCAGCGCCGGGAACAGCCGCATCCACACCGCCACCACCACCAGCGTGCCGATGCCGCCCAGCAGCACCGCGCCGACGGGGCCGAGCCAGGCCGCCGTCACGCCGGACTCGAATTCGCCAAGCTGATTGGAGGCGCCGATAAAGACCGAGTTGACCGCGCCAACCCGGCCGCGCATGTCGTCCGGCGTATCGAGCTGGACCAGCGTCGAGCGCACCACCACGCTGATCATGTCGGAGGCGCCCAGCACCACGAGGGCCAGCATCGACAACGGCAGCAGCGTCGACAGCCCGAAGCAGATCGTCGCCAGGCCGAACAGCGCCACCGCGCCGAACATCACGCGGCCCACCTTGCGCTCCAGCGGATGGCGCGCCAGCCAGATTGCCGTGGCCAGCGCGCCGATCGCCGGCGACGAGCGCAGCAAACCCAGGCCCCACGGACCGGTATGCAGGATGTCGCGCGCATAGATCGGCAGCAGCGCGGTCGCGCCGCCCAGCAGCACCGCGAACAGATCGAGCGAGATGGCGCCCAGCAGCACGGGCCGGCTGCGGATATAGGCAAACCCGGCGAACAGGGTGGCGACGCTGACCGGGGCGGTCAGCCGCTGCGGCCGCTGGCGCAGCCGCAGCAGCGTGATCAACGTGGCGGCCGCCAGGAACAGCAGCGCGCCGATGCCGTAGACCACGCCGGGGCCCGCCACATAGGCAAAGCCGCCGAGCGCCGGGCCGACGATGATCGCGGTCTGCGTCGCGGAGCTCGACAGCGCCACCGCGCGCGGCAGCTGGCGCGCCGTCACCACGCTGGGCAGCAGCGCCTGCAGCGTGGGCGTTTCGAAGGCGCGGGTCGCGCCGAGCAGCGCAACGAAGAGGAAGATGTGTTCGTGCCGGACCCAGCCGGCCAGACTCGCCGCCGCCATGCCAATGGCAATCGCCGCTTCGGTCAGCTGGCAGATCCGCACGATCTGGCGCCGGTCGAAGCGATCGGCGACGTGGCCCGACATCAGCAGCAGCACCACCGAGGGCAGGAACTGCACCAGGCCGACCAGCCCCAGCATCAGCGGATCGCCGGTCAGGTCGTACATCTGCCAGCCCACCGCCACGGTCAGGATCTGGTAGCCGATCGTCGTACACAGACGGGCGCACCAGAACATGCGGAAACCGGGGTCGCGAAAGACCGAATCCGGGTCGGAAGCGGCCGGGGCGGTGCGGGCAGGGGTGCAAGGCATGGCGGGAGAGAAAAGCGGCGCCGCACTTGTGCGGTGGCGGCTGCCGGGACAGCGGGAGACCGGTGTGGCTCGGGCAAGGCCTTGGCTCACCTTGGCTCACCTTGGCGCCGGCAAGCCGGAATTCTAGCGGAGCGGCGGCGGGCGCGCTCGACGTTACATGAATCCCTGCCGGCGGCGCGGTGTTGGCCTTATGCAACGTCAACCATAACGGTATGGCAGCTTTGCCGCGCCTGAGAATGACTCGCATTTATAATTCGCCGCTTCCTCGGGTGACGCCTACGCCGTGATGCCGCTTCCACTCGATGCGGTCCCGTCACCGCGCCGTCGCACGAACCCGACACCGCTTTCCCGCCTTTCTTCAGGATTCGATCTTGCAAGCCGCCTTCCGCCTGACTGCCGCAGCCGCCGGCGTCGCACTGCTGTGCCTGTCGTCCTCGGCCCGTTCGGCCGAGCCTGTCGTGACCGCCCAGGGATCCGCGCAGGCCCAGGCCGAGGCAGCCGCGCCGGCCGCGGACGCCGACAAGACGCTGAGCACCGTGACCGTGGTCGGCAACTGGCTGGACCAGCCGAACGAAACCAAGGTGCTGGAGCATCCGGGCGCGCGCTCGATCGCCGACCGGCGCACCATCGAGGAGAGCGGCGCGACCAACGTGCGCGAGGTGCTGCGCCGCATGCCGGGCGTGCAGGTGCAGGACAGCAACGGCACCGGCGGCAGCGACATCTCGCTGAACGTCGGCGTGCGCGGCCTGGCCTCGCGCCTGTCGCCGCGCTCGACCGTGCTGCTGGACGGCATTCCGCTGGCGGTGGCGCCCTACGGCCAGCCGCAGCTGTCGATGGCCCCGCTGTCGATGGGCAATATCGACACCATCGACGTGGTGCGCGGCGCCGGCTCGGTGCGCTATGGCCCGCAGAACGTCGGCGGCATCATCAACTTCGTGACCCGGCCGATTCCGCAGACCTTTGCCGCGCAGGCCTCGGTGGAGACCGAGATCGCAACGCACGGCGGCAATGTGAAGACCATGCCGAGCGTCTTCATCGGCGGCACCAACGACAACGGCCTGGGCGGCGCGCTGATGTACTCGGGCGTGCACGGCGACGGCTATCGCCGCAGCAATGACCGCGTCGATATCGACGACCTGATGCTCAAGGGTTCGTACCGGATCTCCAGCACGGACCAGATCACCGCCAGCTACCACTATTACGAGGCGCTGGCCGACATGCCGGGCGGGCTGACGGCCGCGCAATACGCCGCCGATCCGTTCCAGTCGGTGCGGCCCTACGACACGTTCGCCGGCCGCCGCAACGACGTCTCGCTGAAGTACTCGCACCAGGACAACAACCGCAAGTTCGAGGTGCTGACGTACTACACCGACAGCTTCCGCGGCAGCCAGATCGAGAGCGAAAGGACGACCAACAATCGCGTGGAACGCCGCCTGGGGGCCTTCCCGCGCCACTATCACACCTTCGCCGTCGAGCCGCGCTATTCGCAGCTGTTCCGCGGCGCCAACATCAGCCACGAGGTCAGCGTCGGCTACCGCTACCTGCGCGAGTCGAGCGACGAGCAGGCATCGCGCACGGCGTTCTATACGCCGGGCACGGTCGATCCGACCACGATCGCCTCGCCGATGTACCAATGGCGCAGCGGCGGCACCACGGCCAACGCGATCTATATCGACGACACCATCAACGTCGGCAACTGGACCATCACGCCGGGGCTGCGCTATGAAATGATCCGCTCCAACGTGACAGACCATTTCACGCAGCGCCGTACCGACATCAAGTCGGACGAGCCGCTGCCTTCGCTGGCGGTGATGTACCACGTCAGCGACAACTGGAAGCTGTTCGGCAATGCCGGCGTCTCGTTCGGCCCGCTGCAGTACTTCCAGATCGCGCAGACCACCAACGGGCTGGCGCCGGAAAAGGCGAAGACCTACGAGCTGGGCACGCACTTCAACGCCAACGGCTGGGGCGGCGAGCTGACGCTGTTCAATATCGACTTCGACGACGAGCTGCAGCTGCGCGGCGGCACGATGGGCAGCCCGGACGCGTGGACCAATCTGGGCGCGACGCGCCACCGCGGCGTGGAGAGCTCGCTGCGCTACGACTTCGGCACGCTGTCGAAGACGCTGGCCGGCCTGTCGGCGTATGCCGGCTACACCTATACCGAGGCGACCTACAACCACGGCACGTTCGCCGGCCGCGACCTGCCGTTCTACTCGCGCCATGTGGCGACCGCTGGCGTGCGCTACAGCCGCAACCGCTGGACGCTGAACCTGGATGGCTTCGCGCAGTCGCGCCAGCATTCGCCGGGCGATCCTAGCGGGACCGTCCCATATCGGACCGCCGAGAGCCCTGATGGACAACATGGCGATATCCCCGGCTACGCGCTTGTACACATGCGCCTGGGCTACGACTTCGGCAAGTCGATGTCGAACCTGAAGGTCGCGGTGGGCGTCAAGAACCTGTTCGATCGCCGCTATTTCACGCGCTCGACCGACAACAACCTGGGCAAGTACGTCGGCATGCCGCGCACGTTCTACGTGCAGGCGACGCTGGCGTTCTGAGGATGTGGCGATGCCAGGCGCCCAACGGCGGCCTGGCGTGATGCGACAAGACGCTGGATCCCCGCGTGCGCGGGGACGACGTGTCAGCGTGTCGAGCGGCGTCGTTTAGACGATCTCGCGCGTCTCCATGAACTGCAGGTTCGGGAAGCGCTCCTGCGTCAGCCGCAGGTTGACCATGCTGGGCGCCAGATAGACGTGGTCGCCGGCGCCGTCGAGCGCGACGTTGTGGCCGGCCTTCTCGATCAGCTTCTCGATCTCGGCCGGGTCGCCCTTGAGCCAGCGCGCGGTGGCGCATTCGTGCGATTCGAAGATCGCGTCGACGCCGTACTCGTGCTCGAGCCGGTGCGCCACCACGTCGAACTGCAGGATGCCGACCGCGCCGAGCACCAGGTCGTTCGAGGCGATCGGGCGGAACATCTGCGTCGCCCCTTCCTCGGCCAGCTGCTGCAAGCCCTTCTGCAGCTGCTTGACCTTCAGCGGGTTGTTCAGCCGCGCGCGGCGGAAGAACTCCGGCGCGAACGACGGAATGCCGGTGAACTTCAGCGCCTCGCCCTCGGTGAAGACGTCGCCCAGGCGGATCGTGCCGTGGTTGGGCACGCCGATGATGTCGCCCGCGTAGGCTTCCTCGGTGGTGTTGCGATCCTGCGCCATGAAGGTGATCGCATTGTTGATCGCCACGGTCTTGCCGGCCGACACGTGCAGCAGCTTCATGCCGCGCGTGAAGCGTCCCGAACAGACCCGCACGAAGGCAATGCGGTCGCGGTGGCGCGGGTCCATGTTCGCCTGGATCTTGAACACGAAGCCGCTGAACTTCGATTCCTCGGGCTGCACCGTGCGGCTGTCGGTCGCGCGCGGCTGCGGCGGCGGCGACAGGTCGCACAGCGCGTCCAGCAGCGACTGCACGCCGAAGTTGTTGATCGCCGAGCCGAAATAGACCGGCGTCTGCTTGCCGGCCAGGAAGGCGTCCTGGTCGAAGGCGTGCGAGGCGCCGCGCACCAGCTCGATCTCGATGCGCAGTTCGTCGGCCTGCGAGCCGAGCAGGCGGTCAAGCTCCGGATTGTCCAGGCCGTCCAGGATGGCGGCGGTGCCCTTCTCGCCGTGCGGATCGAACAGCTGCACCTTGTCGTCGATCAGGTGATAGACGCCGCGGAACGCCTTGCCCATGCCGATCGGCCAGGTCATCGGCGCGCACTGGATCTTCAGCACGTCCTCGATCTCGTCGAGCAGTTCGATCGGCGAGCGCCCTTCGCGGTCCAGCTTGTTGATGAAGGTCAGGATCGGCGTATCGCGCAGCCGGCAGACGTTCAGCAGCTTGATGGTCTGCGCCTCGACGCCGTTGACCGAGTCGATCACCATCACGGCCGAGTCGACCGCGGTCAGCGTGCGGTAGGTGTCTTCGGAAAAGTCCTCGTGGCCCGGCGTGTCGAGCAGGTTGACGATGTGCTCGCGGTAGGGGAACTGCATCACCGACGAGGTCACCGAAATGCCGCGCTGCTTTTCCAGCTCCATCCAGTCGGAGGTGGCGTGGCGATCGGCCTTGCGCGCCCGCACCTCCCCGGCGACCTGGATCGCGCCGCCGAACCACAGCAGCTTTTCCGTCAGCGTGGTCTTGCCGGCGTCGGGGTGGGAAATGATGGCAAAGGTGCGACGACGCGCAATTTCGGATACGAGCGAGCTCACGGTAGGACGGTCGGATGGCAGGGGATGGATCGGGACCCGGTGGACGCGGCGTTGGCGGTGGTGAGGCCGATCGCGCCGCGCCTGGTGTCGCGGTCCGCGCAAGCCGGGTCGGGATCGGCTGTCGCGGCGGGGCGCCCGAGGGAATGGGCCGTTATTCTACCGGTTCCCGGCGCTCACCGGTTCCGGCGCCTCGCCGCGGCGCTGCCGCTCGCGCAGGCTGCCGAATTGCAGCGCGTACTGATGCGTCAGTTCGGCACCGAAGAAGAAGATCTGCGCCGAGTAGTACACCCACAGCATCAGCGCCACCACCGAACCGGCCGCGCCGTACGAGGACGCCACCGCGCTGTTGCCCAGGTAGATGCCGATCAGCCGCTTGCCGACCGAGAACAGCACCGCGGTGATGATCGCGCCCATCGTCACGTCGCGCCAGGTCACCCGCACGCGCGGCAGCATCTTGAACACCACCGCGAACAGCACCGTGACCACGGCAAACGAGAAGCCGCTGGAGATCGTCGTGGCGACCGGCGCCAGCCACGACTCGAACCACATGCCGTCCCAGAAGCGCTGCACCACCGCGATCGCCGCATTGACGACCAGCGAGACCAGCAGCATCAGCGCGAGCACCAGCACCAGGCTGAACGACAGCAGCCGCGTGCGCACCAGCGAGCGCCAGCCGCTGGCCGGGGTCGCATCGGCCTCCCAGATGTCGTCCAGGCTCGCCTTGAGCTCGGCGAAGGCGCTGGTCGCGCCGACGATCAGGATGCCGGTGGCGATCAGCGCGGCCACGCCGCTGCCGCCGGCGCGATGCGTGGCAGCCAGGATCTGCTGGATCGCCGCCGCGCCCTGGGTCCCGAGCAGGCCTTCGAGCTGCGCGAAGATCTCGCCGCGCGCCGCTTCGGCGCCGAAGAACAGCCCCGCGATCGAGATCACCAGCACCAGGATCGGCGCCAGCGAGAACAGCATGTAGAACGACAGAGCGGCGCCCTTGCTGGCGGCCCGGTGTGCGAACCACGCTTGCACGGCGCCTGTGACCACCAGCGCGGTGCGGCGCAGGGTATGACGGTCGGGCAGCATGCGGGTCAGGCCGTGCCAGCGGCCGTTACGGTGCTCGGGGTCGGGTTGGAACATCGGCAAGAAGGCGCTTCCTGGCTTGGTCGGTGGGCTGAGGTCCGGATGGGCTGGGGTCCTGCCGCCGCCGGGAGGCGGGGCAGCGTTCAGGATACCGCGCCTCGCGCCGGTGCCCAAGCCGGGCCTCGGCGGGAAGGCCGGTGCGGCCAACTGCTAGAGTAAAAGCGGGCGGCGCGCCGTTCGGCGGCCCATCGCCTTTCGTCTCTCCCCTTCTCATCAGGAGGTACCGTGGTCCGCTTTCCGATCGCACCTTTCCGAATGGCCCGGGTCGGCATGCTCGCCGTGGGCGTTGCTGCCATGCTGGCGACCGCTGGCTGCGACCGCAGCCAGCCCGGCCCGAAACCGATTTCGGGCGACACGCCCGCCGCCGTCGACACCGCGCCATCGACCAATCCGCCGGCACGCAAGGAATGACGCGGACGCGTGGTCGCCGCCAGGCGTACCCGTTTCTGCGGGCACTGCAGGGTGCCTTCGGCCGCGGTGCGTTAAGCCGCTGTAACGGCGCGGCGCTTGCATCGGCGGCACCGCCTGCGCGCTGGACTTCCGCCGTATCGGCGAGTCCTTGCCGCCGTTGTCTCCCCTGACTTCATCCGAACCTCCTCCATCGGATGGATATCGGTGCCGACGCCGTTGTGGCGGCGCGCGGCCAGCCACCGTCCGCGCGGCGACGGCACGGCCGGCACAGAAACACCGCGCGGGCCGTCCCCGCCACCCCGGTTTCAGGGCCGCAACAAAATGGGACGCCGCGGCCCGTGCAGACGCGCCGCGCCAGCATCCCGCCTGCACAAACCCAGCGGGCACAAGGGCCGGCGGGCCTTGGCACGCTTGTCGCAACAAGCGGTGACGAGCCAGGACCCACGCTTCAGCCACGGGAGAGCGCCCCACCATGCGTCACCCTCCAGCACGCATGACGGCACGACGCCGCGCCCAGCGTCCGGCGCGTGCCGCGCCGTCGGTATTGCAGCTGCTGTCGCCCCCGCTATTGCCCGCGCCGCGGTTGCCGCATCGGGCGACATCGTCGTTCTGCACGGAGTCCAACCGCGTTCTGCCGATCGCGGCCTTCCGCAGCCGGACGCGGCGCTAGCCGCCCTTCCGTGGATCATCGGCGGCCACATGCCGCCCCGGGATCGGCCTGTGCGCGCGCCGCAGCGCGCCGACAGGCACATCCGGCACCCGATCAGGGAGGAGAGAAAAAATGAGAACCAAGCTTTGCGCATTCGCTGTCATGGCGGCTCTCTGTAGCAGTGCCGCGGCCGGCAGCTTCAGCCATCTGGACCGGTCCGACCAAGCCGAGATCCATAGCCATACGGCATTGAGCAACGATATCTACGTCAAGGGCTTCGGTTTGTCGCTGGGCGTGCTCGGCGCCGGCGTGGAGGACGACGAGGCGCGCGGCCAGCGGTCCGGGCTGGACGATGACGGCAAGGCACCGCAGGGCCACCGCCTGCGAATCGATCTGCTGGCGGCGTCCGCCGATTCGGTCGGCTACGGTGGCGGCCTCGGCTCGGCATGCTGGAAGCCGGCCTCATCGTTGGCGCCGAGGCGGTGATGGCGAGCGCAATGAAAACGGGGCCGACGAATCGTCGGCCCCGGTGATTGCGCTGCGCCGCGGTCCGCTACTCGGCGTGGTTCGACTGGCCTTCGACGCGGATATTGTGCTTGTGCATCAGCCGGTAGAGCGTGACACGCGACACGTTGAGCTCGCGCGCGGCGGGCACCACGTGGAAGCCGTGACTGGCCATCACCGAGCGGATCGCCTCGCGTTCCGCCTCTTCGCGGATCGCGTCGAGGGTCTTGCGCGGCGCGTCGCTATTGCCATGCAGCTGCAGGTCCTCGGCGGTGATCTTGCGATTGTCGGTCATCACGATCGCCCGCCGCACCCGGTTGATCAGCTCGCGCACATTGCCGGGCCAGCCGTACTGCATCATCGCCTGCGTCGCGCACGGCGAGAAACCGCGAATGCGCCGATGGGCCTCGTGACCATGCTCGGCGAGCACCGCGTTGGCCAGCAGCAGGATATCCTCGCCGCGCTCGCGCAGCGCCGGGATCGACAGCGTCAGCACGCACAGCCGGTGAAACAGATCGGAGCGGAAGCGCCCCTCGGCCTGCGCCGCGACCAGGTCCACGTGCGTCGCCGAGATGATGCGCAGATCCAGCGGTATCGACTGATGGCCGCCCAGCCGCGTGATCATGCCCTGCTGCAGGAAACGCAGCAGCGCGACCTGGCTCTCCAGCGGCAGATCGCCGATCTCGTCCAGGAACAGCGTGCCGCCCTGCGCCTGCTCGATCCAGCCGATCTTGCGCTGGTTGGCGCCGGTGAAGGCGCCCTTCTCGTAGCCGAACAGTTCGGACTGCACCAGGTGCGGCGGAATCGCGCCGCAGTTGATCGCCACGAACGGCCCCTTGCGCCGGTTCGACGCTTCGTGGATCGCCTGCGCGGCCAGCTCCTTGCCGGTGCCGGACTCGCCCGAGATGAACACCGGGGCGTCGTTATGCGCGACCTTGGCCAGCGAGCGGAACATCGCCCGCATCGGGGCGCATTCGCCGATCATCTTGCCCTGCACCGCCGTGTCGGGTCCGCGGGCGGCGTGCAGCGCGGCCATGCCGTGCGCGTGCTTGAGCGTGTAGGCGAGCTCGCTGTAGGAGAACGGCACGCGCACATAGTCGACGCAGTAGTCGCGGATCAGGCGCCGCACCCGCTCGTCCTCGAGCCGCTGCGGCGAGGTGATCGCGACCCACATCACGTGCAGGCACTGCAGGCTCTGCTCCAGCAGCGCGATCTCGGCATCGGTGTATTCGCTCTCCAGGTCGAGCACGCCCGCCATCGGCGCGCCGCTGCGAACGACCCGCGGCAAGTCGCGCAACTGGTGGTGATGGCGGATCTCCCAACCGGGCCCGAACTGGCTCGCGTTGATGCCGAAGCTCTGCTGTCGCGATACCACCAGGACCTGCGCGGCCCGCGATGTCGGCTTGTTGAGTCGGTCCATCCCGTTCTCCCGCGCGTTTGGCGTGGCCGCATGCCGCACGGTCTCGCTGCGCCGGCTGGCGGAGGGGATCGGGCTGCGGTCCAGTTGTATGCGGTGCGGCTGGGCACCGATGTGGGCGGCCGCCATTACACGCTCGAAACGCTGTGGGGAGGGAGATCGAACATCGCGGTCGGCGTCGTGCCGCTGCGCAGCTGTTCACGGATGGTCCGGCGCATGCTGTCGCGCTCGCGCATCAGGCGATCGCTTGGATCATGCAGGGTCTGGCCCGAATAGCGGTGATAGAGGGCCTGATAGGTCAGCACGCTGACGATCCATTCCTCGCGCTGCGCGCGCAGGCGAACAACGTCGGCCTCGAGCTGGCGGTGGCGTTGCAACAGGCCTTCGACGGCCTGCCGCAGGTGGGGCGGCACGCTGTCGTCGGCTGCGAGCAAGGCGGCGACGGCACCGGCGACAGACTCGCCGCGATGTTCGCGATGGGGTTGGGTGGCAGCGTGATCGGGTTTGGCACCGGCGGCATCGGCCAGATGGCTCCAGGCGCGGGTGATCGAAGGCGTGACGGATCGAGTCGGCTCGAGAACGGGCCGATGGACTTCTCCTGCGGTCATGATTCTTCCCCGTTGAACAACATCCCCCGGCACTACACGTTCGCGATTACCACTTGTTCCGCTTATTGTTCGGCACGCTTCGCGCATGCTCTCCTCGTGGAGGCGAAGCCGCCTGAAGGCGGTCTGTCTGTACGTCCGCTGGAGCGGATCGAATGGGTATGCGTTGCGCCGCTGGCGCACTCCGTTGCCCGGAGTCAACAAGGGGCGCTTCGAAGCGCCCCCGGAATAGCACGCCTCTAGTTCAGTGCATTTGGCTTCGTTTGTCTAGCCCCCACGGGGGGCATGCGTCCAAAATCATCCTTCGGTATGACCGTAACAAGGGTGACCCATCATGGTCCACAAGGTAAATAAGCGCTTACCTTGGACGCAGAAACGGGTACGGTGCGGGCGCTCTGCCCTGCTGCAGTGCACGCAGAAACGGGTACGGCCCGGTGACTTTGCAGCGAAAATTCGAACGTTTCGGAGCGCATTCCCGACGGCGGTATGAAAAAGGGCGGCCGTGGCCGCCCTCGCTGTGAGTCGCTGTCGCCGCGTCAATGGCCGGGCAGATAGTAGAACTTGAATATGAAGACGGCGGCGATGATCCACACCATGACCGGCACATCCTTGGCCCGGCCGGTCAGCAGCTTCAGACCCGCATAGGTCACAAAGCCGAAGGCAACGCCGTTGGCGACCGAGTAGGTGAACGGCATGCCCAGCGCGGTCAGCACCGCCGGCACCACTTCGGTGGCGTCGTTCCAGTCGATGTCGACCAACTCGCGCAGCATCAGGCACGAGACGTAGAGCAGCGCCGGCGCGGTCGCGTAAGCCGGCACGGTGCCGGCCAGCGGTGCGATGAACAGGCAGGCGAGGAACAGCACGGCCACCGTCACCGCGGTCAGGCCGGTGCGGCCGCCGGCCTGCACGCCCGAGGCGCTTTCAATGTACGCCGTGGTCGACGAGGTACCGAGGAAGGAGCCGGCCATGATGGCGGTGCTGTCCGCCATCAGCGCCTTGTTCAGCCGGTCCATCTTGCCGGCCTTGAGCAGGCCGGCGCGATTGGCCACGCCCATCAGCGTGCCGGTCGCATCGAACAGCTCCACCAGGAAGAACACCAGCACCACATTGATGATGCCGATCGACAGCGCGGCGGTGATGTCGAGCTTGAACAGGGTCGGATCGATCGACGGCGGGGCGGACACGATCCCGTGGAAGGTATTGCCGCCGAACGCGAAGCTCAGCAGCGTGGTCAGCAGGATGCCGATCAGGATCGCCCCCTTCACCTTGAGGCGGTCCAGCGCGACGATCGCCAGGAAACCGACGATGGCCAGCACCGCCGAGGGCTGATGCAGATCGCCGAGCGTAACCAGCGTGGCGGGGCTCGCGGTGACGATGCCGGCATTCTTCAGCGCGACGATGGCGAGAAACAAGCCGATGCCGGCGGTGATCGCCACGCGGATCGAATGCGGGATGCCGTTGACGATCATCTCGCGTACGCGCAGCAGCGTCACCAGCAGGAACAGACAGCCGGAAATGAACACCGCGCCGAGCGCGGCTTCCCACGGCAGTCCCATGCCCTTGACCACCGTATAGGCGAAATAGGCGTTCAGCCCCATCCCCGGCGCCATCGCGATCGGATAGTTGGCGTAGAAGCCCATGATGAGCGTACCGAGCGCCGCGGCCACGCAGGTGGCGACGAACACCGCGTCCTTCGGCATGCCCGCATCGCCCAGGATGGACGGGTTGACGAAGATGATGTACGCCATCGTCAGGAAGGTCGTGACGCCGGCCAGTATCTCGGTGCGCACGTCGGTCTGGTGCTCGCTCAGCTTGAACAGCCGTTCGAGCGGCGAGCGTCGCGCCGGCGCGGGCATGGCCGGTGTGTCGTTGGGTTCGGAAAGGGGTTCGGGCATCGACATGCTGTGTCTCCTGTATCGTTTTGTCCCGTCTCTCGCATAAGGCAAGAGCCTCCCGGCGCATTGGCCAGGGAGGCACACGTAATGTCTTACACTTTTGTATACAGGTGCGCCGATACGGACAAATAGACTGTATGCAAGATGGGTGATGATCGCATGAGGGCATTCGCGTGATCTAGCCTGCAGCAGGGGAACACCGCTCTTGACGTGGGCTCCGATCCCCCGTATAAAGCGCGCTAGATTCAAGCGACGAGGCAACAGCACATTCGTTAGCCACCGTCATGGTACTTCGGTTGTCCATGGTGTCCTTTCCTTGAGTTGCTCTGCCGGAAGCGCCGTGCGCCTCCGTTTTTTAATTTTTTTTAGGAAATGCAAGACCATGAAAACCGGTATCGTCAAATGGTTCAACGACGCCAAGGGTTTCGGTTTCATCAAGCCGGACGAAGGCGGTGATGATCTGTTCGCCCACTTCTCGGAAATCCAGGGCTCTGGATTCAAGTCGCTGCAGGAAAACCAGCGCGTTTCGTTCGAAGTGAAGAACGGCCCGAAGGGCCTGCAAGCAGCGAACATCACCCCGCTGTAAGGCCTCGCGCCCCTCGCCTTCCGGCGAGAAGACGCTGAAAGCCCCGCCTTGTGCGGGGCTTTTTGCTTCTGTGGCATGGCCATCGAGCCAGTCCGCCACGACCTTGCCGGGGTTCGCCGATTCCGGTCTGCCCCTCTCTTCCCCTCCCTTTCCCTCCCTTCCTCCCTTGGTGGATGTCTCGCCAGAGCGGTTTGGCGCGGCACGACTTGCCTCGCCGCACGCAGAAACGGGTACGGACCGCGCGCGTCCGCGTCCGCAGAATCGGGTACGGATCGGCATCGCGCGCCCTTCCTGGAACCGCCGCGAGCCGCAGAAACGGGTACGCCCGAGCCGCCGGACAAAGGCCAGGCGTACGCAGAAACAGGTACGGCTCGAGCGGATCTGCAGCCGATCGGCAATCCCGGTACCTCCCACGGACGCAGAAACGGGTACGGTGTGCGGCTTTTTTTCGGTGACGCAGAAACGGGTACGGTTATTTGCGCACGTCCTCGCCCGGTCAGTGCGGAGCCGTTTGCCGCAGAAACGGGTACGCGGATCGGCCGCGGGAACACCGGGCTCGCGGCGCAGAAATGGGTACGGCCGTCGGGCGGCCGCCCGGCGGCCTCTTCTGGCAGGGGAAGCGTCGTGCGCAGAAACGGGTACGCTCGTCGCTGCACTCCAAGCTCGCAACGGGTGTACGTTTGCGAGCACCCGCTTTTGATATGAGGCGCGTATACATGCGGTGCCGTTGGCAAGTTCGCGTTTTCCTGGGCCGGAAGCGCCGCAGAAACGGGTACGCTCGCCCCTCAGCCTGTGCCGGTTTTCGTACGCAGAAGTAGGTACGCTTTCCGGACGCCCTTCATGCGCCGGTTGCTCGCAGAACTGGGTACGCCGCAGAAACGGGTACGCCGAGGCCCGGATAGACCCGGGCACGTTCCACGCAGAAACGGGTACGCGGCGAACGAAGAGGCGCGCCACGCCAAGCGTAAAGGGCTTTATGAGGCTCTTTGACAGCTTCGTACCCCGGGCGACACGCTGATCTCGCGCAGAAACGGGTACGCTCCAGGCGCGCAGCCGCTGTGGATAAGCCTGTGCAATGCCAAAGTTATCCCCGCAGAAAGCGGTTCGCCGCTTTCGCTGAAACAGGTTCGGGTATACGCAGATTCGGGTTCGACGCCCCGCAGAATCGAGTACGCTGCAGCGCAGAATCGGGTACGAACAGGGTCGGTTTACGTTTACGGTTCAACGGCTTAGGTGCCGCGTATACGGTTTACGAGTAGTTAACCGTAAAGGTATGTATTGCTTGTAGTGGATGACCGCGCGGAAGTGGACAACCCTGCCGGGTTGCCCCCTGCCGCACGGCATGCCAGCTGGCAAGGAAGAGATATCGGCACAAGGGCAAGGACTGACCGGCGCCGGCGCGGCGTCGGCGTATACCCGGCCACACTTCACGCCGCCACCACGTATACGGCCGAATCTCCGAACGTACCCGTTTCTGCGTGACAAGGGTGGCGGCATCAAGTAAAAAGGCGGGTAATTCGAAGCACGCCGATATGCCGATCAAACGTTCCCTGGCCACCCCGGACGACCGCACCGTCACTGACGTGGAAACCGGTCCCTCGCGCATCATCGTTCCTGGCAACGATGTGCCGTTGGTCCCGTCCGAAAAATTTCAGCGGCTGTTCGACGAAGCGCAAGCCATGGAGCGTGAGGACGCCTGGCAAAGTGGCGAGGTCGGCTTTCTGAGCCGCGCCAGTGTGCAAGTCACCCTGCCCTACCGGGCGCCAAAGGGCGCGCCGCCTGTCTGGACCCGGACCAGCGGCAATATCTCGCTGATGATCCAGCCGGGCTACTTCACGCAGCAGCGTTCTGAGCGGGCCAGCAACGGTCGCCAGAAGCTCGTGTCGGAGACGGTGTCGCTCGGGTATCCCTATGGCTCCTATCCGCGGCTGATGCTGGCCTGGATCGGCAAGGAGATCATGGCGAAGAAGAAGCGCGGCGAGTTTACGGGCACCGTGGATGACCGCCGCATCTCGCTGGGCAACTCGCTGTCCGAGTTCATGTACAACCTCGGCATCCCGATGGCAACGGGCGGCAAGCGCGGCACCATGACGCTGGTGCGCCAGCAGATGATCCGTTTGTTCTCCGCGACCATTGCGATCGTGCAGAACAAATCCGCGCCGACCCAGAACCAGACCAACAATCACGAGCCGATGTCGATCGACCGCGTCGGCTACCTGCTGGCCGACCAGTTGTCGACCTGGTGGGATCCGATGCAACCCGGCCAGGGCTCGATGTTCGAGAGCTTCGTGGTGCTGTCCGAGCCGTTCTTCAACGAGCTGGTCAATCGCCCGGTGCCGGTCGATATGCGCGCGCTGAAGGCGCTGAAGCAGTCGCCGTTTGCGCTGGACGTCTATTCCTGGCTGACCTACCGCTTCTTCACCATTCAACGGCGCACCGAGATCCCGTGGGAAGCGCTGCAGATGCAGTTCGGTACCGAGACCGAGAGCGAGCGCAAGTTCCGCGCGCTGTTCCGCAAGGCGCTTAAGGATGTGCTGGTGGTGTATCCGGATGCCAAGGTCGACGCCGATTCGTCGAAGGCGCTGATTCTGCAGCCCTCGCGTACCAGCGTGCGCAAGCTGGCCTGACCGACAAGCCACCACGTCCGCCCAACGGCGCCTTCTCATGCAATGGCGCGTCGCGGCTTGTTGGCCGCGGCAATAAAAAAAGCAGGTGTTGAACACCTGCTTTCTTTTTGCTGGTTCCCGGCGATTGCCGCGAACCAGCGGCGACGCGGGCGATCAGGCCGGCTTGATGCCAGAAGCTTGCTTGCCCTTCGGACCTTCCTTCACTTCGAAGGTCACTCGCTGGCCGTCCTTCAGCGTCTTGAATCCAGTGCCCTGGATTTCCGAGAAATGGGCGAACAAGTCCGCGCCACCATCGTCCGGGGTAATGAAGCCGAACCCCTTGGTTTCGTTGAACCACTTAACCGTACCGGTTGCCATGTGAGTTTCCTTTCGACGCAAGTTCTTTGTACACGACGCAAACAACCGTTCAAGCACGTTGATGTCTCGCAGATACCGAACGGAAGCCGACGAGGGTGACACGACTTGACGCGACTGTGTTGGGCATCATATCCAGTTTGTCTAATCGTGTCATGTGCGGCGTACAACGCACAACCTCTAATGTAGGCCGATTCTTGGCCGATTTTCAAGCACAACTTTTGAACAAACGCGTGCGGCTTTTGGCATCCATGCCGTAACGAATTCGTTTATTTGAAGAAATCGGTTGATGGCAGTGAGGCGATTGTCTAAAGTTTCGCCTACAGTCAAACCGCGCTTTCAGCGCTGAAAGAGAGAGGCCCCGGTGGCAGCGAAAATCATCACGGTGTTCAATCAGAAGGGCGGCTGCGGCAAGACAACGGTCAGCATGCACCTGGCGGGTACGCTGGGTCTGCGTGGTGCGCGCGCGATGCTGGTGGATATGGATGAGCAGGGAACCGCGACGCGTTGGGCAGCGCAGGCCTCGGACGAACGCCCGTTCCCGGCCTCCGTCATTGGTCTGGCGGCCTCCGGCGGCGCGATGCACCGCGAAGTGCGCAAATTCGTCCAGGATTACGACTATATCGTCGTCGACTGCCCGCCCGCCGTGCACTCCGCGGCGCCGTCCAGCGCCCTGCTGATCTCCGACTTGGCGGTGATTCCGGTAGTGCCTTCGCCGCCGGATCTGTGGGCCGCAGTGGCGGCCAAGACCCTCGCGCAGCATGCGCAGGTCCAGAACGAAACATTGACCGTCCGTGTGATGGCCAATATGGTGCAACGCCGCGTTTCCATTGCGCGCCAGGCCATCGAGATCCTGGGCGATGACGGCGACTTTCCCCTGCTCCAATCGATGATCGGCTCACGCTCGGCGTTTCGGGAGTGCCAGGCCATCGGTTGTACCGTGCACGGCGTACCGGGCGCACGGGAGGCGGTGCAGGAAGTCGACATCATGGTGGACGAGGTGTTGTCCCTGATCGAGTAAAGAGAATGGCAACGAAGATGAAGAATTTGCGGGCCGGCATGCTGGCGGGCATGGCGGCGGAAAAGAACCGCGCCGACACGCTCGACCGCTTTGCCCGCGCGGAGGCAGCGATTGCCAAGCATCCGCACGGCCTGTTGCAGGGCAAGGGCGCCGAAATGCCGCCCACTTTCAGCGCTGAAAACGAGGACCGCTCGGCCGACGGCCGGGTTCTCAAACGCATCCCGCTGGCGCAACTGCACGACAACCCGCTGAACGCGCGTCGGATCTACGATCCCGCAGTCGTCCAGGAGCGCGCCGCCTCCATCGCGACCCACGGCCAGAAGACGCCTGGTCTGGCCGCCCCGGACCCATCCCGACCGGGCCACTACATCCTGATCGACGGCCACTACCGCAAGCGCGCGCTGGCGGCAGCGGGCAAGCTCGAGATGGAGTGCTTCGTCGAGAGCGACCTCAGCGACCTGGATTTCTACCGGCTGTCCTTCCTGCTGAATGAGCAACGCTCGGACCAGTCGGCACTCGACAATGCCATCGCCTGGCGTCAGTTGCTGGACGAGGGCAAGGTTGCCAAGGAAGAGGATATTTGCGAGCTGACCGGCATGTCGGCCGGTACGGTCAACAAGACGCTCGCCTTGCTCAAGCTCCCCGAGTCCGTACTGATGGTGATGCGCGAGCGTCCCAGCGCGATTGGCATCGCGACCGGCTACGAACTGACGCTGTACTACAAGCTGGCGGGCGAGGAGCGTACCCGCGAGTTGGCGATGCGCGTCATGAACGACGGCCTGTCGAGCCGCGAAGTCGAGGCGATTCGCAAGCAGGCGCAAGAGGGCAAGGCGCGCAAGGTCAAGGAGATCAGCCGACAGTACAAGATCCGAACCAGCGGCGGCGAGCTGCTGGGGACGATCAAGGAATGGGATTCCGGCCGGGTCGTGCTGGACGTCCAACTGACCGATCGCGATGCCCGCGAAGCGCTGCTGGAAGCCCTGAAGGCGCGCTTCGGCCTGGACAAATCGCTGCTGTAGCAAACCGCTGGGGCTGCACGCCTGGGTCCGAGACGGGCCAGGTGTGCCGCGGGCGAGCCATCACGGCTCCCCGTCTTGCCCCCGTACCAACATGCGCGGCGTGAACCGGACCGCGCGATGGTCCGCATGCTCGGGCAGCGCCACGAAATCCCGCCACGCCGCGCGCAGCAGACGGTCAAGCCCGCTGGGGGAGTAACCGACGAGCGGCAGACTGGCCCGCTTGGCTTGCCCGCGGGAGGTCGGCGGCAACATCAGCGGACCCAACAACGGCGCGGCGTGCGGTAGCCCGTCCGCCGCCAAACCACGGTCCGCCCAGTGGCGAGAGAGGGCGGTCCACGCATCGTCACTGAGCGTGGCAACGTTCACCTCGACTCGGTGCGGCCCAAGGTTCGGCATCACGATTCCCGACTCATCGACGCCAAACCGCGGCCGAACCAGACAGCGGCTGCCGTCACCCAGCCGGAGATGGCCGCCGGTGGCCAACACGACTTCACCAATCCGCATCCCGCAATCGCCGATCAGGTAGGACGCGGCATTGGCGGTCCGCCATATCGGCGTGCCATCCGACCGTTCGAGCCAGCGCCGAAACGCGACCACACTCGTGTCGGCGCTGTCCGCGATGCCGCCATCGTCCACGCCATCATCATGCGACCGGGCCGTAACAACCGGCATCACGAATCCATCGAACGGATGGTGTGTCAGCACGCCACGCTGCCGCAGCCAGCCGAACAGCGCCCGGATCACCCGCATGGCGGCCTGCCTCGAGCTATCGCGCAGTCCGCCCTCGAACGGGCGCCACGGCATCCGGTCCCGGGGCCCGGCGGGCCCCTGCCAGAACGCCGCCGGTTGCGGATCGGCCAGGAAGTCCCAATACGCCGACAGATCTTCCGCCTTCATGGTGCGCAAGGGTTGCCGCCGGCGCGCCGCCCACAGCAATAGCCGTTCCGCCTCGCGCCGGTAGCTCGCCCAGGTATGCGAGCCGGGCCGCTTGCCGTCCAGCCATTGGCGCACCCACTGCAACTCCTCACCAAGAGCGGATCGCCAGCTACCAGAAAGTGCCTCATGAAGCATATATTCAAGCGGAACGGGATGTAGCAACCGTTCGTCCAACGGCGCCGGCGACATCCGCGGCCGCTGGGACGGCGCCACCAGCGCGCCGACCTGCGGCCCCAACACCGGTCCGCCATCGCGCGCGTGCAGCGTCTCCCGCTGCCGCTCGAGCCAGTGCCGCACCACATCGGCGGACTTGGCGCCCAGCCGAGGCACCCCGCGCCACCATGCTGCGCCGCGCCGGTTGACCCGCTCCACCAGGTCGCCGATGCGCCCGATGCCGCCCGCCGCGAGCCGGCGCGACAGGCTAGGCCCGAACCACAGCGACACCGCATGGTCGAGCGCCGGTCTTCCCGGCGACAATCGCTCCAACGACGACAGCGCGTCGACGCGCCGGTCCATCGCGACATTGGACCGGCCCTTGAGCGAGTCGAACATCGCCGCGATATCGGGACGGTTGTTCTGCAGCGCGAACTGCACCAGCCTGTCCCGCAGCTGCAGGATGCGCTGCACCGCCTGATGCTCCGTCAGCGCCTCCTCTTCGTCCGGGTCCAGCAGGTAGCGGTTGGCGATATCGACCGCAGCCATGCCCTGGGCGTACGCCCGCACCACGGCGAATTCGGTCCGGGTCAGTTTCGAGGGATCCAGCGTGTCGTCCCGCACAGACATCGGCAATCGGCCTTAAGTGATTGATTGATAACGACTTTCGGCAGAGGAGTAGCGCAACCTGCCCAAATTGCCACCCGAAGTGTAATGTAAATTATTTTCTCGGCACAGCACGGCGTGGGCCACCGTCGACGCATCAGACCCGGCAAAAGACCGCCAGCCATCGGCCCGAACCCTAAGAACGCCGCCGCTTTGCGATTGACGTAAGGGAAAATCCTAAGTCCGCCTCCAGCCTTGTGCTGCGTACGTATTCGCACAAAAGCGACTTACCCAACATCTGGCGAGCCTTGCTTTCCTGTTTTGCCGTGCATATGCTGGACCGCAGAATAAATGAAAGTTAAGTCTGTCTTTAGAGGGATCGAAGGCGTGCACACACGCAAACGGGGCGATTCCATCACGCTTGACGGGCAGGGACGGCCGCGCTGAACGGCGCGCCGACTGAAGCGGGGTGGATCGTAGGGAGGGGCAGGCGCAACATAGCGCCGCACTTCCGATCACACGGGCGACCGTCGCGGCGCACGTGTCGCAACAAGAACGAGAGCGGCATGGCCACCATTCTGTTGATCGAGCCTCATCCATTACTGCGATTGGGCCTGCGCCAGCTGTTGGCGCAATCCGAGCTTCCCGTCCACGTCGTCGATGTCGAACCGGCCACGCTGCCGTGCGCCGACGATGCCCGCCTGCGCGATGCCGACCTGTTGATCTACGGTTGGCACGACGATGGCAGCGGCACCTGGCACGCGATGGAAGACGTTTGCCGCTACCTCGCGCCGCAGCGCGTGCTGGTGCTGGCCGACGGGCTGCCCGCCGCGATGGCGCAGGAGTCCGTGCCGGCGATGGTGGCGGGCCTGCTGTCGAAGAACTGCTGCGCCGAGGTGCTGGACGCCGCCATCCGCCTGGTGCTTGCCGGCGGCGAATGCTTTCCCGCACTGGTCCACGCCGAACCGACGCAGCAGACAGGCCTGCGCGGCATGCAGGCCACCGGCGACAGGGAAGGGGCCGCGACCCGGCCGGACGAACCGATCGAGTCGACACGCGCGGTGCCCGGCTGGACCGCCGACATCGCCATCCGCACTGCGCCGATGATCCAGCCCGATATCGAGACACCGTCGTTCGGCTCGCATCTGCTCAACATCACCGAGCGGCAATACGAGGTGCTGGCGCTGCTGGCGCGCGGCTATCCGATCAAGACGGTCAGTCGCGTGCTCAATATCTCGGTAGCCACCGCCAAGACCCACGCCTGCACGCTGTACCACCGCCTGCATGTGCGCAACAAGGGCGAGGCCGTCTACGAAGCGCTGCGGCGCGGCGCCAAGCTGAACTGGCCGGGCCCCTCGTCGCTGGGCGCGGTGCCGTTGCACGTGGAAGGCATGCGTCTGCCGGCGGTCTGCCAGGCGGCGTGAACCGCGGAACGGCGCATCACGGGGGCATGTGCTGGCGCGAACTCATCCTTTCGGCTGAGGGACTTCATTCCAATGGTCGAGGCGGCCCGGGAGGCGGCTTGCTAGGCTTATGGACATGCACGCCGGCAGTCACCTCGCCCCCCTGAGTTCGCCCGAGTCGATGACGACCCTTCTTCTGGCCAACAACGCGATCATGCTGCGCGCGCTGTCGCGCTACCTCGGCAAGCGTCAGGCCTCATGCCCGTTGACCTTGCAGTCGCCGGAATGGCTGCTGACCGCGTCCTCGGCCCAATTGCCCCAACAGCCTGTCGATTTCGCGCTGCTCGATTGCAGCAGCAGCGACGCGGATGCCGGCGCGCTGATCGAAGCCTTGTGCCAGCGCATCGCGCCGCGCCGCTGGCTGTTGATTGCCAGGCCAGAGGCCACCGCGCTGACGCAGCGCGCGGCGCGGCTCGGGGCCGGCGGCTGTCTGCTGGCACCGGCTTCGCCCGACCTGGTATCCGCCGCGGTGGCGCTGGTCAGCGCCGGCGGCCAATGCTTTCCGCGCGCCAACATGGCCTGGTTGATGACGCGGGCTCCTGCTCCAACCTCCAACTTTCTGCGCCCTGGTTCTACGGCAAGCGGCTGATGGTCGTCCACCGGCGATGCGGCCTATGCTGGCACTACGCTGCTGGCGCAGCCGGACCCGGGATCAGAAGGTCCGCCGCCGGCAGGAGCGGGGGGTCATATGAATGGAGGACCGGCGGTCCTGATCGTGCGCGGCTTTGCCGTGCCCGAGGGCCGCAACAAGTGGGCATGTTGTTATGAGATCCGGCTGGCGTCGGCCTGCGATGGGCCGCTGGTCCATCGCGGCGAGCTGCATGGCCGTGCGTTCTGCAGCGAGGATGCCGCCGTCATCGCGGCCCGCGAAGCCGGCGAGCGGGAGGCGCGGCGGCGTATCGCCGCGGGACTGGCGACGTCGTTCCTGTCGGTCCCACCCGGCACGTGCAGCAGCGATGGCCGAAGCATGAAGACGCCGCTGCGGGACGATCGGTCCGCACCGGCGCCAGGCGAACGAACACGAAGGGGGAAATAAGGCGCGTGCTCGGGGGAGCCGCATGTCGGATGACGAATCGAACGACATGCGTACACGCGCGTCTCGGCCGCGGCGATCGCCCGGCCGGAACTGCGGACCACGGCGTAGCCGCCGCTCGACAGACGGCACGCCGGGGTCCTTTCTTTTTTTTGGAAGGCGCGCGCATCGACGGCGGCCCGATGACGACTCGATGACGACTCGATGACGACCGCAACCCGCGAAGGGAAAAAAAGAAGCCCGCAGACCGGGGGACCATGCGGGCTCCAAAGTGGCGGGCCGATTCCGCCTGGCCCACCACAAGACTGACGATATCCAATCGATCTTGCGACTTCCATCAACCAAAAGGACCAAAAGCCCGCGGCCGCACGGCGGCGACGCGGGACATTCGACACCATGTGGCACTGGCATCTGATCTCGCGCTTTGGCGACACCGCGCTGCTGCTGCCGTGCGCGGCGCTGCTGCTGCTGTCGCTATGCCATCGCGGCGAATGGCGCGCGGCGCGCGACTGGTGCCTGGCGTTCGCCGCCGCCGCGGCACTGACGCTTGCGTCGAAGCTCGCCTTCATCGGCTGGGGCATCGGCGTGCCGGCGCTGGACTTCACCGGCTTCTCCGGCCACAGCATGATGGCGGCGAGCCTGCTGCCGGTGCTGATGCATCGGCTCGCACCGGCGCGATGGCCACGGCTCGGATGGACCGCGGCAACGCTGGGCGCATCGCTCGCGCTTCTGGTCGGCTATTCGCGCTTGCCGTTGGGCGCGCATTCGGCCAGCGAAGTGGTTGGCGGACTGGCACTGGGTTTCGCGGTCAGCGGCGGCACGCTGCTGGCCGCCGCGCCCCGGCGGCGCCGTTCGCCGCGCGCACCGCTGCTGCTGCTGATCGGCGCATTGCTGCTCGGGGTGCCGGCATCGGGCGCGCATGCGCCAACCGAGCAATGGATCGAACAGATCGCGCTGTATCTGTCCGGACGCGCGCGTGCCTTTCAACGCGAGGATTGGCAGCGGCGCGAAGCGGCGACGATCGCGCCATCATCGCCGCTCGCATCGTCCGTACCCTCCGCGCCCTCCGCACGATCGCCACTGCGTACTGCGCAGTCGCGCATCGATACGATGTCCGTGATGCGCGACTGAAGATCGGCGAGCGCGCTGATCACCGAACTGCCGACCGAACCGGCGACCGAACCGGCGACCAAAGCCCGCGAACCCCACCTGTGTGGGGGACCCAACAGACCCCACGCCGACCCGGGCGCGACGATGTTCGCGATATGCCGACGCACGGCATCGAACACGGCAGCAAGGGGAGAGGGTCATGGCAACGGCAAGCGCGCAAGCGATCGTCGAGCGGCAGACGGCGCTGCAACTGCTGTATCGGGTCTCGGATGCATTGACGGTGGGCATCTGCGGCATCCTGGTCGGCGAATTCTGGTTTCCCGAAGGCGGTCTGGCATCGGCGGCGCCGGTGCACGGCTTCCTGACCGCGTTCTGCGCGGTCGCCACGCTGATCGTGTTTCCCGCCTGCGGACTCTACGAATCGTGGCGCGGCCGCAGCCGCGCCGCACTCGGCCTGCGTACCCTGGCGGCATGGAGCCTGGTGGCGGTCAGCGGCCTGGTGCTGGCCTACCTGATGCATCAGGTAGGGGCGGTGTCCCGGCTATGGTCGACCACCTGGTTCGGCGCCGTCTCGCTGGCGCTGGTCGGCTCGCGGCTGGTGCTGTACCAGCTGCTGGGCAACGTGCGGCAGCAGGGCATCAACGCCAAGCGCGTGCTGATCTTCGGCTACGGCCCCCTCGGCAATGAGATGTACCGGCGCGTGCAGCGCATTCGCGAGGCCGGCTATCACGTGGTCGGCATCTACTGCGACCACGACGACGACGCGCTGCCATCGGGCGTGCCAATCCTGCGCGAGATGAGCGACGTCACGCGTTTCGTGCGCAGCCAGGACGTGCGCGAGATCTGGCTGACGCTGCCGATGGCGGCGTGCCGCGATCTGTGCGACGTGGTCTACCAGTTCCGCAACGACCTGGTCGACATTCGCTGGGTGCCCGACATCATGTCGGTCGAGCTGCTGGGCCACCGTTTCAGCGAGTTCCTGGGCTTGCCGGTCATCGATCTGAACAGCCCGCCCGATTCACGCATCACGGGCCTGCTCAAGGCCAGCTTCGATCGCGTCTTCGCCGCCGTGGCGTTGCTCGGCATGTCGCCGCTGCTGATCGCCATCGCGATCGGCGTCAAGCTGTCCTCGCCGGGCCCGGTGCTGTTCCGGCAGAAGCGCCTGGGCATCGACGGCAAGCCCTTCGATGTCTTCAAGTTCCGCACGATGGTGGTCCACCAGGACCGCGGCGTCACGCAGGCGGTGCGCAACGATCCGCGCGTGACCCGCATCGGCGCCTTCCTGCGCCGGACCAGCCTCGATGAACTGCCCCAGTTCTTCAACGTGCTGCGCGGCGAGATGTCGGTGGTCGGTCCTCGTCCGCATGCGCTGGAACACAACGAGATGTACAAGGAGCTGATCGACCGCTACATGCTGCGCCATCGCGTCAAGCCCGGCATCACCGGCTGGGCGCAGATCAACGGGCTGCGGGGGCAGACCGACACGGTCGAGAAGATGCGCGCGCGCATCGAGTTCGATATCTATTACATCCGCAACTGGTCCTTCCAGCTCGACCTGCGGATCATCGCGCGCACCGCGCTGCATGGCTGGACCGGCAAGAGCGCGTTCTGAAAGGGGCCCGGCCCACGGCGGTGGCGAACATGCGTTGGCAAGCGCACGGTGCCGGCGGGTACGGCCGAGCCAAATGGGGCATACCAAGACCCCAGGGGGAGGAGACCATGAAAGCCACCATACGCACGATCCTGGCGCAGGTGGGCCGGCTCGAGGTGCCAGTGGATACGCTGGACGATCAGGCCGACCTCTACGAAGCCGGTCTGTCGTCGCTCGCCACGGTGCACGTGATGCTGGCCATCGAGAATGCCTTCGATATCGAGATTCCGGACCGCATGTTGACGCGCCAGCTGTTCCGCAGCATCCAGTCGCTGGCCGACGCGATCGTCTATCTGCGCCGGCAGCAGGAGGCAGCATGAACGCGTTCGCGGCGCAGGCGGTCCAGCCCCGCCCGCACGATGCCGGCACCGACTGGGGCCACGATGATGCGCTGGACGCAGGACATCCACCGCGGGACGCGCTGGCCGCCGCGCGTGAAGTGGCGCCGCTCGCCGCGGCGCAGGCCGATGGCGTCGACCGGGAGGCGGCGTTTCCCGAGGCCGCCTTCGCCGCGCTGCGCGAGCGCGGCCTGCTCGGTGCGATGGTGCCGGTGGAGCTCGGCGGCGGCGGCGCATCGCTCGATACCGTCGCGGCGATCTGCGGTGTGCTCGGCGGCGCGTGCGCGGCCACCGGCATGATCTACGCGATGCACCAGATCCAGGTCGCCTGCCTGGTCGCGCATGCGCGCGCCAGCATCTGGCACGAGCGTCTGCTCGCGCGCATCGCCGGCGAGCAGCTGTTGCTGGCCTCGGCAACCTCGGAGCAGTCGATCGGCGGCGCGCTGCGCACCAGTGGATGCGCGGTGGCTACCGACTGCGGACGCTTTCATCTGGTCAAGATGGCGCCGACCATTTCGTATGGCGCGCACGCCGACGTGATTCTCGCCACCGCGCGCCGCCATGCGGAGGCGCCGCAGTCCGACCAGGTGCTGGTCTGCGTGCTCGATAGCGATTGCACGCTGCAATGCACGAGCGGCTGGGACACGCTCGGCATGCGCGGCACCTGCAGCAACGGCTTCCGGCTGGAAGCGCGCGGGGCCTGCGAGCAGATCGTGCCGGTGCCGTTCGGCGAGATCGCCGATGCCACCATGACGCCGGTGTCGCACATCCTGTGGAGCGCCCTGTGGACCGGCATCGCCGCCGATGCGGTGCAGCGCGCCAAGGCCTTCTTCCAGGGCCAGGCGCGCTCGCGGCCCGGCACACTGCCGCCGTCGGCCACGCGGCTGGCGGAGGCGGCGGCGATGATCGACACGATGCAGGCGCGCGTGCAGATGGCGCTCGCGCACTACCGCCAGCACACGCCCGGCCGTTCCGTCTCCGCGGACTTCGCCTTCGCCGCCGAAATGAACGGCCTGAAGACCAGCGTGTCGACACTGGCCCTGGAAGCGGTGCAGATCGCGCTGCTGATCTGCGGTATGGCGGGCTACAAGCAGGGCACGCCGTTCAGCGTCGGCCGCCATCTGCGCGATCTGTGGTCCGCGCCGCTGATGATCAGCAACGACCGCATCCTGACCAATACCGCCAGCCTGCTGCTGGCCGAACGTTCGCATTGAGGAGAATCGGCATGGACTACCAGAGCGGCCAGCACGGCGGCGCCGTCGAGCCTGCCGACACCGCTGCGCCGCCGCAGCGCCTGTCCCGGCCACCGGAGGCGGCCGCGCTGGCGGCGCAGCGGCGCTTCCGCCAGGCGCTGATCGAGGCCGGCTTGCTGATTCCGACCGGCGTCGATGGGCTATATGGACGCAGCGCTGATTTCGAGGCCATTGCCGACGGCTTGAACGCCGCCATCGGTGCGCTCGGCGCCGACCAGCAGGCCGAGGTGATGCGCTTTCCGCCGGCGATGGCGCGGCAGGACTTCGAAGCGAGCGAATACCTGAAGAGCTTTCCGCAACTGGCCGGCACCGTGCACAGCTTCTGCGGCAGCGACCGCGATCATCATCGGCTGCTGGCGCGCCTGGATGCCGGCGAGGAATGGGCCGACCAGCAGCGGCCCACGCGCGTGGTACTGACGCCGGCCGCCTGCTATCCGGTCTATCCGGTGATGGCCGCGCGCGGCCCGCTGCCGCCGCAGGGCCGCATCGTCGATGTGCTGTCGTATTGCTTTCGCCACGAGCCATCGGTCGACCCGGCGCGCATGCAGCTGTTCCGCATGCGCGAGTACGTGCGGCTGGGCACCGCCGAGCAGATCGTCGCGTTCCGCACGCAGTGGATCGAGCGCGGCAGCGCGCTGGCGCAGCAGCTGGCCTTGCCCTGGCAGCTCGACCTGGCCAACGACCCGTTCTTCGGCCGCGGCGGCAAGATCGTCGCCGACGGCCAGCGCGAGCAGAAACTGAAGTTCGAACTGCTGATTCCGATCCACGACGACGCCCCGCCCACCGCCTGCATGAGCTTCAACTATCACAAGGACCATTTCGCCGAAGTCTGGCCGCTGCGCGCCGCCGACGGCGCGCGTGCCCACACCGGCTGCGTCGGCTTCGGCATCGACCGGCTGATTCTGGCGCTGCTGCGCCATCATGGTTTCGCGCTGGCACGCTGGCCGAGCCAGGTGCGCGAGCTGTTGGGACTGCGCCATGTATGACGGCACCGGGCGGCTGGCGCCCTCCGTGCATGCCTCGCATGTCCTGCATACCGAGCAGGCGGTCTGGCCGCAGACCAACTGCTACGTCGACCTGTGGATCGAACTGCTGCACGGCTGGCAGCTCGATCCGCTGGCGGCGCTGCCGTTTACCGTCGCGCAGGACTTCGAGGGCGACCAGTTCACCTTCTTCAAATACCCGGTCGACGACCTCGAACGGCTCTATGGCGTGGTAGTGCAGGAACTCTCGCTCTACGACGCGATGGAGCGCCATGTCGCGACGCAGACCGCGCGCGGCCATGTGGTGCTGCTCGAGGTCGACGGCTACTACCTGCCGGACAACCGCGCCACGTCGTACCGGCGCCAGCACACCAAGACCACCATCGGCATCGACGTGCTGATGCCCGAGGCCCGCGGCGTCGGCTATTACCACAACGACGGCTACCACGTCGCGCGCGGCGACGACTATGCCGGCCTGTTCCGGCTGCTGCCTGAGCTGCAGGCCGATCCCAACCTGCTGTTCCCGTATGCCGAGGTCGTCCGGCGGCGTTTTCCGCCGCTGTCGGGGCCGATGCTGCTGCGTGCCTCGCTGGCGCTGTTGCGGCGCCATCTGGCGCGGCGCCCGCGGCAGAATCCGATCGCCGCGTACCGGCAGGTGTTTCCGCAACATCTCGACGAGCTGGCGGTGCGCGGCGAACCGGCCTTCCACCCGTACGCCTTTCACGTGCTGCGCCAGCTGGGCGCCAACTTCGAGCTGCTCGGCAAATACCTGCGCTGGCTCAGCCTGCAGGGGCAGCCGCTGCCGGCGGCGATCGCCACGGCCTGCCAGCGGCTGGCGTCGGAGGCGATGGTGATGCAGTTCCGGCTGATCCGCTCGATCCTGGGGCGCCGGCCCGACCCATGCCAGGATTGCCTCGACCAGATGGAAGCCAGCTACGAGGCCGCGGTGCCGGCGCTTGCCGCCTATGTCGGCGAGGGCGAGCCCTGACGCCGCGGGCGCGGTCACGACCGCGCCCGACGTAAGCGAACCCCTGCCGACGGCCATGCCGCTGGGCCGGCCGCTGGTGCGGCAGCCGCTCGCCGGTCCCTGGCGGATGCTGGAAACCGGGGCCGATGCGATTGCCACGCCGATCGACTTGCCGCCCGACGTCCCCGCCAACACCGACTGGCTGCCCGCACCGGTCCCCGGCACCGTGGCGCAGGCCCTTCAGGCAGCCGGCCGCTGGTGCGCCGAGGCGCTGCCCGCGCTGCACCAGCGCGATTACTGGTATCGCGTGCCGATCTGCGGCGAGGGCGCGCACTGCCTGCGCCTGCGCGGACTCGCCACCCTCTGCGAGGTGTGGCTCGACGACGTGCGCGTGCTCGACAGCCGGTCGATGTTCGTCGAACACGAGGTGGCGCTGACGCTGTCGGGCATGCACACGCTGTCGCTGTGCTTCCGCTCGCTCGAGCGCGCGCTGCGCGGCCGGCGCGGCCCGGTGCGATGGAAGCCGCGATTGGTATCGTCGCCCTCGTTGCGGCATGTCCGTACCACGCTGCTCGGCCATATGCCCGGCTGGTGTCCGCCGGTGCATGCGGTGGGCCCGTGGCGCGAGATCGATCTGTTGCCGATGCCTTCGCCCACCCGTCCGCTCGATGCCGCGCGCTGCGAAACCATCGCACGGCTCGACGGCGACGATGGCGTCGTCTCGGTGCAGGTGCGCGGCGTCGCGCCGCTCCTGCAAGGCCCGTTGACGTTGGCGGTCGATGGTCACGAGGCCGTGCTGACGTGCCGGCAGGACCCCCAGCACGGCCGGGTATGGCACGGCAGCGTTTGCGTGCCGCGCGTGTGCAGATGGTGGCCGCACACGCACGGCGAGCCGGTCGTGTACGACGTCACGCTGCGCGCCGGCGCGCAGACGCTGCCGTGCGCGCGGGTCGGCTTCCGGCACATCGATGTCGACGACAGTGACGGCGGTTTCGTCGTCCGCGTCAACGGCGTGCCGGTGTTCTGCCGCGGCGCCTGCGTGGCGAGCCTCGATCTGCATGGCCACGCGCCCGATGCGCAGACCTGCGCCGCATGGCTCGCGCAGGCGCGCGAGGCCAACATGAACATGATCCGCATCAGCGGCGTGACCTGCTATCAGGGCGAGGCGTTTCACGCGGCCTGCGATGCGATGGGCCTGCTGGTCTGGCAGGACTTCCTGTTTGCCAATTTCGACTATTCGGCCGACCCGGGCACCGATGCCGGCGCCGCGCTGCGCGACGACGCCCGCCGCGAGGTGCGCCAATGGCTGGCCGCCCATGCGCACCATCCGAGCCTGGCGGTGCTGTGCGGAGGCAGCGAAGCGGAGCAGCAAGCCGCGATGCTGGGCGCCTCGCGCGACGCGTGGCGCCAGCCGCTGTTTGACACGCTGATACCCGACTGCATCGCCGCGCACGGCGTTGCCGTGCCCTATGTCCGCAATTCGCCGGTCGGCGGCGCCTGGCCGTTCCAGCCCGATCGCGGCATCAGCCATTACTACGGCGTCGGTGCCTACCAGCGGCCGCTCGACGATGCGCGGCGTGCGCGCGTGCGCTTTGCCGCGGAATGCCTGGCCTTTGCCAACGTGCCGTGCGAGCGCACGCTGCGCGAGGCCATGCCCGGTGTCGTGCCGGTGCACGATCCGCGCTGGAAGCGCGCGGTGCCGCGCGACGCCGGCGCGGGCTGGGACTTCGAAGACGTGCGCGACTTCTACCTTCAATCGCTCTATGCGCTCGATCCCGCCCGCCTGCGCCGGGAGGATCCGGCGCGCTATCTGCAGTGCTCGCGCGCGGTGGTCGCAGAGCTGATGAGCGAGGTCTTCGCCGAATGGCGTCGCGCCGGCTCGTCCTGCGCCGGAGGACTGGTGTGGCAATGGCAGGATCTGGTCCCCGGCGCCGGCTGGGGCATCGTCGATGCGCTGCGCCGGCCCAAATCCGCCTGGCATGCGCTGCGCCAGGTCTGGCAGCCGCGACAGGTGCTGCTCACCGACGAAGGGCTGAACGGCGTGCATGTGCACCTGACCAACGAGACCGCCATTGCGCAGCCGATGCGCCTGCAGTTGCGCTGTCTGCGCGACGGACTGACGCCGCTGCTCGACGCATCGCGCGAATTCACGCTGGCGCCGCGCTCGGTGCAATGCGTCAGCGGCGCGGAGCTGGCGCTCGAGTTCTTCGACTTCACCTATGCCTATCGCTTCGGCCCGCGCCTGCATGACGTGGTGCATGCGGCGTGGATCGACGGCAGCGGCACGGTGGTCAGCGAGGCCTTCTACTTGCCGGATCGCAGCGCCGCCGCGCTGGCGCCGCCGGAGCTGCATGCGCAGGTCGAGCGCATCGACGGCCAGTGGTGGCTGACGATCTCGGCGCGCCGTTTCGCACGCTGGGTGCAGATCGACGATGCCAACCTGCAACCGGCAAGCAATCACTTCCATCTCGCGCCGGGCGCGAGCCGCCGTGTGCTGCTGCGTGCCGACGATGGTCCACGCCGCGGCGAGGGGCGCGGCGAAGAAGGCCTAAACCGTCTGGCGTGCGCTGCCATCCCGATGGGTGAGATTCGCGCGCTGAACGCCCCTCGTCCACTTGGCTACAACGCGTAGCGCATCGACGCGCAAGCCAATCCCCATCACGACCCGCTGTCGCATCGCCGATGCGCTGCGCCAAATGGTTGCACCGCTGTAACGCGGCTCCCTCCCGATTCCCACCTACCGAAGGATGAGCAGGTTTCAGCCGTGCGGCTACTGTTGGGCGTCCCACAGATGGAACTTAATGGAAGCACGCAAGCCGCACCGCGTCGCCGTCACGGTCAGCGTCGCTGTCTCGTGGTTGTGACGGACGTCGCCGAGGGGCATTGGTGCGAGGCGAGGAAAAACAGCAACAAAAAGGACAAGAAGGGAGAACAGAAATGATCGGTCAACGTTCGGATTTGCACGTCAACCACCTGCTGGCCTCGCTGCCACGCAAGGAATGGGAAACGCTGTCGGGACACATCGAGCTGGTACGGATGCGTGCGGGACAACTGCTCACCGACTCGGGTCAACGCATCCACCATGTGTACTTCCCCACCACGGCGATCGTGTCGATGCTGTCGCTGCTGGAGAACGGCGCGACGGCAGAGATCGCCGCGATCGGCAACGAGGGCCTGGTCGGCATTCCGGTGCTGACCGGCGGCGACACGATGCCGTGCCGCGTCGAGGTGCGCACGCCCGGCTTCGCCTATCGGCTGTCCGCGGGCACGTTGCGCCAGGAGTTCATGCGCTCGCCGACGATCCAGCGCGCCACGCTGCTGTACGTGCAGGCGGTGCTGACGCAGATCGCGCAGACCGCGGTCTGCAATCGCCATCATTCGCTGAACAAGCAGCTGTGCCGCTGGCTGCTGCTCGCGCTCGATCGCATGGCGACCAACGAGTTGGTGATCACGCAGCAGGTCATCGCCAATATGCTCGGCGTGCGCCGCGAGGGCGTGACCGAGGCCGCCGGCAAGCTGGAGGACCTCGGCCTGATCCACCACAGCCGCGGCCATATCACGGTGCTCGATCGTCACGGGCTCGAAGCGCATTCGTGCGAATGCTACAAGCTCGTCAAGCGCGAGTTCGACCGGCTGCTGCCGGCCCTCGCCGAAGCGTGAACCGCGCCAGTGCGTCAGGAGATTGCCGTGGACAGGTTGTCATTCGCCGGAACGATGCCGGCTCCGAACGTGGTGCCGCAGCGGCCGGCCGGCTATGCGCGTGCCCTGCAGGATCGCGCCGGCCTGCTGGTCGGTGCGACGCTGGCCGGCGCCGCCGTGGCCGGACTGGCCGCGTTGACGGTGCCGCCGCGCTACGAAGCCGCGGCGCTGATCCAGGTGGCCCAGCCTGACGTCGCCGTCAGCGGCGCACCGGGCGCGCCCGGCATGCCGTCCAATCCGGCCGCCGGCTTCGACGCCAGCATTCTGAAGAGCCGCGCGGTGGCCGCGCCGGTGATCGAGCAGCTCAGGCTCGGCATCACGGCCGAGCCCGTGCGCGCGCCGCTGGTCGGCGCACTGGCGGCACGCCTGTCCGAGCCGGGACAGGTGCGCGGCGCCTGGCCGCCGGGGATGGGCTATGCGTGGGGCGGCGAGCGCATCGCGCTCGATACGCTGGCGGTGCCCGAGCGGCTGCTGAACAAGCCGCTGACGCTGGAGGTGCTCAGCGGCGGCGCGTTCCGCCTGAGCGATGCCAACCGTACGCTGCTCGAAGGCCGCGTCGGCGAGTCGGCGGCCGTCGATGGCGTCGAGGTCCTGATCTCGCGCATCGACGCGCGGCCTGGCACGCGCTTCACGCTGATGCGGCGCGATCCGGTGGCCACGGTCGACGCCATCGCAAACCAGCTCAAGGTCAGCGAAATGCCGGGCGGCACGGTGCGGCTGTCGTGGCAGAGCGGCGATCGCAAGCAGGCCGCCGATCTGGTCAACGGCATCGCCGATGGCTATATCCGCGGGCAGACCAGTGCGCGCCGCGGCGACGCGGCCGAATCGCTGGCCTTTCTCGCGGCCGAGCTGCCGCGCGTGCAGGCCGAACTCGAACGCGCGGAGGCGGCGCTGACCCGCTATCGTTCGCGCTCCGGCTCGATCCAGCCGACCCAGGATGCGCAGTCGTATCTGCAGGGCAGCATGGAGTACCAGCGCCAGATCGCCGCGCTGCGGCTCGAGCGCACCAAGCTGCTGCAGCGCTTCACCACCGATGCCAACGAGGTCAAGACCGTCGACAGCCAGATCCAGCAGCTGATCCGCGAGCGGCGCGAACTGGACGAGCGCATGCAGAACCTGTCGCTGTCCGAGCGCGAATCGGTCGCGCTGACGCGCGATGTCAAGGTGGCTGAAGACATGTACATGACCCTGCGCCGCAAGATCGAACAGCTGTCGCTGGTGCAGGCCGATCGCAGCAGCGCGGTGCGCATCGTCGATGCCGCCGCGGCCTCGACCGTGCCGGTCGGCGTCGGCCCATGGCCGGCCGCGATCGCCGGCGGCGTGGCCGCGCTGGCGCTGGCGATCGGCGGCGTGATGCTGCGCCGGCGCGTCAAGCCGGTGGTCGCCGATGCCAACGAGGCGGAAGCGCGCCTGGGCCTGTCGATGCTGGGCGACGTCGCCTTCAGCGACGAGCAGGCCGAACTGGAGCGCCAGGCCGAACTCGAACGGCGCTTCGGCGCGATGGCGGCGATGGGGCTGGCCGATGCCGCGCGGCAACGCCTGGCCGCGCCCGCGCCCGGCTCCGCGCTGGCCGAGGCGCAAGGCGGCGCCGAGCCGCAGGCCGGCGCGCGCAGTGGCAACGGGCTGCACGACCGCTTCCTGCTGGCGCGGCGCTCGCCGCATGCGTTAGCGGTGGAAGGGCTGCGCAGCGTGCGAGCCTCGCTGTACTTCGGCCTGCGCGCCGCGCCCGATGGCGTGCTGGCGATCACCAGTCCGGCGCCCGGTGCCGGCAAGACCTTCGCCGCGGTCAATCTCGCGGTGCTGTTCGCCGAGGCCGGACAGCGCGTGCTGCTGATCGACGCCGACATGCGGCGCGGCAAGGTCGCGACGTGGTTCGGCCAGGCCGCCGAGCCGGGACTGTCGGACGTGCTGGCCGGCCGCATTCCGGTGGGCGCGGCGGTGCAGCCCACCGTGGTCGCGGGCCTGTGCATCCTCGGCGCCGGTGCCACGCCGGCCAATCCGTCGGAGCTGCTGATGCTGCCGACGCTGAAGGACGCGCTGCAGCAGTGCAAGGAGCGTTTCGACCTGGTCATCGTCGATACGCCGCCGGTGCTGTCGGTCGCGGACGCGATGCTGATCGCCAGCCTGGCCGGCTCGACACTGCTGGTCATGCGCGCCGACGTGACGCTGCCCGGACAGGTCGACGACACGCTGAAGCGGCTCTCGCGCGCCGACGCGCGCATCGCGGGCGGCATCATCAACGGCGTGGCCCAGCGTCGCAGCAACCGCGCGGACTTCGCCACCATCAATCCATATCTGGGCATGCCGCTGCCGCCTGCAACACCGGCGACCCGTGCCCTCGAACGCCCGGTGGCAGCCGCCGCCGGCAAGGCGTGAAGCGGGCAGCGTACCCGTTTCTGCGTCGGTATTGATCGGCATCGACAGGACCTGCGCGCGCGTTGCCGCGCGCAGGGACCGCATCCCGGGGGGACGATCGATGAAGCGAGTGGCGTTCGACCACTGCGTCGGCTGGCTGCATGCCGGCCCTGGCGCAACCGGCGTGGTGCTGTGCGCGCCGTGGGGCCACGAAGCGATGTGGTCGCATCGGGCGTGGCGCCATCTGGCCGCGGACCTCGCCAGCGCCGGCATGCCGGTGCTGCGCTTCGACTATCCCGGCTGCGGCGATTCGGCGGGGACCGACGAGGGTCCGGATCGGCTCAGCGCCTGCGCGCACAGCATCGTACGTGCCGCGCAGACGCTGCGCGCGCATACCGGGGTCGAGCGCGTGGTGCTGTGCGGCCTGCGCCTGGGCGCGACGCTCGCCGTGCTGGCCGCCGAGGCGATGGCCGCCGACGGGGGACAGCGTCCCGACGGACTGATCCTGCTGGCGCCACCGGTGACCGGCCGCACCTATCTGCGCGAGCTGCGCGCGCTGCAGGGCAGCTGGTGCAATAACGCGATCCCCGATATTCCGGTCGCGCCGCCGCATGACGGCGCCTGCGAGGTGCTGGGCCATCGGCTGCCGTCCGATGCCGTGGCCTTGCTCGAGGCGCTGCGGCTCGAACGCCGTGCCACGTGTCCCGCGCCGCGGGTGCTGCTGCTCGATGCGTGGCCCGGCGCCGGTTCGCCGGTCGCTGCGCTGGCCGCCCGCTATCGCGCGCAGGGCGCGCAGGTGACGCGGTTCGACTTCGACGAGTATCCGGCCATGATGCGCTCGGCAGACAGCAGCAGCGTGCCCGAGCAAGCGTGGCAGCAGATCGCGCAATGGCTGGGTCCGGCCGCTGCGGTCGCGCGCCGTGGCCGGCCGTCGTGCCATGTCGCGGACGATGCCGTGCTGCGGGTCGAGGGAACGGTGGAGCAGCCGGTGTGGCTCGATGGCGGCCGTCTGTTCGGCGTGCTGTGCACGCCCGACGATGGCGGCGAGACGATGGCAACAGCGACCGGCACGGCGGTGCTGTTCCCGAACACCGGCGGCAACCACCATGTCGGTGATTGCCGGCTGTTCGTCACGCTGTCCCGCCAGCTCGCCCATGCCGGCGTGGCGGGATTGCGGCTGGACGTATCGGCGCTCGGCGATAGTCCGCGGGCCGCGCGCACGATGCGGATCGCGGCGCTCTATGGCGAGCAGCCGTGGCGCGATGTCGCTGCGGCCGCGGCGTGGCTGCGCTCGCGCGGCTATCGTCGCGTGGTCGCGGCCGGGGTCTGCTCCGGCGGCTTCCTCGCGCTGCAGGCGGCGTTGGCCGCGGCGCCCATCGATGGGCTGGTGCTGGCCAACCTGCTCAAGTTCCGCTGGGACGGCCATGCCGGAGATGGCTCCGCCGAAGCCGAGCCGCAATCGACGCGGGTGTATCTGGCCGCGGCGCGCAACCCGGCGCAATGGCTGCGGGTGCTGCGCGGCGAGATCGATCCGTGGCCGCATGCCGCGGCACTGGCGCGTCGGCTATTTTCCAGCCGCGCCGGGGCCGAGCCGGGCGCGAAGGATCTGGACGCGTATGCGCGCGAGGCGATGCACAGCCTGCAACGCCGTGGCGTGCGCGTCGATCTGCTGTACGGGGCGGGGGATATCGGTCTGGAGGAAGCGCGTTCGCGCTTTGGTCGGCATCTGGAGGCGCTGGCCCAGCTGAGCTGCATTCGTGCCCATGTGTTGCCGCGACTGGACCATTCGCTGTTTCTGCCCGAGAGCCGCGCACAGTTCGCGGCTTGCCTGATGCGGCAATTGGCGGCGTTCGATTCGCCGATGAGAGCGGCATCGAGTCCTTCGCTGGCCGCGTCTTCGGCCACCTGGCCCGCCACCTAGCCGGCCGCGCGGGCCGCCTCGCAGGCCCTGGACTGCGCTCCGGCATCGTCCAGCGCCCGGGGCGGCCCGGGCCGCCCGCCGCGCGTCAGCGCGCCGGCGGGGTGGTCAGTTCGCGCTTGGCTTCCTCGTTGGCCTCGCGCATCTCCGCCTTGCGCTCCTGCTTGGCGGCCTTCACTTCCTGCCTGTATTCCTGCCGCGCTTCGGACTTGCGCTCGCGGTACTCGCCGCGTGCCTCGGCGCGTGCCTGGCGCCGTTCGACCAGCGGATCCAGCTTCGGCTGCAGCTGATAGACGCCCGGGCCGTAAGGCGTGGCGACCATGCCGGCCGGAACGCTGCCGGGAGCCGGGCCGGTGGTCGGCATGGTCGAGGCGGCGCCGGAGGGCGCCATCGTGCCGGCACCAGCACCAGCGCCGACACCAACGCCGGCGCCAGCGCCCACACCAGTACCGCCGGCGCCAGCGGCGGCACCCGCGCCAACGCTGGTATCGGCACCGGTGCCGGTGGAGGGCGCCATCGGCGCCTGCGCAAAGGCGGTTGCGCTGATCAGGCCCGCGGCCAGGGCCGCCAGGGCGGTTCGGGTGCGCACAGTCAGGTTTCGGGACATATCGGACCTCGTGAGTTGTTATCGGACGAAGCCCGCGGCCGATGGGGCCGCGGGGACGACGGTGGCGGCACGCGATCGATGGATGGTGCCGCTCGTTCGATTTTTGATGGCAAGCGCTCGTCGCCGTTTCCGCCTTTCAACAACTCCTTACAAATGGCAAAAAGACCGACAGCGCGCTCCTACGCGACGCGCGCCGGCTGTCCTACAAAATGCCGATCCCCGCGCGGGGCGGGGATCGGCGTTGATACGACGGTAGGGTGAAGGCCGTGCGAATCAGGCGCGCTTGGCCTTGATGGCGCTGTACTGGTTCATATAGCGATACTTGCCGAAGTGGTAGTGCGAGCGGTACCAGCGGCCCTCGACGTGCAGGCCGTTGAACAACACGCCCTTGACGTCGCCGCCGGCATGGCGGATCGCCTTGTCGGTCGCCTGCAGCTCGCTGGCCGTGGTGACATCGGCGCGCGCCACCAGGAAGACCGCGCCCGCCTTGCTGGCCAGGATGCCCGCATCGGCCGCCGACAGCACCGGCGGCGAATCGATCAGCACCACGTCGTAGCGCGACTTCAGTTCATCGATCAGCGCCTCCATGCCCGGGCTGTTCAGCATGTCGGCCGGCTGCGGCGCCTGCGCCCCGGTCGGGATGAAGTCCAGCCCGGGCGCGACCTGGCGCTGCAACACCTTGTCCAGCGGCGTGCCGAGCAGCACGTCGCTCAGCCCCGGCGAGCGGCGCGACCCGAAGCGGTGGTTCAGGCCGCCGCGGCGCAGGTCGGCGTCGACCAGCGCGACGCGCTTGCCGCCGGCGCCCAGGATCGCGGCGAAGTTGGCGGCGATGAAGGATTTGCCGACGCCCGGTGCGGGGCCCGTGATCACCACGATGCGATTCCGGCTGCCGACCAGCGCGAACTGCAGCGCGGTGCGGAAGCTGCGCAGGCTCTCCATCGCCGGGTCCTCGGGCTCCTGCAGCGCGAGCAGGCCGGGCAGCGGCTTGGCGCCGCCGAACTTGCGGGTCTGCTGCTGGCTCAGCGGGATCGTCGCGTAGACCGTCAGGCCCGTATGCTGCTCGATCTCGTCGGCATCGGTCAGCCCGCCGTCGAGGGAGCGGCGCACCACCACCATCAGCAGGCCGGCCAGCACGCCCAGGCCCACCGCCACCGCGACGATCAGCGGGCGGTTCGGCCGCACCGGCTTGAGCGGCACGTTGGCCGGATCGACCAGGCGTGCGGTACCGACCTTGCTCGCCTTCATCAGCTTGAGCTGCTGCACGTCGTTGAGCAGGGCCTGATAGAGCTCGGTGTTGACCTTGACGTCGCGCATCAGCCGCAGCACGTTCTGCTCGACATCGGGCAGGCGCTGAATGCGGCCGGTGACGCCGTTCAGCTGCGCGGTCAGGCTGTCGATCTGGCCGTCGATCGCGCTGATGCTGGGATGGTCGCCGACGAAGCGCATCGCCAGTTCCTGCCGCTTCTGCTTCAGTTCCTGCAGGCGGGTCTGGATCTGCACCGACTGCGCCAGAATCAGCTTCGATTCCTCGCTCAGGTCGACCGTGCCGCGCTGGTTGCGCATCGCGTTATAGCGCGATTCGGCGGCCTCGACCTGCTGACGCAGCTGCGGCATCTGGCCCTGCAGGAATTCGAGCGACTTCTCCGCTTCCGCGGCCTTGCGGCGGACGTTCTGCTCGACGTACTCCATGCCGATCTCGTTCAGGATCGCCGCGGTCAGCTGCGGCGAATCGCCTTCGAGCGTGACGCCGATCACGCCGCTCTGCTTGCCGCGCTCCATGATGTGAAGCTGCTGCTGCAGGCGGGCGATCGCGGCCAGGCGCGGCAGATGGCGCAGTTCGAACTGCGCGCCGGGACGGCCGTCGAGCTTGCTGATGGTCAGGTTGACCGGCCCGTACGCGGTCTTCACGGTCAGCGGCTCGCCGACCTTGCCGTTGGCGCGGGCCGGATCGCTGGCGAAGCTGACGCGGTATTCGCCCTTGCCGAGCGCGGTCACCGTGATCTTGCGCTCGTCCATCTCGGCCGGCACCGTCAGCTCGCTGACCGCGATCGATTCGCTGCCCCAGGCGAAGCCGCCCCAGCCGAGCAGGCCCGGCCGCGACAGCTCGCTGTTGCTCTGCGCGATCGCGCGGCCCACGATGGGGAAGTAGCGCGGCGAAGCCTCGATGTTCAGCATCAGGTTGTCGACCGCGCGCCCGACCACCATGCGCGACTGCAGCAGCTCGATCTCGGCGGAGGCGGCCGACTTGACCTCGATGATCGGCGAGATCTGGGCGGCCACGCGGTTGGTCGCCGCGGTGGTGTTGGTGCTCTCCTCGACCTGTACCATGATGTCGGCGCGATAGACCGGCCGCGCGATCAGTGCATAGATCGCACCGAGCGCGATGACCAGGCCCGCCACCGTCAAGAAGGTCCACCGGTATCGCGCCAGCACGTCGAACCAGGATGTCAGATCGACCATGCCATCGCGCTCGTCCGCGCGCTCGGAGTGGGTGCTCCGGATGTTGTTGCTATTCATGATGCCTCCCCGTGACATTCGGTCGGCGCTATGGCTCGTATGCGTACCGACCAGGATTCGATGCCCGTCTTGATCAAGCCGAGTGCGATGGCGAACATGCTGTGCGAACCGCCGAAGGGATCCGGCACGTCGGCCGCGATGAACTCGCCGATGCGATAGACGCGGCCGCGTGCGTTCGGAAACCGGCGCTCGACCTCGTCGCGCTGCTCGAGGTCCATCACCAGCACCAGATCGGCCCAGTCCACCAGTTGTGCATCGACGAGGCGAGCACGGTGCCCGCGCAGTTCATGCCCTTCGGTGGCCATCAGCGTGATCGCGCACGGATGCGCCGCCGCGCCGACCGGCGGTGCCAGACCGGCGGAGGCCACCTCGCACGTTGGCAGCGCCTGCCGCAGCAGGACTTCGGCCATCGGACTTCGACAGGTATTGCCGATGCAGACCACCAGGATGGTTCGGATCATCGCGCCCGCCTATCGAACCACGCCGGCCGTGCCGATCACCGGCTGGGTCGACGGGATCAGCAGGTTGATGACGCGGCTCCACCGCACCAGTTCGCGCGCATCGACGTAGACGACGTCCTTCGGCTCGAGCTCGAATCCTTCCGCGATGGCCAGCGCCACCGGGGAGCTGCCGTCGAGGTGGAACACCTTCGGCTCTTCGCCGGCGATGGTCTTGCGAATCACGTAGATCTGGTCGGCGCTGGCCGAGCCCGGATTGACGCCGCCAGCATCGCCGAGCGCCTCGTTCAGCGTCATGCGTCCGTTGCGCATCAGCAGCGCGGTGGGCCGCAGCACTTCGCCGGTGACGAACACCTTGCTGTCCTCGCGCTGTTCGACGCGCACGATGTCGCCGCTGCGCAGCAGGATGCGCGACGGGTCGACGCCCTTGGCCAGCAGCGCCGGCATGTTGACGTACCAGCTGCGCTCGCCGCGCGTGACGCGGATGCGGCTGCTGTCGCCGGTCTGCGTCAGCACGCCGCCGGCGCGGTTCAGCGCCTCGACCAGCGTCATCGGCGCGTCGTCGATCGGCAGCATGCCGGGCGTCTTGACCTCGCCGTCGACATAGACGCGCTGGCTGCGGAACGCCAGCACGCGCACCGTCATCTGCGGATCGCGCACCACGCGCGAGAGCGCCTTGGCGATCAGATCGCGCACCTCGTTGGCGGTCTTGCCGGCAACCTTCATCACGCCCGCATAGGGGAACTGGATGTCGCCGTGTGGGCTGACCACATAGCCCGGCACGTTGGGGCTGCCGCCGGTGCTCGGCAGCTCGTAGGCCTGGCCGATGCTGTAGGTCTGCGTCGGGAAGACCAGCTCGGGGTGGTCCCAGACCACGACCGAGATGATGTCGCCCGGGCCGACGCGATACGGCTGCGGCGCGGCGAACAGTTCCTCGACGTTCTCGTTGTCGCGGCGCGAGTTGTTGCGCAGCTCGCGCACCAGGTCCATCGTGATCGGCGTGATCTTGGGCACCGCATCGGGGCCGATGGCGGCGACCGGCGCCTGCTTGTCGAAATACATGCCTGGCGAACTGGCGCAGCCGGCGAGCAGCGCCGCCGCTCCCATCGCGCCGGCGGCGACCAGCCCCGCCACTCCCCCACCGCGGCGCACACTGCGTGGACCGCGTTGCTGCTGCTGTTCCAATGCTTTCATGGCAACCTCCCCCAACTGCGACTTGCACATGGACACGCGAACGGCCATGTCCCCCGGATGCTGCCATCGTGTCCGCGGAGGCACTGGGTATCGGTGCGTTGTCACACATTTGATTCGGAGTGGATTCGGCGGGCCACGGAAGGGGTTTGCGAGGGCCGTGTTGCCCTCTCCCCGACCCCTCTCCCGCAAGCGGGAGAGGGAAGCAAACCGGCGGCGCGCGCTTGCTGTTGGTGTTCCTTGTCCGCTCGCGGGAGGGAAGCAAACCGGCGCGCGCTTGCTGTTGGTGTTCCCTCTCCCGCTTGCGGGAGACGGGCAGGGGAGAGGGCAGCCAGCGTTCCAGCTCGCGCAGGCGCGCGCAGTACCCAAATGAAAACGGGCCGGAAGGAATCTCCGGCCCGCCTTCGTCAGCAACCCCGCGCAGCGTCAGCGCATGCCGCCTCCGGCCTGCAGCGGCAGTTCGGTAATCTCCGCGCGTTCGTTCGCCGGACGCGGCATGCGCGTGACCGACGCAACCGGCGCCGCGCCGTCGCCGTTGACCCACTCGAGCTTGGCCCCGCGTTGCAGCGCGGTGTAGACCGCCTCGCCCTTGTTGCGTACCTTCAAGCGCTGATACAGCGTGCAGGCGTGGCTCTTGACCGTGGCCACCGAGATATTGAGCATGCGGCTGACCGTCTTGATCGGATGGCCGCGTGCAAGCAGCACCAGCACCTCGTACTGGCGCGGCGTGATCTGCAGCATTTCGGCTTCGTCGTAGTAGGTCGATTCCGCGCTGCCGGTGTCGACCGGTGCGGGACGCGGCGCGGCCGCGGCAGCGTGCGGCGGCACGATGCCGCTGCGCGAGGACGCCGGCATCGCCGGATGCGGCGCCACGATGGCGGCACCGGCCATCGCGGGACGTGCCCCGAGCGATGCCGGCGCGACCACCGGACCGCCATAGCCGGCACCCGGCAGCGAGGACGACAGCGTGCCGGCGGCGCCGTTGCCGCGCACGAAATAGCCGCCCACCATCGCCAGCCGGATGGCTGCCTCCAGCACGGCCAGCGAGGCGGACTTCGGCAGGCAGCCGCAGACGCCCTGCGCCATGGCGGCGGCCGGAACCTGCAGCGGGACCATATCGGAGAGCAGCAGCACGCGCTGCGCGTTGAGCACGCGGCGAACCTGGGTCAGCAGTTGCCAGCCGGCGTCGACATCCTGCGGCATGCCGAACACCATCAGGTCGGTATCGCCGTCGGTGCCGTCAAGAAGAGAGACATCGGCGGGATCGATCGCGATGACCTGATCGATTCCCTCGATGCGCTCCAGCATCTGGTGCAGACCGAGCCGGAGCAAGGGATGACTTTCAATCAACAGTGCATTCATATTCTTTTTCCCCCGTATCTGTGGGTGGAAAACAGGAGAACACACTGGCGAATGCAATTGCCTCATCGCAGGCGACTTCCCGGCGAAGCGGCTCAGGCTTTCCCCCCGTCTGTCGGTCCCGGCATCACCAGGCCACTGTGGTGCGCTGGCCCGATAGCCGACCCTGATCCCCACCCCAAAACATTTATCTTTAATCCGTTTAGGGCATCTTATGGGTTGAGTCAGTCGAAATCAAGTCACCTCCGGGGGGCCCGGAAGGATGGGATTACCACCGCTTTTCATAATCCGGTAACCCTTGATCCATAAGCGTTTCCAGCCTCCCCAAATGGGTGAGAATAAATGGGGCCATTCGAGTTTCAATAATGAAACAACGCCGCTCCGATAATGTTTCAACGTTGAAACTCGTGTCATCGCCGATGCCGTTCCCATCGCAGTAGTCCAAGCCCGGCGCGGCGCGTCGATACAGCGCTGAAACAGCGGCCGCATGTCCCACCGTGGAGCGCGCGGCGCACACCGACGGCGCCCCTCGCGAGGGGGACCCGCCAAATGGATGAGCGGGTTCTCCCCCATCAGGATGATGACCGCAAGGCAAGGCGCATCGTCCCTCCCTCCACCTGCTTCCACCCTCCGGTCGCCGCCCATCCGGACGGGGCCCGGGCGAGCCGCGCGCCTGCGGCGGCACGCCCGCTGGGTGCGCCAACGAACAGAGCTTGCCCACCGCGCTGCCTACGCTTTGTGGCACGGAGCGCCGCCCGCCAGCACGGCGCGTCTTGGCGCGGCATGTTCGCCGTTGTGCGCCATTCCATCTTGCTGCATGCCGATACGGTCAGGGCCATGAAGCTTCTTCACATCATTGCGACAGTCAATCCGGCCGGCGGCGGCCCGATCGAAGGGCTGCGGCAGTTGCGCATGCCGCTGGTCGAACGCGGCGTGCACGTCGATGTCGTCTGCGGCGACGACCCCGAGGCGCCATGGGTACGCGAGAGCGAACTGAACGTGATCGCGCTGGGTCCTTCCAGGGGCATCTACACCTATAACCCGCGCCTGCTGCCCTGGCTGCGGGAGCATGGCGCGCGCTACGACGCGGTCATCATCGAGGGTTTGTGGCAGTTCCACAGCCTTGCCGCGCTGCTGATCCTGCGCGGCAAGGTGCCGTACTACGTGTTCACCCACGGCATGCTCGACCCCTGGTTCAAGGACCGCTATCCGCTCAAGCATCTGAAGAAGCTGGTGTACTGGCTGCTGTTCGAGCGGCGCGCGCTGCGCCATGCCACCGGGGTGCTGTTCACCTGCGACGAAGAGCGCCGGCGTGCGCGCCTGTCGTTCCCCTGGTACCGCTGCACCGAACGCATCGCGTCGTATGGCACTGCCCAGCCGCCGGGCGACGACGGCACGCTGCGCGCGGCGTTTCACGCCGCCTTCCCGCAGACCGAGGGCAAGCGCATCGTGCTGTTCTTCGGACGCATCCACGAGAAGAAGGGCTGCGATCTGCTGATCGAGGCCTTCGCCCGCGTGGCGAACATCGATCCGGCGCTGCAGCTGGTGATCGCGGGCCCCGGCGCGCCGGCGCTGCGCGAGGACCTGGAGATGCTGGCCGAACGGGTCGGCGTCGCTCCACGCGTGGTATGGACCGGCATGCTGTCCGGCCCGCAGAAGTGGGGCGCCTTCCATGCCGCCGAAGTGTTCTGCCTGCCGTCGCACCAGGAAAACTTTGGCGTCGCGGTAGTCGAGGCGCTCGGTTGCGGCGTGCCGGTGCTGATCTCCGACAAGGTCAATATCTGGCGCGAGATCGAGGCGGACGGCGCGGGCATCGTGCGGACCGACACGGTCGATGGCACCGAACAGGCGCTGCGCGAATGGCTTGCCGCCGACGCGGCCACGCAGGCGCGCATGCGCGCCGCCGCGCCGGGGTCGTTCGCGCGGCGCTTCCAAAGCAGGCAGGTCGGACAACGCCTGCTCGACATCATTCAGGGCCGCGCCGATGGCGCGCCGCCGGCCGACCGCGACTCGGGACCGGCGCTTTCGCATGCGGCCCCTTAGCGGTTGACCGGGAGACTTCAGATGCGAGAACTGATCCTCAATGCCGACGATTTCGGCTGGGATGCCGATACCTGCGACGCCACCATTGCCTGCTTCGAGGCCGGGCTGCTGACCAGCGCCACCATCATGACCGGCCGGCCGGCGTCGCAGCAGGCGTACGACTACGCGCGCCGCAATCGCGGCCGCTTCTCGTTCGGCCTGCATTTCAACATCGTCGACGGCCATTTGCCGCATGCGGGCCGGCCCTCGTCGCTGTGCACGTCCGATGGGCGCTTTCGCGCCAGCCATCGGCAGCGCGTGCGTGCGCTCGCGTGGATGCTGTCCGAGGACGATATCGCGCGCGAGTTCCGCGTCCAGCTGGAAGAGCTGCGCGACAACGGCGTCGAGGTGACCCATGTCGACAGTCATGGCCATCTGCACAAGTTTCCGATCGTGATCAGCGCGCTGCGCACCGAGCTCGAACGCGCCAGACTCGAATGGGTACGGCGGCCGCAGAACTTCTACTTCACCGCCAATCCGCGCCAGGCGGTGATGAACAACTATTGCCAGCGCTACTTCAACGGATTGCGCCATACCCACTACTACGGGGCGATCAGTCACGAAAACACGGACTGGTCCGCGCGTCTGCCGGAGCTGCTGCGCGACGGCATCACCGAGATCTCGGTCCATCCCGGCTATGCCGAGCCGTGGCGGCGCTGCGAAACCGAACCGCTGGTCAGCGCCGCCGAGTTGCGCACGGCGCTGCAGCGCGCCGGCATCGCGCTGCGGAGGTACGGCCAATGACCGCTCCGCTGGCCCGCAGCCTGCCGGCGCAGGCGGTGGCGCGCCCGGACACACCGCAGGCCGCCGCCGACGGCACGCATGCCGTGCCGACCAAGACCGCCAAGGTGTCGGTGCTGATCCTGACGCTGAACGAGGAGAAGAACCTCGCACGGTGCCTGGAGTCGGTATCGTGGTCCGACGATGTCGTCGTGCTCGACTCGTACAGCACCGACCAGACGCTGGAGATCGCGCGGCGCCACGGCGCGCGCGTGTTCCAGCGCAAGTTCGACAACTGGTCGGCCCATCAGAACTGGGCCAACGAGAACATCGACTTCAAGCACAAGTGGGTCTACTACTCCGACGCCGACGAGGTGGTCAGCCCGGAGCTGGCGGCGGAACTGCGCGAGATCGCCGATGACGTGCCAGGCAATGGGGCCGCGGCGCATGTCGCTTACCGCGTGCGCTACAAGAATTACTTTCTCGGCAAATGGATCCGCTTCGCCGGCGGTTATCCGATCTGGGTACTGCGCTTCTTCCAGCCCGACAAGGTGCGCTGGGAGCGGCTGGTCAATCCTGCGCCGGTGGTCGACGGGTCGGTCGGCTTCCTGCGCCATCATTTCCTGCACTACAGCTTCAACAAGGGCTTCGACGCCTGGTTCGACAAGCACAACAAATATTCGATGGGGGAAGCGCTGGAGACCATCCGCAGTCTGGACGAGGACAAGTTCCGCTTTTCCTCGCTGTTGGCCTCCGATCCGCCGGCACGCCGGCGGGCGCTGAAGGAGCTGTCGTTCCGCCTGCCGATGCGGCCGGTGGCGCGCTTTCTGTACCTGTACCTGCTGAAGTTCGGCTTCATCGACGGGAAGGCCGGATTTCATTACTGCGTGCTGGTATCGATCTACGAATACATGGTGGTGCTGAAGGTACAGGAACAGCGACGACGCGCGATGCAGTTGCCCCTGTAGCCGGCTTGCGCCGCCGCTGGGGAGATCCATGCGAGTGGCCTATGTGACGACGTACGACGCTTCCGATCCGCACGCCTGGTCGGGATCGGCGAGCTACATCCCGCGCGCGCTGCGCAGCAGCGCGATCGAGACCGAGGTGATCGACAAGGTCGACGAAGGACCGCTGCTGGCCTGCCTGCTGCGGGCCAAGGCGCTGGCCTATCGGCGGCTGCTGCGGCGCGATTACCAGCGCGACCGCTCGCCGACGGTGGCGCGCCGCTATGCGCAGCGCGTGCAGCGTCGCCTGGAGGGCGCGCATTGCGACGCGGTGCTCAGCCCGGGCACGCTGCCGGTGTCATGCCTGGACACGGATCGTCCGATTGCGATCTGGACCGACGCGACCTTCGACGGCATGGTCGGCTTCTATCCCGGCTTCAGCAACTTCTGCGCGGAAACGCTGCGCGACGGCCACCGGCTCGAACAGCAGGCGCTGTCGCGCTGCCGGCTGGCGATCTTCAGCTCGGAATGGGCGGCCGCCACCGCGCTGCGCCACTACGACGTCGATGCGGCCAAGGTCAAGGTGGTGCCGTTCGGCGCCAACCTCGATTGCCGGCGCACCTCGCACGATATCGAGCGGATCGTGCTCGGCAAGGACTACCGGGTCTGCAGGCTGCTGCTGGTCGGCGTGGACTGGATGCGCAAGGGCGGCGAGACCGCGCTTGCGGTGGCGCAATGCCTGAATCGCCGCGGCCTTCCCACCGAACTGCATGTGGTCGGCTGCCGTCCGCCGTACGAGCCGCCCAGCTTCGTCAAGCTGCACGGCTTCGTGTCGAAGACCACGGAAGAGGGCCGGCGCCGCTTCGAGCGGCTGATGAGCGAGGCCCATTTCCTGCTGCTGCCGTCCAGCGCCGAGTGCTATGGCGTGGTGCTGGCCGAAGCCAGCTCCTTCGGACTGCCGTCGCTGGCCACGCGGGTCGGCGGCATTCCGACCGCGGTACGCGATCGCCGCAACGGCATGACGTTCGAGCTGGAGGCGGATCCGGCCGAGTGGTGCGACTACATCGAGCGCGTGTTCCAGTCCGCGCCGCACTATGGCGCGCTTGCGCGGGGCGCGTACCGGGAATACGCCGAACGGCTGAACTGGCGCAGCGCGGGCGAGCACGTCAAGCAGCTGCTGCGCAGCCATTGCGCGTAGTGACTGCGCATCGTTACTGCGCATCGCCATGGCGCATCTCCATGGCATCGGGCGCCGCCTATCGCTTCATGCGGCATCGCTCGATGCAGCGGCCTGGCAGCGCGGTTCGCGCCGCTTGCCGATCGGCCGTGCCGGCGTGCCGCCGTAGACCGTCCATGGCGTCGGCAGCGGCTTGGTGACCACCGAGCGCGGCGCCACCACCGCGCCTTCCGGCACCGACACGCCCGGCGAGACGAAGCTCTCCGCGCAGATCCACACCCGCGGCGCCAGCGTGATCGGCGAGGCGATCAGCTGGAAGTTGGGGCTGTTGTAGTCGTGCGAGCCGGTGCACAGATGCGAGCCTTGCGACACCACGCAGTACTCGCCGATGTCGATGCGCTCGATGTTGTACAGCGTGACGCCGTCGGCCACGCCGGCATTGTTGCCGATGCGCAGATTCCATGGCGCCCAGATCCGCACGCCGGGGTAGACATGGACATGCCGGCCCAGCTGCGCGCCGAACAGCCGCAGCAGCGCGGCGCGCCAGGCGTGGGCGGGCCGCGGGCTGGGACGGAACAGGAACAGCCAGACCCAGTTCCAGATCTGCCGCTGCACGCGGTTCCCCAGCGAGAACGAGGGGCCCATGGTCGGATCGTCTTGCGTAATCAGCATCGGCTGTCCCGGTAAACGCGCGGCGCGCACGGGTCGATGGTCAGCCAGCAGGCGCTACCGGTCGGTGCGTCGGGTCACAGAGGCCCGCCGTGGAGGCGGGGCGGCCTGGAATGGGACTTGCACGAGGGATGGATCTCGCAGGAGGGCATTCATGCGGATCCATCATCTGAACTGCATCTCGACCTGTCCGCTGGGCGGGCGCCTGATGGACGGACGTTCCCGCTCGATCCTCGAGCGCGGCGAGCTGGCCTGCCACTGCCTGCTCGTCGAGTTGCCGGAGTGCCTGGTGCTGGTCGATACCGGCATGGGCCGGCGCGACGTGCAGGACCCTCGCTCGCGCCTGAGCGGCTTCTTCCTGACGCTGTTGCGGCCCGACTTCCGCGACGAGATGACGGCTTACCGGCAGGTGGAGGCGCTCGGCTTCGATCCGCGCGACGTGCGGCACATCGTGCTGACGCACCTGGACTTCGACCACGCCGGCGGACTCGACGATTTCCCCTGGGCCACCGTCCACCTGATGGCGGCCGAACGCGACTATGCGCGGCTGCAGCGCACCTGGCTGGACCGCCAGCGCTTCCGGCCCCAGCAGTGGTCCACACAGGAGCGGTGGCGCACCTACGCGCCGGACGCCGGCGAGCGCTGGTATGGCTTCGACCGCGTGCGCACGCTGGACGGGCTGCCGCCCGAGGTGGCGATGGTCGCGCTGCCGGGCCACACCTTCGGCCATGCGGGCATCGCGGTGCAGGCGCAGGGCGAGTGGCTGCTGCAGGCCGGCGACGCCTACTTCCATCACGGCGAACTGGATCCGGTGCGGCCCTGGTGCACGCCAGGGCTGCGCTTCTATCAATGGATGATGGAAAAGGACCGCGCGGCACGGCTGGCGACGCAACGGCACCTGCGCCAGCTGAAGGAACGGCGCGACGGCCATATGACGGTTTGCTGCGGCCACGACGTGGTCGAGTTCGAACGGCTGTCGCGGCGCTCGGCGCGCGTGCCGGCCCGCGCGTTCGCCACGGCGCCTTGAAGCAGGGGCCACCGAAGAGGCGCGATGCGCGCCGGCCCCAAATATGCAAGTCCGTGGAGCAATTTCTGCAAGCACGGCGGCCGGCGAAGCGTGCGCATGTCGCGGATGGTCCCCAAATGCCGGCATGCCGCTTGCGTGGAGCGTGCGCAGACATCGCGCAGAGCGCGACGTTCACAATCAGGAGGGACAGCATGAAACCACGACATCTGCTGGTGGTGGCCGCCTCGTGCCTCGCGCTGGCGAGCCAGCTCGCGATGGCGCAGGGCCGCTCGACGGGCGGCAGCGGCAAGGCGGGATCGACCGGCATGAGCGATAGCGCCGGCGCGCAGGGCACCACCGGTACGGGGGCGACCTCGTCGGGAACAGGGACCGGAACAGGGGCAGGGACGGCGGGCGGTGCGAGCGGTCCTGTCAGCGGCGGCGCTCGCGGCGCCGTGGGACCGGGGCAGGGCGCGCAGTCGAGCGCGCAGGGAAGCGGGCAAGGTGGGGCGCAAGGCGGTGCGCAAGGCGGTGCGCAAGCGGGCGCGGGCGACTCCCGTCAATCCCGGGCGGGCGATGTCGAGCATGGCGGCAGCCCGACCACCGGCTCGCCGTCGGGCGGACGTCAGCCGCCCGGCAGCGCGAAGGCCGCGCCCGGCGGCGCGACAGGGAACACTGCCGGGAACACCGCTGCCAACAGCGGCGGCGACGCGACCAGCGGCAAGCCGGCGACCGGCTCGCGCCGCGCCGCCGGCGTGTCCGACTCGACCCAGGGCAGCAGCCGTGGCAGCGCCGGCGGCGGCAAGGCCAGCACGCCCTCCGGCGCGACCAAGGGCAGCGGCACGTCGGATCGCGGCACAGGCGGAGGCGGCGTGACCAGCGGCAGCGAGCGGTAATGCGCGTGCGCTGGATCCGCCAATCGTTCGCTAATCGTCCGCCAATCGCTCGCTAATCGGTGCCGACGCTGGCGGCCGGCACGCTGACCGCCGCGTGCTCGCCGCACAGGGCCTGCATCGCGGCCTCCCAGCGGCCCAGCACCGCGTCGCGGTCCAGATGCCGCTCGGCCCAGGCGCGTCCCGCCGCGCCGAGCGCGTCGCGTGCCGCGGGGTCGGCGGCGAGCTCCTCGATCGCCGCGGCAAGCGCAAGGCCGTCTCCCGGCGCCACCACGCGTCCACAGCGCAACGCGAGCCGCGCCAGTTCGGTATCGGGATGCGCGGTCGCGATGACCGGCCGGCCGCTGGCCAGCATGCCGGCCAGCTTCGATGGCAACACCAGGTCGGCGGCGTCGGCCCGCTGCGGCAGCAGATGCAGATCGGCGGCGGCCAGCAGCGCGGGGAAGCGCGAGGCCGGCTGCAGCGGCAGAAAGCGGACCTGCGGCAGCCCGGCACAGGCTTGCTCGAGCGCGGCGCGGCCTGCGCCGTCGCCGCACAGCACGAACCAGATGTCGCGCCGGTCGCGCAGCTGGCGCGCGGCCTGGGCCAACACTTCCAGCCCTTGCTTGTTGCCCATGTTGCCCGAGTACAGCGCCACCGTGGCATCGGCCGGAATGCCCAGCCGACGCCGATAGAGACTGCCGCGGCCGGGCCGGATCGCGCGCAGGTCGACCCAGTTCGGGATCAGCTGCGTGCGTGCTTCCGGCGCGCCCTTGTCCCGCGCCAGCCGCAGCATCGCCTCGGAAATCGTCGACACGCGGTCGAAGCCCGCCATCGCATGGCATTCGAGCGCACAGGCGAGCTTGCGCAGCAACGGCTGTTTCAGCAGTCCGAGCGCAAAGGCGGCATCGACCTCGTAGTCCTGCACATGCAGCCACGTCTTCGCACCGGTCCAGCGGCCGAGCAGCAGCGCGGCCGGGCTGCACAGCAGCGGCGGCTCGACCACCATCACGACGTCCGGACGCCAGCGCCATTGCGCCAGCAGGCAAGGCAGGCTGCTCAGCGCGAAGCTGGCCAGATGCAGCACGCGCTTGAGTCCCGACGGCTGGCGCGGCACCCAGACCGGCGCGCGCCATACCTGCACGCCGTCGTGTTGCTCGCGCCGGTATTGCCAGGCGCGGTAACCGGCGCCGACACGCCAGGCCGGATAGTAGGGCGGGGCCGTGACGACGCGTACCTGATGGCCGCGCGCGGCGAACCAGCGAGCCTGTTCGCCGGTGTACTTGCCGATGCCGGTCAGCTCGGGAGCGTAATTGAGGCAGTACAGGAGGATCTTCATCGGCGCGTACCGTGCTCGACTGGCGCGGGCTCAGCGCAGCGCCACCAGCCGCGGCTGGCGTCGCGGGGGGCTGCCGAGGCGGCCGCTTTGCAGCGCGTCGCCATAGGCCAGCCGCAGACCGTCGACCAGCGACACGGTCGGCTTCCAGCCGGTCGCCTCGATCCGGTGCGAGTTCAGCCGCTTGCGCGGCGTGCCGTCGGGTTTGCTGGTGTCGAACCGGATCGCGCCGCGGAAGCCCACGGTGTCGGCGATCAGCTCGGCCAGCACGCGGATGCTGACCTCGTCGGGGCTGCCCACATTGAAGAAGCCCGGCGCGCCGGCGTGGTTGCGATATTCCTGCTGCGGCAACGCCATCAGGTGCACGCAGGCCTGGCCGAGATCGTCGGCGTAGAGGAATTCGCGCAGCGGCGTGCCCGTGCCCCACACCACCACCTCGCTGGCGCCGCTCTGCTTGGCCTCGTGGAAGCGCCGCAGCAGCCCGGGTATCACGTGGCTGTTCTCGGGGTGGTAGTTGTCGCCGGGGCCGTACAGGTTGGTCGGCATCGCGCAGCGGAAATCGGTGCCGTACTGCCGGTTGTAGCTCTCGCACAGCTTGATGCCGGCGATCTTGGCGATGGCGTAGGGCGCATTGGTCGGCTCCAGCGCGCCGGTGAGCAGCGCCGCTTCGTCGATCGGCTGCGTGGCGAAGGCCGGGTAGATGCAGCTCGAACCGAGGAACAGCAGGCGCTTGACGCCCGAGCGCCACGACTCGTGCACGACGTTGGCCGCGATCAGCAGGTTCTGCTGGATGAACTCGGCCGGATAGGTGTTGTTGGCATGGATGCCGCCGACACGTGCGGCGGCCAGGTAGACCTCGTCGATGCGCTGCTCGGCGAAGAAGGCACGGACCTTGGCCTGGTCGCACAGGTCCAGTTCGGCATGCGTGCGGGTGATCACGGTGATGTCGGGACGCGCGCCGAGCGCGCGCACGATGGCGCCGCCGACCATGCCGCGATGGCCGGCAACGAAGATGCGGGTTGGAGGCTGATTCATGGCTGTGACACTGACTGTGGATCGGCGAAGTGGGCCACCGGCGTGGCGATCGGGCGAGGGTCGGGCACGCCGGGCTGCACCCGGAAGGGCGTGCACTGGAGGGACTCTAGCGCGCGATTCGGCGACCGACTGTGGGCTTGCGCACGTAGGCGAAGGGTGCGTTGAACCGGTGTGCGCCATCGAACGGAAAACATGCTTACCCCCCGGCATCGTGCGGCCATGCGGGTCCGTGGGCTCGCGGGTCCGGCTTCCCCGGTTCCGCCCTGGTCCCGCACGGCATACCCGCTCACCGACTCAGAAGGCGGCCAGACCATGCAAACCACCTCCACCCTGCCGATCGGCGCCCGCACGAGCCAGGCGGCGCTGCTGCTGTACCTGGGCCTCGGCGCACTGTGCGCGATCAAGGTCAACGTGATCGGGGAAGTGTATGTCGGCGAATTCATCGCGGCGGCATACGGCCTGGCGGTGCTGTCGACCCTGCGGATCGAGCGCGGCTATGCCACCTTCCTCGGCCTGACATTGATGTGGGCGTTCGCCCAGGCGCTGTCGGACCTGTCCAATAGTACGCCGCTGACCAGTTCGATCAAAGGCGTGCTGGCGCCAGGCGTGTTCTTCCTGACGGTGTTCGCGATCGGCACGCACTTCAGCGAGGGCAGCCCGAAGCGGATGTGGTATTTCCTGATCGGCGCCGCGCTCAGCGAGATCTTCAACGTGAGCCGGGCGCCGACCGAAGAGATCCTGTACAACCCCTGGAAGTGGGGTTATGCGATGCCGGTGCTGATGCTGGTGCTGTGCTATCTGGCGCTGGCCCGCGCCGGCGCGCTGCGCATCGCGCTGTGCATCCTGGCCTATTGCACCGTTTCGGTGGTGTTCGACTTCCGCAGCGCGGCCGGGCTGCCGCTGCTGGCGCTGCTGATCTACCTGCTGCGCCGCACCTCGGTGGTGGCCTGGGTGCGCAGCCTGACCAATACGCGCGGCGGCATCCCGCTGCTGTTCGGCGTGCTGGTGCTGGTGATTGCGGCGCTCAACGCGCTGTTCTCGATGGTGTTCGCGCATGCCGGCGAGTTCCGCTTCCTGACGCCCGAAGCGGCGCACAAATACACCGTGCAGGCCACCAGCGACCTGGGCATCCTGTTCGGCGGCCGCTCGGAGATCCTGATATCGGTGCGCGCCTTCCTCGACGCGCCACTGCTCGGCCATGGCTCCTGGGCGGTGGACCGCAACGGCTACCAGGACGCCTACAGCGTAATCGTCTACCAGATGGGCGCGGCGCTGAGCGACGCGATCGTCGTCACGGACGACACGCTGATTCCGGCGCACTCCTTCCTGATGGGCGCGCTGGTCTGGAGCGGCGTGGTCGGGGGCATCTATTGGCTCTGCATGCTGGCCCGCACGCTCTGGCTGTTCGTGCGCAACATGCCGACGCTGCCGATCTTCTTCTATGTCGGCACGGCGCAGTTCGTCTGGGACGTGTTCTTCTCGCCGTTCTCGGCGGACCATCGCTGGGAGACCGCCTTGTTCCTCGGCATGCTGTTCGCCTGGCACCAGTCCCATCGCCATCGTCAGCCGCGGAGCGTGCAATGAAATTCAGCGTGGTCACGGTCTCGTTCAACCAGGCGCGGTATCTGGAACAGGCGATCCGCTCGGTCACGGGCCAGCGCGGCTGCGAGCTCGAGTACATCGTGGTGGACCCCGGTTCGACCGATGGCAGCCGCGACATCATCGCGCGCCATGCCAGGTCGATCGACCGTTGCATCCTCGAGCCCGACGACGGTCCGGCCGACGGCCTGAACAAGGGCTTCGCGGCGGCGACGGGGGAGATCTTCTGCTATCTGAACTCCGACGACCTGTTCCTGCCGGAGGCGTTCGCCAAGGTGGCCGCGTACTTCCGCCGCTATCCGTCGTCCGACGTGATCTGCGGCAACGGTTACGTGATCGACGGCGAGGGGGCGCTGGTGCGGCGCGTGTACTCGGACCGCTTCGCCCTGCGCCGCGCCGCCTATGGCGCCAGCATCGCGATCCAGCCGTCGACCTTCTTTCGCGCCGAGACCTACCGCGCGATCGGCGGCTTCAATGTCGAGAACCGCTCGAACTGGGACGGCGAACTGGTGATCGACATGGCGCTGGCCGGCGCGACCTTCCGCAATGTCCCGGACTTCCTCAGCTGCTACCGCGTCTACGCGGAGTCCATCACCGGTTCGGCCCGGCTGGTGGAGGCGCACCGGCAATTCGAACAGCGCATGTTCCGCAAGATTCTGGGGCGCGAGCGACGCCCGTACGACGATCTCGCGTCGGCGTACTTTCGCGTCACCAAGCATCTGGCCAATCCGCGCGCGACCTATGAGCGCGTGGTACGCGGCCCCGTGTTCGGGAGGCAGTCATGATCAGGAAAGTGCTGGCGGCCGTCTCGATCGGGCTGCCATGGCCGCTGCGGCGGCGGCTGCTGAACCGCTTTTGCGGCGCGCGCATCGATCCGAGCGCGCGCATTGGCTGGTCGCTGGTGCTGTGCGACGAGCTGGAGATGGGGCCGCACTCGCACATCGCCCACCTGACGCTGGTCAAGGGCATCCGCCGGCTGAGCCTGGGCGAACATGCCATTCTGGGCAGCCTGAACTGGGTGTCGGGATTCCCGCAAGGGCTGACCGACTCGCCGCACTTTCGCGATGCCGCCGACCGCGATCCGGCGCTGGTGATCGGCCGGCATGCCGCGATCACCTCGCGCCATATCCTCGATTGCACCGACACCATCACGGTGGGCGCGTATTCGACGGTGGCGGGCTATCGCAGCCAGATACTGACGCACAGCGTGTCGATCCGCGAATCGCGCCAGCGCTGCGCGCCGGTGACGATCGGCGCCTACTGCTTCGTCGGCACCGGCTCGATCCTGCTGCCCGGCGCTGCACTGCCGGACTACAGCGTGCTGGCTGCCGGCGCGGTGCTCAACCGCAGCATGGCCGCGCCGCATATGCTGTACGGCGGCTGCCCGGCCAAGGCGGTGCAGGAGCTGCCCGAGGACCTCGCCTATTTCCGGCGCGAGGAAGGGTATATCGTCTGAAGGCGCCGCGCCCGGCGCCCCGAAGCCGCATGCCGTCGTCTCCGCACATGCGCGGACCCAGTGACTTGCGACACGCTGGATTGCCGCATGCGCGGCAATGACGGCGTCAGGACTTGGCCAGCACCCCCGCCAACCCATGCCGGGCAAAGCCGTGAATCAGCGGCAGCAGCGCCAGCAGGATCAGCAGTTCGGTGGCCAGCACGCCGAACGACACCGCAGACTGGCCCAACAGCTTGCCGCCCACTACAGCGATCAGCAGGCCGGCGACGTTCGCCGCCAGGTACACCAGCGACAGCCGGGCATGGTTGTTGGTCGAGGTCACCATCACCGATGCCGTGTGCCACAGCGAATTGACCACCGCGGCGGCCAGCAGCCAGCTGTAGTCCGGATGGATCGGCGCGATCTTGCCGTGCGTCCACAGCTGGCAGATCCATTCGCCGGCGATATACAGGAACACGCCGCAGGCACTGGCCAACCCGACCGAGGCGCTGAGCGCATGACGGAACAGGGCGCGCAGCGCGCGGGCATTGCGCTGGCCATAGAGCCGGCCGATCTCGGGAGAGAGCGACTGGCTGATCAGTTGGCCCAGCTGGTAGGGGATGCGCGACAGCGTACGCATCGCACTGAAGTACGCGACGAAGGCGGGGCCGAAGACAAAGCCGGCGCACAGCACCATGCCCTGCATATTGAGGGCGTTGCCGATCGGGAAGGCATTGAGCGCGAGCGCGGGCAACAGCATCTCGCGCAGTTCGGCACGCGAGAACGCCGATACGCCGGCGCGCGCCCATGCGGCCAGGCGCACCATGCGTACATACATCACGACCACCAGCAGCACCCGCACGATGGCCAGCAGCGTCAGCAGCAGCAGGAAGCCGCCATCGAACAGCAGCACGCCGGCGGCCAGCGCGCCGAATTCGAGCAGCCGGAACAGGTTCAGCCACATGATCGCCTCGGCGTAGCGCCCCACGCTGTAGAACACGCCGTGCGACAGCAGTGCCAGCATATAGCCGGCCACGTAGATCGCGATCATCAGCATCGCCAGCACCGCGGCGCTGCCCGCCAGCCCGGTCCATCGCGCGATCGCGTCGCCGAAGGCGGCGCCGAGCAGCATCGCCAGCCCCGTCAGCACGGCGCCGATCAACAGCAGCAGCACCAGCGTGGACTGGTAGCAGACCACGGCGGCACGCTGGTTGCCGGCGGCGATGCTCATGTTGATGCGATTGACCGCCACGCCGGTGAAGCCCAGGTCGGCGAGCCCCAGATAGACCGGTACCGCAATCACCATCAACCAGGTGCCGTAGCGCTCAGGGCCCCAGGCTGCCAGAAACAGCGGCACGCTGAGCAGCTGCGTCACGATGGTGACCACCTGGCCCAGGGCATTGGCGCCGATGCCGCGCAATATCCGCTCCACGCTTGCCTCTTCCGTTGCGCGGCCCGGCCCCGTCGCAGCAGGCCCGGGCCGCCATCCATGCGCCGGCGCGCCCACGCACCGCCGCACCGCCGCACTTACGCGTTAGCCATCACCGCGTCATTCGTGGTGATCGTAGGCGCGAAAGCCTGCCAGCCTGCACAGGGCGTCGCGCCGCGCCGCCGCGTAGTCGGCACCGATCATCTCGCGCACCAGTTCGTCGAAGCTGGTGGTCGGCGACCAGCCCAGCCGCTCGCGCGCCCGGGTCGGGTCGCCCAGCAGCGTGTCGACCTCGGTCGGGCGGAAGTAGCGCGGGTCGACCCGCACGATCACGTCGCCGACCTTGCGCCCCGGCGCCAGTTGCTGGCGGCTGTTGTCGATCGCGGCGATCACGCCGATCTCGTCGACCCCGCTGCCTTCGAAGCGCACCGTGATGCCCAGTTCGGCGGCGGCCCGCTGCACGAACTCGCGCACGCTGTGCTGCTCGCCGGTGGCGATGACGAAGTCTTCGGGCTGCGCCTGCTGCAGCATCATCCACTGCATCTGCACGTAGTCGCGCGCGTGGCCCCAATCGCGCAACGAGGACAGATTGCCAAGATGCAGCGTGTCCTGCAGACCGAGCGCGATCCGCGCGATGGCGCGCGTGATTTTGCGCGTCACGAAGGTCTCGCCGCGCAGCGGGCTCTCGTGATTGAACAGGATGCCGTTGCAGGCGTACATGCCGTACGCCTCGCGGTAGTTCACCGTGATCCAGTACGCGTAGAGCTTGGCGGCCGCATACGGGCTGCGCGGGTAGAACGGCGTGGTCTCCTTCTGCGGAATCTCCTGCACCAGGCCGTACAGTTCCGAGGTCGACGCCTGGTAGAAGCGCGTGGTCTTCTCCAGGCCGAGGATGCGGATCGCCTCGAGCAGCCGCAGCGTACCGAGCGCATCGGTGTTCGCCGTGTATTCCGGCTCTTCGAACGACACCTGCACATGGCTTTGCGCGGCCAGGTTGTAGATCTCGTCCGGCTGCGATTGCTGCACCACGCGGACCATGCTGGCGGTATCGGTCATGTCGCCATGGTGCAGGATCAGGCGGCGGTCGGGCGCCTGCGGGTCCTGGTACAGATGGTCGATGCGCTCGGTATTGAACAGCGAGCTGCGGCGCTTGATGCCGTGGACCTCGTAGCCCTTGGCAAGCAGCAGTTCGCACAGATAGGCGCCGTCCTGGCCGGTGATGCCCGTGATCAGCGCACGCTTGCGGCGTGCCCCGCTGCCGGCCGATGCCTCGTCGTGCTGACGGGGCTGGAGTTCGAGATCGCCGGCCGCCAGCGGGCCGAGCGGTTGCAGGTCAAGTGCGCCCATAAATATCTGCCATCCTGATGATGTCGTCTTCGCCAAGGTACGAGCCGGACTGGATCTCGATCAGCTCGAGCGGGATCCGGCCGGGATTTTCTAGACTGTGGGTTTCGCCGATCGGGATATAGGTTGACTGATCCTCGGTCAGCAGGAATTCGACGTCGCCGCGGCGCACGCGCGCGGTGCCCGATACCACCACCCAGTGCTCGGCGCGGTGGTGATGCTTCTGCAGCGACAGCTTGGCGCCGGGTTTGACGCTGATGCGTTTGACCTGATAGCGCTGGCCGTGGTCGACGCTGTCGTACGAGCCCCAGGGCCGGTAGACCTGTCGATGCTGCGTGGCCTCGGGGCGCCCTTGGGCGCGCAGCGTTTCGACCAGCTGCTTGACGTCCTGCGCATGGTCCTTGTGGACGACCAGCACGACGTCTGGCGTCTCCACCACGATCACGTTTTCCAGTCCCGCCACGGCCACCATCCGGTGCGAGGCATGGACCAGGCAATCGCGCGCGCCGTGCGTGACCACATTGCCGACCGCCGCGTTGTTGCCTTCGGTCTTCTCGGCCGCCTTCCATACCGCGTCCCACGAGCCGATATCGCTCCAGTCGGCGGCCAGCGGCGCCATGCGCCCGTCGCGCAGATGCTCCATCACCGCATAGTCGATCGAGTCCGATGGGCAGGCGCCGAAGGCATCGGCGTCCAGACGGCAGAAGTCCAGATCGGATTTGCCGCGCGCCACGGCCTGTTCTGCGGCACGCAGGATGTCGGGGGCGAACTGCCGCAGCGCATTCAGATAGACCGACGCGCGGAACAGGAACATGCCGCTGTTCCAATAGCAATTGCCTTCGCCGAGGAAGTCGGCAGCCTGTTCCAGCGAAGGCTTCTCGACGAAGCGCTTGACGGTCATCAGCGCGCCGTCGTTGGTCGGCACCGCCTTGATATAGCCGTAGCCGGTTGCCGGGAAGGTCGGCACCACGCCCAGCGTGGCGACAGCCCCCGCAGCGGCGGCCGCGCTGGCTGCGGTGACCGCGCGCGCGAACGCGGCGTGGTCGCGGACCAGATGGTCCGACGGCAGCACCAGCAGGATCGGATCGTCGCCGCCCGCTTGCGCCTTGATCGCGGCGACCGCGGCCGCCGGCGCGGTGTTGCGCGCATGCGGCTCGAGCAGGATCGCCGCCGGTTCGCAACCGATCTCGCGGGCCTGTTCGGCGACGACGAAGCGATGCGCTTCGTTGCTGACGAGGATCGGCGCACTCACGCCTTCGATGTCGCGCACGCGCAGCAGCGTGTCCTGCAGCAAGGTGTTCTCGCCGAGCAGACGCAGGAATTGCTTCGGATGGCCGTCGCGCGACAGCGGCCAGAGCCTGGAACCCGTGCCGCCGCATAGTACGACCGGTACGATTCGATTCTCGCTTGCCATGACATCTCCAACCGGCCGCTGCACGCGTGCCGATGCGATTCGGTGAAACTGTCAGGGCAGTGTATCGACCGCTGTGCCGCAGCAATGTTTGCTAGGCAACACAGGGTTGCGGTTGGACGCCGCGGGCGCTGTGGCGATGACAAAGGGCCGGCGCAATTGGCCGGCCCTCGGTGAAATGGTCTGTGCGGATGTGGGCGGTTCTGTCCCCCGCGAAGCCGGGGCCCAGTGGCTTGAAGACGCTGGGTTCCGGCCTGCGCGGGGACGATGGTGAAATTTATCGAACCCAATGGCCCGGCCGCATCACCCATCCATGCGGCCCGCGCACCCAGCGCTCGGGCACGTAGCGGTAGCCGGGACGGGCGCGTTCCCAATGGCCTGGTTGCCACACATAGCGCGGACCGGCGGCACGCCAGTAGCCCGGCACCCACACCTGTCCCCGGCGTGCGGCCCGTGGCGCTTCGTAGCGCGGCGGTGGCGGCGCATGGCGGCGATAGCCATGGTCGCGATCGTAGCGATGGCCGTCATATGCCTGGGCCGGCGCGACGAAGCCGAAGGCCGAGCCGGCGGCGAGGGTGGCGAGCGCGAGAATCAGAGGGCGGTTCATCAGGGACTCCTACTCCGGGTAACAAGCTTGACGTTGCTGTGATGCGATTCGACCTATCGGGATTCGGCCCATCGGCGCGAACGCATTGCGATCAATAGCGGTGATGGCGATGGTGATGACCGTGTCCGTGTCCATGCGGAACGACGATGCAGGCGGACAGCATGGCGGCGGTGGCGGACAGCAGCACGAGCATGGCGAGCGTTCGTTGGGTTCGTTTCATCCTTGAGCTCCTTGGCGGGGCGCGTTGAACATGGCTGCAATGTAGCGGCGCCCACGCTGCGGCGGCCGTTGCACTTGTAAGGCACTCTCACAGCGCCATGGCATCGCCACGGCCGCGCCGATCGACCGCGTCGGTCCGCGTATCTCGTTGCGCGGCAAGGCTTTTTTACCGGGATGAGAAGGTGTGGAAACGACGCCGCGGACGCAGCGTGCGTAATGTGGCGTTACATCGGAAAGGAATGCAGGCAGGAAGGCGGCATGCCGATCCGCGCGCCATCCTCGCATTGGTCTGCGAACCGGCCGGCATGGATGAACGCTGTCTGGACGAAGTCCCCTTCAAGCGCGTGATCGCGCGACAACGCGACGTTGTTCAAGGCGCTGATCGAAGAGCTGGGGATCCAGACCTGATTGGACGGCCGGCCAGCTTACGCAGAAACGGGTACGTTCGGCTTCGAGATCGCGGCGGCGGTACGCAGAAACGGGTACGCGGGCATGGTTTATTGACGATACGTGGACGTGCTTGCGAGTTGCGGGCGCATGGCACCGTGTCACGCCGTCGCATCGCAAGACGTAGCGGCGGCAACCGGCATGGCGGCCCTCAAGTTATGGCCGGTTCCAGGGATTGATGACAGTGAGCCCGGCCGCTTCAAATGGGCTGGTATCCCGGGTCGCCACGATAAACTTCCTGGACGCCGCAATGGCGGCAATATATCCGTCCGGTGTCGGAAAGCCTTTGCCAGCGGCTCTTGCCTTGACTGCCGATTCCGCATAATGCCGGGCCGCATCGATGTCGAACGGCAATATCCGCTCCCCGAACAGCGTGATCACGCCGTTCAATGCCTCGGTCAAGCCTTGCTTGCGTCGCCCGTCCGGCAACGATCCGATGCCATACAGAAGTTCCGCCAGTGTCACACTGGACACATACAAGGTTTCGGCGACCTGGTCGTTTAGCCAAGCGCGTACCGCCTCGTCGGGTTCCGGCTTCATCGCCTCGGAAATGACATTCGTGTCCAGGACGATCATTCGAACCTCATCGGCTCCGCGGGCGTCTTGTCGCAGGCCTGCTCCAGCACAGCGAAGTCCTCGTTCGTCAGTCCGACCTGACGGCCGATCTCAGCTAAGGCGTCTCCCAGCCTGACACGTTGCTCCGACATCACAGCGTTCTCCAATATTTCTCTTACTTCCGCCTCGGTGCTACGGCCGCGAACCGCGGCTCGCATGCGCAGGGCTCGGTGGACTTCGTCTGGCACATTTCGGATCGTCAGGATAGCCATAGTCACCTCGTGTGAATTGCTTTCATTGACTGCAATCTTACACTTTTGAATGCATGGATGAGCGGGGGTTCTACGAGCGTCTCCGAGGCACCTTCCATTGGGCAAGCACCGGGGTGCAAGATCCGTAAATCGAAGGTTTATCTGCGACGGTGCTGTGCGAAGTCGACAGCAGAGGAGAGATATAGCGGGGCGGAGGCCAACGCCTTCGCCCACGCACGGCCATCAAGCCCTGCTCGGCATCGCCAGCAGGTACCGGCGGGGATCGAAGCGTGTGGTGGCCAGCATCACCAGCACCACGGCGGCGAGGTGGTACCACCAGGCCGCGGCGAAGCTGCCGGTCGCGTCGTGCAGCACCGCTGCCAGCCACGGGGCGCAGCCGGCCAGCAGGAAGCCGCCGCCCTGCATCAAGGCGCCGAGCGCGGCGGCGTCTTCGGGGCGCGGCAGGTGGTCCAGCGCGACCACCAGATAGAGCGAGAAGCAGCCGCCGAGGCCCGCGCCGCCGATGATCGCCCATGCCAGTGGCGCGAGGTCGGGCCATCCGGCCAGGCCGGCGAAGCCGATTGCCTGCAGGGCGAGCGCCAGCGCCAGCCATGCGCGGCGATCGGGACTGCGGGCCGCCAGCGTCGGCAGCGCCAGCGCGGCAACGGCCTGCGCCACCGACATCACCGCGATCAGGCCGCCCGAGGCGGACCCGCTCCAGCCGCGCTCCTGGTAATAGGCGGCGAGCCACGCGATCAGCGAGGCATAGCCTCCGTTCATCACGCCGAACGAAGCCATCAGCAGCCAGGTGCGCGGGCGCCTGAGCAGGCGCAGCACCGGAATCGCGGCGGGGCGGCTGGCGTTCGCCTTGGCGTTGGCATCCGGCACGTCGCCGGCGGAAAGCGCCGGCTCGACGGCCGCATCGCGCGGCAGCGTGCGCCACGCCAGCAGCCATCCGGCCCATGCCGGCAGCGCCCACACCGCAAGACCCGCGTGCCAGCTGCCGCTCAGGCCGGCGATCCACGGCGTCAGTTGCGCGCCCAGCGCACCGCCCGCCATCAGCGCGGCCGAATACAGACCCATCACCATCGCCATCCGCGCCGGAAACTGTCGCTTGACGATGGCGGGCAGCGCCGCCTGCGCGGCGGCCGTCCCGAGGCCGCACAGCGCGGCCGTTGCGATCAGCGCGGTGCCGCCGGGCCAGGCGAGCCGCAACAGCGAACCGACGCCGACCAGCGCCAGCGCGAGCAGCACCGCGCGCCGCTCGCCGAGCCATCGGCGCATCGCCGGGGCGAGGCAGGCGCCGACGCCGATCAGCACCATCGGCAGCAGCGTCAGCCAGGCCATGCCGCGGTAGTCCAGTCCGGTGCCGGCACGGATGACCGGCGCCAGCGGGCCGATGCCGGTCAGGAAGGGACGCAGGTTCAGGCCGGCCAGCACGATCGCGGCCAGCGCCCAGCCCGGCGCGCCGACGCCGCGCCTGCCGGTGGAGACTTCAACTGCCATCGATATCAGCGGCCATAGACCGCATCGGCGGCGATACCGACATCGAGCCGGATCAGCGGCAGCGGCGGCGGATCGAGCGTCAGCCGCAGCGCCTGGTAGGTGGCGTCGCTGGACAGCCCGTAGGGCGCGGCGTCGTTGTTGTCGAAGGCGTAGTAGACCTCCTGCACGCCGCTGATCACCAGCGCGGCCAGGCACATCGGGCAGGGATGGCCGCTGGCATAGACCGCGCAGCCGCGCAGGTCCGGGCTCTGCAGGCGCCGGCTGGCGGCGCGGATCGCCTCCATCTCGGCATGGCTGGTCGGATCGTGGCTATGGACGATGCCGTTGACGCCGGTGGCGATCAGCTGCCCGTCGCGCGCCAGCACGGCGCCGAAGGGCCGGCCGCCGCGCGCGCGGTTGGCCTGCGCGAGATGCACGGCCTCGCGCAACAGGGATTCGTGGTTGGACATGGGGATGCCTCGCGGAAAGGAGCCGGCGGGTAGAGGACCAGACTGTACGCGTGCGCTTGGCAATTGGGAAATTAAATGATGAAATGCGCGGCAGTGCAAAACCCAATACCTGCGTTTAGCAACATCCTTTGAACGACATCCTCGATCCCCAGCTGCTGCGCAGCTTTGTCGCGGTGGCCGACAGCGGCAGCTTCACCCGCGCCGCCGAACGCGTGCATCTGACCCAGTCGACCGTCAGCCAGCAGTTACGCCGGCTGGAGGAGCAATGCGGCTGCGTGCTGCTCGACCGCGGCGGGCGCTATGTCACGCCGACGCCCGAGGGCGAACGGCTGCTCGGCTATGCGCGGCGGATCCTGCAGCTGTCGGGCGAGGCGGTGGCACTGATCCGCGACAGCGCGGTGCAGGGCGAGATCCGGCTCGGCGTACCGGAAGACTTCGCGGCGCAGACGCTGACGCCGGTGTTGGCCGATTTTGCCGACGCCTGGCCCGGCGTGCGGCTCGAGGTCACCAGCGGCCTGAGTCACGAGCTATGGCAGGGCTTCCAGGAGGGGGAGTTCGATCTGGCGCTGATCAAGCAGCGCGAGGGCAGCGCCGCGGGGCTGGCGAGCTGGCCGGAGCCGCTGTGCTGGATCGACAGCCGGCGGCGGCCGGCCTTCGAGCGCGAGCCGGTCCCGCTGGCCGTCTTTCCCGGCGGCGCGCTGTATCGCGGCGAGATGACGCATGCGATCGAGGCGAGCGGCCGGCGCTGGCGCATCGGCTTCGTCAGCGCTAGTCTTGCGAGCCTGAGTTCCGCGGTGGCCGACGGCCTGGGCATCAGCCTGCTGCCGCGCCGAGTGGTCACGCGCGCGCATCGCGTGCTCGACGAGCCGGCGCTGATCGGCGCGGTGCCTCCGGTCGAGCTGAGCCTGCATGTCAGGCCGGAACCGTCGGCGCCTGCGCGCGACATGGCGGCGCGGCTGCGGTCCATGTGCGATGCCGTGATGCGGCGCGACCAGCGGCGCGGTTGGCAGCGCGGTTAGCAGCGCGAGCAGCGAACGGAGCGGGCGGACCGGATCTGGCGGACCGGATCAGGCGGAACCGGTCAGGCGGAACGGGTCAGCGGTCCGTGCGGATCGGCCCGAACTCGACCGGCACCCACGTATAGCCGTTACCGTCGGCCCGCACATGGCCGATGCCGGGGAAGGGCAGATGCATGCCCGCGACCCACAGCTTGTTGCGCGCGGCGTCGTTGAACAGCCGCTTGCGCGTGCGCACCGCGGTGCGGCTGTCCACGTCGAACTCGATCGCCACGTCGGGGCGGCGGAACTGCACCGCGTGGCTGTGCACGATGTCGCCCCACACCAGCAGGCTCTGCGCCTTGCCGTTCTTCTCCGAACGCACCAGATAGCCGGTATGGCCCGGGGTGTGCCCATACGCGGCCACCGCGCCGATGCCCGGCACCAGTTCGTCGCCGGCCTTGAAGGTCAGGAAGCGCCCGCCCGCCTGATACGGGGCGACCGCATCGCGCGCCATCTTGAAGTAGGGCTGGGCCTCGGCCGGGGCCTTGTCGGCGACGTGCTGCGACAGCCAGTAGTCGGCGTCCCTCTGCGAGGCATAGACCGTCGCGGTCGGGAACACCGGCTTGCCGTCGACCGTGAGACCGCAGGCGTGGTCGCCATGCAGGTGGGTCAGCAGCACGGTGTCGATCTGCATCGGGTCGTAGCCAGCCGCGCGAACGTTGTCGACGATCTTGCCCATCGTGGGGCCGAAGCAGCCGCCGGCGCCGGTGTCGATCAGCACCAGGTTCTTGCCGGTGTGGATCAGAAACCCGTTGACCGCGGTCTGCACGCCCGGCGTGGACTCCACGAACATGCGCGCCAGCAGGGCTTGCACCTCGCGCGCGCTGGTGTTGCGCAGCAGCTTGGGGTCGACATCGAGATACCCGTCGTACAGCGCGGTGATCTCGAACTCGCCGAGCATCATGCGGTAATAGCCCGGCACCTGGCTCTGCTGCTGCGCCGGCACGGCTTGCGCGTGGGCCGGCGCGCCGGCCAGCGCCGTGCACGACAGCGCGGCCGCCAGGGCAAGAGGGAGAACACGACGCGGGAGGGCAAAACGGGACGGGCTCATGCGGCGCTCCAGGGGGAAGTACGGCGACCGGAAAATGCAAAAGGAACGTGATAGAAACGCTGCCGTTAATGTAGCACTCGTCACATTTTCTTGCTCGAACGCCCCGCAGGTGACGCGCTTGCCGCCACTGTGCCGTCCCCCTATAGTCGGGCCAATGACCTTCAACTCGGGAAACGGCATGACCAACAGCGATTCCGCTCCGAAACGGCAAGGGGCCGCAGCCTCGACTCCCGCCGAGGCCGACACGCGCGGCCATGTCATCGAGCGGCCGGTGTCGGAGCGCATCCGCGCCCGGCTTCTCGCCGCGCGCCAGCGCTTTCACGCCAACGACAATATCTCGCGCTTCATCGAGCCGGGCGAGCTCGACCAACTGGCGAAGGAGGTCGAAAGCCGGCTGGCCGACGTGCTGCGCAGCCTGGTGATCGATATCGACAACGATCACAACACGCAGGAAACGGCGCGCCGCGTCGCCAAGATGTACCTGAAGGAAATCTTCGCCGGCCGCTATGTGCATGCGCCGAGCGTGACCGAATTCCCCAATGTCGAGCAGCTCAGCGAGCTGATGATCGTCGGTCCGATCCGCGTGCGCAGCGCGTGTTCGCACCATCTGTGTCCGATCATCGGCAAGCTGTGGGTCGGCGTCATGCCGAACCAGCATTCGAACCTGATCGGGCTGTCCAAGTATGCGCGGCTGGCCGAATGGATCATGTGCCGTCCGCAGATCCAGGAAGAAGCGGTCAGCCAGATGGCGGACCTGCTGCAGCAGAAGATGAATCCCGACGGCCTGGCCATCGTGATGGAGGCCGAGCACTTCTGCATGCATTGGCGCGGCGTGCGCGATACCGACGCCAAGATGACCAACAGCGTGATGCGGGGCTCCTTCCTGAAGAACGACAGCCTGCGCCGGGAATTCCTGACCCTGCTCAATCTGAACCGCGGCTGAAGGAGGCCATCATGCTAGTTCGTCTGCTATACGCAAGCCGCGCGCGCCAGCCCGCCGACGAGGATCTCGTCGATACCATCGTCGCCACCAGCATCGAGCGAAATCCCGCGCAAGGGATCACGGGGGTGCTCTGCTACGGCAACGGCGCGTTCCTGCAGGCGCTGGAGGGTGCCCGCGCGGAGGTGTCGGCCCTCTATCACCGGATCGCACAGGACCCGCGCCACGAGGACGTGGTGCTGCTGCACTACGAGGAAATCGCCGAGCGGCAATTTGCCGGCTGGGCGATGGGGCTGGTCGATACCTGCCGCATCAATACCGCCACGCTGCTCAAGTATTTTCCGCGGGCGGAATTCGATCCCTATCGCACCAGCGGCCGCGCCTCGCTGGCGCTGCTGGGCGAATTGATCGCGGGCAATGCGGTAGTGGCGCGCAGCGCGGAACGGCCGCGCTATTGACCGCTTGCCGTCGATGGCAAGCGAGGAAGAATCAGGCCGCCGCGCCGGGGCAGGGCGGCCTGCGAGGCCGCGTCGGCCCTCAGTCCTTGCCGAGCTCGTGGCCGATATAGCCGCCGACCGCCGCGCCGCCGATGGTGCCCCAGGGGCTGCCGTCAGTGACTTCGTGGCCGACCGCGCCGCCGGCAACCGCGCCGCCCAGCGTACAGCCCTGCATCGAGATGGTCATCGCGCCCGCCGCAACGAGCGTTGCAATCAGCTTCCACATGATGATCTCCTGAGCGGCGTGGTTGCCGCCTGATGCGTCCAGCTTAGGCCCGCCCGCACCGGCGTCGATTCGGCCCCGGGCTGAATTGCCTGTAGGAATGGGACGACACCCCGGGCGGCGGCGGTGTCACAGTCCGTTGCTCGTTTGTGCGGCGCAGCATGCCGCCACGGCATGCCCGCCATGCCGAGGCCGCGCTTGAGCGGCACCCGGCCGCGCGCGATGATCGGGGCGTCGATCCAGCCCACGAGGAGACCCGATGTCCGCCCTGTCCACGCCCACGCTCGAGTTCTGGTTCGAGTTCGGCAGCAACTACAGCTATCTGAGCGCGATGCGGATCGAGCCGCTGGCTGCCCGGCACGGCGTCGCGCTGGCGTGGAAGCCATTCCTGCTCGGGCCGGTGTTCGCCGCGCATGGATGGGCGGGCTCCCCATTCGTGGTTCAGCGCGCCAAGGGCGCCTACGCGATGATCGACACCGCCCGCCAGTGCGCCAGGTACGGCCTGCCGTGGCGGCAGCCGAGCCAGTTTCCGCGCCGGGCGCTGCTGCCGATGCGCGTGGCCCTGCTCGGGGCCGAGGAGCCGTGGATCGGCGCCTTTTGCCGCCGGATCATGCGGATGAATTTCGCCGAGGACCGCGATATCGACAATCCCGAGGCGGTCGGCGAGGCCCTCGCCGAATTGGGTCTGCCGGCCGACGCGCTGCTGTCCGCCGCGGTGCTGCGGCAGAACAAGGAGGCGCTGCGCGTGCAGACCGACCGCGCCCTGCACCGCGGCATCTTCGGCGCACCGACCTTCTTCGTTGGCGAGCAGATGTTCTGGGGCAACGACAGGCTGGAAGACGCGCTGGCGCTGGCGATCGAGCAGGGCGCGAACGCCTGAGCGCGCAGGGGCTGGGCGCGCGGGCACGCGTGCTACCATCGTCGCCCCATGCCGACCAATATCGAAATCAAGGCCCGCGTCGACGACCGCGACGCCCTGGCGCCCCTCGCGGCCGAACTGGCCGACCACGGTCCCGAACTGCTGCAGCAGGACGACACCTTCTTCCATTGCGGCAACGGCCGCCTGAAGCTGCGCGCGTTTCCGTCGGGGCGAGGCGAGCTGATCTTCTATCGCCGCGCCGACGACAGCGGCCCCAAGGCCAGCCACTACCAGATCGTGCCGACCGCCGAGCCGGACCAGCTGCGCGCCGCGCTGTCGGCCGCCTACGGTGAGGCCGGGCGCGTGCGCAAGGCCCGCATCCTCTACCTGGTCGGCCGCACCCGCGTGCATCTGGACCGCGTCGAAGGGCTGGGCGATTTCCTCGAACTGGAGGTGGTGCTGCGCGACGGCGAAGCGGCCGAGCACGGCGTGGCCGAGGCGCATGCGCTGCTGGGCAAGCTCGGCATCGGCGCCAGCCAGCTGGTGCCGACCGCCTATGTCGATCTGCTGCGCGCCAGGTGCTGAGCCCGGCCGGCTTTTCGCAGACGGCTTGATTTCCGCGCGGCTTCCCTTGCTGCCCGCCCGCCCCCCGATGCACCGCTTCCCGCCGGTGCCATTCCCGTGAACACCCTGATTTCCACCCGCCTTGATGTAGTACATACTGAACGTCCATTCGGTAAACACTACACCAAAGGCAATGCCTCGAAGCTGCCCGGCCGGGCTTGCGCCGGCGGGCAAGCGCGCAGCCGGTCGACGTGGCATGCTTGCACGGTTCGGCAGGGGCAGCCGCTGGCCCGTTCCTTGCGTCAAGCCGGCCGTCGCGATTTATGTAGTGAATCCTGAATGAAAACGGTGCGCGCCGCACCGCTCGAACGGGCGGCCCGCACCAGTGCTGTGCCGGCAAGGTGCCGGCGTGCCTTTCCGTTCCACCGACCGTCCCACCGTCCATTCCCGCCATCCGGCGACTCGCTTCAGCAAAGGAAGAACGATGCACAACCGAATCCGCCCCCAACGACGACTGCGCCGCGCCACCGCCGCCATCGCAGTCACCGTGTCGGCGCTGCTCGGCAGCGCCGCGGCGCTGGCGCAGAACACCATCAAGATCGGCGAGATCAACAGCTACAAGGCGCAGCCGGCGTTTCTCGAGCCGTACAAGCGAGGCTGGGAGATGGCGGTCGACGAGGTCAATGCGGCGGGCGGCGTGCTCGGCAAGAAGCTGGAGGTGGTGTCGCGCGACGATAACGGCAATCCGGGCGATTCGGTGCGGGTGGCCGAGGAACTGGTCGCGCGCGAGCGCGTCGCGCTGCTGTTCGGCGGCTTCCTGTCCAACACGGGCCTTGCCCTGACCGACTACGCAAAGCAGCGGCGTGTGTTCTTCCTGGCCGCCGAGCCGCTGACCGACAAGATCGTCTGGCAGAACGGCAACCAGTACACCTATCGGCTGCGCCCGTCGACCTATATGCAGGTGGCGATGCTGGTGCCCGAGGCGGCCAAGCTGAAGAAGAAGCGCTGGGCCATCGTCTACCCGAACTACGAGTACGGCCAGTCGGCGGTCGCCACCTTCAAGAAGCTGCTCAAGCAGGCGCAGCCCGACGTCGAATTCGTTGCCGAGCAGGCGCCGCCGCTGGGCAAGGTCGACGCCGGCTCGGTGGTGCAGGCGCTGGCGGACGCCAAGCCCGATGCGATCTTCAACGTGCTGTTCGCCGCCGACCTGGGCAAGTTCGTGCGCGAAGGCAATACGCGCGGCCTGTTCGAGGGTCGCGAGGTGGTGTCGCTGCTGACCGGCGAACCCGAATACCTGGATCCGCTGCGCGGCGAGGCACCGAAGAACTGGGTGGTCACCGGTTACCCGTGGTACGCGATCGATACGCCCGAGAACAAGAAGTTCGTCGAGGCCTACCGCAAGAAATTCAACGACACGCCGCGCGTCGGCTCGGTGGTCGGCTACGCCGCGGTCAAGTCGATCGCCGCCGGCTTGAAGAAGGCCGGCAGTACCGACAGCGACAAGCTGGCCGCCGCCTTCTCCGGCCTGAATGTCGACACGCCGATGGGGCCCATCGTCTATCGTCCGCAGGACCATCAATCGACCATGGGGGCCTACGTCGGGCGCACCGGCGTGCGCGACGGCAAGGGCGTGATGACCTCCTTCGTCTACGTGGACGGCGCCAAGGTGCAGCCGAGCGACGCCGAAGTGAAGGCGATGCGCCCGGCGCAATAGGGCGGATGCAATAAGGCGGATGCAATAGGGCCGGCGCGTCCCGGCTGGAGTCGACACATGACACTGACAAGCTTGCTGGTCCAGTTGCTGAACGGACTGGCCGAGGCCTCGACGATGTTCCTGGTGGCCGCCGGGCTGTCGCTGATTTTCGGCGTCACGCGCATCGTCAATTTCGCGCACGGCTCGTTCTTCATGCTGGGCATCTATCTGTCCTACACCGTGGTCAGCCGCATCGGCGAGACTGCCGCGGGCTTCTGGGCCGGCGTGCTGGCGTCGGCGCTGCTGGTCGCCGCGATCGGCGCGCTGGTCGAGTGCGTGATCCTGCGGCGCATCTATCAGGCGCCCGAACTGTTCCAGCTGCTGGCGACCTTCGCGCTGGTGCTGGTGATCAAGGATGCAGCACTGTTCGTCTGGGGCCCCGAGGACCTGTTCGGCCCGCGCGCGCCGGGTCTGAGCGGCGCGGTCGAGGTGCTGGGCCAGCGCTTCCCGCAATACGACCTGGTGCTGATCGCGATCGGTCCGCTGGTGCTCGGCCTGCTGTGGCTGCTGCTGACGCGCACGCGCTGGGGCACGCTGCTGCGCGCGGCGACCCAGGACCGCGAGATGGTCGGCGCGCTCGGCATCAATCAGGCCTGGCTGTTCACCGGCGTGTTTGCGCTCGGCTGCTTTCTCGCCGGGCTGGCCGGCGCGCTGCAGGGTCCGCGCGTGCCGGCCAACCTGGCGCTGGATCTGGAGACCATCGGCAGCGCCTTCGTGGTCGTGGTGGTCGGCGGCATGGGCTCGATTCCCGGCGCCTTCCTCGCGGCGCTGCTGATCGCCGAGATCAAGGCGCTGTGCATCGCCCTCGGCACGGTGTCGTTCGGCGGCGTCGAGATTACGCTGACCAAGATGACGCTGGTGGTCGAGTTCCTGGTGATGGCGGTGATCCTGGTGGTGCGTCCGTGGGGCCTGCTCGGCAAGCCGCAGGCGCCGTCGCGCAATGGCGCCGAGCTCGAGGCGCCGCTGCGCGCGCCCGGCAAGGCGGTCAAGCTCGCCGGCGCGCTGACCGTCGCGGCGCTGCTGCTGGTGCCGCTGCTGGCGCAGGCCTATCCGTATCTGACGGTGCTGCTGGTCGAGATCCTGATCGCGGTGCTGTTCGCCGCCAGCCTGCACTTCATCATGGGACCGGGCGGCCTGCATTCGTTCGGACATGCCGCCTACTTCGGGCTGGGCGCCTATGCGGCCGCGCTGCTGCTGACCAAATGGCAGCTACCGATGGAGGCCACGCTGCTGCTGGCGCCGCTGGTGGCCTGCGTCGGCGCGGTGGTGTTCGGCTGGTTTTGCGTGCGGCTGTCGGGCACCTATCTGGCCATGTTGACGCTGGCCTTCGCGCAGATCGTCTGGTCAGTGATCTATCAGTGGGACGGCTTCACCGGCGGCAGCAACGGCTTGCTCGGCGTGTGGCCGGCCGGCTGGCTGTCCTCGCCGGCCGCGTTCTACTACCTGACCATGGGACTGTGCTGCCTGTGCGTGCTGGCGCTGCGCCGGATCCTGTTCGCTCCGTTTGGCTACGCGATGCGGGCCGGCCGCGATTCGGCCTTGCGTGCCGAGGCGATCGGCATCGACGTCAAGCGCGTGCAGTGGGTGGCGTTTGCCATCGCCGGCCTGTTCTGCGGCATGGCGGGCGTGCTGTTCGCCTATTCGAAGGGCAGCATCTCGCCCGAGGCGATCAGCGTCGGCCGTTCGGTCGACGGCCTGGTGATGGTGCTGCTCGGCGGCGTGCAGACGCTCGCCGGGCCGCTGGTCGGCGCCTCGGTATTTACCTGGCTGCACGACACCATCGCGCGTGAAACCGAATACTGGCGCGCCCTGCTGGGCGCGACGATGCTGCTGCTGGTGATCCTGTTCCCGGCGGGCATCGTCGGATCGCTGCGCAAGCGCTTCGCGCGCGAGACGGAGCCGGCCAGGGCGCAGTCGGCGGCCGGGGCTTCCGGCGCTGCGGGCCCGTCCTCTTCGTCGTGGCAATCCCCCTCGCTGAAGGAGCCGGCATGACGCTGCTGCAAGTCAGACATCTGGGCAAGGCGTTCGGCGGGGTCAAGGCGGTCAGCGACGTGTCGTTCGACCTGCCTGCCGGCCAGCTGCTGGCGCTGATCGGCCCCAACGGCGCCGGCAAATCGACCTGCTTCAACATGCTGAACGGCCAGCTCAGGCCGGACCAGGGCTCGATCCGCTTCGACGGGCACGAGCTCGCCGGCATGCGGCCGCGCGATATCTGGCGGCTCGGCGTCGGCCGGACCTTCCAGATCGCCGCGACCTTCGGCTCGATGACGGTGGTCGAGAACGTGCAGATGGCGATCCTGTCGCGCGAGCGCAAGCTGTTTCAGCTGTGGCGTCCGGTGCGCGAGCACCATCGCGACGAGGCGATGGCGCTGCTCGAACAGGTCGGCATGGCCAGCCAGGCCGAGCGCCCCTGCGGCGTGCTTGCCTATGGCGATGTCAAGCGCGTCGAGCTCGCCATCGCGCTGGCGAACCGGCCCCGGCTGCTGCTGATGGACGAGCCGACCGCCGGCATGGCGCCCGAGGAGCGCCGGGCGCTGATGGCGCTGACCAAACAGCTGGTCGTGCGGCACCAGCTGTCGGTGCTGTTCACCGAGCACAGCATGGACGTGGTGTTCGCCTATGCGGACCGCATGATCGTGCTGGCCCGCGGCCAGCTGATCGCCGAGGGCGATGGCGAGGCGATCCGCAACGATCCGAAGGTGCGCGAGGTGTATTTCGGCACCGGCAAGACCTTCGAAAGCCAGGCCGGACATCGCCGCTCGGCATCATCCGCACAGACGCAGGAGGGCTCGGCATGAACGCCGACACGCTGTTGGAAGTGAGCGGCCTGAACGCCTTCTATGGCCGCGCGCATATCCTGTTCGATGTCGGGCTCGAAGTGCGGCGCGGCGAGGTGGTCGCGCTGATGGGCCGCAACGGGGCCGGCAAGTCGACCACGATGAAGGCGCTGATGGGTCTGCTCGAGCGCGCGCACGGCAGCATCCGCTTCCGCGGCCACGACCTCGCACGCGCCAAGCCGCACCAGATCAGCCGCATGGGCATGGGGTTCGTGCCCGAGGACCGGCGCATCTTCACCGACCTGACGGTGATGGACAACCTCGAGATCGGCAAGCAGCCGCCGCGTCCGGATGCGGTCGAGTGGACGCCGCAGAAGCTGTTCTCGCTGTTTCCCAATCTCGGCGAGATGCCGCACCGTCCGGGCGGCCAGATGAGCGGCGGCGAGCAGCAGATGCTGACGGTGTCGCGCACGCTGATGGGCAATCCCTATCTGGTGCTGCTCGACGAGCCGTCCGAAGGCGTGGCGCCGGTGATCGTGGAACAGATGGCCAACATGATCCTGGCGCTCAAGCGCGAGGGCATGGCGATCCTGCTGTCCGAACAGAACCTGCACTTCGCCGAACTGGTCAGCGACCGCGCCTATGTGCTGGAGAATGGCCACATCCGCTTTCACGGCACGATGGCGGAACTAGCGGCCAACGACGAGGTACGTAGCAACTACCTGGCGGTCTGAGAGGGCGGTCGCCGGTTGCCGGGGATTCTTGTCGTCCCCGCGAACGCGGGGACCCAGCGGCGTTCAAAGACGCTGGATTCCCGCATGCGCGGGAACGACGGCGGCTCGGACGTTGTCGGCAGCGGGGAAGCGGCCTCAGCGCCCGGCCTCCTCGATCAGCCGCAGCAGCGCGTCGGGGCTGACCGGCTTGACCAGATGCTGGCCGAAGCCGGCGGCCCTGCTGCGATCGCGGTCGGTGTCCTGCCCGTAGCCGGTCAGCGCGACAAAGCGGCACGGGTGCTCGCCGAGCGTCTCGCGCAGGCGGCGCACCAGCTCGTAGCCGTCCATTACCGGCAGGCCGATGTCGAGCACCGCGACATCGGGCGCGAAACGCTCGACGATGCGCAGCGCGGAGACCGGGTCGTAGACCACCTCGACATGGTGGCCGTAGGCCGTCAGCAGTTGCGCCAGCGCCTGCACCGAATCGACGTTGTCGTCGACCAGCAGCACGCGGCGCGCATCGCCGGGGGCCACCGCGGCGGCCGGCTCCTCGCGGTGCGCGGCGGCGACCAGTTCGGCGCTGGCGAGCGCCGGCAGGCGGATCGTGAACTCGCTGCCCTGGCCGGGGCCTTCGCTGGCCGCCGCGACGCTGCCGCCGTGCAGCTCGACCAGGTTCTTGACCAGTGCGAGGCCAATGCCAAGCCCGCCCTCCTGGCGGTCGATCTTGCGCGGCCCCTGATAGAACAGTTCGAACAGATGGGGCACCATCTCGGCGGCGATGCCGATGCCGTTGTCGCGCACGCGGATCACGATGGTGCCATCGCTGCCCTTTCCTCCTTCATCATCGTCGCGCCATGCCGACAGCAGGATCTGGCCGCCGATATCGGTATAGCGCGCGGCATTGGTCAGCAGATTGGCCACGGCCTGCGCCAGCCGCACCGGGTCGCCCTGCCAGACCAGCGTGCGATCGACATCGACGGTCAGCCGATGGCTGCGCTGTTCCAGCAGGCGGCTCGCCATCTCGACGGCCTTGGTCAGCACGTCGGCCAGCTGCACCGTCTCGACCTTCAGCTCGATATTGCCGCGCGTGATGCGCGAGACGTCGAGCAGATCGTCGATCAGGCGCACCAGATGATCGACCTGGCGCTCGATGATGGCCCGCTCGCGTTCGGTCTCGGCAGAACCGCGCATGCGCATCAGCTGCAGCGCGGTGACGATCGGCGACAGCGGATTGCGCAGCTCGTGCCCCAGCATCGCCAGGAACTCGTCCTTGGCCTGGCTGGCGCGCTCGAGCTCGCGCAGCAGGCGTTCGCGCTGCTGCTCGGCGACCTCGCGCGCGACCCGGTCGCTGGCGTCGCGCGTGAAGCAGCGCGTATAGCGTAGCTTGCCGTCCTCGAAGCAGCCATTCGAATGGATCAGCACGGGTTTGACGCTGCCGTCCTTGCAGCGCAACCGCGCGGGCTGGTCGTACAGCGTCTCGCCGGCCTTCAGGCTGTCGAGAATGTGTTCGATGACCGAGGCGTCGACGTGGAAGTCGGTGATCGAGCGTCCCACATACTCGTCGTAGCGATAGCCGAGCATCTGCAGCTCGGCCTGGTTGGCCCACAGGATGGTGCCGTCGGCGGCCACGCGGTGCAGGCCCTCGGCGGCGTTGTCGAGGAAGTCGATCAGCTCGATCTCGCGTCGGCGCAACGTGGATTCGGCCTCGCGCAGGCGCTTGACCTCGTTCTCCAGCGCCAGCGCCTTCTGCTGCCATACCGCGGCGCGCAGCGCGCTGTCGGCGATATCCGGGGCTTTGCCCGCCGCGGTCGCGTAGAAGTGGGTGTGGACGTCGCAGACGCAGCGGAAGTGTCGGGCTTGCTCGGCGCTGGCGAACACGCGATGCGGATACGCGCACAGCAGCTTGAAGCCATGGCGCCGGATCAGGTCGTTCCACAACTCCTCGAGCCGCAACGCGGCGTCGTGCATGCCCTGCTCGCACAGCAGCGCGACCATCTCGCCGAAGGCGTGCAGCGGCGGGGAGCGCTGCGCCTCCGCGGCGACCAGTTCGCCCACGCTCGCCAGGAAGCGCTGCTCGTCGGGCCATCCGTCCACCATGAAGCGGTCGAGCGTGGCCTGCGCGGGCAACGTGATCAGATTGCCGGAGTACCAGGGCCGATCGTCGCGTCCTGGGCCAAGCCCGCGCAACAGCGGCAGCAGGGCATCCAGATGTTCTTCGGTGGCGATCAGGATCGCACTGCCGCCGCAGCGCAAGGCCTCGTCGGCGAACTCGTGCACGTCCGCGAGAAGGATCGAATCCTCGTCGTAGAAGCGGACCATGTGGGAGGGATCTGGCTTGGCCAGATGCCCCGGGATGACGGCTGACATGAAGGCGGTGGGGCGCGCGGCGGGGTGTAGAAGGCCCCATGATACTGCGCGCGTGAGGGCGGGCGGTCAAATCGCCAGGCGCTCGCCTCAAAATGCCTGCGGATGCAGCGCGGAAAGCGGCGCCCAAGGCCCCGTATCAAGGCCGTGCCCGATATACTCTGCGCAACACCCCCTTCCGATGCCGCCACGCAAAGTGTCCACCTCGTCATCCAACAAGAACAAGACGCCGGTCCCATCCTACGATTTCACCGACCAGGTCGGCCATCTGTTGCGGCGGGCCTATCAGCGGCATGTCGCGATCTTCCAGCAGACCATTCCCGATTCGCAGCTGACCGCGGCGCAGTTCGTCGTGCTGTGCGCGGTCAAGGAGCGGCAGTCGTGCTCGCTCAGCGAGATCGTGCGCGCCACGGCGATCGACCAGGCCACGGTGCGCGGCATCATCGAGCGGCTGAAGGCGCGCGAACTGATCGCGGTGTCGCACGACCCCAGCGACCGGCGCAAGGTGGTGGTCACCGTCACGCCGGCCGGCCTGGCGCTGATCGACGAGACCATTCCGTTCGCGCACCAGATCACCGAGCAGACCTTCGGCGACCTCAATCCCGCGGAGCGCGTCGCGATCACCTATCTGCTCAAGAAGATGAGCGAGTTCGACGAGCGCGAGGCGGGGGCGTAGAGGTCGAACGCAAATGCTGTCGTTCCCGCGCATGCGGGAACCCAGCGGCTTTCAACCCGCAGTAGCAAAGACACTGGGCCCCCGCGTTCGCGGGGCCGACACTGACCCTTGCGCCGCCGCCAACGCCGCGCGCACCGATTCCGGCGTGAACGGCGGCCGCCGCAGCCGGATGCCGGTGGCGTCGAACAGCGCATTGGCCAGTGCCGGCGCGCCCGGCAGGGATGCCGATTCGCCGGCGCCCAGCGGCGCCTCGTGCTGGCGCGGCATCAGCACCACCGAAATGGCAGGCAGCTCCGGGAAGGTCAGCAGCGGATAGCTGCCCCATTCGCGGCTGGCCACGCCGTCCCGATCGAAACGCACCTGTTCCTTCAGCGCACGGCTGAGGGTCTGCACCACATTGCCGTGCACCTGATGGCGGACGCCGTCGGGGTTCACCATCATGCCGGTGTCCTGGCCGACCACCGCGCGCAGCACGCGGATGCTGCCACTGTCGGGCTCGACCTCCAGATCGACGACCCAGGCGGACCAGGCCGCGCCGAAGCCGGGAAACTTGCTGTGGATATAGCGGGCATAGGCGAGGCCGCGACCGCGCAGCTTGCCATCGGCAGCGGGGACGCCGCGCGTGCCCCGCTCGCCTTCGCGCCAACCCGCTTCCTTGGCGACCGCGCGCAGCAGGTCCGCCGCACGTTCGTCGGCAAGATGGCGCAGGCGGAAGGCCAGCGGATCGGCGCCCGCCTCGTGCGCCAGTTCGTCGATGAAGGATTCGTGCGCGAACGTATTGGGGAGCGCCGACACGCCGCGCAGCCAGGCGGCGCGGACGATGGCCGGCGTATCGTCGCAGGCGATGTGCGTCTGCGCGTAGTCGTAGGGCGGCACCGCGGTGCGGTCGCCCATCTCCAGCATGCGCGGGGCCGGATCGATCCTGCCGGTCAGCAGCAGCGCGAGCGTGGGCGCGTCGTTCGACGGATAGCGGCTGACGAAGTCGTAGCCAAGCAGCGCGCCGTCGGCGCCGAGCGTGCCCCGCACGTCCATCAGCTGCGCCGCGCCCTTGGGCTCCCACAGATGCTCCTGCTCGCGCGAGAGCTGCACGCGCACCGGCCGGCCCACGGCGCGCGACAGCAGCACGGCGTCGGCGCAGACGTCGTCGGCGCAATTGCGGCCATAGCAGCCGGCCGCTTCCATCCGTACGATCTCGATCCGGCCTTCGTCGAGGCCGGTCAGGCGCGACAGGTCGATGCGCAGCACATGGGGGTTCTGCGTGCCGGACCAGACCGTCAGGGCGCCTCCGCCCCCGTCGGCGGACCCGTCGTCGCGCCAGTCCGCCACGCCGCACGAAGGCCCGATCGACGCGTGCATCTGGTAGGGCCACACGTAGCTGCACTCGAGCGTGGCGGCGGCCTGCCGCTGCGCCAGCGCGGCATCGCCGTCCGCACGCAGTTCGCGTCGTCTGGCGGGATTGGCACGCAGCGCGGGCTCGGGATCGTCCAGCGCCGGCAATGGCGGCGCGCTACGCCAGTGCACGCGCAGCCGGCGCGCCGCTTCGATGGCCTGCTCCTCGCGCTGCGCGACCACGCCGACGAAATCGCCGATCGTGACGACGTCGACCACGCCAGGCACGTCGCGGATCGAGTCCCGATCCACCGAGATCAAGCTGCGGCCGACGAAGTCGCCGGCATCGCGTCCGGCATACGGGGGCCGGATCACGCGGCCATGCAGCATGCCGGGCACGCGCACATCGTGCACGAAGGTCAGCGCGCCGGTGGCCTTGCCCGGAATATCGACGCGCGGCGCGGCCTTGCCGACCACGCGATAGGCGCTGGCCGGCTTGGCCGCGACCTCGTCGGCCAGCGGCAGTTCGATATGATCGTCGCCGAGCAGGGCACCGTAGGCCAGGACCGTTTCGGCTGGCGTATCGCCGTCTGCCAGACGAATGCGAACGCGGCCTTCGTCGACCATCAAGCGGTCAGCGGCTACCTCGAGACGCTCGGCGGCGCGCGTCAGCAGGAACGCGCGCGCCTGCGCCACGGCGCGGCGCAGCGGCTGCGCGGAAATCTGGATGGTCGCGCTCGCGATGGTCGGGCCCTGATTCGGCGTGGCATCGGTATGTCCAAGCACCATGCGCACCGAAGCGAGCGGCACGTCCAGCTCCTCGGCAACGATCTGCGCGAGCGCGGTGCGGATGCCCGTGCCGAGATCGACGTGGCCATTGAAGGCCAGCACCTCGCCGTCCGCGCGCACGGCGACGAAGACATCCGGCAGCGCGGGCACATAGTCGGATGCCGCGCCGGGTTGGCCGGGCGCGGGCTTGGGCGCGGCCTGCGCGGCGCGCGTGATCAGCAGCACGCCGCGCGCCTGCGACAGCGCCACTCTCAGTGCGCGTGGGGAGTCATCGTCGTGCATCGGCATTGGCTTGGTTTCCCTTCGATGGGGAGCGCGCCGCCATGGCGGCGCGATGGTCTCGTACGGGCCGAAAGGCGTGCGGCCGCGCGCAACTTCGACAGTTATACTGGCAGCTTCGCAACGCCAGATCCTCGCAACCGACGACATGACCACCGCGACGGCAAGAACCAGGGCAGCGGCCGGCACGCGGGCCCGGCAAGCCCAGGATACGCGCGCCAAGATTCTGAAGGCGGCCATCAAGGTCTTCGCCGAGCGCGGCTACGACGGTGGGCGGGTCGAGCGCATCTCGTCGCTCGCCAAGACCTACGACCGGATGATCTATTACTACTTCGGCAGCAAGGAAAAGCTTTTCGTCGAAGTGCTCGAGACCATCTACACGCAGCTGAACGAGGCCGAGCAGGCGCTGGAGCTCGATCCGGACAATCCGGTACGGGCGCTGATGCAGCTGACCGACTTCGTCTGGCACTACTACCTGGACCACCCCGAGTTCGTCGCGATCCTGACCAGCGAGAATATCAGCCAGGGCCGGCATGCAAAGAAGTCCGGCCGGCTCAAGGACATCTCCAGCTATGCGCTGTCGGTGCTCGACGGTGTGCTCGAGCGGGGCAAGGCCAGCGGCCACTTCCAGCCCGAGGCGCGCGCCCGCGACGTCTACCTCGTGATCGCCTCGCTGGGCTACTTCTACAACTCCAACCACCATACGCTGAGCGCCTTCCTCGGCGAGCCGATGATGAGCAAGCCGGCGCTCGAGCACTGGCGCAACGTGATGCAGCACACCGTGCTGCACGCGGTCTGCCGGCCCGCCATTGCCGCGGAGCAGGCGGCGGTCGAGCCGGCGGCGGCATCCCGCCCCGCCAGGGCCGCGCGCAAGCCGGCCACCAAGCCGGCCAGCAAGCCGGCGCGCAAGACCGCGCAGAACGCTCGCATGGCCGCGGCCGGTTGAGGCGGGACGCATCGGCAGCCTCTGGCGGTCCGTCGCCGCGCTAGCGGCCCTGCGCCGCGGCGATCGCAGCCAGCGCCTCGTCGCGCGGCATCACGGTGGCGTACTTCTGCTCCATATCGAACAGATTGGCCTGATGCGGGCCCAATGCGCGATCGCCGACGCAATCGGACAGCACCAGCGGGCGGAAGCCGTACGACATCGCGTCGACCACGCTGGCGCGCACGCAGCCGCTGGTGACGCAGCCTGCCACCAGCAGCGTGCGCACGCCGCGGTGTGCGAGCCATGCCGCCAGCGACGTGCCGAAGAACGCCGACGGCACCGTCTTGCGTACCACCAGTTCGCCGTCGCGCGGCGCCAGCTCGGGCACGATCGCGCTGGCGTGGCTGGCCTCCTTCAGCGTCAGCATGCCGGGCACCTTCTGCGTGAAGACATTGCGGTCGGCATCGTCGTCGGCAAAGACGATGCGCGTATGCGCGACCGGCCAGCCCTGTTCGCGTGCGGCGGCCAGCAGCGGCCCGGTGTTGGCGATCGCCTCGGGAATATTGCCGCCGCCGAACACCGCCGGATCGGCGAAGCCATTGACGAAGTCGATGATCAACAGGCCGAACGGCGCGGCGATCTCCATGGTCGCGCCAAAGCCCTGGCGCTGGTACGTCGACACTTCATCGTGCATGGGTCAGGCTCCGTTGGTTCCGTTGGCTCGATAGTCGAAGGCTTGCTGCATCGGCGCGCCGCCATCCATCACGCGGCCGCGCTCCACCACCGTTTCGCCATCGAGGCTGACGGTGCAATGGCGCACCGGAATGTCGATGTGGCAGGCGGTCGTGCGGCTGCCGCCGGCCTCGTTGTTCGGCCCGAACGAACAGAGGAAATTGCCCTCGTAGGCGCGCGCATCCATGCCGATGGTCGCCTCGCGGTCGTACATCGCCAGCGTGGACCAGCGCGCCCGCGGCTGCAGCCCCCAGCCGATGTGCGACATCGCATAGGCCTCGGGGTCGTTGAACGAGGCCATGTAGTCGGCCAGCAGCTCGGCGTCCAACTCGCCGTCGATCGACGTGACATAGCCATTCTTGACCGTGATATCGACCGGCGCCTGCAGGTAGGACTTCATCGGCAGCAGGATGTCGCCGCGGTCGAGCACGATGCGGCCGTTGGTGCCGCCTTCGTTGGGCCAGGTCAGCACGAAGCCGCTGGGCCAGTGATCCCAGCGGCCGGGTTCGTCGACAAAGCCGTACTCGCTGATGGCGGGGAATTCGCCGAGCGCGCAGCGCAGGTCGGTGCCGGCGTCGGAGACCACATGCATCTCCCGCGCCTGCGACAGCCGTGCGGTGGCAGCGCGCACGCGCGTGCGGTCCGCTTCGGTCGGTACCAGCCGTACCAGTACCTCGGGTGGCTCGACGGCCAGCAGGATCCGGGTGCCGGTGGCCAGGATCTCGTGCTGCTCGGGCGAGAACAGCAGCGTCATCAGGTCGAGCACCAGGTCGCTGGCCTTTAGCGCGGCGATCGCGGCCGGATTGCCTGTCAGCGGCGTGGTGCCCAGATACGCCAGCGAATCGCGGCTCAGCGCCTTCTCCGCGTTGACCGGCGGCAGGTCCAGCCGGTTGACGATGGCGCCCATCGACGAGGCCGCCAGCAGCGCGGTGCGCAACGTCTGCGGATGCGTGGCGGCGCTGGTCAGCACGGTGACGCTCTGGCCCGGCTGCAGCTTCGACAGCGTCAGCACCTGCTTCCAGGCTTGCGTCAGATCATGATCGCTTACCGGCATGCGTTCTCCTTGCTCGGTGAAATCGGTGAAATCGGTGAAATCGGTGAAATCGGTGAGTCGGTGAAGGGTGGCGGGGGGCTCATGCCTGCAGCGGCGCGCCGAGGAAATCGCCGAAGGCCCGATAGAAGCCGGCCTCGTCGTCCCACGGAATCATGTGGCCGGCATCCGGCACGCGCGCGACCTGCAGCTGCGGCATCAGCCCGCGGATCTCCTCGACGTCCTCCGGACGGATCACGTCGCCGCGGCCCGCCACCATCAGCAGCGCCGGCACGGTGACATGCGGCATGTCGGCATGCACGTCGTCCTGGTGGAAGCCGTCGAAGCTGGCCACTACCGCGCGCTCGTCGCAGGTATGCAGCCATTCGGCGCGCAGCCGCAGCTGCGCCTCGGTCCAGGTCGGGCAGAAGGCGCGCATGCCGTCGACATCGATGCCCCGGCGGGCCAGCCGGATCGAATCGACATACCAGGGCAGTTGCGAGGGGTAGGGCCGGTGGCCGGGGCCGGACACCGGCGGATCGATCATCGCCAGGCGGGCGAGGCCGGCCGGTTTGGCGCGCGCCGCGCGCAGGCCGATGCGTGCGCCCATCGAATGGCCGACCAAGCTGTAGCGCGTCAGGCCGAGCGCCTCGGCAAAGGCGATCACGTCGGCCGCCTGCGCATCGAGGCTGTAGTCCAGCGTGTCGCCCGCCTCGGATAGCCCGCGGCCGCGCACATCGAGCACATAGGTATCGAACTGGCGGCCGAAGCGTTCGCCGACGAAGCCCCAGGTAATCGCGGGGCTGGTGATGCCCGGCACGACGATGACGGGGTCGCGCGCATCGCGGCCCTCGCCCGGCCCGCCATAGCGCAGGTAGTGCTGGCGGATGCCGTTGGCGTGGACGTTGCCGCCGTAGGGGAAGGACGCAGTCATGGTGGCTCCCCCGCTCAGTACGCGCCCGACAGCAGCGTGCCGCCGCCCGGCACCACCGCTTCCAGGTCCAGCGCCTTGAGCATCGCGTAGGTCGTCGCGATCGCTGCGGTGATCACGGGCTTGCCGGTCATTGCCTCGACCTTCTCGACTACCGGCAGCGAAGGCATCTGCACGCAGGCCGACAGCACCACGGCGTCGACGTCGCGCGTATTCATCTGCGCGACGATGGCCGGCAGCCGGTTCGGATCGTGGCGGCCCACTTCGAGGTTGTCCGGGATCTCCAGCGCGCGCCAGTCGACCACCTCGTAGCCCTCGTGCTGGATGTAGTCGACCACCAGCTCGGTCAGCGGCTTCATATAGGGCGCCACCAGCGCAATGCGCTTGGCCCCGATCACCTTCAGCGCGTTGACCAGCGCGCCGGCGCTGGTCACCACGGGCGCGGTGCCGTCGTTCTCGGCGGTGCGCGACTGCAGGCGCTCTTCCGACACGCGGTGATAGCCGCGCCCCATCGACATGATCGCGACCAGGCAGGCATAGCCCAGCACGTCGACGCGGGCATCGCTGAGCTCGACCGCGCAGCGGTCCGATTCGGCGTCCATCGCGGCGAGCTCCTCCTTCTTGACCGTCTTCATCCGCATCCGGCTCGAATGGAAGGTGAAGCGTTCCGGCCGCACCAGCTGGCGCGCGGCGAGCATCGCCGGGATCTCGGTTTCCATGGTGGTGTTGGAGCTCGGCACGATCTGGCCGATCCGGAAGACTTTCTGCACTGTCGACTCCGTTTGTCAGTAGAGAGGGGGCGCGCTACGGCAAGCCGTCTGCGTGTGTTGGCTCATTGTAGTGTACACACTGTATTACTACAACCCGATCCGAAGCCGTGCCGAATGCACCATTTTAGTAAGTACTCAACGAACGTAAAACGTAGATGGTGCATAATCTCCCGCGTTTGGCGCATTGCAGTGCCGCCTTCACTCCCGTACCTAGGGATTACACCGAGTCCGTGCATTCCGCCTTTACGCATAAAAATATGGTGTGTACACTCAATTCAATCGCTGGCTACGGCCGGCGCGAATGGTGTTTGATGGAAGTGATGGCCAGGAGAAAAACGTGCAAGGCAAACCTCGGATCGCCGTGATCGGCGCAGGACTGGGAGGGACGGCCGCGGCCGCGCTGCTGCAGCGCGAGGGTTTCAACGTCAGGCTGTATGAGCAGGCCCCGGCGTTCTCGCGTCTGGGCGCCGGTATCCATGTCGGACCCAACGTGATGAAGATCATGCGCAGGATCGGCATCGAGGACGGACTCAATGCGATGGGCTGCCATCCGGACTACTGGTACAGCCGCGACTGGAAGACCGGCGAGGTGATCGCCCAGATTCCGCTGGGCGACTATGCGGTGTCCCATTACGGCGCCACCTACCTGACCGTGCACCGCGGCGACTTCCATGCGCTGCTGACCGATGCGGTCGCGCCCGGCACGCTGTTGTTCGACAAGAAGCTGACCCAGGTCGAGGATCTGGGCGATGTGGTGCGGCTGAGCTTTGCCGACGGCACCATCGAGGAGGCCGATATCGTGATCGGCGCCGACGGCGTCAATTCGAAGATCCGCGAAACGCTGCTGGGCGCCGAGCCGCCCAAGTACACCGGCTATATCGCGCATCGCGCGGTGTTCCCGATCTCGCGCGTCAAGGACTTTACGCACGATCGCTGCACCAAGTGGTGGTCCGACGATCGCCACATGATGGTCTACTTCGATACCGGCAAGCTCGACGAGATCTACTACGTGACGGGCGTGCCCGAGCCGACCTGGGACATGAGCAAGAGCTGGCTGCCGAGCAGCATCGAGGAGATGCGCGCCGCGTTCGACGGCTGGCACCAGGGGGTGCAGTCGCTGATCGAGGGCACGGTCGAGGTCACCAAGTGGCCGCTGCTGGAGCGCGACCCGCTGCCGCTGTGGAGCCGCGGCCGTCTGGTGCTGCTGGGCGATGCCTGCCATCCGATGAAGCCGCATATGGCGCAGGGCGCGGCGATGGCGATCGAGGACGCCGCGATGCTGACGCGCTGCTTCGTCCAGGCCGGGCTCGACGACTTCGGCACGACCTTTGCGTTGTACGAGGCGAACCGCGCCGAGCGCGCCAGCAAGGTGCAACGGGTCTCGCACGAGAACACCTGGCTGCGCACCAACGAGAATCCCGACTGGTGCTTCGGCTACGATGTGTTCGAGGTACCGTTGGTCGAGCCCGCCCACGCGGCGCCCAACCCGACCACAGCGGCCACCGCGGCCACCGCAACCGCCGCGGCCTGAGCGCAGGCCTTGCGCGGGTCCTCGGGCCCGCCGGCGCGGTCCGGCCGGCGGTGCCTACCGTGAATCCCGGAGACGCGGCAACATCGCATTGCCGCCCCCAAGCCAAGCCAGCCCCATGAGCGTGTCCCGCCCCCTCAGCCAGCTTTCGCTGAACGTCAATCGCACCGAACGATCGGTCTGCGCCGACCCCGCTGCGCCGCTGCTCTATATCCTGCGCAACGACCTCGAATGCAACGGGCCGAAATATGGCTGCGGGCTCGGCCAGTGCGGGGCTTGCACGGTGCTGATCGACGGCGTCGCGGCGCGTTCCTGCGTGGTGCCGGTCAGGGCCGCGGTCGGGCACGCGGTGACCACGCTCGAAGGACTCGCGCAGGGCGAGCGGCTGGACCCGGTGCAGCAAGCCTTTATCGATGAGCAGGCGGCCCAGTGCGGCTACTGCCTGAACGGCATGATCATGACCGCCAAGGCGTTCCTGTCGATGCATCCCGACCCTACCGACGAGCAGATTCGCGAAGCGCTGCGCTTCAACCTGTGCCGCTGCGGCACGCATGTCGAGATCGTGCGCGCGGTCAAGCGCGCCGCGGTATTGCTGCGGCACGCCGGCGAACAGGCGGAGCGGCGATGAACGATCTGGCCAAGGTGCCGGGCGGCGGCGAACTCGCCGAAGCGGCAGGCGTGGCGATGCCGCTCTGCACCCCGCCCGCACGCGAGCAATGGCTGTTCGGCGAAGTCGTCCGGCCGCGTCATCCTCACGGCGCGACGCTGCGCCGCTTCGATGCCGAGGCGGCACGCGCGGTGGCCGATGTGGTGGCGGTGGTCTCGCGCGGCAACTTCCTCGCCGTGGTGGCGCGCTCGCCCGCACAGGCGGCGGCCGGCGCGGCGGCGTTGCGGCCGGTATGGGCAGATGCCGGCGGGCGTGCCGACCAGCGTGCTCCGCGCCAGCGTCGCATGCTGGCCTCGAAAGGCGATGCAGCCGCGGCGCTGGCCGCCGCCGCCTCGCGGCTCGAACAGGACTATCGCTGGCCGCTGGCCGGCATCGCCCCGCCTGTGGCCACCGCGATCGCGGACTGGCGCGAAGGCGAGTTGCGGGTCTGGCTGCCGGACAGCCGCCCCGGTGCGCTGCGCGCCGAACTGGCCAAGCTGCTGGAGATCTCCGAGACTGCGGTCACGCTGATCTGCTGGCAGGACAGCGGGCACGACAGCACGGATATCGCAGGAAGGCCGGCGCAGGCGAACGTGTCCCATCATGCCGCCGCCGATGCCGCGCTGCTGGCGCAGGCGGTCGGCGCACCGGTGCGGGTTCGCTTCGATGCCGCCGCGTTCGACGACGCGGCGGGATGGATCACGACCCGGATCGCGAGTGCGACCGCCGGTGGCGAGCCGAGCGGCGATGCCGCCGCGATGTCTGCCTACCAGGTCACGGCCACGGCGATGCCCGTCCCGGCTCGACCGCTGGCATCGATCCAGACCGGCACGCCGTCCGCCGTGTCGGATGTCGGCGAGAACGAAGGCGACGGACTGGTGCCGCCGTATTCGATCGATCATCTCGAAGCGGTGTCGGCGGACATGGCGCCCACCGCCGGCGCCATCGCGGTCAATCCCATGGCAGGCGCCGTCGCGCAGGTCTTCGCACGCGAGTCGCATCTGGACGAAGCGGCCGCGCTGGCCGGCGCCGATCCGGTCGCACTGCGGCTGAATCACTTGCAGGACGAGCGGGGCGCGGCGCTGGTTCGGCAGGTTGCACGGCAAGCCGAGTGGCAGGCGCCGGCGCAGCGCGCCGCGTCTCGCGATGCGTCGGCAGGCGTTCGCCGCGGACGTGGCTTCGCCTACGCCAGCGTGCTCGATGCCGACGGCGAGCAGCCCACGCAGAGCTGGGCGGCGTGGGTCGCCGATGTCGAAGTGGATCCGTTCAGCGGCGAAGTCAGCGTGACGCGCGTCACGCTCGGTCATGACAGCGCCGAGGCCACGCCATCGCCTTCCCCCGGTGGAACGCTGGGCGCCGCGCCGGCGCTGGAACACGATATCGCCGAAGCGACGCGCCAATTGACCGCCGAGGCGCCGTCGTTCGATAGCTGGCCCACTGCAGCGCAAGACGCCGCCGCGCTGCCCGCCACGGTCGGCACGCTGGCCCCCGAGGTTCGCGTGGTCGGCGGTCTGTCGACCACCGCGGGCCTGCGCGGCAGCGCTGCCGCGACCCTGCCCGCCGCCGCCGCGCTCGCCAACGCCATCTTCGACGCCACCGGCGTGCGGCTGCGCGAACCGCCGTTCAGCGGCGAACGCGTCCGCCTTGCGCTCGCCGGCGAACGCGCCGAGCGCGCGCCGGCCAGGCGCAAACGCAATTGGCTGCTGGCGGCCGGCGCGGCCCTCGCCGGACTGTGCGCGACCGTGATGCCATGGCGCTTCGCCATCGCGCCGGTTGCGCCCCCCGAGCCGGGCTTCTATTCCGCCGCGACCATCGAACGCGGCCGGCTGGTTGCCGCGGCCGGCGACTGCGCGGTCTGCCACACCGCGCCCAACGGCGCGAGGAATGCCGGCGGCCTGCCGCTCGAGACGCCGTTCGGCACCATCTACAGCACCAATATCACGCCCGATGTCGACGCCGGCATCGGCAACTGGTCGTACGCCGCGTTCGAGCGCGCGATGCGCGAAGGCATCCATCGCGACGGACGCCGCCTGTACCCCGCCTTTCCCTATACCGCCTTCGCGAAGATCAGCGAGGGCGATATGCGCGCGCTGTATGCGTATCTGATGTCCGCCGAGCCGGTGCGTGCGCAGGCGCCGAAAACGGAGCTGGCGTTCCCCTTCAATTTGCGGCCGCTGATGGCGGGCTGGAACCTGCTGTTCCATCGCAACCAGCCCTTCCAGCCCGATCCGTCGCGCTCCGTGCAATGGAATCGCGGCGCGTATCTGGCCGAAGGGCTCGGGCATTGCAGCGCCTGCCATTCGCCGCGCAATGCCTTCGGCGCAGAGAAGGGCGGCCGCGCCTATCTGACCGGCGGACAGGCCGAGGGCTGGGAAGCGCCGGCGTTGACCTCGCTGTCGCGCGCGCCGATCCCGTGGACCGAGGAAGACCTGTTCCAGTATTTGCGCACGGGCTACTCGTCGCGCCATGGCGCCGCGGCCGGACCGATGGCCCCGGTGGTCGATGAGCTCGCGCAACTGCCCGCGAGCGATGTCCGCGCGATCGCGCATTACGTCGCCTCGTTCAATGCGTCGAGTCCGGATGCCGCCACGCTAGACCAGCAGGCGCGCGCATTGGAGCAGCGCAGCGCGACGCTGGCCCGCACGATGACCGGTCCCGCCGACCGGCTCTATCAGAGCGCGTGCGCGGTCTGCCATCAGTCCGACCAGGGCGTGCCGATGTTCGGCGTCAAGCCGTCGCTGGCCCTGAATACCAATCTGCATGGCGACAAGCCGGACAACGTGATCCAGGCCGTGCTGAAGGGCATTCCGGCGCCCCGATCGAAGGCGCTGGGGGACATGCCCGGTTTTGCCGACAGCTTCGACGACCGGCAGGTCGCCGAGCTGGTGCACTACCTGCGCGCCCGTTTTGCGCCGGACAAACCGGCCTGGCAGGGCGTCGACGAAGCGGTGGCACGAATACGCGGCGGCGCGGCCACCGCTGCGCATGGGTCGCAATAGGTCAACGAGGTCGCCGCCACTCACCAGCGCTTCACCACGAATTCCCGATCACGATGCGGCACGCACTGCATCGGACCCCGGTCACGCCGACTCCCGCACCTTGCGTCATCGACGCCGAGGCGGGGACGGTGTTGGCGCCAGCACCCAAAGGTAGACCACGCAAGGAGCGAAGATGTCGTATCAGTACCCTCAAGGAACGGCCGGCGTGCTGGCCCCAACGACGGAACCGGATGTCTACCGCAAGGTGACATGGCGCCTGATTCCGTTCTTCTGTCTGTGCTATCTGGCCGCTTACCTGGACCGCATCAACGTCGGCCTGGCCAAGCTGCAGATGCTGGACGACCTGAAATTCAGCGAGACGGTCTATGGCCTTGGCGCCGGACTGTTCTTCGTCGGCTATATCCTGTTCGAGGTACCGAGCAATCTGGTGCTGCAGAAGGTCGGCGCCCGCCTCTGGATCGCCCGCATCATGGTGACGTGGGGCCTGCTGTCGGGTGCGACCATGTTCGTCACCACGCCCACGCAGTTCTATATCGTGCGATTCCTGCTCGGTGCCGCCGAAGCGGGCTTTCTGCCCGGCGTGCTGCTGTATCTGACCTATTGGTATCCCACCCATCGCCGCAGCAAGATCATCGCGCTGTTCATGATCGGCCTGCCGCTGGCCAGCATGATCGGCAGTCCGATCTCCGGCTGGATCATGACGGCCTTCTCCGGCGTCTATGGCTATGCCGGCTGGCAATGGCTGTTCTTCCTCGAGGCGCTGCCCTCGGTGCTGCTCGGCGTGATGGTGTTCTTCTATCTGCCGAACGACATCGACTCGGCGAAATGGCTCGATGCCGGCGAGAAACGCACGCTGCAGCGCAATCTCGAGGCGGACGTGCTGGTCGAGAACCAGCATTCGCTGAAGGCCGCCTTCACCGACCGCCGCGTCTGGATGCTAGGCGTGATCGACATGTGCCTGCTGATGGGAACGTATTCGATCGGCTTCTGGATGCCGACCATCATCCGCGATTCCGGCGTGGCCAGCCCCCTGCATATCGGCCTGCTGACCGCGATTCCGCATGCCGTGGCGGTGGTGGCCATGCTGATCAACGGCGCGCATTCGGATCGCACCCGCGAACGCCGCTGGCATATCGTGGTACCGGTGCTGTTTGGCGCCTTCGGGCTGGTCGCCAGTACCTTCGTCACCGGCCATACCGGCGCGACGCTGGCGCTGCTGACGCTGGCCAATGTCGGCATCGTGGCGACGTTCCCGGTGTTCTGGTGCCTGCCTTCGACCTTCCTGAGCGGCACCGCAGCGGCCGCGGGCATTGCGCTGGCTTGCTCGATTGCGAATCTGGGCGGGTTTGCCGCGACCTATTTGCTGGGCTGGATGAAAGATACGTTCAACAGCCCCAGCGCCGGATTGATCCTGTTCGCGGTTTGTCTGCTGGGCAGCTGCCTGCTGGTGCTGGCGATGCCGGCGAAGACGGTCAATCGATAGGACAGCCGGGTAGTGCCGAGCCGCCGCGGCGGCTCGGCCGGCGGGACGCTATTGGTCCCGCCGAAGGTCGCCGAGCAGCGTTCGGCGTTCGCGCCGCTTTCTGATCTGCTCGGTCTCGATGGTGGCGCCATGCAGTTGCACCTTGTCGCCCGACATCGCGAGCGCGAAGCGGCGCCGCGCACCGATTGGAAGGTCCTCCGAGCCATAGGCGCCAACAACGGTGATCGTCACGCCCTCGAGTGCCTCGAGCGCTTCGCGCGCCTCGACACGATCGCCGATCTCCCGAAGCGCAGGCGCGATCAGATGATCGAAGGAGCCGATGTCCCGGATCTGCGCCGGCTGAAGCGGGCCTTGTCTGGTCCGTTGCAACGCGTGCGCATCCCGTTCCGCGTCGTGGATCTCGGTCGCCGGCATGACCAGCGTTCGCTGCGGCGCTTCCAGCGTGACCATGACGCTCTGCACATACACCGGCCCGGCGCTCATGTTCGTCACGAAGCAGCGCGCGGCGAGGCCTTCGCCAGGACCGCGCGTGATCAGCAGCGTGGCGCGAAGCTGCCGACGGTAACTGCTGACGAATACCTGCAGATAGATGACCCACACCAGCAGCGTGCCGACCCCCGTGAGGGCGGTAATCAACTGGCTGTGGTCGCTGATCCATTGCAAGGCGTCCTCCTCGAAGCGGTCAAAGCGGGCCGTCGTCGACCGGGTCGGCATGGCCCGGGGCGCGATTGAGCAGAAGCGTGCGCCGATTGGCGCTCAACGACAGGTAGCGCTCATATTGGCGCAGGATGTCGGCGATGATTTCCTCGCCGCGCAGGTACTGGATGTCGTAGCCTTCCCGGCCGTCCTCGAAGAAGGTGATGGGCTCGTACACATGCGATCGGCGCTCGCTCGACTCCGCCGCCTCCCGCATCAGGAACGCCGGCAGGGTGCGGCGCACCGGCTTGACGCCGTAGACGAAATCGCGCAGGCCATCGACCGGAATAGTCAGCCGCACGCCGCCATCGCCGGCTTCGTCGAAATGCACGCTGGAGTCGACGCCGCGATGCCGCAGTTCCTTGCTGACCTCGTGCAATGCCGGCAGGACGGTCTCGCGCAGGAACTGGCGCACGTCCTTTGCGGTCGGCTCATGGACGATTTGCGCCAGCCGCTTGCGCCAGTGCTGACCGCTCCAGAAATTGGTCGCCGGTGCAAAGTCACGAGAGTAGTGGGCCCGGTCGGCGACCAGGCCACGCCATAAGCCGTAGCACAGCGCCAGCATGATCAAGGCCACCGGCAATGCCGCCACCAGCGTCATGGCCTGCAGGGCCTTCAGGCCGCCCGCGACCATCAGCACCGCGGCGGTGGTGCCCAGTACCGCGGCCCAGAACAGCCGCTGCCAGGCCGGCGACCCGTGCGCGCCACGCGACGCGATGGTGTCGATGACGTAGGCGCCGGAGTCGGCAGAGGTGACAAAGAACACCGTGATCAACACGATCGTCAACCACGACAGCACCGTGGTCAGCGGCAGATAGTCGAAAAAGCGGAACAGCAGCGCATCGACGTTGGTCGCGGAAGCGGCCAGCGCGCCCATCGCGGCATGGGTGTCGAGCCAGATCGCGCTGTTGCCGAATACCGTCATCCACAGCAGGTTGAACGCGGTCGGTACTAGCAGCACGCCCACAATGAACTGGCGAATGGTGCGGCCTCGCGAAATGCGCGCAATGAACATGCCGACGAACGGCGACCACGAAATCCACCACGCCCAGTACAGGATCGTCCAGCCGCCGAACCAGCCCGGCTCTTGCGTGGGCGTGTACGAATAGGTGCGGAACGACAGATCGACGAGGTTGGTCAGGTAGTTTCCGATGTTGTCGCTCAGCGCCTCGAACAGGAATTGGGTGGGGCCGCTGACGGCGATGAAGGCGAGCAGCAGGAAGGCCAAGATCAGGTTCATCTCGCTGAGCCGGCGCACGCCCTTGTCCAGGCCCGAGGCCGCCGAAATGCCGGCCAGCGCGATCACCGCCACGATCAGGCCGACGCGGAACGTCGACGAGGACGTCTCCCAGCCAGCCACCGTGCCCAGGCCCGCGCTCAGCTGCAGCACGCCATAGCCAAGCGTGGTGGCGATACCGGCGATGGTGCCCACCAGGCCGAAGGTATCGACTGCATGGCCCAGAAAGCCATCGATCCTGCCGCGCAGGATGGGATACAGGCCGGAACGCAGCGTCAGCGGAAGGTTGTAGCGAAAACCGAAGTACGCGAGCACCAGGCCCATCACGCCATAGATGGCCCACGCATGGAACCCCCAATGAAAGAAGGTCATCAGCATCGCCTCGCGTGCCGCCGCCGTTGTTCCGCCTTCGGCCATCGGGGGCTTCAGGAAGTGCTGCATCGGCTCGCCGACCCCGAAGTACATCAGGCCGATGCCCATGCCGGCGGCGAACAGCATGGCGGTCCACGACACGAAGCTGAACTCGGGCTTGGCATCGTCGGGTCCCAGCTTGATGTCGCCGAAGCTGCTGGACGCGATCAGCACCAGGAATACCAGGAACAAGGTGACCGACAGCGTGTAGAACCAGCTGAAATGTCCGGTGACCCACGACTGCGCCGATGAGAACACCGTGCTGGCGCGGTCGGGAAACAGCGCGCACAGCGTAATCAACGTGCCCACCAGCAGCATGGAGGGCACCATCACCTTGAAGTCGAAGGTTGTGCGCAGGCCTCGGGAAGGCGTCTGTGGAGCGCGTTCGTCCGCGGTGGCTGACGAAGTGCCGGAAGGAGAAGGGTTTGGTGCGGAACGCGCGGGCTCGGCGGGGTTATCTGGGTGGTTTGGCATGATCGAGCATCCTCATGTTGGCCGCCCGGCAAGGCCGAGCAAAATCGCCGGCCTTGTCCGACAGTGAGCAAGGCGTGGCAATGCAGAGGCGCCATTATCCCACTCTGGTCGCCATGCCGACCCGCTCGATGCGCCTCCAGAGGCCACGACCGCCACGCCGGCGAGGGCTTTCACCGCAGCGCAGCACCCTCCAACGCGAGGAAGCCAGCGCGGGATCGGCGGCCCCGCCGGTGCCTCGCAATTCCATGCAGTGGAATTGCGGGGCTGTCGACCGGCATGGCAGGCCCTAAGCTGTCACCAACAAGAAAGCGTGCTGGCGCGGTCCGTCGGACTGCCAAGGCGCTCCCATCTTCAGGAGACAGACCCATGCATTCCATCCGCCCCGGATTCGTCCGACGTCTTGCCATGACGGCCGCCGCCACTGCGTTGACGATGGCCGCCGCCACGCCGTCGCCGGCGTTGGCGGCCTACCCCGACAAACCGATCCGCATGGTGGTGCCATTCGCCCCGGGCGGCGGCACGGACCTGATCGCGCGCGCCATGGGCGTCACCATGAGCGAGGACCTCGGCCAGCCGGTGATCATCGACAACAAGCCCGGCGGCGGCACCATCATCGGCACCGAGGCGGTCGCCAAGAGCGCGCCCGATGGCTACACCCTGGTGATGGCCACCATCGCCCATGCGGTCAATCCGAGCCTGCACCGCAAGCTGCCGTTCGACACCGACAAGGCGTTCACGCCCGTGATGCTGGTGGGCCGCTCGCCCAATGTGCTGGTGGTCAAGCCCGACAGCCCGATCAAGACGGTGCAGGACCTGATCGCCGCCGCCCGGGCGAAACCCGGCAAGCTCAACTATGCCTCGCAGGGCGCGGGGACCTCTGCCCACCTGGCCGGCGAGTTGTTCAAGAGCATGGCGAAGGTCGACCTGATTCATATCCCTTATCGCGGTGCCGGCCCGGCGATCACCGACCTCCTCGGCGGCCAGGTCGACATGATGTTCGCAACGGCGGCCGCGGTGGCGGCGCATCTGGAGAGCGGCAAGCTGCGCGCGGTCGCGGTGACCACCGCCCAGCGCTCGCAGGCGGCCGCACTGAGCAAGGTGCCGACGATCGCCGAGAGCGGCGTGCCCGACTACGCCGCCGACAGCTGGTACGGCCTGTTCGCCCCCGCCGGTACTCCGCCCGCGGTGATCGCACGCCTGAACGAGGCGGCGAAGAAGGCCGTGCAGACGGAGTCCTTCCGCAAGCGGGCCGAGCAGGAGGGCTTGAACATCGGCGGCGGCACGCCGGACGAGTTCGGCCGCTACGTCAAGGGCGAAAGCCAGCGCTGGAGCAAGGTCGTCAAGCAAGCCAACATCACGGTCGACTGAGCGCGGCCGGACAACGAGATCGACATCATGGACCAACATTCCCACCAATATTCCCTTATCGAGCTGCGGGTGGAATCCGGCATTGCGCTGCTGACCTTCAACCGCCCGGACAAGCGCAACGCCATGAGCGACGCCATGCGAGCCGAGTTCATCGACGCCCTCGAACGCGTGGCGGCCGACAAGGCGATCCGCGCGCTGGTGCTCACCGGCAATGGCAAGGGCTTCTGCGCCGGCGGCGATGTGGCCGGCATGCAGCGCCGCATGGAAGCGCCGCCGGGCGAGGTGGCCTTCAACGGCTGGAGCCGTCAGCAACGGGTGCATTACACCGTCAAGCTGCTGCACACGATGCCCAAGCCGACGATCGCCGCGGTCAACGGCGCCGCGGCCGGTCTCGGTGCCGATACCGCGCTGTGCTGCGACTTCGTGCTGGCCTCCGAGGCGGCGTCGTTCTCCTGGTCCTATATCAACCGGGGACTGATTCCGGACGGCGGCGGCATGTATTTCCTGCCGCGCCGTGTGGGCCTGTCGAAGGCCAAGGAACTGGTGTTCACCGGCCGCAGGGTCGATGCGCAGGAGGCACTGGCGCTGGGCATCGCCGACCGCATGAGCCATCCCGACACGCTGATCGCCGACGCGCTGGCCTGGGCGAAGGAGCTCAGCCAGGGCTCGGCCACGGCGATTGCGCTGGGCAAGAGCATCATCGATCAGTCGTTCGAGTTGCCGGCCGACCAGGTGTTCGCGCAGGGCAGCCAGGCGCAGGGCATCTGCTATACCAGCACCGAGCATCGTGAAGCCGTGCTGGCCTTCCTGAACAAGACCGCGAGCAAGGCCGACAAATGAACGCGATCCAACGACTCGTCAGCCCGCGCAGCGTCGCCGTGATCGGTGCTTCGGCCGATCCTGCCAAGACGGCCGGCCGTCCGGTGTCCTACCTGCGCAAGCATGGCTTTGGCGGCGCGATCTATCCGGTCAACCCCAAGGTCGACGCGATCGACGGTCTGCGCTGCTATCCCGATATCGCGTCGCTGCCGGAGGTGCCGGATGTCGGCATCGTGCTGCTGGGCGCCGAGCGCGCGCATCTGGCGGTGCGCGAACTGGCAGAGAAGGGCGCGGGCGCGGCCATCGTGCTGGCGAGCGGCTATACGGAGACCGGCGCCGAAGGCGCGCGGCGCCAGGCGCAGCTGATCGAGGCGGCCGGCAGCATGCGCCTGCTCGGGCCCAACACGATCGGCCTGGTCAACCTGACCGACAACATCCCGCTGTCGGCCAGCGGCGCGCTGGAGATGGAGGCGTTTCCGGCCGGCAATATCGGTGTGGTCTCGCAAAGCGGCGGCATCCTCGGCGCCTTGCTGTCGCGCGCGGCGGCGCGCGGCATCGGCCTGTCCAAGCTGGTCTCCACCAGCAACGAGGTCGACCTCGATCTCGCCGACTTCATGGACTACCTGGCCGACGACGACGCGACCCGTGTGGTGGCGCTCTACATCGAAAGCGTGCGCAACCCCGAGGCGTTCCGCCGCGCAGCGCTCAAGTGCGCCCGTGCGGGCAAGCCGGTGGTGGCCTTCAAGATCGGCCGTTCGGAAAGTGGCGCGCGTGCCGCGGTGTCGCATACCGGCGCACTCGCCGGCGCGGACCGCATGTACGACGCCTTGTTCGAGCGACTGGGCGTGATTCGCGCGCAATCGTTCTCCGACCTGCTGGACATTCCCGCGGCACTGGCCACGGGGCGCGAGCTCAAGGGCAAGCGCATTGCGATCCTGACCTCGACCGGGGGTGCGGGAACGCTGGTATCCGACAGCCTCGGGATGGCCGGATTCGAAACGCCGCCGCCGGACGAGGCCACCGCGCCGAAGCTGCGCGCGCTGCAGAAGGGCGATCATGCCGCGCTCGATCGCAATCCCATCGACGTCACGCTGGCGGGCCTGCAGCCCGATCTGCTGCGTGCGGCGGTTCGCACCCTGCTCGATAGCCCGGGCTATGACGCCGTGGCCGTCATCGTCGGCTCCTCGGGCGTGGCCATGCCCGACCTGATGGCCAATGCGATCGGCGCTTGCCTGGCCGAGACCGACAAGCCGGTAGTCGCCTACGTCAGCCCGCATGCACCGCAGGCGCTTGCGCTGCTGAACCGCAACGGGGTGCCGGCATTCGCCGACCCGGAGGGCTGTACCGTTGCATTCGATGCGATGCTGCGCGCGGCACAGCTCGACGCCGAAGAGGACGCCGGTACCCCGCTGTTGCCGGTGCCGGAGCTCGATCGCTTTGACACAGGCTCGCTGGACGAGGCCGCCGCCAAGGCCCTGTTTGCCCGCTTCGGCGTACCGGCAGCCAGGGAGGTCGTGGTTGCCAATGCCGACCAGGCCGCGGCCGCGGCGCGGAACTTCGGCGGCAACGTCGTGCTGAAGATGCTGTCCGCCGAGATCACGCACAAGAGCGACATTGGTGGGGTCGCGGTCAATGTTCCACCTTCCGGGATCGCCGCGCGGCTCGACCGGATGGCTGCAGACGTCCGGAGCGCGACCGGCAGCGCGCCGGAGCGCTATCTGGTGCAGGAAATGGTCAAGGAAGGCGTGGAAGTCATTGTGGGCATGCACCGCGATGCGCTCGGCACGGCCATCCTGCTCGGCATGGGCGGCGTGACGGCGGAGCTGTTCGGCGACACCACGGTGCGGCTGCTGCCGGACCAGCGTGGCCTGACACGCGACGCCGCCCTGCAGATGGTGCAGCGGCTCAAGACCGCGCCGCTGTTGCAAGGCTTTCGCGGACGCCCCAAGGCCGATATCGATGCGCTCGCCGATGCGATCGTGGCGTTCTCGCGCATGGTGGCGACGCTGGGCGACAAGCTGATGGAGGCCGAGATCAATCCGCTGTTCGTGCTGCCGCAAGGACAGGGCGTGGTCGCGGCCGACGGCGTGGCGGTACTCGCCGACGGTGACGGGCGTTGAGCGGGATCGGCATGGATGACGGGGCGGTGCAGCGCCGCGCGGCCATGCGGCCGCTATCATAGGCAGCCTCTTCCATGCCGGTCCTTCTTCATGCCGAACAGCCATCCCAAGCTCGACCGGACCATGCCCGGTCAGGGCAAGGCAACGCCGAACCGCTCCCTGGAGCGCGGCGTGGCGATCCTGCGTGCGTTTCGCGCCGGCTCGTCGATGCTCGGCAACAGCGAGATCGCGGAGCGCACCGGCCTGTCGCGCTCGACCGTCAGCCGCCTGACCCAGACGCTGGTGGAGTCCGGCATGCTCGACTACATTCCGCAGGCCCGGGCCTACCGGCTCGGTGTGCCGGTGCTCAGCATGGCGCACGCGATGCGCGACAGCTCGCAGGTCCTCAAGGTGGCCACGCCGATGATGGCGGATGTCGCGATGCGCCACCGGATCAATGTCGGCCTGGCGGTCGCCGATGGCGACGAGATGGTCTATCTCGAATCGTTCCGCTACAACCGCCGCCAGTCGCTGCGCACCGTCGTGACGGGGCAGCGCATTCCGATGGCGCTGACATCGCTGGGCCGCGCGCATCTGTCGACGCTCGGTCCCGAAGACTTCGCGCAGATGATGGCCTCGTTTGCCGGCAAAGGCCGCGGACGAGGGTGGCGCGAGCTGCGAAAGGAGATCGAGGCGGCGGTGCAGTCGGTGCATCGGCACGGCTACTGCGCGGCCTCCTGGCAGCCCCAGGTGGTGGCACTGGCGACGCCGATGCGGTTCGACGGCTACGCGGTCCACGTGCTCAATGTCAGCGTATCGGGGCAGCAGGACACGGCGGCCGCGCAGGCGGCGCTGGCGGGGCCGCTGATGTCGCTGGCGGCGGCGATACAGCAGCGGATGCGCAGCGCGCAGTGGTGACGCGCGGTCCGATTTCGCCGGCGCAGTCATCGACTGCGCACTACAGCGATTGGCCCCGCTCAGCGCCATGGCGAAGCGCCGCGCGAAATCGCGGCGCGGCCTTGCCCAGATGCGCCCACAGCCGGTTGGCGACGGGGCCATGCGGCTGGTCGCGCCGGCGGGCGGCCACCAGCTCCTCCACGCGGCCGGGCAGATAGCGGCCGGCAATCGACAGCAGCCTTCCTTCGGCCAGTTCCTGCTCGATCAGGAAGCGGGGCAGATGTCCCCACGCCATGCCCTGCAGGATGATCTCCTTCTTCATCATCGGATCGGACACCGTGCACTGCGGCGCGCCTTCGACGACAAAATGCTCCTGAGCGGCGGGACGTCGCGCGCTGTCGCGGATCACGCATTGCGTCAGGGGGCGCAGTTGCTCCGGGCGGATTGCAGGCGAGACGCGAAATGGCAGAAAACCCGGCGCCACCACCGGGATCAGTTCGATCTTGCATAGATCCAGCCATTCGATCCGCGTGTCGCTCTTGTCGACGCGATGCACGATCAGGTCGGCCTCACCGTCGAACAAGCGCTCCCACGGCCCGGTCACCGCTTCGACATGCAGGTCCAGCCGCGTTGCCGGATGTTCGGCGAAGAACGGGCTTAGCAGCCGTAGCGTCTGCGACGGCGGGCACAGGTCGCCGATCACCACCCGCAGTTCGCTTTCGTCTCCCATCGCCAATTGCTCGGCGTGAAGCTGCAGCGCACGCAGCTCGCGCAGCAGCGACTGCGCGTGTCGATGAAAGGCGCGTCCCGCCTCCGTCGGGCTGACCCGGTAACCGCTGCGATCGAGCAGCGCCAATCCAAGCTGCCGCTCCAGCCTGGCGACGGCCGCAAACACCGCGGGATGCGTTCGATGAAGAACTGTGGCGGCCGGCTGGAAACCTCCCTCGCGGACGACGGCGTCGAAGCACTGCAGGTCCTGCAACGTGAAGCGGGACATTGTCGGTTTTCCTGACAGAGATATTGAGAATTTTGTAATTTTCTCAGATCCGGTCCGCCACTAGGATGACTCCTGTGATGACCCGGCGTCGACCCGTTGCCGGGCCACTACCCTTCCAGGAGAACAGAGATGCAAGCGTTTTCGACTTTCACCACCAGCGATGCCCAGCGAATCGCCTACCGGCTCGAGGGCGATGCCAATCGCCCGGTGCTGATGCTGTCCAATTCCATCGCGACGGATATGTCGATGTGGGACGGCGTGATGCCGCACTTGCTGGAGCGTTTTCGTGTGCTGCGCTACGACATGCGCGGCCACGGCGCCTCGGACGTGCCGGCCGGCGCCTACTCGCTGGACCGGCTGGGGCGCGACGCGCTTGAACTGATGGACGCGCTGGAACTCGAACGCGTCCACTTCCTCGGCCTCTCGCTGGGCGGCATGGTCGCGCAATGGCTGGGCGTCCACGCCCCCGAGCGAATCGACCGCCTGGCGCTGGCGCATACCGCGGCCTACCTCGGCCCGACGTCGGAATGGGAGCCCCGCATTCAAACCATTCTCGCCGCGACGCCCGAAGAGACCGCCGAAGCGTTCCTCGGCAATTGGTTTCCCGCCGAGATGCGCGAGAAGAAGGATCCGGCCATCGAACCTTTCCGCAAGGTTCTGCTGGAGACAGATCCACGCGGCATCGCGGGTGCGCTTGGTGCGGTGCGCGATATGGACTTGCGCAGGACAATCAAGCTGATCTCGCGGCCGACGTTGGTGCTTGGCGGCAAGTTCGACACGGTGACGCGCGCCGAGCATAGCGAGGAGATTGCGGCGGCAATTCCGGGCGCGAAGCTGACGTTGCTGCCGGCGGTGCATATGTCGAATGTGGAATTGCGCGAAGCGTTCCTGAAGGAGGTCGACGTGTTTTTTTCCCGATGATCCGCAGCGAGAAAGGCGGTGCTCCTTTGTGGGCGACTCCATTCAGCAACCGGGTGGTAGTTCGGTACTATTCGGCAACCGGCCCACGGTCGGTTTCCATCCGTGCGCAAGGCAGCCAGATTGACCGTCCACCTTGGAGTGCAAATGTCTCTGACCCTACTGCTCCGTTGCAACGATCTCCAGCAAACGCGGGAGTTCTATGAAACCGTGCTGGAATTTTCCGTTGCCGACTCCGCTGAGAACACCATCACGGTCGAAAATCACGGCTGCAAGCTGCTGTTCACCGCAGAGAATCTCTGGAATGCCGCCCCTGCGCTGACCGGGACCATCTACTTCACCGTTCCCGATGTCGATGATCTGCACGCGTTGATCAAGGACAAGGTGGCGATTGCTTGGCCGCTGCAGCAGATGCGTTATGGCTCGAGGGAATTCGGTCTGAGAGACTGCAATGGGCATCTGTTGGGGTTTCAGCAGCAGGTTTAGTAGCCGCACCGACGCTGCCCGATGCCACTATGGATCGTTGCCCTCGATCGTAGCGGTGACTTCTCGAATAAATCCGCGACTGAGGTAAGACGACATGCCTGATGCTGCGTTGTAAAGCCTGATTGCTTTGTCGGAGCCAGTAGGGCATCTGTAGCAGTGAGGTGCCATCCCCCATCAGTAGGGTCTTGATCCGTCTCAGAGGGTCGATACTATACGGTCCGGTATTGCTATTTCGGCGTAATATTTTCAGTGGCAGGACCAGGCGATTTACGCCTTTTGCATATTTAGCTGTTCCTCATAGCTTGCACGATCGCAGCGCATCAATGTCGCGATGTCCCAGCCGGAAGGTTCGCTATTTCAATTAAAAAGAAGGGGGGTAAGGTGGACTTTATCGATGAGGTTCGGACGCTCGCTGCCAAGGTCGCGGCCGCAAAGGACATGTTGCAGACGGAGGAGGCAACGAAGAATGCGATGGTAATGCCGTTCATACATATGCTCGGCTATAACGTTTTCGATCCTCTCGAGGTGACGCCGGAGCTGGTCGCTGACGTCGGTACAAAGAAAGGGGAGAAGGTCGACTACGCAATCCTGAAGGATGGAAAGCCGATCATGCTCTTCGAGTGCAAGAAGTCCGGTGGCGATTTGCACATCAACCATGCTAGCCAGCTGTTCCGCTACTTTCACGTGACAGAGGCTAGATTCGGCGTACTGACGAATGGTTTGGTCTATCGGTTCTTTACAGATCTGGAAAAACCAAACAAGATGGACGACAAGCCCTTCTTCGAGTTCAATATTCTGGATTTTCGGGATCAGGATGTGGACGAGCTGAAGAAGTTCGCAAAGACGGCGTTTGATGTTGAGAACATCCTGACGACGGCTAACCATCTGAAGTACACCCGTGCGATCAAGAACACTTTGAACGAGTGGATGGTCAATCCGCCGGAGGACTTTGTGCGGCTGGTATCGTCGGAGTTTCTCGCAGGCAAGCAGTTCAGGAACGCCGTGAAGGACCAGTTCACGATGATCACGAAACATGCATTCCAGCAACTCGTCGGGGACAAGATCAACGAGCGGCTCAAGGGCGCCATGTCGCCGGAGCCTGCGCTTTCGCCGGAAATCACGCTGATTCAATCACAGCAGGAAGAGCAGAACGTTTCGACGCCCTCAGCCATGGAAATGGAGGCATATCAGATCGTCAAGGCGATCCTTCGGCCGGTGGTCAAGCCCGACATGGTGGCGATCCGCGATGCCGCGAGTTACTGTGCCATTCTGTTCGCTGACAACAATCGCAAGCCAATTTGTCGATTGCGTTTCAACAACGAGAATAGGCTCTACATTGGTCTGTTCGACGAGAACAAAGAGGAAGAGCGCATCCCGCTGGCAAGCCTCGATGACATCTTCGATCTCGGGGACAGATTGAAGGCTACCGTTGCCTCTTATATCCCTGTTGCGGCGGCATAGAAGTCCATGGGGGAGACTCATTGTTTTTCATGAGGCAGGCAATGTTCTCCCTCAAAATCTGCGACGCAGGTCCACTGACTTCTTGTCGGCATCGGCACGTCGGGCATTCAACATACGAAACTTGAGTTCTTGAGCGCGCCCTCGAACCATCAAGGTGCCCCTCTCAGAGTAGTCAGCCGTGTCACCAGTTCTCCCACTCCCGTGTACGGTTCCGGCGCCATGTCCGCAGTGAATCGCCGGCTCAGCTCCACCGCCCGCCGCGTAGCGGTGCCCAGATTCGGTCTGGTGACTGCAAAAGCGTCCCGCATGCCTTTCCTGTACTGCGGGACATGTTCCTTCAATCGCCGGATCACCTCGTCGCGATGCACGGGCGCATGAATCTGCGCGTAGTGCAGCAGTAGCCAGAGCTCAAAATTGGGCACCGACGCGACCGCACGGAAGGCGACGCTTTGCTTGATATCGTTCTTTAGCTGACCATCGAGTGCCCTTGCGTATCGCAGGGCATCGAAGTAGCTGTCGTGATCATCGCGGTCGAAAACGGCATAGACCTGTTCGAAGGCGCGGGCCTGGATGCGCTTGTGGCGGTCGCCGTTTCGGAACAGCGATTCGGCGTATTGCACCACCTGGATCGGAGACGTCCCGATCTCACAGTGCCGGACTTCCACGTTAGTGGTGTGCAAACGAAAGGCGGCGCGGATTTCGCAGAAGTAGTTCGGCTCGGTCTTCGCGCCTTCAGAGACGATCAGGATGCGGTCGTAGCTGGCGCGCTGGCCTATCTTGCGTGCCAATTGGTCCCGCTGCCGGACCCTGGGACAATGATCACGGACCATCAGTGAGGCCGCCCGATATCACTACGCACCAACGGAATGCCACCATATCGGCCGATCAGATAACCGCGCTCCAGTGCTTCATTCTTGCGAGGGCCGAATTCTGCCAGTGCGATCAGGTTCGACGCTTGTTCGTTGTCCTTCTCGACGAACCAGATCTGATCGCGTCGGAGAAGATCGGGCGCATCGAGCAGCGAGGTATCGTGGGTCGTGAAAATCAACTGCGCGCCGCCGATATTGACCTCAGGACGGTGAAACAGTCGGACCAACTCGCGGACCAAAAGCGTATGAAGGCTGGTGTCGAGCTCATCGATCACCAATGTCTGGCCCTTCTCAAGAATGTCCAATACGGGTCCAGCGAGGAACAGCAGGTTGCGTGTTCCGTTTGACTCGTCCATTAGATCGAACACAGCTGCACCGTGGTCGGTGGTATGAGAGAACCGCAGCTGGTGTTCTTCGATTTCCTCGGACCGCAGCTCGGACTTGCCGGCCGCGACATCGAAATGCAAGGTCTGCCCGGGCACCTTTCGCGTCACGACTTCGATGTCGGCAATGCTGATGTCGGCGGAGGTGAGGAAATCACAGATCCGCTTGCGTCCTCCGGGCTGTTTGAGCATCTCGATCGAGACTTGCGGGTTGAGCCGCGCTTGCTCGTTGAAGACGACCAGACTGCTCGCGAACCAGTCGAACAGCGGCAGCAGGGCTTCACTGTTGAGCTGGGCCGCCATTGAAAGGAATAGCGCATTGGATCGCGTGGCGTTTTCCCACAGCGTTTTCGAGCCCTTCAGTCCGGTGCCGAACTCGTAGACGTCCTTGCCCGAGCTGGCGTCGTAGTGTCGTTCGAACCAGCGTTGCGGCTTGAACGCCTTATAGACGAGCAAATGTTCTCTGACGATGCGTTGCTGCGTCATGGCGAACCCGTACTGGTGCCGCACGCCCGACAGGATGACGGTCACTTCGAACTCGGTCGGTTCCTCGGCCGAAACGGTGTCGAGGCGGAACGGTTGGACGGCGTATGTCTGCCCCGGTTGTACGACCGTGGCGGAATCCACGACCACGCCACGCATGTATTGCAAGGCCTTGATGAGATTCGATTTGCCGCTCGCGTTGGCGCCGTAGACGACGGCGCTGCTCAGCAGCCGGGGAGCGGCTTTCAGGCCGGTTTCGACCGTATTGGTGTCGGCAAGGGAACTGTCCTTCGAGGCGACGAGGGTCAGGACCTGTTCGTCTCGAAGGCTTCGAAAGTTCTTGACGCGGAATTCGACGAGCATGTCGCTGCCCCAGCCGGCATAAAAATAAAGCCAACTTTTGCGCAAGAGACGCGGGAAGTCAAGTTATTCTTAGGATGGATCCCGGAATTTCGGGCAAGTGCTGCTATCGGCCCCCGCGGGACGGAGGGGGGAGCGAGTTTCATCCCAAGCCGCTTGCAAACAAAAAAAGCGCCGCCCAAAGGCGGCGCAATCAGGCTTCGTCCATTAGCCCAAGTGTCGATACGCTTCCCGAGCCGGATCAGAACCGGTAGGTAACGCTCCCCACCACGGTCCGGCGCGCGCCGAAATAGCAGTCGCCGCGCGAGAGGCAGGTCGTCAGATATTCCTTGTCGAACAGGTTGTTCACGTTCAGCGCGACGCGCACCGGGCCGTGGTCGTAGGCCAGCACGGCGTCGACGAGCGTCGCGCCGCTGACCTTGTTGCGGTCGGTGCCGTCGTAGCTGTCGCTGAAGTACCGCAGCCCGGCGCCGGCCGAGAAGCCCGGTTTGTCGAACAGGTTGAACTTGTAGGTGCCCCACAGCGAAGCCATATGCTTCGGAATGCTGGCGATGCGCTTGTCGACTTCCGCGGGGTTGCCCGCGAGGATGCGGGTGTCGAGGTAGGTGTAGTTGGCGATCAGGTCGACCCGATTGCGCAGCGATGCGAGGGCTTCGATCTCGAAACCGCGGGTGCGTGCCTCGCCGATCTGCACGGTGTCGGGCATGCCGTTGACGATGCCCGACGCGCGACGGTTCTTCTCGCGCATGTCGAACACGGCCATCGTGATCATGGCGTTCTTGCCCGGCGGCTGGTACTTGATACCGGCTTCCCATTGCTTGCCGCGCAGCGGCTTCAGAGGGCCCGCGCGATTATTGCCCGGCACGCCCTGGAAGGACTCCGAATAGCTGATGTACGGATTCAGGCCGATGTCCGTTTGGTACATCAGGCCGGCGCGCTTGGTCAGCTCATTGTCGTCGCGCGAGCCGGCCGGCGTGTTCACTTGCGAGGCACGCGACCAGTCGTAGCGCAGGCCGACCATCAGCAGCCACTTGTTCCACGACATCTGGTCCTGCATGTAGATGCCGGTCTGGATCTGCTTGGTGGGATTGACGTGCCCGAGTGTCGGTGCGACGTAATTGCCGTAGACCGGATTGATGATGTCGATCGGTGCCGCGCTGCCGCCGGCGCCTCGGCGGCCATCGATATCGGCGTGCTGGTAATCCATACCCGTCAGCAAGGTATGACCGACACTGCCTGTGCGGAAGTTGGCCTGTGCCTGGGTGTCGACGAGGAAGGAACGGAGTCGCGGGTTATCCCAATAGACGGTTCTCCTCAGCAGCCGGTCGCTGCCTTGCACCCAGGGACCTTGTGCATTATTGAAGCTGGCGTAAATGCTGCGGTAATCCACCGTGCTGTACGAATACCGCAGGTTCTGACGGAACGTGAATACCTCGTTCGCCTTGTGCTCGAACTGGTAGCCGATCGCCGCCTGTTCCGCCTTGAAGCGGTCGAATCCCGGCTCGCTGACGAACAAACTGTCGCGAATCTTCAGGCCGCCCGGGCTCGGAAACAGCATGCCGCTCCACGGAAAGAAGCCGGCGGTGGTGTTGCTGTCATCGCGCTGGAAATTGGCCAGCAGCGTAAACGACGTATCGCTGTTCGGCCGATATGTCAGCGACGGCGCAATCAGATAGCGGTTGTCCTGCGCAAAGTCGACATGGGTGTCGCTGTCGCGCGCCAGCGCAACCAGTCGATACAGCCATTTGCCATCCGCATCGAGCGGGCCGGTCAGGTCGGCCTGCACCTGCTTGCGGTTGTTGTTGCCGAACTGCACGCCGATTTCGCGGGCGGCTTCGGGCTGCGGCCGCTTGCTGACGAGGTTCAGGATGCCACCGACCGCGCCCTGGCCGAACAGCATCGACGAGGGGCCGCGCAGGACGTCGATTCGCTCCAGCGCGTACACGTCCGGGCGGACATTGTTGTAGAAGCCGACCGCATTCAGCAATCCGTCCTGGTATTGCGTGAAATCGGTGCCGCGGAATCGTCCCCAGTCGCCGCGATTGTCGTTGCCGTAGAGGCCCGCATGGACGCCCGCGGTATAGCCGATCGCCTGCTGCACCGACTGCGCGCCCTGCGCCTCGATGCGGTCGCGGGTGATCACGGTGATCGACTGCGGCGTTTCCATGACCGGGGTATCGGACTTGGTCGCGGTGGCGCTGCGCTTGGCGACGAAGCCGAAGACCGGACCGGTCGCGGTTTCGTTATCGCTGGTGGCGCGCACGGTGACCGCAGGCAATTCGCCGGCTGCTGTGGCGGTGGCGGTGGCAGCGGAGGCCGGGGCGGCTGCCGGCGCCGAGGCATCGGTGGGCGTGGACTGCTGGGCCCAGACCATGCCGGCGGCTTGCAGGCCCAGGGCGAGAGTCGTCAGACGAAGGGCATGGCCGCGGTGGCGGCCGCGGCGAAGGATTGCACGCTGAGGCATGGTCGGATCGGTCTATATTTTTTCAGAACGCCCGCGGAATGCCGCCGCGGTGCGGCGGCGCGGACCGTGACGTCGGTCCGTGCGGGTCGGAGGCTCAGGTAACGAACGATGAATGCGAATCGTTCTTGTTAACCGTCGCATTGTAACGGCATGTGTCGAGCGGGACATAAAAGGGTGACCGCGCCACAGGGTTAATCACCCCGTACCGCACCCGATGCGATGCCGCCCCCGGGAAGCACCGACAGCACAGGAGGGCCGCGATGCCGCTGCCGCCGTTTTTTACCAATCGCCGTGACGCCGGCGTCCAACTGGCGCGCCGTCTGGGCGAACTGGGCCATGCGAAGCGCGAGGAAAGCCAGCCGCCGCTGGTGCTGGCGCTGCCGCGCGGCGGTGTGCCGGTCGCCTTCGAGGTCGCCCGCGCGCTGGGCGCGACGCTCGACATCCTGCTGGTGCGCAAGATCGGCGCGCCGGGCTATCCCGAACTGGCACTGGGTGCGGTGGTCGAGGGCGATGCCACCGGCTCGCCGCCGCATACCGTGGCCAACGACGATGCATGGACGCGCCGCGCGGTCGACAGCGGCGCCTTCGAACTGGAGCGCGGCCGGCAGTTGGGAGAGATCGCCCGGCGCCAGCAGCGCTATCGCGGCGGGGCGCCGGTGGCGGCGATGCGCGACCGGGTCGTGATCATGGTCGACGACGGCGTGGCGACGGGCGCGACGATGCGCGCGGCCCTGGAGAGCGCGCGCCATGCGGGGGCGGCGCGGGTGATTGCGGCGGTGCCGGTCGCATCGGTGGAGGGGTTGGCGTCGCTGCGGGATGCGGCGGACGAATGCGTCTCGCTGTGGGTGCCGGACGACTTCGGCGCGGTGGGCGCGTATTACGCGGATTTCGAGCAGACCACCGACGGTGAGGTGATGGCCTTGCTGCGCGAGGCCGGCAACGCGCAGCGCAGTTGAGCGGCAGGGGGCGTCAAGCGCGCTGCTGCGCCAGCCGCCGCTTCAGATGCGGAATCAGCCCGCCGGCGCGCAGCATGTCGAGCAGGAACGCCGGGATCGGCTCGCATGGCACGCGGCTGCCATCGGGGAGCACCACCGCGGCGCCGTCGAGATCCAGCGACGCTTGTTCACCATCGAGCAGTCTGCTGGCATCCGCGCAGACCAGCGCCGGCAGGCCCAGATTGAGCGCATTGCGATAGAACAGGCCGGCGAACGATGGCGCGATCACCGCCGCCACGCCGAGATGGCGCAGCGCCTGGGGGGCCTGCTCGCGCGAGGAGCCGACGCCGAAATGCCGTCCGCCGACGACCAGATCGCCAGGCCGTACGGCCGAAGGGAATTCCGGACGCAAGCCGGCCAGGCAATGGCGCGCGATCTGCTCGATGCCGCCTTTCATCTGCGTGGCGGGGGCCATCGCATCGGTATCGACGTTGTCGCCGAAGCGCCAGATGCGGCCCGCGGCCTGGCCATCGGATGCGGTGTTGCCTGGCGTCTCCATGCGGATCTCGGTCATGACAGCAGCGTGCGGGGGTCGGTGATGCGGCCCGTCACTGCCGATGCCGCCACGGTCATCGGCGAGGCCAGCCAGACCGCGCTGCCCGCGTCGCCCATGCGTCCGGCGAAATTGCGCGCGGTCGACGCGATCACCCGCGTGCCTGCGGCAAAACGCGTGGGTCCATAGCCGGCGCAGGCATTGCAGGCATTGGGCAGCAATTGCGCGCCGGCATCGAGCAGCGCCGCCAGCGTGCCTTCGCGCTCGGCCTGCTGCTGATCGCGCAGCGAGGCCGGCGCCACTTGCAGCGACACCCCGGGCGCAACCTTGCGTCCTTGCAGGATTCGCGCGGCCATGCGCAGGTCGTCGAGCTTGGCGCCGGTGCAGGCGCCAAGATAGGCGACGTCGATCGTTTCGCCCTGGGCCTCGGTCACCGGCGCGCCGTTGGCCGGCGAGTGCGGCGCGGCGACCTGGGGTGCCAGCGCGGCCGCATCGAAACGATGGGTTTGCAGCACCGGCGCGCCGGCATCGCTGCGCCAATGGCCCAGATCGATCTGCGCCAGCGTCGCGGCGGGCACACCGGCCTCGCCCAGCCATTGGAGCGTGGTGGCGTCCGGCGCGACCAGCCCGGTCTGCGCGCCCAGCTCCGCGCTCATATTGGTCAGCGTCATCCGCTCATGCATCGACAGCGCGGTCACGGCCGTGCCGGCATATTCGACGGCCTCGTAGCGGCCGCCGCCAAGCCCGAGCCGGGCGCACAGGAACAGCATGATGTCCTTGGCGCAGACGCCGCCGGCCAGCGTGCCGTCCCATTCGATGCGGATGGTCTGCGGCACGCGCAGCCAGATCTCGCCGGTGGCGAGCACGCCGGCCATCTCGGTGGCCCCGATGCCGAACATATAGGCGCCGAAGGCCCCGCCGGTCGGGCTGTGGCTGTCGCCGCCGACGATGAACTGGCCCGGCAGCACGTAGCCGCGCTCGGGCAGCACCACGTGGCAGATGCCTTCGTTGTCGATCAGATGCGGCAGGCGCTGTTCGCGTACCCAGTCGCGCGTGAAGCGGACGATCGCTTGGGCTTCGGCATCCGCGGCCGGCACGAAGTGGTCGGTCACGACGACGAAGCGCTCGGGGTCCCAGACCTTGGCGCCCAGCTCGCGCAGCAGTGGCGCGACGCGGCGCGGCCCGCTGGAATCGTGCGACATCGCCAGATCGACCTTGCAGGTCACCACGGTACCGGGCGTCACGCTGTCCAGGCCCGCGGCGCGGGCGACCAGCTTCTGTGCGAGGGTTTGCGCCGGGGCGGTCCCGGCGCCGACAGAGCTCATTCCACCTTGGCTCCCGAATAACGGACCACGGTGGCCCAGCGCTTGATGTCCTGCTTGACGAAGGCGCTGAACGCCTCGGGCGTACTGGCGACCGGCTGTGCGCCATCGTTTTCGAGGCGCTTGGCGACCGACGGCGTCTCCAGGCCCCGGCGTGCGGCCTGATAGAGCGTGCGCGTGACCTCGGGCGGCAGTCCCGCCGGGCCGAACAGCCCGAACCAGGCATTGGACTCGAAGCCCTTGACGGTCTGCGCGATCGGCGGCACGCCCGGCAGCTGCGGCAGCGGCGCGGGGCTGGTAACGCCGAGCGCCTTGAGCTTGCCGGCCTTGATATGCGGCAGCACGTTCAGGGTGCTGGCGAACATCAGCTCGACGCGGCCCGACAGCAGGTCGGTGACGGCCGGCGTCGTGCCCTTGTACGGAATGTTGACGATGTACGTGCCGGTCATCATCTTGAACATGTCCCCGGCCAGATGCACCGACGATCCGACCGCGCCGATGCCGAAATTGAGCTTGCCGGGACGGGACTTGGCCAGCTGGATCAGCTCGGCGACATTGTTGGCCGGCACGGATGGATGGGCGACCAGCACGCTCGGCACGCTGGCCACCAGCGTGATCGGCGTGAAATCGGTGACCGGATCGAACGGCAGGTTCTTGTACAGCGTCGCGTTGATGGTATGGCTGGTGAAACTCATCAGCAGCGTGCTGCCGTCCGGCGCGCTCTGCGCCACCAGCTCGGCGGCGATATTGCCGCCGGCGCCCGGACGGTTCTCGACCACGACGGACTGGTCCAGCAGCTTGCCCATCTCGTTGGCGATGGTGCGGGCCAGCGTATCGGTGGTGCCGCCGGCGGGCGCGCCGACCAGGATGCGGATGGTCTTGCCGCCGGCGATCTGCCCCAGTGGGGCGGCGGACGCGCCAGATGTCCCCGATGTCGCCGTCTGCCCGGCGCTTCCGTTGGTCGCACCGATGGCGCCGGATGGCGCCAGCAGCGGTATCGCCGAAGCCAGCGAGGTCAGCAGCGTCGCCGCACCGAGCCTGAGCGCGGCGCGGCGGGTCTTGACGACACCAGCGGCGTGGGCCGATGGCGAAGGGGAACGGCTAGCTCGGTGCAGCGGCATGACGCGGGTCTCCTTGTCGATCGTCGAAGCGCGCAGCATGGCGCGCCTGCGTCAGTCGCGCAAGCTGGTGCGGGTCCCGTTGTCGACCCAGACATTGGCGCTGTCCCCGCCCGCCGGCGACAGTTCCATCCGGTATTCGTAGCGATCGGGCCGGTACTGTCCCAGCAGCAGCTGAATGGGCCGGCCGGACTTGTCCTGCACCACGCGGCGGGTCGCCAGCAGCGCGGCGCCGACCGGCACCTCGAGCAGCGGAGCCACCACCACGTCGGCCAGCCGGGCCGACAACACCTGCGTGGCACGGCCCAGCTTCAGGCCGCCGCGGTTCTCGAGCAGCCGCAGGATCGGCGTGGTCTCCAGATCCTTGCGCGTCAGATGGCGGCCCAGGTCGGCGGGCACGTAGACGGTGATATGGGACAGCGGCTCGCCGTGGTAATGGCGCACGCGCACCACCTTCGTGACCGGATCGCCAGGCTGCAGGGACAGCGATTCGGCGACGTCGGGCGCGGCCTGCACCTCCTCGATCGAGATCACGTTGACCGAGGTCTTCTGGCCCATGTCCAGCAGGTTGTCCAGCAGGCTGACGGTTCGCGGCGCATTGGCGGCCGGCGCGATCGGATGCGGATTGACGAAGGTGCCCAGCCCGCGATGGCGGCGCACCAGCCCTTCCTGCACCAGGCGATCGAACACGCGGCGCATGGTCACGCGCGAGGCATGGAATTGCTTGGCCAGGTCGATCTCGCCCGGCAGAGGCCCCTGGCCAAAACGGCCTTCCACAATCTGTTGGCGCAGCACCACGTAAATCTGGTGATACAGGGGAACGACGGCTTCACTCATGGTTTCCCTTGCGAGTCGACGACAAGTCGGTAATTAGTTTAATGTACTTTAAATCAGACATGGATCATAGTGACAACGGAATACGTCCCGCCGTGTGAATTCGCACATTGATTTGGCAGGCGCGTCACGGGCCTTGGCGGAACAACGTCGAGGCGATGTCGACACAATCTCGAGGCAGGCCGGCAGGAGTTTGGGCGCTTGCCTTTCCGCCTCGGTAAGCGACGCAGGAAGCGCGCTGCGGCGACGGCCGCCCATGATCCGCGATGCGGTCCATCGGAAACATCCCCCTAATGCAGGACGTGCTTAAAAAAACACCACCAGCGTCCTGCCGGATTCCTCGTTTCATTTCCGTAACGCCACGACAGCCGGATCGTTTTTATCGGCATCGCGACTTAACTATCCGGCAATAAACATTTTTTTTTCTCGCAATCGGAATCGCCGCCCCGCTGGACTTTCGAGGCGATGTCACACCGATGTGACATGTCTGTTCCGGTTCACAGGATTTGCGCTCGCAGTGTCGCACCGAAAGCGGGATCTTGCACCGCAACAGGGCCATTTTGGCCTTGTTTTACAAGGGATCGCGGCGCCTGCGCCGGGGGCTGGCACCGAATATGCGCAGGGCGCTTCGGTTTGGCCAATGCCGGACCATGACCTGGCTACCGCTTCGTTTTCCGTCTGACGAGCGCGGCGCCGGGCTGAGTCGCAGAGAACATCCTCCTGGGAGCTATGTATGAAAAAGACCTTACTCGCGTCCGCCGTCGCCCTGACTCTCGGGGTGACAGGGCACGCCTTGGCACAGACCGCAACCGATGACGCCGTGGCGGTGAATGTCAACGTCACCGACAACGACACCACCACCACGACCAAGACCAATTCGGAAAACCGCGGACGCGCATGGGCGGAGGGCCTTGGCACCACTGCGGCAAACAACGGTTCCACCTCGACCGCCAACTTCTCCAATGCCTTCAACACGAGCCGCGCGGTCGCGATGACGCGCCTGAACGGCACGGTCAGCGGCCTGACGGTCAGCCACATCGGCAACGTCGCCCGTCAGCTGGGTAATGCCAGCGGCGGCGCCGGCGGCCGCGGTGGCAACGGCACCGGCGGCAATGCCATGGGCGGCACTGGCGGCAATGGCGGCAACAGCGGCAATGGCGGCGCTGGCGGTAACGGCGGTGCCGGCGGCCTGGCAACCATCGGCGATGCCACCGCGGGCGATGCCAACAACGGCAGCGCAACCGCGGGCCGTGGCGGCTATGGCGGTAACGCCAACGGCACCGCGGGCCGGGGCGCGAACGGCGTTGGCACCGGTGGCGGCGCATTGGCCGCCAGCGTTGGCGTCGGCGCTCGCGGCGCCAATGGCACCGGAGCCGGCGGTAACGGCACCGGCGGCAGCCTGGCCGGCGGCGGCGATGGCGGTGGTGCCGGTGCGGCGTCGGGCGGCTCGCTCGGCGCGAGCGCCGGCCTGGGCGGCAGCAGCAGCTCGAGCGGTGGCGGTGCCCGCGGTCCTGGCGCTGACACCACGGCGACCACCGCGGGTGCGGGCGGCGCCGGCACTGGCGGCGCAGTGACCACGGCGGGCGGCACGTCCGCCGCTGGAGGCGGCGCGGGCGGCGCTGGCACCACCGGCGCGGTGGCGGCCACTGGCGGCGCGGGCACCGGCACCGGCGGTGCGGGTGGCGCGGGCACCGGCGGTGCGGCGACCGCTTCCGGCGGCACCGGCACGGGCACCGGCGGCGCGGGTGGCGCGCAGACCAGCGTGGCCGGTAACGGCGGCGCCGGCGGCAATGCCACCAACGGCGGCGCAACCACCACGGCAAGCAATGGCAATGCGACGGCCGGCGCTGGCGCGGTCGGCGCGGCTGGCGCAGCAAGCGGTGCCGGCGGTGCCGGTGGCGCGGGTGCGGGCGGTACCGGCGGCGTGGGCAACGGTGCGACCGGCGGCGCCGGTGGTGCTGGCGGCGCGGCGCTGGCCGATGCGGGCACGTTCAACATGTCCAACGCGATGAGCAGCGTCGGGCAGTCGGCGGCCGGCATCATGATCGCCAACCAGAACAGCGGCCTCGGCTCGCTGGTGCAGCAGGCCGTCACGGTCCAGGCCAACCTGGCTGTAGGCAGGTAAGACGCTGCGCGGGTGCGCATGCCGGCGCGTGGATGGCGTGCCGGCATCGCGCCTTGCGCGGTGTTGCTCTGCAGGAGTGGGCGTCCCGGCCTGCGTCGGGACGCCCGTTCGACGGAACGTCCGGTCGTCCGCCGTGCGGAGACGGGACACAAGGAGGCACCATCATGCGAGCGGTCCGCACCGCTGTCGGCGCTTTGACGACAGCATTCCTGCTCTGGCCCGGCCTGCACGCCGCGGCAGAGCCGTCCGCCGCGCCAGAAGCGGCGAGCCCGACGGCCGCGATGCCGACCACCGTCGGCATGCCGGAAGACAACAGCAAGGACACCACGGTCGCTGCGATACCGCAGGGGACGGCCGAGGCATCGGCGCAAGCGCAAGCGGGCACCGTGCTCGCCGGATTCGGCAAGCCGGTCGGCACCGACGCGCTGGCCGATATCCGCGGCGGCGCCGAAGTGGTGGTCAACGACATGCGCCTGGCCGGCGTGGTCGCCGACAACACCGCCAACCGCGTCATCACCGGCAGCAACGCCATTTCGGATGGAGCGTTTGCCAATGCGAGCGGCCTGCCCACGGTGATACAGAACACCGGCGCCAACACGCTGATCCAGAACGCGACGATTCTGAACGTGCGATTTGGGCCATGAAGCGGGCCATGAAGCGGGCCATGAAGCTGCCACGCCTTGCCGCGCTGGCGGCGCTCGCCTGGGCGTCGGCGACGGTGCCGGCGCATGCCGCCGATTCGGTCGTGATTCCACCGGCGGGCAGCGAGTACAAGGTCCGGACCGTAAGTCTGAAGGAGGCACGCTTCAAGACCACCATTCGGCAGCAGTACGACTTCAGCTGCGGCTCGGCCGCAGTGGCGACCCTGCTTACCTATCAGTACGGCCATCCGGTCACGGAAGCGGAAGTATTCCAGCAGATGTACCTGACCGGCGATCGCGAAAAGATCCAGCGCGAGGGCTTCTCGCTGCTGGACATGAAGCGCTTCCTCGAATCGCGCGGCTTCATGGCCGACGGCTTCGAACTGCCGCTGTCCAAGCTCGAGGAAACCCAGGTCCCGGCGATCGTGCTGGTGGTCGAGAACGGCTACCACCATTTCGTCGTGGTCAAGGGGGTACGCGGCAATCGGGTGTTGGTTGGCGATCCCGCGCTCGGTACGCGAGCGTTGTCTCGCGAACACTTCGAACGGATCTGGGACAGTAGTCTTCTGTTCGTGATCCACAACCGCACCGATCTCGCGCGCTTCAACCAGGCTTCGGACTGGCGCGTCGCACCCAGTGGGCCGTACTGGATGGGGGTCAATCGGGACAGTCTGTTCTTTACCGTCATGCCCAAGCATGGCGCTGGAGACTTCTAGGGACCCGTCACCATGTATCGACAAGCTATGACTACGCGGCCGGTGCGCCGCGGCGCCGCCCGTGGCGTCGCACATTCGGCCGCGGCGGCGATGCTGCTCGGCGCGGGGCTGGCCTGCGCCGGTCACGCGTGGAGCGCGCAGGCCCCGCGCGATGTAGGGCGCGACGGCGGCCTGGACGCCGGCCTGGCGTCCCACCCCACCGCGAATCCCCATCACGAAGCCGTCGCAGCCGCGCGCAGCGGCATGGCGGGCTGGGCACCGGTCGCATCGGCACGATTGGAAGAACTGCGAGGCGGCTTCGAGACCGGCGGCCTGCAGGTCTCGTTCGGCATCGAACGCGCCGTCTATATCAACGGCAATCTGGTGGTCTCGACCAGCCTGGTGATTCCCGACGTCAGCCGCATCACCTCGGAACAGGCCGGGCGGCTCGCCGCCGCGCTGCAGAGCGCCGCCAATGCGGGCTCGGTCGCGGCCAACGCGCTGGGGCAGGCGGGGCAGGGGACTTCGGCGCCCGGCAGCGGCAGCGCCAGTTCCTCGGCCAGCGCCGGACAGCCCGGCACGGGCACGTCCACGCCAGGCAGCGCCACGGTGGCGGCGCCATCGCCCCCACTGTCCTCCGGGGCGCCAGCGATGCCCGCGCCCGCCGTGATCGCCACCGCGACCGGTTCGGTCACCACCAACGGCCTGCTCAATCTGATCCAGAACGGGCCGGGCAACAGCTTCAACGCGGGAGCGCTGGCGGGCACGCCGGCGACCGTGATCCAGAACTCGCTCAACAACCAGTCGATCCAGAGCCTGTTGACCATCGATGCGGGCGTGAACACGTTGCAGGCGTTCCGCGCGGGGGTCGCCGGCGCAGCATTGAACAGCGCCCTGCAACGGGCGGCGAGCATGCGGTAGAGCCAGACACGCATACGGGACCACACGGGACCACACGGGACCACACGCAAGCAAACAGACGCAACGGATGCACGCGGTCGCATCCGGACTCACAGGGGTGCATCGCAACAACGCAAAGCAGGTCGCGGACTCCTGAATCAGTCCGCCATCCGGGGGGAGGGAGAGTCATGAGCAAAAGGTCGATGCAGGGCATCCGGCAGGCGGGATGCTCGACCTTGCTGTTGCTGGGGGGATTGGCGCACGCGCAGAATCTGCCCGACGACGGACCGACGGCCGCAAAGCTGGAGGCCCTGAAACGCGAGGTCGCCGAACAGGCCGCCGTGCTCGACGCGATGAAGCGCTCGATGGCCCAGCAAGAGGCCACGATTCGCGAGTTGCGCAGCATCGTCGGCGCCGATGCGCTGGCCAACAAGCGCGGCGGACAGCGCGGTGGCGTGACGGGCGCCGATATCGCGACCGGCGCGGCGACGGCGCCGGCTGCGGCCAGCGGCAACACGGGCCTGCCGAATACGCGCAACGTGCCGGTCAATCAGGCACAGGCACAGGCACAGGCACAGGCACCGGCACAAGCCCCCGCCAACGGCAGCACCACGGTCGCGCAGGCGCAGGAGCCGGTCGGCCGGCCGCCGGAGCGCGAGACGCGCCCGCCGGAGATCGCGCCGATCTTCGACCAGCCCGGCGTGCTGACGCCGCCCGGCCGGCTGGTGGTCGAGCCGGCGTTCCAGTACGGCTACTCGTCCAACAACAGGGTGGCGCTGGTCGGCTACACGGTGATTCCGGCGATCCTGATTGGCCTGATCGATGTGCGCGAGGTCAAGACATCGACCTATGTCGCCTCGGTCGCCTTTCGCTACGGCATCACCAAGCGGCTCGAAATCGAGGCCAAGGTCCCGTACGTGCACAGCTCGGGCTCGACCATCAGCCGCGAAGTCTTCACCGGCACCGCGGTCGACAATGTCTTCAATTCGAGCGGCAGCGGGCTGGGCGATGTCGAGGCGACGCTGCGCTATCAGCTGAACTACGGCAACGACCGCATGCCGTACTTCGTCGGCTGGCTGCGCTACAAGTCCAATACCGGCAAGAGCCCGTTCGATGTGGTCACCGACTGCGTGCAGCGCTGCATCGGCAATACGACCGGCACCGGGCTGCCGCTGGGCATGCCGACCGGCACCGGCTTTCATGCGATTCAGCCGGGCATCACCTGGCTGCTGCCGACCGATCCGGCGGTGTTCTTCGGCACCTTCAGCTATCTGCATAACTTTGGCCGCGACAACGTCAGCCGTACCGTGCTGAACGGCCAGAAGGAGCCCCTGGGCAAGATCGAGCCGGGCGACATCTTCGGCTTCAATTTCGGCATGGGCCTGGCGCTGAACGAGCGCGCGTCCTTCAGCATCGGCTACGACCAGAGCATCATCTGGCCGACCAAGCAGAACGGGCAGACCGTGCCCGGCTCGGTGCGCATCACGCAGGGCTCGCTGCTGGTCGGCTATTCGTACCGCTTCAGCGACCGCTATACGCTCAATATCTCGGTCGGCGCGGGGCTGACGCGCGATACGCCGGACCTGCAGGTCAACGTGCGGCTGCCGATCACGTTCTGAGCGGTTTCGGTTCGGCGTCATCGCCGTCACGTCGGCCAGTTGCCGGCGTGACGGCTACGTGACGTCGCGCCGGCACGGTGTACCGCACCCCGCGGCCGCGCTTGCGATTCCCTGCCTGGTGGCGTACAAAAGTAAAACCCGCCCCGCTGGCGGATTCTGCCGCCACCTGCCAGCCTCGGCAGCCCACGGACGGGACCTCGCTCGGAGGAATCCGTCATGCGCAAACGCATCTACTGGTTGTTGCCCGACGTGGTCAGCGCGAAGCGCACCATGGACGATCTGCTTGTCAATCGCGTCGAACACCGGCATATCCACTTCGTCGCCCGCGACGGCATGGACATGACCGGCCTGCATGAAGCCAATCTGTTCCAGACCTCCGATATCGTTCACGCCGCCGAAATGGGTTTGATGATCGGCGGTGCGGTGGGCGTGGTCGCCGGCGTGGTGGTGGCGATGTTCCCGATCGTCGGCGATACCCCGCAATGGGGCCTGGTTGGCGTGCTGGCCGTGCTCGGCGCGGTGTTCGGTGCCTGGGCCTCCAGCATGATCGGCAGCTCCGCGCCCAACAGCCGGCTCAAGCCCTTCGAGGCCGATATCGCCGACGGCAAGATCCTGCTGATCGTCGATGTGCCGCGCGGCCGTTGCGAGGAAATCGAAACCCTGCTGCGCAGCTCGCATCCGGAAGCCCGCTTCGCGGGGATGGACCCGGCGGTGCCGGCGTTCCCCTGATTCCGGCGCGCTTCGTCGCTTCGACAGTCTGACGATACGTGGTGCACCGGCAATGCCCGTGCACCACGTTCCCTCTCTTCGCGCCGGCCCGGCGCGACTCCCTGCGCATTGACCCCCCGCCGAGAAACCGGTAGTTTCCGTGCGACCATTCCATCTCGCCTGAAGATCGATGAATCGCATGCTGCCGGGCACGCGCGCCCTCCGGACCTTTGAAGCGGCCGCGCGGCACCTGAACTTCACCCGCGCGGCCGACGAGGTCGGCCTGACGCCCGCCGCGGTCAGCTACCAGATCAAGGAAATCGAGGAGCAGCTGGGCATCACGCTGTTTACGCGCACCAGCCGCAGCATCCAGCTGACGCCAGCCGGCGCGGTCTTGTACGAGGCCACCGCCGATGCGCTCGACAATCTGCGCCGCGCCACGGCGCGCGCCCGTCGCATGGCGCGCGGTGCCACCCATCTGCGGATATCGCTGGAGGCCAGGTTTGCCAGCAACTGGCTGCTGCCCCGGCTCCCGCAATTTCGCGCCGCAAATCCTGGCCTGGAGCTGACCTTCGATATCAGCGAGCAGGTCCGCGATTTCGAGGCCGACGATATCGACGTCGCGATCCGCTTCGGCGCCGGCCGGTACGAAGGCGCGCGCGCCGAGCGTCTGTTCGGCACGGTGGTGGTGCCGATCTGCAGTCCCAGCTTGCTCGAATCCGGCCCGCCGCTGCGCGAGCCGCGCGATCTGCTGCACCACACGCTGTGCCACGTCGATTGCCGCACCGATGGCATCGTCTGGCCCGACTGGCCGATGTGGATGGCCGCGGCCGGGATCGACGACTTCGACGACAGCCGCTGCATGGCCTTCGCCGATTCCACGCACGTCGTGCAGGCCGTGCTTGACAGCGGCGCCGTCGGCCTGGTCGAACTGCCGATGATCGCCAACGACCTGGCGGCAGGCCGGCTGGTCAGGCCGTTCGACATTGGCGTCAGCGTGGCGCAGGACTATGCCTATCACCTCGTCTATCCGGAAAGCAGCATCGACGATCAACGCGTGGTGGCGTTTCGTGACTGGCTCATCGACCAAACCAAACAGGCGCCACCGGGATAAGCCAGCCTCGCTGCGGTATATTTGCCCGCATGTCGACGCATACCCAATCCCATCCCTTCTCCCTGTCCGGCCGCGTGGCGCTCGTCACTGGCGGTGCGCAGGGTCTTGGACTGGCCATCGCCAAAGGCCTGATCGACGCCGGTGCCACCGTGCTGGTGGCCGCGCGCAATCCGCAGCGTGTCGAGCAGGCCGTGGCCACGCTCGGTGAGGGCGCCCATCCGCTGGTGCTCGACATCACCGATGAGGCAGCGGTAGCGGAGGCGTTCGACAGCATCGACAGACGATACGGCCGGCTCGACATCCTGGTGAACAACGCCGGGGCGCGCAACCGGCAGACCATGGCCGAGCTCGATACCGGCGACCTGCGCGCGATGATGGAGACCAATCTGGTCGCGCCGTACAACCTGTGCCGGCATGCGGCGATGCGCATGCGCCGCGGTGGCTACGGCCGCATCGTCAATGTCAGTTCGATTGCGGGGCAGGTCGCGCGCGGCGACGACGTGCTGTATCCCGCCACCAAGGGTGCGCTCGATGCGCTGACGCGCTCGCTATCGGCCGACCTGGGGCGCGATGGCGTCACCGTGAACGCGATTGCGCCGGGGTTCTTCGCCACCGAGCCGAACCAGCCGATGGTCGGCGATGCCGGCGTGAAGGACTGGCTGCAGCGTCGTACCTCGCTGGGCCGCTGGGGACAGCCGGATGAAATCGCGGGCGCCGCGGTGTTCCTGGCCTCGCCGGCGGCGTCCTATATCACCGGCCATGTCCTTGCCGTCGACGGCGGCTATCTGGCTCACTTCTGACGCGTCCGCCGTTCGGCATCCGGCGCGCCGCGCCGCTTGCGAAAGTGCGCATACACGTAGTCGAGCATCGCGCTGGCCGCGGCCGAATCGCCGCGGTCGCGTAGCCGTACCAGACAGATATCGCGCACCAGCGATTCGAGCCGCAGCGGCCTGATTGCCAGATTCGGCAGCTGGAACTGGAACAGCGCCAGCGACGGCACCACGGTGACGCCGAGTCCGGCGGCAACCAATCCGGCCACCGTGGCCAGATGCTCGACCTCCATCACGCCGTTGAGCCGCGTCGGATGCAGCGCCGCGTCCAGATGCTGGCGCACGCTGCTGGTCCGCGACAGATGGATGAAGGGAAGGCCGGCGAGCGCGGACGGCGCGATGCTGCGGCGCGTGGCGAGCGGATGATCGGCCGGGCAGACCACGTGGAAGGAGTCCGCCACCAGCGGCTCGATCTTCAGATCCGCATCCTGGCCAGGCGCCGGCGCCAAGGCAAAATCGACGCGGCCGCGCCGTACCAGATCGATACAGCCGTCGGCCAGCACATCGTGCAACGCCAGCGCGATGCCTGGGTAGCGCTCGCGGAAGGCCGCGAGCACGGGCGGCAGATCGCCTGCCGCGATCGACGGCAGCGCGGCGATCGCGACCCGTCCCTTGCGGCGCTCGGCATGGTCGCGCAGGTCCGCGAAGGCGTCCTCGAAATCCGCCAGCAGCCGCTCGGCCACCTCCTCGAAGCGGCGACCCTCGGCACTGAGCTCGACAAAACGTGTGGTGCGTTCGAACAGCCGCGCGCCGGCCTGCTCCTCCAGCGTGCGGATCAGGGCGCTGAACGCCGACTGCGACAGATGGCAGGCTTGCGCCGCGCGCGTGAAATTGCGCTGCTGGGCCAGGGCGACGAAGGCGCGCAGATGCTTGACGGACAGGTTCATGGCGGTGGATCGCTCAGGGAGCGATCGTCGATTGATCGAGCGGGTAGCTAGATTAATCCAAATAATCCGTTTTTCCGAATTCGCCCGCATGCCTAGAATGCGGGGACGGGCTGCGCACATGCGCGGTCCCGTTTTGGCCGTGTTTCGGCCCTGTTTGGCCCTGTTCTCGACCGTCGTCCTCCCAATATCGCGCCCGCCATGGCTTCTTCCCTCTCGATCGGCTCCGGTGCCGGCTTCTCCGGCGATCGCATCGACGCCGCGCTGCCCGTGGTACGCACGCTGATCGCCGACGGCGGCCCGTCCGCGCTGATCTTCGAAACGCTGGCCGAGCGCACGCTGGCGCTGGCCCATCTGGCCCGGCGGGCCGATCCCGCGCGCGGTTACGAGCCGCTGCTCGATGCGCTGCTGACCCCGGTGCTGGGCCTGTGCCTGGCGCATGGCATTCCGATCATCGGCAATTTCGGCGCGGCCAATCCGCACGGCGCCGCGCGCCGCGTGCAGGCGCTGGCGGCCGAGCTGGGCCTGCCAAGGCCGCGCGTTGCCGTGGTGGAAGGCGACGATCTGTCCGGCGACGCCGGCCGCGCGCTTCTGTCCGGCATCCTTGGCGAGGCCTTTCCCGAGCGCCGCTTCGTCTGCGCCAACGCCTATATCGGCGCGCAGGGCATCGCCGAGGCGCTGGCCGCCGGCGCGCAGGTGGTGGTGTGCGGCCGCGTCGCCGACCCGGCGCTGGCGGTCGGTCCGGCGATGGCGCATTTCAAATGGTCCTGGCAGGACTGGGTCCGCATTGCGCGTGCGACCATGGCCGGCCATCTGCTGGAATGCGGGGCGCAGGTGAGCGGCGGCTATTTCGCCGATCCGGGCATCAAGGACGTCCCGGATGTCCATGCGCTCGGCTATCCCATCGTGCGGCTCGACAGCGATGGCGGCATCGAAGTCGGCAAGGCGGCCGGCACCGGCGGCTGCGTCGACCTGCGTACCGTCAAGGAACAGCTGCTGTACGAGGTCCACGATCCCGCCGCCTATCTGACGCCCGACGTGATTGCCGACATCAGCGCGGTCACGGTCGAGCAGGTCGGCCCGGACCGCGTCGCGGTGCGCAATATCCGCGGCCATGCACGGCCCGAGCGGCTCAAGGCCAATCTGTTCCACGAAGGCGGCTGGATCGCCGAAGGCGAGATCTCCTACGCCGGACCGAACGCCGCGGCGCGCGCCCGGCTGGCCGGCGACATCGTGCGCAAGCGAATGGGGATGCTGGGCCATCAGGTGCCGGTGCGGCTCGACCTGATCGGCGTGCTCAGCGTGCTGGCGGACGATGGCGGCGCATGGCTGTCGGCGCCGCAAGCGCATGAAACGCAAAGCCAGGACGTGCGGCTGCGTGCCGCACTGGCGCACGAGGACAAGGCCGTGGCCGAGGCGCTGCTGCGCGAGGTCAATGCGCTGTACTGCTGCGGTCCCGCGGGCGGCGGCGGCGTGCGCACGGCGCTGCGTCCGCGGCTGAACGCGATGTCCTGCCTGGTGCCGCGCGATGCGGTGTCGCCGCGCCACACCATGATCGAAGGCTGAACATGACGATGCCCGACACCATTGCGCTCTATCGCCTGGCCCATGCCCGCACCGGCGACAAGGGCGACCGCTCCAACATCAGCGTGATCGTCTACGACGAGCGCGATTTCCCCCATCTGCTCCAGCACGTGACCGAGGATGCGGTGCGCGAGCTGTTCCGCCATCGCCATCCGGCCGCCGTGACGCGCTACGTCGTCCCCACGCTGCACGCGATGAACTTCGTGCTCGACGGCGTGCTCGACGGCGGCGTCAACGATGCGCTCAATCTCGACGCGCATGGCAAGGCGCTGTCCTTCCTGCTGCTGCAGCTGGAGATTCCCCTGCCGCCGCGCTTGCGCGAGGGCGGCTGACGCGGTGCCGCGCATCGGCCCATCCTGACCTCATATAACACCCAGAGGAGACCACACCATGCCAATCCGCTTCCTGCCCGCCGCCGTGCGAACGCAGCCCATGCCGCGCCTGAAGACCCTGCTCCCTGCGCTGGCGGCGCTGACGGCATTCACGGCGCTGGCGCTGCCCTCCGCTCCGGCGCGCGCGGAATTCCCCGACAAGCCGGTCCGTTTTGTCGTGCCGTTCGCCGCGGGCAGCGCCACCGATCAGCTGGCCCGCGCGATCGGCCAGGCCATGACCACCGATGCCAAGGTCACCGTCGTGGTCGACAACAAGCCCGGCGCCAACGGCTTCATCGCGGCCTCCGACGTCGCCAAGGCCGCGCCAGACGGCTATACGGTGCTGATCACGACCAACACCACGCATGCGGCCAACGAGCATCTGTTCAAGAAGCTGCCCTACGATCCGATCAAGGACTTCACGCCGATCACCGCGCTCGGCAAGGGCGGGCAGATCATGGTGGTCAATCCGCAACTGCCGGTGAAGACGGTGGGCGAGTTCATCGCGCTGGCCAAGCAGCAGCCGGGCAAGCTGAGCTTCGGCAGCGGCAGCTCGTCGTCGCGCATCGCGGGCGAGCTGTTCCAGCAGATGGCGCAGGTCCAGCTGCTGCACGTGCCGTACAAGAGCAATCCGCTGGCGGTGACCGACCTGCTCGGCAACCAGATCCAGATGATGATCACCGATACGGCTACCGGCCTGCCGCAGGTCAAGAGCGGCAAGCTGCGGGCGCTGGGCGTGTCGGGCAAGACCCGCTCGCCGCTGGCGCCCGATGTGCCGACCATCGACGAGGCCGGCGTCAAGGGCTACGAGATGAGCTACTGGTTCGCCGCCTACGCGCCCGCAGGCACGCCGCAACCGGTGGTGGCCAAGCTGAACGATCTGCTGGTCAAGGCCGCGCGCAGCCAGACCGCCAGCAACTTCTACCGCAGCACCGGCACCGAGATCTTCACCAGCACGCCGGCCGAACTGGCGACCTTCCAGCAGCAGGAATCGGCCAAGTGGGGGCGCATCATCCGCGCCGCCAATATCCAGCCGGAGTGAGCGAGGGTTGTCGTCCCCGCGCAAGCGGGGAGCCAGCGGCTTGCAAAAGTCGCTGGGTTCCCGCATTCGCCGCAACGACGTGACGACCGTTTCCCGAGTGGCCAGTACGGTCGTGTGCCGGGCGCGTGCGCTCCGGAGTATGATCGTCGCCATGCAAGCCTCGATCTTCTCTTCCGCCCATCCGGCCGACCAGTTGGCCGAGTTCACGGACCCCGAAGCGGCGCTGGCGCGCATCGGCGAAATCTACGACAACGCGGTCGCCGCGGTGCGCGCGCGTTTCGACGCCTTCGCCCGCGGCGAGCCGCTGCCCTCGGCCGCGCATGCCTGTTATCCCTATCTGGGCATCTCGGTCAATATCGAGACGATGGTGACGGACAGCCGGCCGTCCTGGGGCACCGTCGCCTATCCCGGCGTTTATGGCACCACCGTGACACGGCCCGATCTTTTTGCGGATTACTACCGCGACCAGATCGAACGGTTGATGCGCTATCACCGCGTGCCGGTGGTGGTCGGCACCAGCCGGCGGCCGATTCCGCTGCCCTTCGTGATCGAGGCCTCGACCACCGACATCAGCTACACGCAGGCGCGCGAACTCGAGGCGTCGTTCGTGCTGCCCGAGCTGAGCCGCATCGACGATGCGGTCGCCAATGGCACCTACGAGCCGGTGCCCGGCGAAGCCTGGCCGCTGTCGCTGTTTCCCGCCGAGCGCGTCGATCTGGCGCTGCAGCGGCTGTACCACTACACCGGCACGGCGCCGCAGCACTTCCAGCGCTTCGTGCTGTTTACCAACTACCAGCGCTATGTCGATGAGTTCGTCGCGCTCGGTCGTTCGCTGATGACCAGCGCCGACGGCGACGAATACGTGCGCTTTGTCGAGCCGGGCGATATCGTGCAGAACCACGGCGAGGCCGAGCCCGATCTGGCGCTGTATCCGCGCGCGCTGCCGCAGATGCCCGCTTATCACCTGGTGCGCGAGGACAGGCTCGGGGTCACGCTGGTCAATATCGGCGTCGGCCCGTCCAACGCCAAGACGATGACCGACCATCTGGCGGTGCTGCGCCCGCATTGCTGGTTGATGGTGGGCCACTGCGGCGGCCTGCGCCGCTCGCAGCAGCTTGGCGACTACGTGCTGGCGCACGCCTATGTGCGCGACGACCACGTGCTCGACCAGGACCTGCCGCCATGGGTGCCGGTGCCGCCGATCGCCGAGATCCAGGTCGCGCTGCAGGAAGCGGTGGCGCGCGTGACGGGGCTGTCGGGCAACGAGATGAAGACGCGGATGCGGACCGGCACCGTGGTCTCGACCGACGATCGCAATTGGGAGTTGAAGTCCAAGACGCTGTACGCCCGCTTCAACCAGTCGCGCGCGATCGCGATCGACATGGAAAGCGCGACGGTGGCGGCCAACGGCTTCCGCCTGCGCGTGCCCTACGGCACGTTGCTGTGCGTCTCGGACAAGCCGCTGCACGGCGAATTGAAGCTGCGCGGCATGGCCAACGCCTTCTATCGCCAGCGCGTCAGCCAGCATATGACGATCGGCCTCGAAGCGATCCGCATCCTGCGCGAGAACGGCGTCGAGGCGCTGCACTCGCGCAAGCTGCGCAGCTTCGACGAGCCGGCGTTCCGGTAGGGCACGTCGTCGCTTGCATGCCGATGGTGTTCCCCTCTCCCGCCTGCGGGAGAGGGGAGCAAGCCGACGTTGTGTCGCCCGCCAGCAGCGTACGTCAAGCCGCCCGCTGCTCCGGCCCCCGCTGCTCCGCCTCCGCCCGCAAATGCCGGTTGACCCCCGACACCACCGCCTTCAGCGACGCCGTCACCAGGTTCGCGTCGATCCCGGCGCCGAAGCCCGTCGCTGACTCGCCTACCCGTACCTCGACATAACAGGCGGCGCGCGCGTCCGCACCGGACGATTGCGCGTGCTCGTGGTAGTCCATCACGCGCACCGGCATGCCGAGCGCGCGCACGAAGGCATCGATCGGGCCATTGCCCTTGCCGCGTATCACGCGGGCGGCGCCATCCTGCACCAGCGTGGCCTCGATCTCTACCTGATCGTCCTCGCCCGACATCATCCGGTGCGACACATAGCGCAGCGGCGCATCGAAATCGAGATATTCGCGGCGGAACAGCGCATGGAGATCGTCCGCGCTGGCCTCGGCGCCGGTCTCATCGGTCATGCGCTGCACCGCGCGGCTGAATTCGATCTGCAGCCGGCGCGGCAGATACAGCCCGTGCACCTGTTCAAGCAGATACGCCATGCCGCCCTTGCCGGACTGGCTGTTGACGCGGATCACCGCGTCGTAGCTGCGGCCCAGGTCCGCGGGATCGATCGGCAGATACGGCACCTCCCAGATCGCGTCCGGCTGCTGCTGCGCGAAGCCCTTGCGGATCGCATCCTGATGCGAGCCCGAGAACGCGGTGAACACCAGATCGCCGGCATAGGGATGGCGGGGATGCACCGGCAGCTGATTGCAATGCTCGACGCACTGGCGCACCTCGTCGATATCGGAGAAGTCCAGCTGCGGATCGACGCCCTGCGTGTACAGGTTCAACGCCAGCGTGACGAGGTCGACGTTGCCGGTGCGCTCGCCATTGCCGAACAGGCAGCCCTCGACGCGATCGGCGCCGGCCATCACCGCCAGTTCGGCCGCCGCCACCGCGGTGCCGCGATCGTTATGCGGATGGACCGACAGCACGATGTCCGCGCGCCGCGCGAGATGGCGATGCATCCATTCGATCTGGTCCGCGAACACATTGGGCGTGCTGCATTCGACCGTGCTCGGCAGGTTCAGGATCATCGGCCGTGATGCGCTCGGCTCCCAGATATCCGCGACCGCGTCGCTGACTTCGAGCGCGAAGTCCAGCTCGGTCATGCTGAAGGTCTCGGGCGAATACTCGTAGGTCCAGGCCGTATCGGGAATCGCATCGGTCAGTTCGCGAATCAGCCGCGTGCCGGCCAGCGCAATCTGCTTGACCTCGTCGCGGCTCGCGCCGAACACGATGCGGCGAAACGCCGGCGCGATCGGGTTGTACAGATGCACGACCGCGCGCGGTGCACCGCGCAGCGAATCGATGGTGCGGCGGATCAGGTCGTCGCGCGCCTGCGTCAGCACGACGATGGTCACGTCGTCGGGGATGCGGTTCTGTTCGATCAGCATGCGCACGAAGTCGAAATCGGTCTGCGATGCCGACGGAAACGCGACCTCGATCTGCTTGAGGCCGATCTTCACCAGTTGATCGAAGAAGCGCAGCTTGCTGGCGACGCTCATCGGTTCGATCAGCGCCTGGTTGCCATCGCGCAGATCGGTGCTCATCCAGATCGGTGCGCGCGCGATGCGCTGGTTGGGCCAGGTGCGATCACACAAATCGACGGTGGCGGCGGGACGGTATTTGACGGCGGGGTTGCGCAGCATGAACGGGTCCTCCTCGCGAGGGAATCGCGATAGCAAGGGAAAAGCGGGACGCATGGCGAGCGAACGATCGAATGCCGATCAGGACCGCAATCGAAGCCGATTGCGGCGTGCCAATGCGAACGGAAAGGTGGCGACAGGCTGCCGAACTGCCACGGGGCGCTAGGCCCGGCAACCGATCGGTAGGTCTAGTTGTAGCGAGGAGAGGGCGCAGGCGAGCGCGAGGACCGAGCCGAAGCCATCGATGGCGATCGCACGACGCGCGCGCGCCGACGCGGCGATGCGCAGGGCATCGGCGGCTTGGCGGTGGACGGTCGGCGCAACGGACATCGTGCTGGCTGGTGTGCGGGTGTGGGGATTCGACGGTGTGTGAACAACGATATAGCAGCGACAAAGCGTAGTGCATCGAGCGTCGACTCGTCAAGCATGCCTGCCTGTACTTCTGCGCAGCGCCGTCACGCGAGGCCCTCGACCAAATGGATGAGATCGCCAACCCGAATTCGTACCCGAACGCGCGCTGCCACACGCAAACGGCTGCAATCGTCCACCGCTTGGCCGGTACAGCGAAGCGCGCCTCGCGCCTAGCCTGAAGGGGGACATTGGCCCAGCAAACGGGGAGATATCATGAGAACGGAAACGGGGTCGAAGGCGCTCGCCTGGGTCGGGGCGGCGCTGACAGCGATGGTATTGGCCGCATGCGGCGGAGGCGGCGGAGGCGATGGTGCAGGAGCGAATCCGAGTTCGGGTTCCGGTTCCGGCGGCTCGTCGGGCCCGGGATCGAACGGCTCGCCCACGACGCTCAGCTATACGGTGACACTGGGGCAATCGGCGGGACATGTCGGGGTGGGCCGGACGCTGACGCTCGCCGCGGTGATAGTCGACAGCAACGGCAAGGACGTCACCGCTCAAGGCAGCTACGCGTGGACGTCGTCCGATCCCGCCGTCGCGACGGTGACGCCGAGCGCCACCGTCGCCGGTGCCGCGGTCGTGACCGGCATCGCGCCGGGTACGGTCAACGTGCAGGTCGCCACCACCATCAACGGCGCGGACGGCAAGGCGGTCGTGCTGCCGGTGCAGACGGCCACGATCACCGTTGCCGCCAGCAGCAACTACAGCCTCGCGGTCTCGCATCCGCTGCTGGCCTTGGCCAACGGCAAAACGCGGCAGATTCGCGCCACGCTGCTCGATGGCGACGGCATCGACGTGTCGGCAGCCGTGCACGACTGGGCCTGGGCGAGCTCGGTCGCGGGCATCCAGCTGAGTGCGGATCGCGAGCGCGCGACGCTGCACGGGGTCAATCCGTCGACCACCAGCACGGTCGAGGGCACGGTCACAGTCGGCGTGACGGCGCCCAATGGCGTCGCGCTGGCGGCGCGGATCGCCGTCGTCGTGCTGAAGAACGGCAGCTATGCCTACACGCTGGAACTGTTGCGCAACGGCGCGCCGATCGATGCGATCTCGATCCTGAACGGGTATCCGGCGACGCTGTCCGCGCGCGTGATGCGCAGCGACGGCACCGATGCGACCGCGCAGTTCGATGGCCAATGGTCGTACGCGAGCACCTCGCCGTCGCTGTCGGTGCAGCCCACTGCGAGCGTGCGTGGCTTCACGCTGAACACCAGCCGTCCCAATGGAGCCGATCCTCTGCAGAGCCTGTTGAAGGTCACCGCCACCAGCAAGACGCTCGAGGCCACGCCGAGCGCGGGCCTGACCGTGACCGAGCAGCCGACCTGGGCACTGGTCTACGACGGCCCGCAACCGCTGCGCATCGCCACGATGCCGCCGCTGCCGATCCCGGTCACCGCGACCGTCCGGCATCGCGGCAACGCGCTGACCTTCCTCGAGTGCGCGGCCTGGGACTGGCAGCAAGCCGGCAATATCGCCGTGACCCCGGCCACGCATCCGGGCCAGGTCGGCGTGACGCCATTGACGCCGGGCGACTTCTCGCTGACCGCCAGCTGCAGCGTCAGGCAAAGCGGGCAACGGCTGTCGCTGACGATCAACGGCAGCGCGATCTGAATAGCGCGGTGGACTGCCATCACGTCGTTCCCGCGAAGGCGGGGACGACGATTGTGGGGGTCCGCAGGCGCCAGCGTACCCGTTTCTGCGTGGCCGAAAGCCCAACCCTCAGAACCGATATCCCACGCCAACGCTGAACAACCAGGGGTCCAGCTTGACCTCCGACACCTTCGCGCCGGCGGTCTTTACATCGGTGGACAGCCACACCTTCTTGATATCCGCATTGAGGTACCAGTTGCGCGTCAGCCGGTAGTCCATGCCGATCTGCAGCGCGGGCGCGATGCTCCAGCGGTCCAGCGACAGCGTATTGCCGGCGATATCCGCGCCCCAGATCCGCGTGAAGTTCAGCCCGGCACCGACATAGGGCCGGAAGGTGGCGTGCGGCAGCAAGTGGTACTGCACCAGCAGCGTCGGCGGCAGATGCTTGAAGGACCCGATCCGGTTGCCGTCGAGATGGACGTCGTGCTTCTGCGGAATGGTCAGCACCAGTTCCGCGGCGAGATGGGGCGTGAAGAAGTAGGTGACATCCAGCTCGGGGATCCACTTGTTGTTGACGCCGATCCGGTCCGGGGCACCGACACCGCCGACGGGGTCGGACTTCTGCGCAACGTCGAGATAGGTGCCGCGCAGGCGGACCATCCAGTTGCCTTCCGGTTGAGCACCGGCTGGGGTGCCGGCTGCGGTGCCGACCGCATCGGCGGCGGTGGCGTGCAGCGGCGGGAAGGCCATCATCGCGGCCGCCACGGCGACCGTTGCCAAACGGGTACGAGGAGATTGCATCGGGCTCATGTTGTGATCGACAGGACTGGGAAAGACCCCACGTCGAGTGTGCCCCTGGCGCCCGCGGACCCGTTTGACCTAAAGCAAAGGGCCAGCAAAAGCTGGCCCTCTGCACTATCGCGTGCCACGGCACGCGTGGTCGTGTATTGCTCCTCAACCCTGACCCTTGCCCTGCGGCTTGCGCACGATGCGAATCGGCTTCTCCGTCGCCGCCGGTGCGGTGCCCGAAGTATTGCTGCCGCAGCTGTTGCAGCCGCCGCTGTCGCAGCCGGTCGTGCAGCCCGACGCCACCCCCTGCGGCGCCAGCCGTGCCACCAGTCGCGCGCGCCATCCGCGTGCCTGCGCGCCGCCGAGGCCGGCGGCCAGCGCGGCCTTGGCGCGCTCGCGGGTGCGCGGCATATAGCGCGCCGCCACCGACAGCGCGCATACCAGCACGATCAGCGGCACCAGCACGGATTCGATGGCCTGATAGAGCGACATGACGGCTTCCCGATGCCTCAGCTGAACAGCAACGCCACGCGATAGGTGACGAATGCCGCCAGATAGCCCAGCCCCGCGAGATAGAGCGTGGAGGCCGCCATTACCTTCCACGAGTTGGTCTCGCGGCGGATCACGGCCAGCGTCGAGATGCACTGCGGCGCGAACACGAACCACGCCAGCAGCGCGAGCGCGGTGGCCAGCGACCACTGCGCGGCGATCATCGGTGCCAGCTGCGCGGCAACGGTGTCCTCGCTGCCCGACAGTGCATAGACGGTCGCCAGCGCGCCGACGGCGACCTCGCGCGCGGCCAGGCCGGGCACCAGCGCGATACAGATCTGCCAGTTGAAGCCGACCGGCGCGAACACCTTCTCCAGCGCGTGGCCGATCATGCCGGCGAAGCTGTAGTCGATCGGCGGAAGGGTCGCGCCCTCCGGCGGGGCCGGGAAGGTGGCCAGGAACCACAGCAGCACGGTCAGCGTCAGGATCACCTTGCCGACGCGCGACAGGAAGATGCGGGCGCGTTCCCACAGGCCGATCAGCACGTCGCGCGGATTCGGAATACGGTAGGCCGGCAGCTCCATCAGCAGCGGATGCTCGGTGCGGTCCCGGCGGAAGAACTTCAGCGCATAGGCCACCGCCAGCGCGCTGACGATGCCGGCCACGTAGAGCGCGAACAGCACCAGCCCTTGCAGGTTGAACACGCCCATCACCGTGCGCGCCGGAATGAAGGCGCCGATCAGCAGCGCATACACCGGCAGCCGCGCCGAGCAGGTCATCAGCGGCGCGACCAGGATCGTGGTCAGCCGATCACGCGGGTCCTGGATCGTGCGGGTCGCCATGATGCCGGGAATCGCGCAGGCGAAGCTCGACAGCAGCGGGATGAACGAGCGGCCAGACAGCCCGGCGCCCATCATCAGCCGATCCAGCAGGAAGGCCGCGCGCGGCAGGTAGCCCGATTCCTCCAGTGTCAGGATGAACAGGAACAGGATCAGGATCTGCGGCAGGAACACCACCACGCTGCCCAGGCCGGCGATCAGGCCGTCGACGATCAGGCTGCGCAGCAGGCCGTCGGGCAGCAGGCCGCCGACCAGTTCGCCGGCATACGCCACGCCGCCCTCGATGCCTTCCATCACCGGCTCGGCCCACGAAAACACGGCCTGGAACATCAGGAACAGCAGCACGGCGAGGATCGCCAGACCGAACACCGGATGCAGCACCACGCGGTCGATCCGGTCTTCGAGGCCAGCCGATGCGGTCGGCATCGCCACCGCGGCATCGAGCAGGCGCTTGACCTCGGCATGCGTGTCGAAGTCGTCAGCCGGCGCCGGCGGAGGTGGCGGGGCCGACGGCAGCGCGCCGTCGAGCACCGACAGCAGCGCCGCGGCGCCACCGCGCCGCACGGCGACCGTCTGTACCACCGGCACGCCCAGCGCCGCGGCCAGCTTGTCGCGGTCGATGCGGATGCCGCGGCGTTCGGCCGCGTCGCTCATATTGAGCACCACCACCATCGGCAGGCCGAGGCGGCGCAGTTCCAGCACGAAACGCAGATGCAGCCGCAGATTGGTGGCATCGACCACCGACACCAGCAGGTCGGGCACCGCCTCGCCCGGGCGATTGCCCATGCAGACGTCGCGCGTGATGGCTTCGTCCAGGCTGGTCGCGTGCAGGCTGTACGCCCCGGGCAGATCGAGGATGCGCACCTGCCGGCCGGACGGCGCGACGAAATAGCCTTCCTTGCGCTCGACCGTGACGCCGGCGTAGTTGGCCACCTTCTGGCGGCTGCCGGTCAGCCGGTTGAACAGCGCGGTCTTGCCGCAATTGGGATTGCCGACCAGCGCGACGCGCAGCGGCGCCTGCGCCGTGGCGGCGGAAGCGGGAGTGGCAGGAGAAGTAGCGACGGACATGGCGTAATTCGAATCGGTCCGCTTCACGCGGTACGAGCGGTATCGGCGGCGTTGGCCATATTGCCGGTGCCTGCGCCCTCGGGCTGCACCGTCACGCGGGCGGCTTCGGCACGGCGCAATGCGAAGCGCGTGCTGCCGACCTGGGCGACCAGCGGGTCCTTGCCGAACGGGCCGAAGGTGATGATCTGCACTTCCTCGCCGGGCACGAAGCCGAGTTCGCGCAGGCGTCGGGCGATGGGATCGTTCGGGGTGCTGTCGTCGACCGACAGTACGGTGGCCGCGGTGCGCCGCGGCAAATCTGACAAGCGCATGAGCTTTGGTCCCGCGGGCGGGTTTCCGGCGTGGCGCCGGCACTACCTGACCGCTGCTTAGTGATGAATCAGCGAGCGTAGATGAGAATCGTTTGCATTGTACTGCATATGATCACGCTCGATGTGCCGTACTGGCGTTGGGTGCCGCGCAAGAGCGAGCAACAAGAGCGAGCAAGCGCAACAAGAAGAGCGGCCCGGCCAGCGCAACCGTTGCCGGGTTGCGCTGGCCGGGCCGTGGCGTTGCCCCGCTTAGCCGCCCGATTAGCCGCCCAGATACGCGTTGCGCACCTGATCGTTGGCCAGCAGGTTCGCGCCGGTATCGGCCAGCACCACCTTGCCGGTTTCCAGCACATAGCCGCGGTCGGCCACCTGCAGCGCCTTGTTGGCGTTCTGCTCGACCAGGAACACCGTCACGCCTTCCTCGCGGATCGTGCGGATGATGTCGAAGATCTGCGCGATGATCATCGGCGCCAGGCCCAGGGTCGGCTCGTCCAGCAGCAGCAGCCGAGGCCGGCTCATCAGCGCGCGGCCGATCGCCAGCATCTGCTGCTCGCCGCCGGACATGGTGCCGGCGCGCTGCGAGGCGCGCTGCTCCAGTCGCGGGAACAGCTTGAACACGTGCGCGATGCCCGCCTCGATCTCCTCGCGCTTGGCGAAGAAGGCGCCCATCTTCAGGTTCTCCAGTACGGTCAGGCTGGGGAACACGCGCCGCCCCTCGGGCGAGATCGCCATGCCCATGCGCATGATCTCGTGGGTCGAGCTGCCGGTGATGTCGCGGCCTTCGAACAGCACCCGCCCGCTGGACGCGCGCGGGCTGCCGCAGATCGTCATCATCAGCGTGGTCTTGCCCGCGCCGTTGCTGCCGATCAGCGTGACGATCTCACCCTGGTTGACCTCGATCGATACGCCACACAGCGCCTCGACGGCGCCGTAATGGGTATGGATCTGTTCCAGCTTCAGCATCAGTCCTCTCCCAGGTATGCCTTGATCACGCGCGGGTCGTTGCGCACGTCCTCGGGTTTGCCGATGGTGATCGGGCGGCCGTGCTCCATCACCAGGATGCGGTCGGAGACGCCCATCACCAGGCTCATGTCGTGCTCGATCAGCAGCACGGCGATGCCGAACTCGCGCCGCAGCTGGTCGATCAGCATCTTGAGCTCGACCTTTTCCTGCGGGTTCAGGCCCGCGGCCGGTTCGTCCAGCATCAGCAGGCGCGGCTGCGTGATCATGCAGCGCGCGATCTCGAGCCGGCGCTGGTGGCCGTACGACAGCGTGCCGGCCTCGCGGTTGGCCACCGCGCGCAGGCCCATGCGGTCGAGCCATTCGGCGGCGCGCTCCAGCGCCTCGCGCTCGGCGCGGCGATAGGCGGGCGTGGCGAACAGTCCGTGCAGCAGCCCCGCCTTGACGCGGCGATGCTGGGCCACCATCAGGTTCTCGACCACCGTCAGGTTCTTGAACAGCCGGATGTTCTGGAACGTGCGGACCAGGCCTTGGCGCGCGACGATATGGCTCGGCAGGCCGGCGATCGGCTGGTCGTCGAGCATCACCTCGCCCGCGGTCGGCTTGTAGAAGCCGCCGACGCAGTTGAACACCGTGGTCTTGCCCGCGCCGTTCGGCCCGATGATGGCGAACACCTCGTCGTTGCGGACGCTGAAATCGATGCCGTCCACCGCCAGCAGGCCGCCGAAGCGCATCTGCAGGCCGGTCACTTTCAACAGTTCTGCGCTCTGTGCACTCATTGCGGCAACTCCACGTGCGGGCGGCTGGCGGGCAACAGGCCCTGCGGGCGCCACATCATCATCAGCACCATCACCAGCCCGAACAGCAGCATCCGGTATTCGGCGAAGCCGCGCGCGACCTCAGGCAGCACCGTCAGCAGGATCGCGGCGATGATCACGCCCAGCTGCGAACCCATGCCGCCCAGCACCACCACGGCCAGGATCAGCGCCGACTCGATGAAGGTGAACGATTCGGGATTGACCAGGCCCTGGCGCGCGGCGAAGAACGCGCCGGCCAGGCCCGCGAAGGTCGCGCCCAGCGTGAAGGCCGACAGCTTGATGCGGGTGGGGTTCAGGCCGAGCGAGCGGCAGGCGATCTCGTCCTCGCGCAGCGCCTCCCAGGCGCGGCCCATCGGCATGCGGATCAGCCGGCTGGTGACGAACAGCGTCACGCCGACCAGCAGCAGCGCCAGCAGGTAGAGGAAGATCACCATGTGCTCGCCGCTGTAGTCCAGGCCGATCAGGTCGTGGAAGGTGCGGGCACCGTCCTCGCCGGCGCTGCGGGTCATCGGGATGCCGAACACCGTGGGCTTGGGGATGCCGTAGATGCCGTCCGGGCCGCCGGTCAGGCTGGTCAGGTTGTTCAGCAACTGGCGGATGATCTCGCCGAAGCCCAGCGTCACGATGGCCAGGTAGTCGCCGCGCAGGCGCAGCACCGGAAAGCCCAGCACGAAGCCGAACAGCGCCGCCATGCCGGCCGAGATCGGCAGGCATTCCCAGAACGACAGGCCGAAGGCCTGGTTCAGCAGCGCATACGTGTAGCCGCCGACCGCGTAGAAGCCGACATAGCCGAGGTCCAGCAGGCCGGCGAAGCCGACCACGATATTCAGGCCCAGGCCCAGCATCACGTAGATCAGCGCCAGCGTGGCGATGTCGACCGCGCCGCGCGAGCCGAAGAACGGCCAGATCAGGCCGACCGCGAGCAGCACCCAGACTGCGGCGCGCTGCTGTCCCGGCGCGAGCGTCGGCAGCGCAGGCAGCTTGACCGCCGAGGTGGTGCGGTGGATCAGCGGCTTGAACAGCTGGAACAGGAACACCGCGGCCACCGCGATCCACACCGGGCGCCAGTGCGGTTCGAGCACCACGCGATAGCCCTCGAGCTTGAGCTGCAGGCCGAGGATGGGGATCGTCAGGATGGCGGTCAGCACCGCCGCCGAGACGGCATTCTTCAGCGATTGCGTCATCGAATTGGAGGAGTTCATGGCGCGGTCCTCAGACTTTTTCCACGTCCGGCTTGCCGAGCAGGCCGGTGGGACGGAACAGCAGGATCAGCACCAGCAGGGCGAACGCGACCACGTCCTTGTACTCGGCCGGCATATAGCCGGAGGCGAAGGTCTCGGCCAGGCCCAGCAGCACGCCGCCGAGCATCGCGCCCGGAATGCTGCCGATGCCGCCCAGCACGGCGGCCGTGAAGGCCTTGATGCCGGCAACGAAGCCGATGAAGGGGTTCAGCTTGCCGATGCTCAGCCCGATCAGCACGCCGCCCGCGGCGGCCAGCATCGCGCCCAGCACGAAGGTGAAGGAGATCACGCGGTTGGTATCGATACCCAGCAGATTGGCCATGCGCATGTCCTCGGCGCAGGCGCGGCAGGCGCGACCCATGCGCGAGTGGCCGATGAACAGCGTCAGCGCGATCATCAGCACCAGCGTCACGCCGACGATCAGCAGGCGCGAATACGGCACGGTCACCGTGAAATCGCCGCCCATCTCCAGTTCGAGCGCGCCGCTGATCAGCACCGGCACCGACACGTCGCGCGCGCCCTGGCCGATCTGCACGTAGTTCTGCAGGAAGATCGACATGCCGATCGCGGAGATCAAGGGCACCAGCCGCGGTCCGCCGCGCAGCGGCCGGTAGGCGACCCGCTCGACCGCGAAGCCGTACAGGCCGGTGACGATCACCGACACCAGCAGCGCGGCGCCGAGCACCAGCGGCAACGGATAGCCGGCCGCCACGCCGATGGCGGTCAGCGTCACCAGGCCGACATAGGCGCCGATCATGTAGATCTCGCCGTGGGCGAAATTGATCATGCCGATGATGCCGTAGACCATCGTGTAGCCGATGGCGATCAGCGCATAGATCGCACCCAGCGTCAGGCCGTTGACCAGCTGCTGGGTGAATTGAGGTAGGAATTCGTTCATGGGGTACGTCCCGTCTGTACTGCACGTCGGCCGGGTTCAGCCCGTCGGGGCCGGTTCGGTGAGGCCGGCGTGCCTGTCGCGGCGGGCCCCTCCCGCGCGGGGAAGGGCGCGATCGAAGCGGCCCGGCATATCAAAACGCCCCGTTCGGTGACGAACGGGGCGTTGGCACGGACCGCGCCGGCGATCAGTTGGCGGCCGTCTTGGTGGCGTCCTTGTGCCAGGTGAAGACGACGAACTTGAACGACTTGAGGTCGCCTTGCGCGTCGTATTCCACCTTGCCGATCGGGGTCTGGAAGGCGTTCTTGTGCATGTACGCCGCGACCTTGGTCGGATCGGTGCTCTTGGCGCCCGCGATCGCGTCGGCGATGATCTTGACGCCCGCGTAGGCCGGCATCTGGAACGGACCGTTCGGATCGCGCTTCTTGTCGGCGAAGGCCTTGACCAGCGCCGCGTTGGCCGGGTCGGCCGAGAAGTCGGCCGGCAGCGTGACCAGCATGCCTTCCGAAGCCGGGCCGGCGATCGCGGTGACGTCCTTGTTGCCGACGCCTTCCGGTCCCATGAACGTCGCCTTGACGCCCTGTTCGCGTGCCTGGCGCAGCAGCAGGCCCATTTCGGGGTGATAGCCGCCGAAGTAGACGAAGTCCACGCCCTGCGACTTGAGCTTGGTGATCACCGCCGAGTAGTCCGAATCGCCGGCGTTGATGCCTTCGAACAGCACCACGGGGATCTTGGCCGCTTCCAGGTCCTTGCGCACCGAGGCGGCGATGCCCTGGCCGTACGACTGCTTGTCGTGCAGCACGGCGACCTTCTTGGGCTTGACCTTGCCGATGATGTACTGCGCGGCGGCCGGACCCTGCTGGTCGTCGCGGCCGATCGTGCGGAAGATCATCTTGCGCTTCTTGCCTTCGGTCAGCTGCGGCGCGGTGGCCGACGGCGTCACCATCACGACGCCTTCGTTCTCGTAGATGTCGGCGGCCGGAATGGTCGAGCCCGAGCAGACGTGGCCGATCACATAGCGGATGTTCTGGCTGACGATCTTGTTGGCGACGGCCACGGCCTGCTTCGGTTCGCAGGCGTCGTCCATCAGCACGACTTCGAGCTTGTTGCCGCCGGCGCCGCCGGCCGCGTTGATCTGCTCGATGGCGGTCAGCGCGCCCGCCTTGACCATGTCGCCGTACTGCGCGACCGAGCCGCTCATCGGACCGGCGATGGCGATCTTGACGGTTTCCGCATGCGCGACGGCACCCAGGGTGAGCAGCGCGGCGGCCAGAGAAAGGGAGGTAAGACGGGAATGCTTCATTGGGAGCTCCTCGATCGTGTTTGTTCGAATCATCCAGGCGCGGGCCTTGGACGTGCGCAAAATCGAAGAACTCCCCGGCGACTTTGACAGGCTGGTCGGGGCGCGCATGCACGACCGCGGCTCAGGCCTGAAAGGGCACTACATGACCACGTTCTTGTTATTGCGCAGGCCAATCGCCCGCCTGCCCTCCGCACCGGTGAGAACTGGGTAAGTCCGTTCGATGTCGGCCAGGTGGCGGCATTATAAGGTGAATCTTCCAGCGGCCTATGCGCGCTGCACCAATCCGGCGCGGTTGTGGCTTCCGCGGAACACTCGGGTGCGCTGGACCCCCGCCAATGGGGGGAATGCGTGCTGGCGCACGGCTCAGTGCCCTGCGGTCACCATGCCGCGCGTGGCCAGCGCGAGCGCGCTGTGCCGGGTCCCGCCGCGCAGGCTGGCCGATATCTCGGCGGCGGCATGCTGGACCATCTCGGCGAAGGTACGCACCTTCTGCGGCTTGAAGCGCTCCGCCGGCCCGGACAGGCCCACCGCGGCGAAGACCTGGCCATGCCCGTCGACGATCGGCGCGGCCACGCCATGGACCGATTCGCGCCATTCGCCGCGGTTGACCGCATAGCCCTGCCGCCGCACCTTCTCCATCTCCTGCAGGAAGCGCACAGGGTCGACGATCGAATTGGCGGTGGCGCCCTCCAGCGCGGTCGACATCCGCTGCAGCACGGTCAGCGGCTGAAACGCCAGCATGGCCTTGCCCGTCGCCACGCAGTGCGCCAGCGCGCGCCCGCCGATCTGCGTATAGGCGCGGACCGGATTGGGGCTGTCGATCTTGTGCACGTAGACGACCTCGCCGCGATCGAGCACCGACAGGTGGACGCTTTCGCCGCTGTCGTGCATCAGCCGTTCCATCCAGCCCTCGGCGTGGCGGCGCAGATCGAGCCGGCCCAGCACCGCGGAGCCCAGCTCCCACAGCTTGATCGAGGCGCTGTAGGTCGCGGTGCCTTCGTCGCGAATCACATAGCGCAGCTCGGTCAACGCCTGCAGCAGCCGATGGACATTGCTCTTGGCCATGCCCAGCCGGTTGGCGATCTCGGTCAGCCCCAGCGGCCGGTCGCTATGGGCCAGCAGTTCGACGATGCCGAGGCCTTTGATCAGGGTGTTGTTCATGGGTTTGGTATTGCTTGGACGCTTGCGCGGATTTGCCCTCTCCCCCAGCCCCTCTCCCGCGCGCGGGAGAGGGGAGCGAGAACCCCGGCGACGACATTCGCCATCGGCTCCCCTCGCCCGCTTGCGGGAGAGGGGTGGGGGAGAGGGCAGCCCTCCACCGGGCACCGCGTTCTCAAATACGGAACCGTTGTCCCGTATTCCGGCACGTTCATATAATGCCTCGCATGCCCCGCCGCCCGCAAGCCGGCCGTCGGGGCGGCTTTCCGCCAACCGCCACCCATCGCTGCCATCGCCATGCCCGATCTGAACGAGAAGGACCTGCCGCTCGCCGGCGTCAAGGTATTGGAGTTCTGCACCGTCGCCGCCGGGCCGTTCTGCGGCATGCTGCTGGCCGACATGGGCGCCGACGTGGTCAAGGTCGAGCCGCCCGACGGCGATACGCTGCGGCAATGGCCGCCGATATCGGCCGGTTTCTCCGAGAACTTCGCCTCGCTCAATCGCAACAAGCGCTCGGTCGTGCTGAACCTGAAGCAGCCGGAAGACGTCGCGCTGGCGCGCCGGCTGATGCTCGAGGCCGACGTGGTGGTCGAGAACAACCGGCCCGGCGTGATGGATCGCCTGGGGCTGGGCTATGCGAGCCTGCGCGGGGACCATCCCGGTCTGGTCTACTGCTCGGTGTCGGCCTACGGCCAGAGCGGGCCGCGCGCCACCGAAGGCGGCTTCGACCTGACCATCCAGGCCGCGGCCGGCGTGATGAGCGTGACCGGCGAGCCGGACGGCGCGCCGGTCAAATGCGGCGTGCCGCTGGCCGACTTCGCCTCCGGGCTGTACGGCGCCTTCGCCATCGCCAGCGCGCTGGCCCGCGTGCGCGCCGGCGGCGCCGGCATGCATATCGATGTGCCGATGTATGGCTGCACGCTGGGCATCGCCGCGCTGCAGACCAGCGAGTACTTCGGCACCGGCCGCAGCCCGGCCAAGCTGGGCTCGGCGCATCCGCGCAACGCGCCGTACCAGGCGTTCCAGGCCGCCGACGGCTACTTTGCGATCGCGGCGGGCAACCAGAAGCTGTGGCTTGAGGTCGTCCGCGTGGTCCAGATGCCGGAACTGGCCGACGACCCGCGCTTTGCCACCACGCGCGACCGCGCCGCCAACCAGACCGTGCTGAAGCAACTGCTGGAGCAGCGCTTTGCTCGCGCCGGCGTCGATCACTGGATCGCGGCCTTCCAGGCCGCCGGCGTGCCGCACGCGCGCATCAACGACTATGCCGCCGCGCTGCAGGATCCGCAGGTCGAACACATGGAGTGGGTACGCCCGCTGACGCTGCCGGGCGGCGTGGCGACGCAGACCTTCGTCTCGCCGCTGCGCCTGGACGGCATGGGTTTGCCGGTGCGCCGGCCCCCGCCCGCGCTCGGCGAGCATACCGAAACGATCCGCGCCGCCCATGCCGGCGGCGCGGGGCAGCAGGACGGGCCGCAGCAGCAAACGCAGCAGCAAACGCAGGAGCAAACGCAGGAGCAAACGCCATGAGCCGCACCATCGAACCGCTGCGGACCTTCGTCGCCGGCGTCACGTCGCTGATCGAGGGACCGAACCGCGACGAAGCCGCCTTGCTGGAAGGCACCCGGCCCTTGCTGCAGGCGCTGGTCGCCCGCGACGACTGGCTGCCCGACGAACTGGCGCAGCCGCATCCGACCTACTACCAGCAATACCTGTTGTACGGCGATCCGCTCGATCGCTTCTCGGTGGTCAGCTTCGTCTGGGGCCCGGGCCAGCAGACGCCGGTGCACGACCACACGGTGTGGGGCTGGATCGGCGTGCTGCGCGGCGCGGAGATCGACATCCGTTATCGCCGCGATGATGAAGGCATCCGTCAGGACGGCGAGGAAACCCGGCTCGAGGCCGGACAGGTGGCTGCGGTATCGCCTACGCTGGGCGACATCCACCGCGTGCGCAACGCCTTCGACGATCGCGTCTCGGTCAGCGTCCACCTGTACGGCGGCAATATCGGCCGCATTCGCCGCCATGTCTTCGACCCGGCGACCGGCGCGCCGAAGGAATTCGTGTCGGGCTATGCCAACCGCTTCGCGCCCAATCTGTGGGCGGCCCCGGATGTCTGACAGCGCATCGACCGTCGCGGGCATGGCGGAGCCGATGCTGCTGATTGACCGGCAAGGCGATATCACGCGGCTGACGCTGAACCGTCCGCAACGCGGCAATGCCTTGTCCGCGGAGCTCGTGCAAGCGCTGCACGACACGGTGGTTGCGTGCCATCACGACGGCACGCGGCTGCTGGTGATCGAAGGCGCGGGCAAGCACTTCTGCACCGGCTTCGATCTTGGCGATCTCGGCAGCGAGACCGACGACACGCTGCTGGCCCGCTTCGTCCGTGTCGAACTGATGCTGCAGGCCGTCTACACGGCGCCGTTCACCACCGTCGCGCGCGTCCATGGTCGTGCCACGGGCGCCGGCGCCGATCTGGCGGCGGCGTGCGAACAATGCTGGGTGGCCGACGACAGCCGCTTCGCCTTCCCCGGCGCGGCCTTCGGACTGGTGCTGGGCACCGCGCGGCTTGCCGCCCGCGTAGGGCCGACGCTCGCGCGCCAGTGGATCGGCGCCGGCGCAACCGTCGATGCCGACACGGCGCTCGCCGCCGGCCTGGCCTGCCGGTACTTCGAGGCGGACCAGCATGGCAAGCCCGACACCGCGCTGGAGGCATTGGCCCGCCAGGCGCGCCGGCTCGACACCGAGACGCAGGCGGCGATCCATGCCGCCTCACGCGTCGACGGCGACGAACTGGCCAGGCAGCTCGCTGCGCTGGTTCACTCGGCCGCGCGGCCTGGCTTGCGCGAGCGCATCCGCGCGTATCGCGAGGCGTCGGCGCGCTAGGCGTTGCGCGGCCGCGCGGCCGCGAGCGCCGGAAAGATGCCGACGAAGCGATCGCGTGCGGGATGGTCCGGCGCCGCCTTCCACACGCAATAAACCTCCGACGGCACCGTGCTGTGCTTCAGCGGCCGGAACGCCGCGCCGGCCAGCGCCGAATGCCGCAAGGCCGCCGGCACCACCGCCACGCCCATTCCCTGCGAGACCAGCGACACCACCGACAGCCAGTGCCGGACCTCGTGGCGGATCTGCGGATAGAAACCTTCGGCCGCGCACATGTCCACGATACGCGCGTAATAGTCGGGCGAGGCCTTGCGGGAGAACAGCACGAACGGCTCCCCGCGCAGCTCGGTCAGCGCGACGGGGCGGCCGGTGTTGCGACGGATGGCCAGCCGATGGCCGGCCGGCATGCAGCAGACGAAGGGCTCGCTGTGGATCAGCCGCGTCGCCAACTCGTCCGGCACGCGGCTCGTGTGGATGAAGCCCACGTCGAGTTGCCCGTGCAGCAGCGCCTCGATCTGTTCCTGCGAATTGAGCTCGGTCAGCGCGATCTGGATGCCGGGCTGATCGGCCTCGAACTGCTGCAGCTTCTGCGGCAGGCCCCGATACAGCATCGACCCGACGAAGCCGACGCGCAGCCGGCCCACGGCACCGGCTTCGATCTGCCGCGCCAGCAGCCGCGCTTCCTCGGCCTGCGCCAGCAGCGCGGTCGCCGATTCGCGGAAGGCCCGGCCCGCCGCGGTCAGGCGCACGCCCTTGCTGTCGCGCTCGAACAGGCGGGCGCCCACCGAGGCCTCCAGCTGCTGGATATTGAGCGACAGCGGCGGCTGGGAGATCGACAGCCGGCGCGCGGCCCGACCGAAATGCAGCTCGTCGGCCAGCACGAGGAAATAGCGCAGATGGCGGAACTCCATGGCAGGGCGGCGTTCGATGACGCTTCGATGAAGGTTCGATGATGGGGGGCGGGAACGGCAAAACGGGCCTCATTCTATGCCTACAGTTTGCGCGCGGCATGCCGTTATCCCTTCGATGTGCCGGCTGAACAGGTAGCGCAGCAGCAGTGCCGGCTGCGCCAACGGCGAACACAAGGCCCCCGTGACGCTCCATGACCACTACCAGACCCTAGGCGTTGCCCCGACGGCCACGGCGGACGAGATCCGGCAGGCCTATCGGCGGCTGGCCATGCGCTGGCATCCGGATCGCAATCCGGACGATCCGCAGGCCGCGGAAGAGCGGTTCAAGCGATTGCAGCATGCGTTCGCGGTGCTCAAGGATGCCGGCCGCCGGATGGCCTACGACGCCGAGCGCGCGGCGCCGCGCGGCAATTCAAGCCATGGCACGGGCAATGGCGCCGGGAGCGGGGGCAACGGCGGGGCCAACGGCGGGGCCGGCGGCAGGAGCGCTCACGGCCCGCGTCCTGCGCGCGAGGCCTGGCCGCATGGCGGCCCGCGGCGCAGCGCGCAGGGCAAGGCCGGCGTCGACTATCTGTGCGAGACCAGCATCGCGCTGGAAACGGCGGTGCTCGGCGGCATGGCCTCGACCCGGGTCAGGATGACGGTCGATTGCCTGCACTGCGATGCGCGCGGCATCCGCATGATGGCCTGCAAGCCGTGCGGCGGCACGGGCCAGGTGCGACGGGGCCTGTTCAACGCGTACGGCGCCTGTGAGCGCTGCGCGGGCCGCGGCGTCGAGCCGGCTGCCTGCGATGCCTGCGGCGGTACCGGCAAGGTCCGCGTCGACAAGGCGCTGCGCGTGCAGATCAAGCCGGGCGTGATCGACGGCACCGTGCTGCGCGCCCGGGGCATGGGCGGCACCGGTATCGACGGCGGTCCCAACGGCAATCTGCTGTGCAAGGTCCGGGTGCGCAAGGACCGCGTGTTCGGCGTCGATGGGCTGGACCTGACGCGCGAACTGAAGATCGATTTCGTGCTGGCCTGCCTCGGCGGCCGCGTGCCGGTGGTGCGCTTTCGCAAGACGGTGATGGCCGAGATTCCGGCGATGACGCGCAGCGGCACCGTGATCCGCGTGCGCGGCATGGGCCTGCACGACCGCGCGAAGCAAAAGACCGGCGACCTGTTGCTGACGGTGGCCATCGACCTGCCGTCGCGGCTGCGCACGCTGACCGAGCCGCAGCAGACGCTGCTGCGCGAACTCGGCCGCGGCGCGGGCGAATGAACCGGAGGAACCGGGTGAACCTTACTGGTTCTTCATGGCCTCTGCGAGCCGCTGGATGATCGCTCCCTCGGTCTTGAAGGCCTTCTGCGCATAGGCCGTGTACTGCTCGGGACCCATATAGTTGGTCGACATGCCGTACTGCTGCGTCACCGCGAGCAGCTTCGGGTCCTTCAACGCATTGCGGAACGCGGTGTCGAGCTTCTTGACGACTTCGGGCTTCATGCCGGCGGGGCCGACGATGCCGAACGGCGAATTGGACCAGACCGGATAGCCGATCTCCTTGAGCGTCGGCGCATCGGGGAAGTCCGGCGCGCGCTTCTCCGACAGCACCGCCAGCACGCGCAGCTGGCCGTTCTTCACGTAGGGCAGCAGCGTGTTGGTCAGCATCGCCACGTCGCACTGGCCGCCGAGCAGCGAGGTGATGGCCTCGGCGTCGCCCTTGTAGGGGACATGCGTCCAGTTCGATTGCGTGATGCGCGCCAGTTCCGAGATCGTCAGATGCTGGCTGCCATAGATGCCGGTGGTGCCGTAGCTGATGCCGCGGCTCGACGCCTTGGCCTCCGCGACCAGCTCCTGCATGGTCTTCCACTTCGCATCGGTACGGACCGCGACCGCGAAGTTGTAGTCCGCGATCATCGAGATATAGGTCAGGTCCTTCAGCGGGTCGTAGCGCATCTTCTGCACGTGCGGCAGACGGAAGATCACCACCGGCGCCATCGTCAGCGTATAGCCGTCGGGCTCGCTGGTGGCCATCTGCGTCGCGCCCAGCGTGCCGCTGACCCCGGGCTTGTTCTCGACGATGATCGACTGGCCCAGCTCGCGCCCCGCCGCATCGGCCAGCGCCCGACCGATCTGATCGGTGATGCCGCCAGCGCCGTAGGGCACGATCAGTTTGAGCGGGCGGGTGGGAAATTCATCCGCGCCGTAAGCGCGGGAAGCCATGGCCGGGCCGAGCGCGGCGACCGTGGAGGCGGCGGCGAGCCGCAGGATATCGCGTCGTTGCATCGTGTCTCCTTTGTATGATCGCGGCGGACGGCCGGGTCTGCACTGCCCGGCTTGGCTGTCGCCGCGGTCGGAAGTATGCGGTCAGTCGAGGCCGGTGTGGGCGAGGCCGCGGGTATTTCTCTACCGTGCGGCGCAAGCCGACAGGGTGCAAATGGTTTCAAACCTGGTACATCGCGCACGGAGGACGCCAAGGGCGCTTGCGCCGCTAAACCTGCTGCATACCAGCTATGCACGCTTTTCATCTGGGCCGGCCCGCGGCCGCCTTTTCTTTGCCGATTCGATGATCTAGCCTTCACGCAGCGGCAATGCGGGCGTGCCGCGCGCGCCGGACACAAGCCGGCGGAACAACGAGATGCCGCAGCTTCGCGATTCGAACACCGGCCGGGGGGAAAGAGGGTGTCCCCATGGCCGCCATTTCGCTGACCCCTTCGCTGCGCGCGGACTACGAGCGCTTGTTCGACACATGCATCACGCAAGCAGGCTGCCAGGCCGAGGTCGATGCGCTGACGGCAACGCTGGTCAGGCACAAGGGCCGCTATGCGGCGGCGTCGCAATTGTCCGGTGTGCCATGGCATTTCATCGCCGTCGTGCACAACATGGAATGCAGCCGGCGCATGGACGCCCATCTGCACAATGGCGATCCCCTGACCGGACGCACCTTCCACGTGCCGGCGGGCCGTCCGCGCACCGGTTCGCCGCCATTTCGCTGGGAGGAGAGCGCGGCCGATGCGCTGGCGCTCAAGGGCCTGAACGAGGCCACCGACTGGAGCCTGGCCGGCACGCTGTATCAGCTGGAGCGATATAACGGGTTTGGCTACCGCCGTTTCCATCCCGAGGTACTGAGCCCATATCTGTGGAGCTTTTCGGGCCACTACGAGCGGGGCAAGTACGTAGCGGATGGAACCTGGTCCGATCGCGCGGTGTCGCGCCAGTGCGGCGGCGCCGTGCTGTTGCGGCGGCTGGCTGAAATCGGGGAACTCGACTTCGGCGAGCGCGTGGCAGCAGCCGACGACGACGCGCCGCTGATCGTCCGCTACGCCGCTCGCCCGCCCGCCGATCCCGCCACGCGCCAGACCACCGAGACGTTGCAGCGCTGGCTCAATACCTTTGCCGGGGTCTTCGTCCGCGTCGACGGTCATCCGGGCAAACGGACGTCGGCCGCGTATCGCCGCGTCACGGGACAGTATCTGCCAGGCGATCCGCGCCAGCCGCGATAGGCCGACAGGCAGCCGACGAGCGCTCGCATGAGCCACCCTCGCATGAGCCACCGTTACGCCGAACTGGAGATCCTGATCAGCGCCGGCTCGCGCGGGTACGAGGTCGAGGCCCGGCGGCGCATGCCGACCGGCGATGTCATCACGCCGCGCGCGGCGCTGGCCCTGGTGCCGGCCAATCCGGCATTTCGCGATGCCGACCCGGACGTCTGCGGCCGCGCGCTGGCCGCCACGCTGTTCGCCCCGGCCGAGGTCCGCGATGCCTTCGTGGCGGCGCGGACGGCGGCGCAGGAGGCCGCGGTCGACCTGCGGCTGCGCCTGCGGGTCAGCGTCGATGCGACCGAACTGCATGTGCTGCCGTGGGAGACGTTGTACGACCCGGCGGGACAGGCACCGTTGTGCGTTTCGCAGCGTTGCTTCTTCTCGCGCTACCTGTTTTCGCGAGAAATGCGGCTGCCACGGCTGCGGCCGCGCAGCGGCGTGTCGGCACTGGTTGCGGTCGCCAATCCGCCCGGCCTCGCGGATGACCTGGCCGCAATCGACGCGAACGCCGAAGCGCAGCGCATCGGCGCCGCGCTCGCGCCGATCCCGGTCGCCACGCTGGCCGAGCCCGGCCAGGCCACCATGGAGCGGATGTTCGCGGCGCTGCGCGAGGGCGTCGAGGTGTTCTATCTGGTGTGCCACGGCGCGATGATCGACGACGAACCGATGCTGTGGCTCGAACGCGCCGATGGCTCGCGCGACCTCGTGGCCGGCCGGATGCTGGTGAACCGTATCGGCATGCTCGAGCGTCCCCCCAGCCTGGTCGTGTTGTGTTCGTGCCAGAGCGCGGGCACCGGGCCGGCGCGTGGCGGGGACATGATGAAGGCGCTCGGTCCGCTGCTGGCACAGGCCGGCGTGCCGGCCGTGCTGGCGATGCAGGGCAATGTCGGCATGGACAGCATGGGCACATTCATGCCGCTCTTCTTTGCCGAACTGCGCGAGCACGGCGAGGTGGACCGGGCCGCGGGCGTGGCACGCGCGGCCATCGCGAGCCAGCCGGACTGGTGGATGCCGGCGGTCTTCACCCGCCTCGAAAGCGCGCGCATCTTCTATCCGCCGGGCTTCGGCGGTGGCGCGGTGCCGGAGTCGGGCGACGACCCGTGGCGCGCGGTGATCGACAATATCCGCCATGGCGAGACCACGCCGATTCTGGGCCCCGGCGTCGGCGAGCCGCTGTTCGGTTCGCGGCTGCAGATGGCGCAGACCTGGGCCGAGATCTTCCACTTTCCGATGGCAGCCCACGAGCGCGATGAACTGCCGCAGGTCGCGCAGTATCTGTCCGCTTCGCAGCAACCTGTCACGCCGCGGCGGCTGTTCTACCGCTTCCTGTACCAGCAGCTGTGCGAGCAATACCGCGACGCGATCCCGCCGCGGCTGCTCGGACTGCCCGAGGAGGACATCGTCGCGCAACTCGGCGAGGTAGTTGCCGCCGTGGCGGGCGTGCGTCTTGCCGCGCCGGACGACCCGCATCGTGTGCTGGCCGAATTGCGCCTGCCGGTCTATATCACCACCGATCCGAGCGACCTGCTGGTGCATGCGCTGCAGGCGCGCGATCCCGAAGTCCGGCCATTCGTGCGGCTGTGCCGCTGGAATGCGGCGGCCGAAGCGTGCGACGATGCGCTGACGGTCGATCATCGGGACGCGCGTCCCAGTGCGCGCACGCCGATCGTGTTCAAGATGTTCGGCGACCTGCGCGAGCCCCGCTCGCTGGTGCTGACCGAGGACCAGTACTTCGACTACCTGACCAGCGTGTCGAAGAACCTGGACGCCATCATTCCGCTGCAGATCCGCGCGCGCCTGAACGACAGCGCATTGCTGATCATCGGCTTCGACGTGCAATCGTGGGACTTCCGCGTGCTGTTCCGCACCATCCTGAATCAGGAAGGGGCGGATCTGCGCAGCGAGTACCTGCATATGTCGGCGCAGCTCGATCCCAACAGCATTCTCGACCCGGTCAGCGCCCGGCGTTACCTGGAGCGCTATTTCCAGGACAAGGCCAGGATGAAGCTGTACTGGGGCGATGTCGCGATGTTTGTCGCGGAGCTGCAGCGGCGGCTGCGGCCCTAGCGAGGCGCCATGGCATCCATCGCGCCCATGGCACCGACGGCCTCCACGCCGCACTGCCCCTATATCGGCCCGTCGCCGCTGACCGAACATACGCCGATCTTCGGGCGCGACCGCGAAATCGAGGAACTGGGCTACCGCCTGGTCGCCGATCGCATCGTGGTGCTGTACTCGCCGTCGGGCGCCGGCAAGAGTTCGCTGATCGAGGCCGGCCTGCGGCCGCGCTTGCGCGACCGCTTCGACGTGCTGCCCACCGCCCGGGTCGGTGGCGAGGCGCCCGGCGACGGCGAGCCCGTCAACCGCTATGTCTGGAGCGTGCTGCAGTGCTGGGCCGACGCCGTGCCGCCGCGCCGCGACGATACGCTGCTGTCGTACCTGTCGTACCTGTCGCGCCTGCGCGAGCCGGCCGGTGCCCGCTCGCGCCGGATGCTGCTGATCTTCGACCAGTTCGAAGAGACCTTCACCGCCGACGCCAACGATACCGGAGACAAGCTGGCCTTTTTCACGCAGCTGGGCGATCTGCTGGGCCAGGGTGGCAGCCACATCTGGGCGCTGTTCTCGATGCGCGAAGAGTTCTTTTCCTGGCTGGACGCCTATCGGGACCGGGTCCCCACGCGGCTGACCAACACGATGCGGATCGACCTGCTCTCGCGCGAGCAGGCCGTGCAGGCACTGATCGGGCCGGCGGACGCGGCCGGCGTGACCTTCGACGAGAACGCCGCCCGGCATCTGGCTCGCGATCTGGCGAAGGTGCGTGTACCCGGTCCGAACCAGCCGGCCTACCGGGATGGCCGCTATGTGGAGCCGGTGCAGTTGCAGGTCATCGGGATGAATCTGTGGCTGGCATGCTTCGGCGACAGCGCGCCGCCGGCCGGCGCCCGTATCCGATTGCAGGACGTCGAGCATCTCGATGCCGGCGCGGCGCTCGAAGCCTATTACAACGCCACGCTGGAGCGGGCGGCACCGACGGCCGCGCGCGAGCGGGTGCTGCGCGACTGGATCGAGGACAAGCTGATCACCGCGTCGAACCTGCGTTCGTTGGTGATGTTCGACAGCGGTGCGAAGTCCGCCCCCACCGCCGAAGAACTGGCGACGCTGCAGCGCCTGTATCTGGTCCGCGCCCAGAGCCGACAGGAGGCGCAGTGGTTCGAACTGGCGCATGACAGGCTGGTCGGGCCCGTGCGTGCCAGCAACGGACGATGGCGCGAGCGGCATTTGCCCCATTGGAAGAACCTGGTGCGCGCGTGGACGATGGCCAACGAGAATCCGGCCTTGCTGCGCAACGCGGTGCCAGAGGAAATCGAAGCGGCGTTGCGCGAGCCGGCGCAGCAGCACAGCGATGCCGAGAACCGCTTCCTGTCCGACTATCGACGCGACGAGATCGAACGCAAGCGGGCGCGCAGGCTGCGGCAGATCGGCTACGGGGCCGCGCTGTCGATGGTCGCGCTGACCGTGGTCGCGCTGCTGCTGGCCTTCAAGCTGAACCGTCAGAACATGCTGTTGTCCGTGGTCAGCACCCGCCCGGCGCCGGACGTGGCGTTGCTGGCGGCGGTCGAAGGCATGGACGGGCATAGCCTGTTTCGGCCGCCCGGCGGCTTCGACTTCCGCCGCACGCTGGTCAGCGCGATGGAGCGCGCCCGGCATATCGAACGCTATCTGCTGCGGGCGGACGGCAGGACGCTGACGGTGCAGGCCAATGCGCACTATCGGGTGTTGGGGCGGTTCCAGCCCGGGCGCTCCGAGATCGAGGTCGTTCCCCTGCAAGGCGGCGCGCCGGTGCGCCTGGGGACGGACATGCTGGCAGCGTGGCACCCCGGCGGCGTGCGCGTGTTCGCCCTGGCGGGGTCCGCGATGCTGGCGATCGGCGGGCAGGATGGCAGCGTCACGCTGTGGGACCTGACCGGCGCGGAGGGGCCCATCGCGTTGGGGATGCCCGCCACCGGCACGCAGCGCGGGCTCGGTGGCGTCGCCGCGCTGACCAGCGACGGCAACCGGCTCGCGGCCGGCTACGACAGCGGGCGGATTGCGGTATGGGATCTGTCCCAGTCCCCCGCCGAGCGCATCACGCCGATCGCGGCAATCCATGGTCATCGCTCGCGCGTGACCGACCTCGCGCTGTTCGATCGGGGGACACGCCTGGCCACGTCCGGCTGGGATAGCGCCGCCTATCTGTGGCAGCTGCCGCAGTCGCCGGCACAGGGCAATGCGCGCGTGCGTCCCGAGAAGCCCGCCCAGGCATTGCTGGTTACCCCGGATGCCAAGGACTGGTACCCGGGCCTGCACAGCATTGCCGTCAGTCCCGACGGCAAGCTGGCTGCGGCAGGGTCGCGCTCCGGGCGCATCACGGTCTGGCGGACCGCCGACGGCGGTCGGTGGCCGCGCCCGCTGCTGGGACACGACGACGCGGTGGTGCGGATGCTGTTCCAGGGCGACGGCGTGTTGCTGTCGGCCGGTTGGGACGGCCGCGTCATCAAGTGGCAACTGGACCCCGAAGGCATGGAGGTCCGCCGCTCCGTGCTGGTCGACCTGCCGTTCCAGATCGCCGGCCTGGCGTGGGGCCCGGGCGCGGACCAGGCCGTCGTGTCGTCCGAACAGGGCGAGCTGCTGCAGCTGCGGACCGCCACACCGGTGCATCCGATGGCCCGCATCGTCGCACGGGGCCACGAGGGTTCCCCGCCCTTGCTGATGGCGCTGCCCGGCAGTCAACCCGCCACCGTGGCGGCGTCCGGGGAAGGGGGCATGGTGTGGCTGCCGGTCGGACACCGCGACGCCGCGCCGCGCTCGTCGGACCCGTCCGCAACGCCGGTCCAGGCGATGGACTGGGCGCGGGGCGCACGGCGGCTGGCGCTGGTCGATGGCAACGGCGACGTGTATGTCGCCGGCACGGGGGGCGCCCGCGAATCGGTGCGCATGCCGGGCCTGCACGCGGGCTCGCTGGTCCGCGTCGCGCTGAGCCCGGACGGCACGCTGCTGGCCATCCGCTCGGTCGATCGCAATGCCAGCCGGCAGCTGCAGCTATGGCGGTTGCCCGCGGCCGCTTCGCAGGCTGCGCTCGCCGCGGGCGAAGCGCCATGTGCGATCGCGTTGCCGGCCGACTTGCGCAGGACATCCAATGCCGTGTTTCGTCCGGGTTCCGCGCACGAGCTGGCCGTGGCCGACGACGACAAGGTGCGCCTGTGGACGATCACGCTGCCGAAGAGCGGGTGCACCGGCGCGGCCGTCACCCGCAAGCGCGTGTTCGATCGCTTGCCGCGGGGGCAGATCACCAGCCTGGCGTTCGAGCCGCATGGGCAGGCGCTGTTGGCAGGCAACTATCTGGGCAAGGTCTATCGCATTCCGGTCGAGGACGGCCGCGACGATGCGGCGACCGGCAAGACCGTGCGCGAACCGGCGGTGACGGTGCTCAAGCATGACGCCTCGGGCGTCATCACCGCGCTCGCGATGCCCGCCGATGCGCCGTTCGTCGTAGCCGGCGACGATCACGGCAATCTGTTCCTGCTTGCGTCTGATGGCCGGGGGCTTTTGCCGCTACCCCAGTCGGTCTATCGCGACGGCGATCGCCGCCAGCCTATCGCTTTCCTTTCGGTATCCGACGATGGCAAGCGCCTCTACTCGGCCGGCACCGAAGTGGCTGCCGAATGGGATCTCGATCCACAAGCGTGGCGCGGCACGGCATGCCGGATCGCCGGCGGCGGCTTCACCGACCGGCAGAAGGCGGCGCTGTTCAGCGGCGGCTTCATCGCCCCGTCGCCATGCGAGTCGTTCAACGGGGGCGCCGACGCGTCGTAGCGCCGTCGCTCATCGGCATCTCAGCAGCCCGCTGTCGAGGAGAAACGCCATGCCTTTCGTGACCTTGCCGGATGACGGCAACCGCTATGCCCTGATCGCCTTCGACGAGGATGGCGACGAACGTGGCGACGACCCGGACGGTGAAGCCGGCTGCCTGTCGGCGCGGCTGCTCGAGCGCTGGCGCGCGGCGCCTCCCACCGATGCCTTCCTGTGGTGCCATGGCTGGAAGGGCGACATGCCCGCGGCGCTGGACCAGTACGGCAGATGGATCGGCGCCTTCGCGCGGCAGCATGCGGACCGCGCGGCGGCGCAGGCGCAGCGGCCGGATTTGCGGATCGAGCATATCGGGCTGCATTGGCCCAGCCAGCCGTGGGGCGACGAGGAGATGGCCGAGGGCGCCGGCGATGCCAGCTTCGCCGCGGCTGCGGCGGTGGGGCCGCAGGCGTTGATCGACGCTTACGCCGAACGTCTGGGCGATACGCCGCGGGTGCGCGCCGCGCTGGCCACGATCGTCGAAGTGGCACGTACCGAGCCCGATGCGATGCGGCTGCCCGTCGAGGCGCAGGCCGCCTACCGCGATCTGGATCGGGCGCTGGGACTCGGGGCCGAAGGCATCGGCGGCGACTTGTCCTCCGATCGTCTGCCGTTCGATCCGGAGCAGGCCTTCGACGACGCGCTGCAGGTCGATGCCGCATTCGGCGGCCCTTCGCTGTCCGGCATCCTGGCCCCGCTGCGCCAGCTGTCGTTCTGGACCATGAAAAAGCGCGGGCAGCGGATCGGCGAGATCGCGCTGCATGCGCTGTTGAACCGGATAGTCGAGGTCGCGCCGGCGGTCCGGCTGCATCTGGTCGGGCACAGCTTCGGTTGCGTGGTGATGTCGTCGGCGCTGGCCGGGCCGGGCGGCGATGCGCCCTTGCGCCGGCCCGTGGCCAGTTGCGAGCTGATCCAGGGTGCGATGTCGATCTGGTCCTATTCGCCCGATATCCCGTTGCAGCGTGGCACGGCGGGCTACTGCCACGGCATCCTGACGAACGGCAAGGTCAGCGGACCCATTGTCGTCACACGGTCGCGCCACGACAGCGCGGTTGGCGTGCTGTACCCCTGGGCCGCGGGCGTTGGGGGCCAGCTGACCCTTGCGGCAACCTCGGTGCTGCCCAGGTACGGCGCGATCGGTGCGTTCGGGCTGCAGGGAATCGATGCGGCCGCAGACGCGCCGATGCTCGGCGTGGATGGCGTCTATCCATGGGGCGAAGGCGACGTGTTCAATCTCGATGCGAGCCAGTTCATCCGCAAGGGCGAGGGCATCTCCGGAGCGCACAGCGATATCGACGGGCCGGAGGTCGCGCACCTGATCTGGCAGGCCGCCATGGCCGCGAACAGGAACACGCCATGAACACGCACGCCGCGGAACCGGCCGAGGGCGAGGTGCCGCTGCCGCTCGGCGTCGACGCCGATACCGGTCTGCCGCTGCCGCAGATCGATGCTCGCGCCTTCGATGCATTCGGTCGACGCGAGGCTGGGCGTCGCCGCTCGCCCGAAGCGGCCGCGGAGAAATCGCGTCAGTCACGCACATTCGCGTTGATGGGCGACGTCTCGGCCAACGAACTGGATCAGGCCGGCTGGGGCCTGGTGTTCGCCAGCGGCGCCGATCCGGCCCCCTGGCTGGACGCGCTGGCTCCTCTGGTCGACAGACGGCGCGAACAGGCGGGTGCCCGCTTTCGCGTGTTCGCGGGCGAGCAGGGTTGCCAGCCGGGCGAGACCGCAAGCGCCTGGCTGACCCGGCATGGCGCCTCACTGAACCTGGTCGATCCGCAATTGGGCGTGCCGTACTACCTGGCGCTGGTCGGATCGCCGCAGCAGATTCCGTACGCGTTCCAATACACGCTCGATCTGTACTGGGCGGTCGGCCGCCTGGACTTCGCCGCGCCCGATGAGCTGCGCCACTACTCAGAGAGCGTCGTGGCATGGGAATCGTCGGACCCTTCAAGTGCCGCCGTACCCGGCAGCGTGCTGTTCGCGACCTGCCACGATTTCGACCGTGCGACCCGCCTGCTGACGCGCCAACTGGTGGGCCCGCTGGCCGAAACACTCGGGCGGCGCCCGGACATGGCCTTCCATCCGGTGCTCGCCGAGGCCGCCACCAAGGCGGCGCTGCGCGACATCCTGCGCGGCAAGCTGACCGCCGGCGCGCCGGCGCTGCTGTTCACCGGCACGCACGGCGTCAGCCTGCGCGCGGAAGACCAGCGCCAGGCCGGCACGCAAGGCGCCATCGTCTGCCAGGACTGGCACGGCTACGGGGCGATCGGGCCCGATCATTGGTTCGGCGCCGACGATCTGCCGGACGACATGAACTGTCACGGCATGATCTACTTCTGCTTTGCCTGCTACGGCGCCGGCGTGCCCGAGTTCGACGACTTCGCGCAGGCGGACGCCCCGGTGCGCATCGCGCAGACCGCCCGAACGGCACGGCTGCCTCAGCGGCTGCTGGCGCATCCGGACGGCGGCGCGCTCGCGGTGCTCGGGCATGTCGATCGCGCCTGGGCCTACAGCTTCCAGAACACGCGGGCCGCGCCGCAGACCCAGGGCTTTCGCGACGTGATCGGCAGCCTGATGCGCGGCGATCGCATCGGCCACGCGACCGACCGCTTCAATCTGCGCTGGGCCGCGCTGAGTACCGAGCTGGCGGACCTGCTGCGCGAACGTCAGGCCGGCGCCGTCGTCTCCGAGCGCGAGCTCGCGTTGCGCTGGGTGATGCGCGACGATGCGCGCAACTACGTGGTCCTCGGCGATCCGGCGGTGCGCATGCAGCGATGAATGCAGCAATGCATGCCGCATGGGGCCGTCATATCCCCAGCCGCCGGACCGGTGGATCGACCATATAAAAAACATATCGTCCAAGCCATTCTTAGTATTGGACGCAAATCGCCGTTTCCTCGAACATTCCACCACCATCCGGCGGTCCCTGTCCCGGCCGGATCGACAAGTTGGAAGAGGAGACAAGCATGCCGACCAGCGCCGTCCGTCAGGACGTTTCATCCCAACCTGCCGCCGCGGCGACGCCGGCCGTGCATCCGGTGCCCGATCAGCATGGCGTCAACCTGTTTGCCAGCGATCCCGACCTGCGCGCGCTGCTGCCGCTGTATTTGCCGGCGGATCTATACCAGCACCTGCTGCCGCATCTGGATCGGATGGGCGCGCTGGCTGGCGGCGTGCTCGATGCGCTGGCCAATACCGCCGACCACCATCCGCCGACGCTGACGCATCGCACGCGCACCGGCATCGATGCGCAGCGCATCGACAAGCATCCGGCCTATGTCGAACTCGAACGCGTGGCGTTTGCCGAATTCGGCCTGGCGGCGGTATCGCATCGCGGCGGCGTGCTGGGCTGGCCGCAGCCCATGCCGGCAGCCGCCAAGTACGCGCTGACCTATCTGTTCGTGCAGGCGGAGTTCGGCCTGTGCTGCCCGCTGTCGATGACCGATTCGTTGACGCGCACACTGCGCAAGTTCGGCGATCCGGCGCTGGTCGAGCGCTTCCTGCCGAATCTGACCACGCAGGTGTTCGAGGACCTGTACCAGGGCGCGATGTTCATGACCGAGCAGGGCGCGGGCTCCGATGTCGCCGCGACCGCCACGCGTGCGATCCCCGATCCCGAGGCGCAGGGCGGCTGGCGCCTGACCGGCGACAAGTGGTTCTGCTCGAATCCCGACGCCGAGCTGGCGATGGTGCTGGCGCGTCCGGACGGTGCGCCCGAGGGCATCAAGGGCGTGTCGCTGTTCCTGCTGCCGCGACGGCTCGCCGATGGCAGCCCGAACCACTATCGCATCATCCGCTTGAAGGACAAGCTCGGCACCCGCTCGATGGCGAGCGGCGAGATCCGGCTCGAAGGCGCGCACGCGTGGCTGGTCGGCGAGCCTGGCCGCGGCTTCGTGCAGATGGCCGACATGATCAACAACTCGCGGTTGTCCAACGGCGTGCGCGCCGCCGGGCTGATGCGCCGGGCGTTGTCGGAGGGCCTGTTCATCGCGCGGGAGCGCCGTGCGTTCGGCAAGCGGCTGATCGACATGCCGCTGATGCGCCGCCAGTTGCTGAAGCTGGCGCTGCCGACCGAGCAGGCTCGCACGATGGTGTTCCAGACCGCCGAGGCGCTGCGCCGCGCCGATGCAGGCGAGGCGGACGCCTATCCGCTGATGCGGATCCTGACGCCGCTGATCAAGTTCCGCGCCTGCCGCGATGCGCGCAAGGTCACCGGCGATGCGATGGAGATGCGTGGCGGCTGCGGCTACATCGAGGAATGGAGCGATCCACGGCTGGTGCGCGACGCCCACCTGGGGTCGATCTGGGAGGGCACCAGCAATATCGTCGCGCTCGACGTGCTGCGCGCGATCCGGCGCGAGGGCGCCTTGCCCGTGCTGCGGGCCCATCTGCAATCGCTGCTGACGCAGACGCCGCTGCACGCCAACGCGCGTGCGGCGTTCGACGGCGCGCTCGAGCGCGCCTGCATGCTGGCCGGCGAAGCCGCGCAGGCCGATGCCGCAGGCGATGTGCTCGCGCGCCAGGCCGCGTCCGCGCTGTACCACGTAACCAGCGCGGTGGCGATGGCCTGGGAAGCCGGCCGCATCGGCTCGGTCCGCCGCATGCGTCTGGCCCAGCTGGTGCTGATCCACCGCGTGCTGCCGCGCGATCCGCTGGCGGGCGGCGCCGAGCCGGATTGGCTGGCCGACACCGTGGCGCCAGCGGCCGAAGGCGCCGTGCAGCGGACCGGTGCGGTCGATCAGGTCGATCTGTTTTGAAAGACCCGCGGACCGCAAGTCCGCCCCTCGCGAGGCGCGCTGCCTCGCGGCAAATCCCCAAACGCAGCAACGAACCCAACAAGCGCCAGGGACGATGAATCCCGGTGGCGCATGGCCTGACAAGGAGACAAGAGATGACCCCCTGGCAACGCATCGCGGCGATGGCCGCCGCTTCCACGCTGACGCTGTGCGCCGGCATCGCGCCGGCCTTCGCGCAGAAGGACTTCCCGTCCAAGCCGATCATGATGGTGGTGACCTACCCGCCGGGCGGCCCGACCGACGCGATGGCGCGCACGCTGGCCGCCTCGCTGAAGACCACGCTGGGTCAGCCGGTGGTGGTCGAGAACCGCGCCGGCGCCGGCGGCAATATCGGCGCGGAGGCCGTCGCGCGCGCCGAGCCCGATGGCTACACGCTGATGTTCGGCACTTCGGCACCGCTGGCGATCAACGTCAGTCTCTATCGCAAGATCAACTATGACCCGGTCAAGAGCTTCACGCCGGTGATCCAGATCGGCCATCTGCCCAACGTGCTGGTCGTCAATCCGTCGGTACCGGCGAAGAACGTCACCGAGCTGATCGCCTATGCCAAGGCCAATCCGGGCAAGCTGACCTATGCGTCGTCGGGCAACGGTGCCTCGTCGCACCTGGCCGGCGTGCTGTTCAACAACCTGGCGGGCACCGACTTCCAGCACATTCCGTACAAGGGCACCGGTCCGGCGCTGAACGATCTGCTGGGCGGCCAGGTCAGCATGACCTTCACCGACGTGCTGACCGCGCTGCCCTTCATCAAGAGCGGCAAGCTGCGCGCGCTCGGCGTGACGACCGCGGAACGCTCGCAGGCGCTGCCCGATGTGCCGACGGTCGCGGAGCAGGGCGTCGCGGGCTTCGACGTGTCCGTGTTCTTCGGCGTGGTCGCGCCGGCCGGCACGCCGAAGGAAGTCATCGGCAAGCTCAATGCCGCCTTCGCCGACGCGCTGAAGCAGCCGGCGGTCCGCAAGACGCTGCAGGGACAGGGGCTGGAGTTCGCGCCCTCGACCAAGCCCGAGCAACTGGGCGGCTTCATCAAGGCTGAGGTCGGCAAGTGGCGCGCGGTGGTGCAGAAATCCGGCGCGCAGCTCGACTGACCTGCGTCTACGACAACCCCGACGACAACGCCGGCGATGGCAACCAGCAAGGGAATCCGATGACGCAAGCAAGCACCGGCGCGCTCGCCGGCATCCGGGTGGTCGACCTGTCGCGCATCCTGGGTGGCCCGTACTGCGGGCAGATCCTTGGCGACCACGGCGCCGATGTGCTGAAGATCGAACCGCCGCAGGGCGACGACACGCGGACCTGGGGTCCGCCGTTCAAGGACGGCGTGGCGTCCTACTATTTCGGCCTGAACCGCAACAAGCGCGTGATGCGGCTCGATCTGGCAGCGCCGCCCGAGCGCGAGGTATTGCTCGCGCTGCTGGCCGACGCCGATGTGCTGATCGAGAACTTCAAGACGGGCACCATGGAGAAGTGGGGCCTGGGCTTCGACGTGCTGTCGGAGCGCTTCCCGCGCCTGGTGCATTGCCGCGTGTCCGGCTTCGGTGCCGACGGTCCGCTGGGCGGCCTGCCGGGCTACGATGCCGCGATCCAGGCGATGGCGGGCATCATGAGCATCAACGGGGAGGCGGACGGCGAGGCGCTGCGCGTCGGTTTGCCGGTGGTCGACATGGTGACCGGCCTGAACGCCGCACTCGGCGTGCTGCTCGCACTACAGGAGCGGGAGCGCAGCGGCCGCGGCCAATTCGTCGAGGCCGCGCTGTATGACTCCGGCCTGTCGCTGCTGCATCCGCACGCGGCCAACTGGTTTATGAGCGGCAAGGCGCCGCAGCGCACGGGCAACGCCCATCCGAACATCTATCCGTACGACACGGTGGCCACCGCCACCGATCCGATCTTCCTGGCGGTCGGCAACGACCGGCAGTTCCGCATCCTGTGCGAGCACCTTGGCGTGACGCCACTGGCCGACGACGCGCGCTATGCGACGGCCGGGGCACGCTCGGTCAATCGGTCCGCGCTGAAGGCCGAGCTGGAGGCGCAGCTGAGCACGCGCGACGGCAAGGCGCTGGCCGACGCGCTGGTCCAGGCGGGCGTGCCGTGCGCCCCGGTGCTGTCCGTCCCCGACGCATTGCAGCATCCGCACACCGCCCATCGCGAGATGGTGGTCGAGATGGAAGGCGGCTACCGGGGACTGGGCGCGCCGGTGAAGCTGTCCCGCACGCCAGCGACCTATCGCTTCGCGCCATTGGCCGAGGGCGACGCCTTCCTACCTCGGGAGGGGGAGGGCTAGGCGCTGTCCACTTTGGACATCGGGGATCTTGCACTATCGTATCGAGACGCATTCCGAGCGCGAGGCTGCGCCACCAGGCGCAGACATGACCGCCGGTGCCAATCGCCGCTGCCAATCGCCGCTGCAAATCGATTCCCAAGGAGATCACCATGTCCTATGTCGACGGTTTCGTCATTGCCGTGCCCACCGCCAACCGCGAGGCCTACCGCGAAATGGCGCAAAAGGCCGCGCAGGTGTTCAAGGAGTACGGCGCCCTGAGGGTGTTCGAATGCTGGGGCGACGATGTGCCCGAAGGCAAGGTCACGTCGTTCACGATGGCGGTTCAGCGCAAGGACGACGAGTCCGTGGTGTTCTCGTGGATCGAGTGGCCGTCGCGCGAGCAGCGGGACGAGGGCATGAAGGCGTCGATGGCCGATCCGCGGCTGGCGGAGGACATGAAGAACATGCCCTTCGACGCGCAGCGGATGATCTATGGCGGCTTCGAGACGATCGTCCAGGCCTGAGCGTTCGACCGGCTCGCCCGCCAGGGCGTAGCGCCGGATTGGCCTGCATCGGGGCGGACCGCGGCTAGAATCGCGGTTCGCGGCGCCCTCGCGTCGCTGTCCCGCATACCGACTGCCACCGATGCCTACGAAAACACCCGACGCCAGCGCGCGCTCGAATAGCGAGCAAGCCATTCAACTCCTGGATGCGGCCACCGAGCACGTGCTGAGCAACGGCCTGGGCGATCTGTCGCTGCGCAGCGTGGCCGAGGCCCTCGGCACCAGCCACCGCATGCTGATCTACTACTTCGGTTCGGCGGACGGATTCTGGCAGGCGCTGCTGCATCGGATCCGGCATGCCGAGCAGGAAGCGCGGCACCAGACGCTGGCCGAAGGTGCGGATCCGAAGACGGCGCTGGTCGCGGCCTGGCAGCGATACTCGGCCTCGAACTACCTGCCGATCATGCAACTGGTGTTCGAGATATACGGCCGCGCGATTCGCGACCGCGAACGCTTCAGCGGCTTTCTCGAGGATGTGGTCGGCAGCTGGACCGGCATGCTGGCCGAACGCTTCGAACGCAATCTGGGCATGAGCCGCAGCGAAGCCAGGCTGCTCGCCCGCGTCGAAGTCGCCACGATCCGTGGGCTTTTGCTCGACCTGGTGACCACCGGCGACCGCAAGGGCACCACCGCCGCCATCGAATATTTCGCCGAGATGATGACGCGTCCGCGCCGCGGGTAATCCACCGGCCGGCCCTGCTCCCTCTGCACTCCAAGTCCTGAATTCGCGCCGTTAGTTGGCGCCGTTATTTCGCGCTGGTATCCGCGTATACCCTCGCTACACCATCCGATGTACCACATGGTACATTGCGCCTCGATTCAACCCTCCGCCTCGACGGTCGAGGGGGATTTCTGGATCGGGACAAATCGACAAAACGACGAATCGACGAAACGGTGAGTGCAGGATGAAACGGCGAACACTATTGGGCTGGACTGCGGGCGCAGTGCTGGCAGCGGCGCTGCCGGGTATCGGGCAGGCGGAAGACTATCCCGCCAGGCCGGTCCGGCTGGTGGTGCCGCAGGCAGGCGGCACGGGCAACGACGTACTGGCGCGCGCGCTGGCCGAGCGGCTGGGGCATGCCTGGAAGCAGGCGGTAGTGGTGGAAAACAAGCCCGGCGCGAACGGCACGCTGGCGATCAACTACGTGCTGTCACAGCCCGCCGATGGCTACACGCTGTTCTTCGCCGGCGTGTCGAACCTGAGCTTCAACCCGCATCTGTATCCGAAGCTGCCGTACAACCCCTCGAAGGACCTGGTGGGAGTCGCCATGCTGGCGAACTCGCCGTTCGTCTTCGTCGCCTCGCCCTCGCTGAAGGTCAAGACCCTGCAGGAGTTCGTGCAGTTGGCAAAGACCCGGCCGGGCGAGATCAGCTTCGCTTCGGGGGGCATCGGCAATTCCACCCATCTCGCGATGGAACTGGTCGCCGAAAAGGTGGGCATCAAGCTGCAGCACGTCCCGTTCAACGGCCCGGGCGGCGCCACCAGCCTGATGAACGGGCAGACGCCGGTGATGATGAACGTGGTGGCAGGGGTGCACGCGAATATCGCCGGGCAAAAGCTCGTGCCGCTTGCCGTCACCGGCGACAAGCGCCTCGCCGCGTTGCCCAATGTGCCGACCTTCAAGGAACTGGGCCATGACGTCGCGGTGCCGGGCTGGTACGCGATCGTCGCCAAGGCCGGAACGCCGGCGGCGCTGGTGCAGAAGATCAACGCCGACATCAATCAGGCGCTGGACGACCCGCAATTGAAGGAAAAGCTCGCCTTCCAGTTTCTCGAACCGATCAAGGGCCCGTCCACCGAGGTGGAACGCTACATGAAGCGGGACTCCGAAGCCTGGGGCCCGATCATTCGCAAACTCGGCATCTCTCTCTGATCACGCCATGCCTCATCTGACAAAAGCCGTCCACGAATACCGCCTCGCCTCGATGCGCAAGCTGATGGACCGACTGCGCGTCGATGCGCTGGTCTTCGGCACGCCCGACTTCTTTCAATTCGCGACCAACTTCCAGCTCGACGTATGGCCATGGGAGCGCCCGGTCTTCGTGGTCGTCCCGCGCAACGGCGATACGTTCGCGGTGATGAACGAGCTGTCGACCAACCATATGCGCTTCGCCACGGAGAAGGGGAAGGTGTGGTTGTCGGATATCAGCTATTACGCCGAGCACCCACGCGTTTCCAATCGCCTGCCGCTGGTGCCGCAGTTGCCCGAGGTCGTGGCGGGACTGCTGGCGGAGAAGGGCCTGGGCATGTCCCGCATCGCCGTCGATGTCGCGCACCCGATCCTCACGGCGGCGCAGCGCCACCTGCCCGAGATGACGCTGCGGCCCGCGATGGGAGAGATGCGCAGCCTGCGGTGGGTCAAGCATCCGGAAGAGCAGCAGGTCATGCGCGAGCTCGGTGCGTTGACAGACTGGGTGCAGGACCGCTATCGCGAGAACATTCGCGCTGGTCGACTGGTGCAGGAACTCGACCACGCGATGGCGGCGCTGATGGTCGAGGAAGCCGCGCGCCGCTTCCCCGGCGAGGACTTCGACATCCTGAAGTGCTGGACGCTGTCCGGGCCGGCTTCCGCGTCACCGCACGGCGACGGCGCCGCCTGCGGCGCGCGTATTTCGGCGGGCGACACCATCGTCAATCTGGTGCTGCCGCGCCTGAACGGGCTCTATGTCGAGAACGAACGGACGTGGTTCTGCGGCAAGCCGACGGACCAGCAGGCGCGCCTGTACACGGTCGCGGCCGACGCAACGAACGCCGCGGTCGAGGCGGCGGTGCTGGGCAAACGCGTGTGCGATATGGACGCAGCCGCGTTGCAGGTCATCGAGCGTGCGGACTGCGCGCAATACGTCTTCCACCGCACCGGCCATGCCGTCGGCCTGATGCTGCATGAATATCCGGAGGACATGGCGTTCAATACGCGGCCATTGCTGGCAGGGGAGGTGTATTCCGCCGAGCCGGGTCTTTATGTCTATGGACTCGGCGGCTTCCGGCTCGACGACACGGTGATCGTGGGCGAGCGGCCGGAGGTCATCGTCAAGACGCCAAAGACGTTGGCTTACGCGACGGTGGCGTAGCGCAACGCGCGAGGATTGGGCCATCCGCCGTGGCGGATGGCCCGGGACACTTATTTGCCGAGCAGGCGGTCGAGCTTGGCGTCAATTCGCTCCAGCCGCGTTTCCACCGCGCCCATTCGGATCTCCAGCGCGTCGAGGCGGGAGCCGAAGCGATCCAGCCTCCTGTCGACTGCATCGAGCCGGCCCGTCAGGCGCTTGTCCATTTCGACGATCTGGGCCTGCAACGGTGCCGTGTTCTTGTCGACCTTGTCCTGCGTGTTGGCGCTCTGGAAGCTCATCACCGAGATGACGATCGCGATCCCACTGCCGACGGACGTGAACAGGGCCCACGGGGGAATGACTGTCCCCATCTGCTTGCGGATCAGTTGAAGCGCGTCGTGTCGGGACAGCGCGTCGTCGCGGCGCCGGTGGGTCTTCGGGCGAGAGGAGTCGGCTTGCATCGCATCGTGATCGGTAACGTTCGGGTCCGGGGTGGTGATCATGGTCATCGTCCATCGGGATAAGAAGGGCTGCATCGGTCGGCGGCGCATGAGACAAGGCTCGTACGTCCTTGTCGACACGCGACTTGACCGATGCAGCACTATCCCACCGCACGATTTGCGCGGCTTTCGCTTTTTTCCGATGTCCATCGAAGAGCGTGCACTAGTTCCGCCCACGCCGCGCTCACTCGGCTTTCAATCCCGCCTTCGCGATCAACGGCGCCCACTTCTGCCGCTCGCTTCTTGCGAACTCGGCCAGCTCCGCAGGCGATCCCCCCGCGGGCTCGTGGCCGAGGTCCAGCAGCCGCTGCTTGACCTCCGGCCGCGCCAGTACCTTCGCAAGCTCAGCGTTCAGCTTCTGGACGACGGCCCCCGGCGTGCCGCGCGGTGCGTAGAGTCCGTTCCACGCGATGACCTGAAACCCGTCCACACCCTGAGCCGAAACTGGCTTGACGCCGGCAAGCAGCGCCGTCGGCTTGAGCGACGTCACGCCCAGGGCCTTCAGCTTGCCGCTGGCGATGAACGAGCGCGATGCGCTGACTGTATCGATCGCCAGCGATACCTGTCCGCCGATCAGGTCGGTCATCGACGTACCCGATCCCTTGTAGGGGATCGCGCGAATGCTGTTGACCCCGCGTTGCTTCAGCAGCTCGAATACCAGGCGCGCCGTCGTGCTGGGCAGGCCGACGTTCAGCTCGTCGGGTTTGGCCTTGGCGGCATCCTGCAGATCGGACAGGCTGTTGTATGGCGACGAGGGACTGGCCAGCACGACCATCGGGAACGAGCTCACCAGCATTACAGGTTCGAAGTCCTTCTCCGGATCGAACGGCATCGACGCGTACATGTACTGGTTCAGTACATGCGTGCCGTTGGTCCCCATCACTAGCGTGTAGCCATCGGGCGCGGCGCGCGCGACTTCCGCCGCGCCGATATTGCCGCCGGCGCCAGGTCGATTCTCGACGACGAACGACTGGCCCATGGCCTTGGTCAGATAGTCCGCGAGATGGCGGGTCGCGACATCGGTGCCTTGTCCCGCCTGATAGGGGACGATGATGCGGATCGGCCTGGACGGATAGGGCTGCGCCAGCGCGGCCTGCGCCATCGCGATCGACGCCGCGCAGGCTGCGATCAGCTTGGGGATGCTCATGGGTGTCTCCTCCTCGTCTGTGCGAGTCGTGTGTCGTTGCGCTTCAGGGCCGGCTTCAGGATCGGCGCCTGTGTGGCAGGACGCCACGTTCGCGCAGTGCGGCGATCCGTTGTTCGTCGATGCCGGCCTCCCGAAGAATCTCGTCCGTATGCTGCCCATACGCGGGTGGGGAACCCGACGCCTCCCCGGGCGTGCGCGTCAGTCTCGCGGGCACGCCGATCCCTTGATAGCCGTCGCCATCGACGCGCATCCGGCGATGCTGGACATGCGGGTGCTGGAAGGCCTGCGGCACGCTGTTGATGGGCCCGACGGGGACGCCCTCGCGCATCAGATCGCGGCAAATCGACTCGCGCGACAGCGGTGCCAATGCGGCCTCGATCTCCCCGCGCAGCAGCTCGCGGTGTATCAGCCGCTGGCTGTTGGTGGTGAAGCGCTCGTTGGCAAGCAAGGCGCCCAGCCCGACGTGCTCGCAGAAGCGCCGGAACTGCCGATCGTTGAGGATGCCCAGGAAGATGGCGCCGTCGCGGCAGGCGAAGCGGTCATAAGGGGCGATATTGGGATGGGCGCTGCCGAGCAGTTCCGGCGTGCGGTCGGACTGCATCCAGTTGGCGGCGTGCGGCACCAGGAGGCTCAGCGCGGTATCGAACAACGTCGCTTCGACAAGCTGGCCGTGCCCGCTGCGATCGCGTTCGAGCAGCGCGAGCAGGATCGCCGACAGCGCGGTATAGCCCGTTAGATGATCGACGATCGGAATACCGATGCGGGTCGGCCCCGATCGCGGATCGCCGTTGATACTCATCAACCCGCACATCGCTTGCAGCACGGCGTCGTATCCGGGCAGGCCGCCGAGCGGTCCGTCCGCGCCGAAGCCGGAGATCGTGCAGTAGATCAGCCGCGGAAAGCGCTGACGCAGCACCGTGTCGTAGTCCAGGCCCCAGCGCGCCATCGTTCCGGGAATGAAGTTCTCCACGAGAACATCGGCATCGTGGAGCAGGTGCAGCAGTAGCGCCTGACCATCGGCATGCGCCAGGTCCAGGGCGATTGCGCGCTTGCCGCGGTTGACCGCCGTGAAATATGCCGCGTCGCCGTCGCTGTTGAAGGGCGGACCGAGCGTTCGGGTCTCGTCTCCACGGGGCGGCTCGACCTTGATCACATCGGCACCGTGGTCGGCCAGCATCTGCGTGCACAGGGGCCCGGCCAGTACCCTGGACAGGTCGAGCACGCGGATGCCGGCCAGCGACCCGTTCCGCGATTGATGTTCGGCGCGCGCGGCGCGCGGCAATCCATCGGACATCGTCGAACCCCCTTCTCCTTGTGCCGTGCCGACGCCGAGCGGACGTCAACACAGGCAGGCATGGCGAGAATGGTTGGCCGGAAAGCCCGGCCGCCTGGTGCGGTCGGCGACGGACCAGTCCGTGTCGCGGCCCGCCCGGAACGCTCAACGCCGCGAAGGCAGCTCGACCACCCCGGTACCCAGCACCGACAACTCGTCGTCCTGATTGCGCCCCTCCTGCTCGATCTCGACCAGATGCCGGCCGCTCTCGATGTACTTGCGCTTGACCTGACCCTTGATGAACAGCATGTCGCCCTCGGGGTTGTGCCGCCGGATCTTGCAGTGCGAGCGGCGCAGGAAGCCGTCGTCGCCCATCCAGTTGGTCAGGTGGTGGGTCAGCCAGGAATTGCGTTCGGGACCGTAATCATAGGCGCCCGGCGCCCCGACCTCGAGCGCGAAGTCCTCTTCCCAGTGGACGCGCTCGGGTACGTCCGGAATGCCAAAGCGGTTGGTGATGCCGACACCAGGATGCGCATCGATCAGCTTCCACGCCAGCTTGTTGGCGCGAATGTACAGGCCACCCCAGCCCTGCGCGAAAGCGATGAAGCCGGTGACCGTCATCGGTCCCTTGAACATGACCGGCAGCGCCTCGCCGTCGTTGACGTCTTCCCAGTAGCGCGGCGTGGCGCCCCGCACTTCCTCGTTGGCGTACAGCTGGCAAGCCTCTGCGATTTCCTCGCGGCTGTAGCGGCGCGGTTCGCGGGCGCGGACGTCCTTGTACTTGCTGCCCTGCTCGCGCGCGTGGTCGCGTTCGGTACGGAAGCACCAGCTGTCGGCCTCGGCCACCTTGTCGCCCTGCTGATTGAAGAAGTCGACGTGGTATATCTGCTGGATCGCACGGCCGGCAAAGCGCGTCTCATGCTCGATCAGGTCCTTCAGATGGGCCTCGGTCGAGATGGTGTCGTTGCGGCGCACGGCCTTGTGCCAGGTCCAGTCCGCGCCCGACCACATCGCATGCACGCCGGGCAGGCCGCCGACATAGCCCGAGACGATGCGGCTGGTGGAGAACAGGAAGGTGGGCAGCGCAATGATGCCGCCGTGCCGCGTCTTGCTCGCGTAGTCCGGATCGCACCACAGCGGATTGTCGTCGCCGATGCCGTGTGCATAGTGGCGAATGTTGTCGCGCGTCGCCTCGTAGCACCACGGTTCGGCCGTGGCGCCGATCTTCTGGCCGATTCGTTCGCGCAGTTCGTCCAGTCCGCGTTCGCTGATCTTCGGGAAGGTGCGCTCGATCCTGTTCGTCATGATGTCTCCTCGCTGGTATGTCGTGATATGTCGTGGTGCGTCGTGGTGCGTCGTCCCCGGTGTTCCGCTCAAGAGAGGGCCGGCGTCGCGTCGTTGCCCGCCACTTCCTGCTCGCGCAGTTTCTTGCGGTGAATCTTGCCGGCGGGGGTCTTGGGCAGTTCGGCGACGAAGGCGATCTGTCGCGGGTATTCGTGCTGGCTCAGGCGGCTGCGCACCGCCTGCTGGATCTCCTCGACGAAGGATTCGTCGCCGTGGCGGTCGGACACCACGAAGGCCTTGACCACCTGGCCGCGCAGGGCGTCCGGCACGCCGATCGCCGCGGCTTCCCTGACGTCGGGATGCTTCAGGATGGCGTCCTCGATCTCGACCGCGCTCATGGTCCAACCGGCGGAGATGATCACGTCGTCGGCACGGCCGCCGTGCCAGAAATAGCCGTCGGCATCGACGCGCCCCAGATCCTTCGTCGCGACCCAGGCGCCGCGACGCCACAGCTTCAGTTCGCCCGTCACGCCCGGGGCGCAGGGCGCGCCGTTGGTGTCCTGCACCTCGACGCGCAGGCCCGGAACCGGCTTGCCGAGCGAGCCAGGCTTGACGGTGAAATCCGGGGCGCCTGGATAATTGACGAGGCAGACGCCAATCTCCGTGGTGCCGTACATGCTGCAAACCGGCCGGCCGAAGGTCGCTTCAACGAACTGCGCGGTCTCGCTGTCGATCGGCTCGCCAGTGAAGGAAACCTTGTCCAGGAAATACCGGTATCTCGCCGCGGCGCCCGAGGTGCGCATCATCCGGTAGTGGGTCGCCGCCGCCGAGATGTTGTTAAAGCGATGGTCCTGCAGCGCCTGCAGCAACCGCTCGGGATGGAACTTGCCGGCGTAGGCGCCGATCGTCACGCCCAGCGCCAGCGGCGCCAGCGTGCCATGCCACAGCCCGTGCCCCCATGCCGGCGATGATGGGCACATGAAGCGGTCTCCTGGCCGCACCCCGGTGCCGTAAAGGGCCGCGGTCATCAGCGTGACCAACGCACGGTGCGTGTGCTTGACGGCGTCCGGCAGTTCGCGCGTGGTGCCCGAGGTGTACTGGAAGATGGCAAGGTCGTCGGCGCGGGTCTGCGGCACGAGCTGCGCGGGGAATTCGCCGAGCCCGTGCAGAAACGAAGCATCGGCAACGGTGACCTGCAGCCGCGCCGCGCCCTCGACCAGCGGCGCCTTCTCGGCGTTGGTCACGACCATGCGCGGCTCGCAATCCTGCACGCGCAGCCGAATGCCGTCGGGGCCGAACAACGTGAACAGCGGCACCGCGATGGCGCCCATCTTCATCGCCCCGAACATCGCGACATAGAACTCGCGCGAGGGCTCGAGCATCACCGCGACGCGGTCGCCCGGCTCGATGCCGCGCGCCCGCAGGTAATGCGCGAAGCGGGACGAATCCTCGGCGAGTTCGCGAAAGCCGAGTCGCTGATCTTCGCCCGTCGCACGGACCAGGATGATGGCGGTGCGCTCTCGATCGGCCTGCGCATGCCGGTCGATGCATTCGTGGGCGATGTTCATCCGCTCGCGGTCGCCATCGAACAGCTCCCACAGCTTCTCCGTCGAGCATTGAGTCTGTGCATCGGCGTAGCGGATGTACTCGGTCAGCTTCGTCATGTCGTCAGCCTTGGTCGTTCGCAGTGGTCGGTTACCACTATGGTTGCCGACATCAAAATTGTCAACGACGATATGCGATTGTCTATAGACAATCCTGGGATGACGGAGAACATGGAAGACGGGCGCTCCCCATCCATCGGCACGTCCGCCAATGCACGATGCGCATGTATGATTGTCCAGAGACAAACGGAGAGTGAGATGACCCTTGCCAGTTCCGCCGAGCCTGCGGCCGCCAGCGGTCCGCGTGTGCGCCCGGTCCCCGCGGTCAGTCGTGCGATCGCCATCCTGCGGTTGCTCGGGCGCAGTTCGTCACCGATGACGCTGAAGGCGATCTCGCAGGAGCTCGAGATGGTGACCAGCACCTGCCTGCATATCCTGCGGGTGCTGGTCGAGGAAGGTCTCGTCAAGGTCGACAGCGGCAGCAAGCGCTACAGCCTGGGTGTCGGCATGCTGACGCTGGCGAGGAGCGTGATCGAGAGCAGCCCATTTCCGACGCTGGTGCAGCCAGTGCTCGACCGGCTGTCCAGCACATGGAACGTCACCACCATCGGCGTCGAAGTCGCGGGTCAGGACCACATGGTGGTGCTGGCGTTGTCGCGATCGAGCGCGCCGTTCCGCCTGCATGTCGATGTCGGCAGCCGTTTCCCGGCGCTGATCAGCGCGACCGGGCGGCTCGTCGCCGCGTTCAGCGAGATGTCGGACAAGGAGATCGAGCGGCGCTTCAAGGCATTGCGCTGGGATCAGCCGCCCGATCTGGAGGCATGGAAGAAGGAAGTGGAGGCCGCGCGCCGCAAGGGCTTCAGCATCGACCGCGGTAACTATATCGGCGGCGTGGTGGTGATTGCCGTCCCGGTGTTGGACGCCCACGGCAGGATGACCCACGCGCTGGTTGCCGCCGGGGTGGCGGACCAGCTGGGCGGCAGCAAGACGCAGGCCGTCGCCAAGGACTTGCTCGCCGAGGCGCAAGCGCTGTCCGAATTGCTTGCCGCCAGAAGCTGACGCATGAACGCGGCGGTGCCATCGATGCGCTGAACGCGCGGAAGATGATCACCGCCGCCGATTTCGCCGGCTATCCGGGAATCATCCCCGTCAACCAATACGCCTGCACCATCGTGATGATCCCCACGATTACCGCGAACAGCAGGCTGTGCTTGACCGTGAAGCGGAACAGCTCCGATTCGCGGCCGACCAGTCCCGTGGCCGCGCACGCCACCGCGATCGACTGGGGCGAGATCATCTTGCCCGTTACGCCGCCCGTGGTATTGGCGGCAACCAGCAGCGTGTCCGAGACGCCGATCTGATGCGCGGTGGTGCTCTGCAGCGAACAGAACAGCGCGTTCGACGAAGTATCGGAGCCGGTCAGGAAGACGCCCAGCCAGCCCAGGAACGGCGAGAAAAACGGGAAGGCCGCGCCGGTGCCGGCGAGCAGCAGGGCGAGGGTCGACGACATGCCCGAGTAGTTGGCGACGAAGGCGAAGGCCAGCACCAGTCCGATCGACAGGATGGGCCGGCGCAGCTCCAGCAGCGTCTCGCCGAAGGTGGCCAGCAGCGCGCGTGGGGACATGCGCAGCAGCATGGCCGAGATCAGCGCGGTCAGCAGGATCGCGGTGCCGACCGCGGACAGCAAGTCGATCTTGAGCACCGCATCGTAGGCCTTCGGCGCGGCGACGATCGGCGCGGTCTTGACGACCAGGTGGTCCAGCCACGGCACCGGGAACTTCAGCACCGTGCCGGCCAGCGCACCGCCGGAGGCGAACAGCGCCTTGAACGGCTGCAGGCTCCACACCGTGACGATGGCCGTCAGGATGCCGAACGGCGCCCACGCGCGCACGGTCTGCGCGAGCGTGTAGGGCGAGGCCTTGCGCCGGTCCGCGGTACCGATCGTCGGCAAGCCGCCCATATCGCCGAAGCCGCCGAGCGCCGCCGCGCCGCCATGGCCGGTGCGCAGCGATGCGCCGGCACCGCGCGTCGCGCTGCGCGGTTGCCAGACCTTCAGGAAGGCGGACAGCGAGACCAGGCTGACCAGCGCCGAGGTGATATCCGGCAGTTCCGGGCCGATATGGTTGGCGGTGAAGTACTGCGTCACGGCGAAGCTGCCGCCGGTGATCAGCGCGGCGGGCCAGGTCTCGCGCACGCCCTTGACGCCATCCATCATGAACACCAGCCAGAACGGCACCGCCAGCGACAGCAGCGGCAGTTGCCGGCCGGCCATCGCGCCGATATGGAAGGGGTCGATGCCGGTGACCTGCCCCGCGACGATGATCGGAATGCCCATCGCGCCGAACGCCACCGGTGCGGTATTGGCGATCAGGCACAGGCCTGCCGCGTAGAGCGGATTGAAGCCCAGGCCCACCAGCAGCGCGGCGGTGATCGCCACCGGCGCGCCGAAGCCGGCCGCGCCTTCGAGGAAGGCGCCGAAGGCGAAGCCGATCAGCAGCACCTGCAGCCGCTGGTCGTCGGTGATCGCCAGCACCGAGGCGCGGATCACATCGAACTGGCCGGTCTTGACGACGATCTTGTACAGGAACACCGCGGTGACGATGATCCAGGCGATCGGCCACAGGCCGTACAGGAAGCCGTAGCCCGCCGCGGCCAGCGCCTGCGGCACCGGCATGCCGTAGCCGGCGATCGCCACGGCCAGCGCGAGCGCCAGCGTGATGGCGGCGGCCACATGGCCCTTCATGCGCAGCAGCGCCAGCGCGACGAAGAAGAACAGGATGGGAATGGCGGCCGCCAGCGAGGACAGCCACAGGCTGCCCAGCGGCGTATAGACCTGTTGCCAGGTTTGCATATCGGTCTCCTCCGAGGGATGCGAGTCGAGAAAGGGAAACAGACAAACTTCGTGGCGGGACGAACCGTCGACGACGTACAAGTCACCACCACGTCGTTCCCGCGAAAGCGAGAATCCAGCGTCTTTGAAAGCCACTGGGTCCCCGCTTGCGCGGGGACGACAGACGTTGTCGGAACGGGGACCCTGCTACTCGGGCTGTCCGCGCTCGCGCAGCAGATCCGCCAGGCTGCGGGCAGCGGGCTTCAAGGGCTCGCGGTGGTCGGTCCAGCCCATCTGTCGCGACGGCGTGAAGGCGCGCAGCCGCGTCGCGGCCCAGCGGAACAGCCGGTAGAAGCGCGGATGCGCGAACGCGCCGCGCCAGAAGCGCCAAATCAGCTGTTCGCCGCGGCTGTAGCGTGCGCCCTGGCCGCGCAAGGGATGCTGTACCGTCTCGTCGGGATCGCGGTTGGCCTCGGTGCGCAGGCGGATCAGCAACTGCGGAATCGGAATCCGCACCGGGCACACCTCGCCGCAGGCGCCGCACAGGCTCGACGCGGTAGGCAGGTCGGCGGTAGCGTCGAGGCCCAGCAGATGCGGCGAGATGATCTTGCCGATCGGGCCTGGATAGGTGGTGCCGTAGGCGTGCCCGCCGATGCGGGTATAGACCGGGCAGTGGTTCATGCAGGCGCCGCAGCGGATGCACTGCAGCGTCGCGCGCAGTTGCGCGTCGGCATAGGCCTGGGTGCGGCCGTTGTCGAGCAGCACCACATGCATCTCGCGCGGACCGTCGAGTTCGCCGGCACGGCGCGGACCGGTGATCAGGTTGAAGTAGGTGGTGATCGCCTGGCCGGTGGCCGAGCGCGTCAGCAGCGTGGCGAGCGGCACGATATGGTCCAGGCTCGCCACCACCTTCTCGATGCCCATGATCGCGATATGCACCGGCGGCACGGTGGTCGATAGCCGGCCATTGCCCTCGTTCTCCACCAGCCACAGCGTGCCGGTGTCGGCGGCGGCGAAGTTGACGCCGGACAGGCCGATGTCGGCCTCGACGAAGGCGTTGCGCAGCGCGCGGCGGCCGCTCTGGATCAGCGTGTCGACGTCCTCGGTGTAGGGCGTGTCGGGGATATGCTGCTCGAACAGCGCGCCGATATCGCCGCGCGTCTTGTGGATCGCCGGCATCACGATATGCGAGGGCCCTTCGCCGGCGAGCTGGACGATGTATTCGCCCATGTCCGATTCGAGGCTGCGAATGCCGCGCTCGGCGAGGTAATGGTTCAGCGCGATTTCCTCGCTGGCCATCGACTTGCCCTTGATCACGCTGCGCGCGCCGTGGCGCTGCGCAATGCCGGCGACGATGGCGTTGGCCTCGGCGGGCGTCTGCGCCCAGTGGACCTGCACGCCGACCTCGGTCAGTTTCGCTTCCAGCTGCTCCAGTAGCTGCGGCAGATGCGCGAGCGCATGCTGGCGCACCGCTTCGCCGAGATCGCGCAGCGCCTGCAGTTCTTCTCCATCGGGAAACTGGATCGCGCGCTTGTTCTGCAGGAAGTCCATCGCGCCGCGGAAGCTGCTGCGCAGCTTGGCATCGTCGAGCGCCGCACGCGAGCGCGCCTTGAAATCAGCGGACGGCACGAAGTGCATCGGGGACGCGCTCATGCCGGTTCTCCCAACGCTTGTGCTTGTACCGCCGCCGATGCCGTGTTGCCGCCGCGCTCGACGATCAGCACCCACAGCCGGCGCGGTCCATGCGCGCCATAGGCCAGCGTCTGCTGGATGTCGGAGGTCTTCGAGGGGCCGGAGACGAGCACCAGATTGGTCGGCATGCCGTCCTGCCAGTGTTCGGCGCGCATGGCGGCGTGCAGGTCGGCATGCAGGGTGTCGGTGTAGACCAGCGCCACGTGCAGCGGCGGGACCAGCGAGACCGTGCGCGGCGTGCGGGCGTCCGGGACCAGCACCAGCGTGCCGGTGCCCGCGATGCCCGAGCGCGCCACCGTGAAGCCGGCGTCGACGGTGTCGAACAGCTCGCGCTTCCAGTCTTCGATGGGGCGTTGGTAGGCAATGGCTTCGACGGTCGAAGGCAGGCCGCGCGACAGCGCAGCGCCCTCCGGGCCTTGCGGATCGAACAGCAGACGGCGCACACCATCGGCGGCGAGGCGGTCGGCGAGCAGCGCGGGCCAGCCCGCTTCGTCGGTGCGCCAGACTTCGGCGTGCGCCGCCTGCAGGGCGGTCTGCATCGCGTCCGCCAGCTTGGCGGGATCGGCAGGCGCGTTCATCGCGCGCCGGCCGTCGAAATGCGCATCGATGCGCCGGCTCAGCATTGGCGCTGCGGCGGCAACATCGGTAGTCACCGGCGCGGCGGCGCGCAGCCGTTCGAGAATGCGGGTGCGGGCGTCGTCGGCGATCATCGCTGTGTCTCCGTTCCGGCAAGGGCCGCGTCCCGGCCACGGCTGCCGTCTTCGCCAGCATCGCCGTCATCGCGATTACCGAGACGGCGCCACAGGAACGTGGCCATGTGTTCGACGTTGAGCCCGAGCGCCTGCCGGCGCGCGGCATGGCCGATATTGAGCAGGCAGCCGCAATCGGCCGATACCAGCGTGCTGCAGCCGGTGGCACAAGCGGAGGCGACCTTGTCCTGCACCATCGCGCCGGAGATATCCGGGTGCTTCAGCGAGAAGGTGCCGCCGAAACCGCAGCACTCGGATTCCCGTTCGTGTTCCAGCCGTGTGACACCGGGCAGCGCGTCGATCAGCTCGACGCCATGAACGCGCGTGCCCATCTCGCGGCGGGCGGCGCACGAGGTATGCAGCACGACGGTCTCGGGCTGGGTGGAAGCCGGAGGGATGTCGGGAAAGCGGACCTTCAGGACGCGCAGCAGGAATTCGCTCAGTTCGAACACGCGCTCGGCCAGCGCGCGCGCCTTCGGCCCGGCGACGGCATCGTCCTCGAACAGCCTGGGCCAGTGATGGCGCATCATGCCGGCGCAAGAGCCGGACGGCACCACGATCGGCCAGGGCTGGGCGAACAGGTCCAGCTGCGCACGCGCGACGGCGCGGGCCTGCTCGGGGTTGCCGCTGCTGTAGGCCGGCTGGCCGCAGCAGCTCTGGCCGCGCGGGAAATGCACGGTCAGCCCTTCGCGCTCCAGCAGACGAACCGCATCCAGGCCGGCTTGCGGCACGAACAGGTCGACCAGGCAGGTCGCGAACAGGTAAACCTCCGCAGGGGCCTCGGGGTATTGCCTCGGAATCATGTCTCGCTCCGGAGATGGCCCGCCTGCAATGGCGGGCTCGATGCGTGAGTGCGGGCGACGCGGCAGGGCGCGTCCGCTTCGGCGGCATAATTCCCGCTGCGACGACAAGGTTCAAATTGGTTGGACCAGTTGCTCGCGTGGTCAGGCGAAGGGAGACGACGATGGCGGCAGGCATGCGCGAGCGCGGCCGGGTGGAAGAGGTGATGCGCAAGGTCGAGACCGCGCTGCTGGACGGCACCTGGCCGGCCGGCACGCGCCTGCCGGCCGAACGCGTATTGGCCGAAACCTACGGCGTGGCGCGCAACACGGTGCGGGAGGCCACGCAGCGGCTGGCCGCGCGCGGCTTGCTGCAGAGCCGGCGCGGCGCGGGCGTGTTCGTCACCGAGCAGCTGCGCAGCGGCATCGCGTCGCCGTGGCGCCAGCTGGTGGCCGATCATCCGGCCTTGCGCGAGGACATCCTCGAATTTCGCCGCGTGCTGGAGGGCGCCACCGCCTGGTTCGCCGCGCTGCGCGCCGACACGCAGGACCTGCGGCGGATTCGCACCCTGTTGGACCAGTTGGAGCGCGCCCGCGAGCACGACGACAAGCGGGCGGAGGCCGACGCCGACGCCCAGCTGCACGAGGCGATCGCGCTGGCCTCGCACAACACGATGTTCCTGCACTTGCATACCAGCGTGATCGGCATGCTGCGCGAGCACATCACGACCAATGGCACTGGTCTGCGCGAGCAGGACGCGCAGGCCTCCGAACAACTATTGCTGCAGCATCGCACGCTGTGCGCGGCGATCCTGGCGCGGCGCCCGGAAGAGGCTCGCACCGCGATGCAGGCGCATATCGACTATGTGCGCAGCCGCGCGGAGTAGCGGGTCGTCGAACGCTTCGACCCGCTTCTTTCGGTGTCCCAGGGCCTGGTGCGTGCTTGGGTAGCGCACGCAGAAATGGGTACGGTTGTGGCGCGACGGCGCGCCGATGCGATGCCGCGGCACCCGTTACAGCAGCAGAAACCGCCTCTTTTTAGAGGCCGGGTGAGCCGACGATATTGGCACGCAGAAACGGGTACGCTCGGCTTCCAGGCACCTCGCCAAATGCCCGCCGCTCCGCCCCCAGGACGCTTGCGCGCTATATTGCGGACCAGGGGCCCGCTGTCGCGCTGACTGGCGCGGTGGCCGGGCCACCGCTCCTTGCCGGGGGAACAGATGGCGTTCACTGAAACGATCGGCGCGCGGCGCTACACGTTCGCGGACCTGAAGACCTTGCTGGCCAGGGCGAGCCCGGCCCGCTCTGGCGACCAGCTGGCCGGCCTTGCGGCCGACACCGAAGAAGAGCGGATGGCCGCGCGGATGGTGCTGGCCGACCTGCCGCTGTCGCGCTTCCTGAACGAGGCGCTGGTTCCGTACGAAGACGACGAGGTCACGCGCCTGATCGTCGACAGCCACGATGCCGACGCCTTCGCCGAGATCGCCGCGCTGACGGTCGGCGAATTTCGCAACTGGCTGCTGCTGCATGAAACGGACGGCGCGGTGCTGGCGCGCGTGGCGCCGGGCATCACGCCCGAGATGGCGGCCGCCGTCAGCAAGCTGATGCGCAACCAGGACCTGATCGCGGTGGCGCGCAAGTGCCGCGTGGTCACGCGCTTTCGCGACACGATCGGCCTGCCGGGCCGGCTGTCGGTGCGGCTGCAGCCCAACCATCCGACCGATGATCCGAAGGGGATCGCCGCCTCGATCATCGATGGACTGTTCTACGGCTGCGGCGACGCCACCATCGGCATCAATCCGGCCGGCGACAACCTCACGTCCATCGTGGCCCTGCTGCGGCTGATCGACGAGCTGCGCGAGCGCCACGGCGTGCCGACGCAGTCGTGCGTGCTGACCCATGTCACCAACACGCTGCGCGCGATCGAGCAGGGCGCCCCGGTCGACCTGGTGTTCCAGTCGATCGCCGGCAGCGAGCAGGCCAACGCCAGTTTCGGCATCGATCTGGCGCTGCTGACCGAGGCCCGCGCCGCGGCGCTATCTCTGGGCCGCGGCACGGTCGGCGACAACCTGATGTATTTCGAGACCGGGCAGGGCAGCGCGCTGTCGGCCAACGCCCACCATGGCGTCGACCAGCAGACCATGGAGGCGCGGGCGTACGCGGTGGCGCGCGCGTTCTCGCCGCTGCTGGTCAATACCGTGGTCGGCTTCATCGGACCGGAGTACCTGTACGACGGCAAGCAGATCGTGCGCGCCGGACTCGAGGACCATTTCTGCGGCAAGCTGCTCGGCGTGCCGATGGGCTGCGATATCTGCTACACCAACCACGCCGAGGCGGACCAGGACGATATGGATACGCTGCTGACGCTGTTCGGCGTGGCCGGGGTCAACTTCATCATGGGCGTGCCGGGGGCGGACGACATCATGCTGAACTACCAGAGCACCGCCTTCCATGATGCGCTGTACTTGCGCGAGACGCTGGGTCTGAAGCCGGCGCCCGAGTTCGAGGCATGGCTGCAGCGCACCGGCATCTTCGGTGACGACGGCAGGCTGGTCGAGCCGGCCGAGCGCCAGCCCTTGCTGCAACTGGCGCACGATCTGTAAGCGACTCAGGCCCATTGAGGAGCGTTCGATGCCTTCGACCCTCGCCCCACCCAATCCCTGGCAACGGCTGCGCCAGTTCACCTCGGCGCGCATCGCGCTCGGCCGCGCCGGACACAGCCAGCCCACCGACGCGGTACTCGCCTTCGGCCTCGCCCACGCGCAGGCGCGCGACGCGGTGCACCAGCCGCTGTCGTGCGAGGCCGTCAAGGCGGCGCTGGGCGAGGCAGGGTTCGCGAGCCTGCGGGTCCATAGCGCCGCCGCGGACCGTGCGCAGTATCTGCGCCGTCCGGATCTGGGCCGCCGGCTGGACGAGGACAGCCGCGAGCGACTGCGCCAGGCCGCGGACGAGCCGTGCGACGTCGCCTTCGTGATTGCCGATGGCCTGTCGGCGCAAGCCGCGCAGCGCCACGCGGTGCCGGTGCTGCGCGCGGTGCGGGAGCGGCTGCCCGACTGGCGGATCGGCCCGGTCGCGATCGCCGAGCAATCACGCGTGGCCCTGGGTGACGAGATCGGCGAGCTGCTGCGCGCGCGGCAGGTCGTGATGCTGATCGGCGAGCGTCCCGGGCTCAGTTCGCCGGACAGCCTCGGCATCTACCTGACCTACGACCCGCAACCCGGGCGCACCGACGCGCAGCGCAACTGCATCTCCAACGTGCGGCCCGAGGGGCTGTCGTACCAGCAGGCGGCCGATCGGCTGGCCTGGCTGCTGCGCGGCGCGGTGGCGCTCGGCTGCACCGGCGTGCGGCTCAAGGAGGACAGTGGCGAACTGGGCCAGTACGCGGCCGCCGCCCTCAAGTCACCGGCGCCGGATTGAACAGCACCAGCGAATTCTGCAGCTTCCACTGCTCGGCATACGACTTTCGGCCGCTGGCGATCTCCAGCATCGTGTGGAACAGCTGCCAGCCTACCTCTTCGATGGTGGCCTCGCCAGTCGCGATCTTGCCGGCGTCGATGTCCATCAGGTCGTGCCAGCGGCGCGCCAGGTCGCTGCGCGTGGCGACCTTGATCACAGGAACTTCGGCCAATCCGTACGGCGTGCCCCGCCCGGTGGTGAACACATGCAGGTTCATGCCGGCGGCCAGCTGCAGCGTTCCGCAGATGAAGTCGCTGGCGGGCGTCGCTGCATAGAGCAGGCCCTTGTGCCTGGCCTTCTCGCCGGGAGCCACCACGCCGTGGATCGGCCCGGTGCCTGACTTGACGATCGAGCCCATTGCCTTCTCGACGATGTTCGACAGGCCGCCCTTCTTGTTGCCCGGCGTGGTGTTGGCGCTGCGGTCGACGCGGCCCTTCCTCAGATAGTTGTCGTACCAGGCCATCTGTTCGATCATCGCCTGCGCGACGTCGGGCGTGGCCGCGCGCGCGGTCAGCTGGTCGATGCCGTCGCGCACCTCGGTGACCTCGGAGAACATCACGGTGGCGCCGGCGCGCACCAGCAGGTCGGTGGCGAAGCCGACCGCGGGGTTGGCGGTGACGCCCGAGAACGCGTCGCTGCCCCCGCACTGCACGCCGACGACCAGTTCCGACGCCGGGCATGTCTCCCGCCGGCGCGCGTTCAGGCGTTGCAGATGGCGCTCGGCTGTCTCCAGGATCGAATCGATCATCGAGCCGAAGCCGACATGGCGCTCGTCCTGCAGGCACACCACATCGGGCGCGCCGCCCTCGACCTGCAGCGGGATCGTGCCGGCCTCGATCAGTCGCGTCGGCTGCAGCTTCTCGCAGCCCAGGCTGACGATCATCACTTCGCCGCCGAAATTGGGATTGAGCGCGAGGTTGCGGATGGTGCGGATTGGAATGATGGCATCGGGCGCGTCGATGGCCACGCCGCAGCCATAGCCGTGTTCGAGCGCGACCACGTCGTCGACGTTCGGATAGCGCGGCAGCAGCTCGGTCTTGATTTGGCGTACGGCGAAGTCGACCACGCCGGCCACGCACTGCACCGTGGTCGTGATCGCCAGGATGTTGCGCGTGCCGACCGAGCCGTCGGCATTGCGATAGCCCTGGAAGGTGTAGCCCTCCAGCGGCGGCAGCGCGGGCGGCACGCGATTGGCGATCGGCAGCGCGTCGAGTTTGGGCGCGGACGGCATCCGCAGCACGCGCTCGTTGACCCAGCTGCCGCGCGGCAGCGGCTTGACCGTGTAGCCGATGACGACGTTGTAGCGCAGCACCGGTGCGCCCTCGTCGAGATCGACCAGCGCGACCTTGTGGCCCTGCGGCACGTTCTCGACCAGTTGCAGCCCGCACGGGAACGCGGTGCCGGCCGGCAGGCCGCCGTCGTTGGCGACGATGGCGACGTTGTCGGCCTCGTGCATGCGGATATAGAGCGGTTGGCCGGGGCTGCGGCTCGCCGTTTGCATCATGAGCGTTTCTCCTGTGCCGCCGTCAGTCGGCGGTGATCTTTCCGGTTTCGATGACGCGCTTCCAGCGGGCGGACTCCGAGGCCTGGAAGCGGGTGAACTGTTCGGGCGTGTTGCCGACGATCTCGAAGCCGACTTCGAGCAGCTTGTTCTTGATGGCCGAATCGTTCAGCCCGGCGACGATGCCCTTGTGCAGCCGCTCGCGGATGTCGGCGGGCAGGCCCCTGGGCGCCGCCACGGCTTGCCACGAATAGACAACCAGATTCTTGATCCCCGCCTCATCCATGGTCGGCACCGACGGCAGCACCGGCGAGCGCTGCGTGCTGGTGATCGCCAGCGCGCGGATCTTGCCGGCCTTGACGTGCGGCATCGCGGTATTGATGTTCATGAAGGTCGCATCGACCTGCCCGCCGATCAGGTCGTTCATCGCCGGCGCGCCGCCCTTGTAGGGGACATGCGTGCCGCTGGTGCCGGTCTGCTGCCAGAACAGCTCGGCGGTCAGATGGTCGCTGGTGCCGTTGCCGGCCGAGGCGAAGGTCAGCTTGCCGGGGTTGGCCTTGAGGTAGGTCACGACTTCCTGCAGCGTCTGGAAGCGCGAGTTCGCCGGCACCGCCAGGATGTTCGGCGCCTGCACCGCCACCGAGATGTAGTCGAGGTCGCGGTCCGGATCGTAGGGCGTGCTCTTGATCAGATGCGGCGCGATGACCAGCGGCCCGAGCGAGGAGACCAACAACGTATAGCCGTCCGCCGCCGCGCGCTTGACGAAGCTGGCGCCGATCGCGCCCGCCGCGCCGGGCTTGTTTTCGACCACGAAGCTGGCGCCCGTCTGTTCCTGCAGCTTGGCGCCGACGATGCGCGCGATCACGTCGGTCGAGCCGCCGGCGGGGAAGGGCACCACCATCGTGACCGGCTTGTCGGGCCAGGCGGCGTGGGCGGACAGCGTGGCGGCAAGGCCGAGGGCCAGCGTGGCGATCAGGCGTTTCATGAGGGTCTCCTTGAGGGTTGGTCTTGGCTTGTCGTGCATCGGCCAGTCTTGGCGCCGGCCTGTTTGTCGTTGGCGGCCCGCCCTTACGGGCGCGCTCCGAATTCCGTTTGCGCGCGAGTCCAGGCGCGCGCCTGCTCGCTGATCGATACGCCCAGCCCCGGCCGCGTCGGCACCACGATGCGGCCATCGCGGATGTCGAGCCGCTCGTTGAACAGCGGCTCGAGCCAGTCGAAATGCTCGACCCAGGGCTCGCGCGGATACGCCGCCGCCAGGTGGATGTGCAGCTCCATCGCGAAATGCGGGGCCAGCATCAGCCCGGCGTGCTCGGCCAGCGCGGCGACCTTCAGGAAGGGCGTGATGCCGCCTACGCGCGGCGCGTCGGGCATCAGGTAGTCGGCGGCGCGATGGCGGATCAGGTCCCAGTGCTCGGCCGCGCTGGTCAGCATCTCGCCGGTGGCGATCGGCGTATCGAACTGCGCGGCCAACGCGGCATGGCCCTCGTGGTCGTAGGCGTCCAGCGGTTCCTCGATCCAGACCAGGTTGAACGGCTCCAGCGTCCGGCACATGCGCTGCGCGGTGGGGCGGTCCCACTGCTGGTTGGCGTCGACCATCAGCGGCACGGCATCGCCCAGGTGCTTGCGCACCGCGCCGACGCGTTCGAGGTCGCGCGCGCCGTCCGGCTGGCCGACCTTGAGCTTGATGCCGCCAATGCCGCGCTCGACCGAGGCCGCGGCGTTGATCAGTAGTTGGTCCAGCGGCGTATGCAGGAAGCCGCCCGAGGTGTTGTAGCAGCGCACGGCATCGCGTTGCGCGCCGAGCAGCTTGGCCAGCGACAGGCCCGCGCGCCGGGCCTTCAGGTCCCACAGCGCGACGTCGAAGGCGCCGATCGCCTGCGTCGCCATGCCGCTGCGCCCGACCGAGGCGCCGGCCCAGCACAGCTTGTCCCACAGCCGCGCGATATCGCTGGGGTCTTCGCCCAGCAGCGTCGGCGCCAGCTCGCAGGCATGGGCGTACTGCCCGGGGCCGCCGGCGCGCTTCGAATAGCTGAAGCCCAGGCCCTCGCGGCCATCCGCGGTCGCGATCTCGGCGAACAGGATGGCGACCTCGGTCATCGGTTTCTGGCGGCCGGTCAGCACCTTGGCGTCGCTGATCGGGGTGGCCAGCGGCAGATAGCAGCTGGACAGGCGGATCCAGGCAATCCGGTCGGCGGCGAAGGTCATGGGGCGGTCTCCGTGCGGCGGCAAGTCATTCTTGTCATGCTGAAATGACAACGTTGTCATTTCAGCATCAAAACAAGCCCGTTACAATGTCGGGCGCCATGCACAGCAATGTTGCGATGCGGCGTGACAGGGACGGGCACGTTTCGGCGAAATGCTAACGTTGTCATATCGTCGCTGTCAACGCGCTTCGCCGCGATGCCGGCTACTGGCTTTCCCGAAGTCGCCTGTCCGTTGCCCTACCGTTGCCTTGATCCGAGACCCCGACGTGGCCGCCACCAAAGCCCAGAACAAGTCCGTGACCCTGCATGACGTCGCCCGCGAGGCCGGCGTGTCGCTGATCACCGCGTCTCGCGCGCTGAGCAATCCAGGCATGGTGTCGGCCAAGACCATCGCGCGCGTGCAGCAGGCGGCCGAGGCGGTCGGCTATATCCCCAACCTGATCGCCGGCGGATTGAAGTCGCGGCGCAGCCTGATGGTGGCCGCGGTCGTGCCGGACATCGGCGTGACCCAGTTCCTGCCGACCATCAAGGCGTTGACCGAGACGCTCGAGGCGGCCGGCTACCACCTGATCCTGGGACAGAGCAGTTATGACGATTCGCGCGAGGAGGCGCTGCTCAACGCGATGATCGGCCGGCGTCCGGACGGCATCGTCGTCACCGGGCTGATCCAGTCGGAGGCGGCGCGGGAGCGGCTGCGGCAGTCGGGCATTCCGGTCGTCGAGACCTGGGAACTCAGCGACCGGCCGGTCGACATGGCGGTCGGCTTTTCGCACGTCAAGGTCGGCAGCGCGGTCGCCGGCTATTTCCTCGCGAAGGGCTGGCAGCGCGTGGGCATCGCCACCGGCGACGATCGCCGGGCGCGGATCCGTTCGGAGGCCTTCGTGTCGACCTTCGGCCGACCGGTGCCGACCGCCGTCGTGCCGGCGCCCAGCAACCTTCCGTTGGGACGGCGCGCACTGGCCGAGCTGCTGGAGAAGGAGCCGCGCCTGCAGGCGATCTGCTGCAGCTCCGACCAGCTGGCGCAGGGCGTGCTGGTCGAAGCGCAGGCGCGAGGCTTGCGCGTGCCCGAGGATCTGGCGGTCTGCGGCTTCGGCGATGCCGAGGCGTCCGCGCATATGGCGCCGTCGCTGACCACGGTCCAGGTCGATGCCGCGCATATCGGCTCGACTGCCGCGCGGCTGATCCTGGACAAGTGCAAGGGCTTGCAGGTGGAGCCGCGCATCGTCGATGTGGGTTTTCGCGTGATCGAGCGCGCGTCGACGGGCGGGCCGGACTGATGGTTGACGGGCTCGCTCCCTCGCGCCGCGAGGACGATTACTGCGGCATCGCGCCCAGACGCGGCCAGATCGCCTGCAACTCCCCCTTCAGGAAGGTCAGCAGGCAGCGCGTCGCCATGGTCTGGTAGCGGTTCGGCAGGGTCAGCATATAGAGCCGGCTGCCGAAGACGCTGATGCGGTAGTCCCGCAATACCGGCCTCAAGAGGCCGGCGGCGAGCTCGCGCCCGATCGCGTAGAGCGGGAAGATGCCGATGCCGACGTCGCCCAGCACGGCCTCCTTCAGGAAGGCAAAGTTCTCGGAGCTCAGCGTGGGTTCCAGCGCGACCTGTTCGCGCTCGTCCTCGCCGGCGCGTGTGCCGAAGGCCTTCAGCTTCTGCCCGACCGGCGAGGCGCAGACGATCGCATGACGCTGCAGGTCGGCAAGCGATTGGGGCGCCCGCTGGGCGGCCAGATAGGCCGGCGAGGCGCAGACCACCCAGTCGACCTCGCCGATCTCGGTGGCGACCACCGAATCGGGCGGCGTCGAGATGATCCGCAGCGCGACCTCGACGTCTTCGGAGACCAGGTTGTGGATGCGGTTGTCGAACACCACATCGAGCGTGATGTCCGGATAGCGGTGCTTGAACTGCACCAGCAGCGGCGACAGCAGCGCGTGCCCGAGACCGGTCGGCACCGACAGCCGCACATGGCCCTGCAGCGTCTTGCCCATATTGCTGATCAGCGCGTCGGCCGCCGCCACCTCGGCCAGGATGTTGCGGCCGTGCTCGTAGAGCCCGGCACCCACCGGGGTCGGCTCGACATGGCGCGTGGTCCGGCGCAGCAGTTGCACGCCGAGCTCTTCCTCCAGCGCCTTGAGCCGGTAGCTGACGTTGGCGCGCGTCATCTTCAGCTTGCGCGCGGCGGCGGACAGGTTGCCGGCGTCGACGATATCGACGAACAGGCGTAGGGCGTTCAGATCCATCATGGGAAGACGGGCAAGACTGCGGTAGGGGGAGACGGCGCGCCGGATGGCGGCGCTCGCCGGGGATTGTCAAATATGGCTGTCCATTCTGTCCAAGCTGGCGTGGATTGTCAAAATCCGGGGGCGGCGTACCATGACGGCCATCCGCCCGCATTGCCGAGCCCGCCGGTCCCGCCCGGACCACTGCCGGCCCGGGCTGCCATCCTTGCTCCCCCTGCATTCCCACGGAGATCGCCATGACCCTGGACACCGAATCGTTTTCGTTGCTGCGCGCCTCGGTGCAGCGCTTCATCGAAGAGCGCCTGAAGCCCGCCGAGGACATCCTCGAGGAAACGGACGATGTGCCGGCCGATATCGTGGCCGACATGAAGGAGATGGGCCTGTTCGGCATCTCGATCCCTGAAAACTACGGCGGCATCGGCCTGTCGATGTCGCAGGAGTGCGATGTCGTCTACGACCTCGGTCATACCGCGCTGGCCTTCCGCTCGGTGTTCGGCACCAACGTCGGCATCGGCTCGCAGGGCATCCTGATGGATGGCACCGAGGAGCAGAAGCAGAACTACCTGCCGCGTATCGCCAGCGGCGAGCTGGTCATCTCGTTTGCGCTGACCGAGCCGAACGCGGGTTCCGATGCCGCCTCGCTGCAGACCAGGGCCGAACTGGACGGCGATCACTATGTGATCAACGGCACCAAGCGCTTCATCACCAATGCGCCGCGCGCGGGTGCCTTCACGCTGATGGCGCGCACCGGCGGCCCGGGCGCGTCGGGCATCTCGGCGTTCATCGTGCCGGCCGACACACCGGGCATCTCGCTCGGCAAGCCCGACAAGAAGATGGGCCAGCGCGGCACCAAGACTTGCGACGTGGTGCTGGAGAACGTGCGCGTGCCGGCCGCCAACATCATCGGCGGCGTGCCGGGCGTGGGCTTCAAGACCGCGATGAAGGTGCTCGACCGCGGCCGCCTGCATATCTCGGCGCTGGCCTGCGGCATGGCGCACCGCCTGCTGACCGATGCGGTGGCCTACGCCAAGGACCGCAAGCAGTTCGGCCGTCCGATCGGCGAATTCCAGCTGATCCAGGGCATGCTGGCCGACAGCCAGGCCGAGCTCTACGCCGGCCTGTCGATGGTGCGCGATTGCGCGCAGCGCTACGACGCCAAGGAGCCGGGCAAGAGCGATCCCGAAGTGAGCATGCTGGCCTCGTGCGTCAAGATGTTCTGTACCGAGATGGTCGGCCGCGTGGCCGATCGCGCGGTGCAGATCCACGGCGGCGCCGGCTATATCGCCGAGTACAAGGCCGAACGCTTCTACCGCGACGTCCGTCTGCTGCGCCTGTACGAAGGCACCACGCAGATCCAGCAGATGATCATCGCCAAGCAGCTGCTGCGCGATTGAGGCGGAATCGGACGCGAAGGGTTCGAGCATGAAACAGCTTCAACGCGTCCGCCTTGCCGGCACGGCATCCGGGGTTGCACACCCGGCTGCCGGCGCGCCCGGCTGGGCTCCGCATTTGGGATGGAGCACGGACGAGCCGCCTCGTCCGCCATGCTTTCCGATCATCGCCGCGCTGCGCGCGGCCTGCGCAGCGCCGCCGACCGCCCCGCTGGACGTGGGTGCGCTGGCGCTGGGGGCGGCGGCCATTCTGGGTCGCCGCGATCCGATCGTGTCGGTCCAGGCGGCGGATCTCGGCGACGTCGACGGCGTGCTGTACCGAACCGGCACCGGTGGCTGGACGCTGCTGCAGCGGACCGCGCTGAGTCCGTCCGACGCCCGCTTCGTCCAGGCATGGCTGCTCGCCTGCTACGCGATGCGCGGCGAGCATGCGGATACCGATGCCTTCGAATGCCGGCAACGGAGCTTGTATGCGCTGGCCGATGACGACAGCCCGGCGGCGCGTGCCTACAGCTTTGCGGCGCGGCTGACGATGCCCGCGGCTGCCTGCCATCTCGGCCTGGCCCGCCATGTCGATGGCGACGTGCTGATGGCCTTCGCCACGCAACTGCAGGTGCCGCTGCTGCACGCCGCGCGGCGCTGGCTCGCGCGTACCGCGCAGAAGGCCGTGCTGGTGCTCGACGAGGCCGGGATGGTGCGCGCCAGCTGGCTCAGCGAAACCGCATGCTCGGCGGGCTGGCGGATCGATGCGGCCGCGGTGCCGGCGCGACAGGGGCCGGGCGCGCTCGAACCGTCGAGCGATGTCATGCCGGCCGTCGGCGTCAACGAACGTCGCGTGGCGATGTCGGACTGGTTTGCTCAGGCGCCGGCCGGGGGCCAGCTGATGGAAGCGTCGTTGGGAACGGTCGGAAGCGGAGGGGGACGGTCAGGCCTGACCTTGTTGCAGCTGCCGCGCGATGCGGTCTGCCCTCAACCCCGCGCAATGTGGCCGCAATATCGCGCCATTCTCAGCGCCAGCACCGGCGCATAGCGGGCAGCGGCCGGGGACTCAGCGGATCAGCACCCGACGATCCGGGGCGCCCCGCGTCAGGCTGCCGCAGTTCGCCGAGTTGCGTAGCGCCAACCGCTCGAGCTGGCGTTGCATCTTGGTCAGATAGGTGATCATCATGCCGCGCTCTTCCAGGCTCAGCGGCGAAACCCAGACCGATTGCAGCGCCTTGATGGCCTGACCCAGCTTGTCCATGCGATGGCTGGCGCTCGAGCGGATCACCGGGACCGGCTGCGCCGCATCTGGGTTCGGCTGCTGTTCGAGCCATCCCTGGTCCGACAGGCTGCGGACCATCGCCTCGACTTCCTCGGCTTCGAGCCAGGGCAGGGCGCAAGCCGCCGTGATGCGATCCGGTTCGGTGCGCTGCCGGTGTGCGAGATGTTGCAGCAGATGCCATTCCGTCGTCGAGATGCCGGACTGCGACAGAACGTGGTCGAGGGCCGAATGCCAACCGGCCAGATTTTCTTGCAGACAGCGCAGCAGCGGTTCCTTGGCGTCGTACAGGTTGGCTGACATGGTGTCGCGAGTCTCCTGTTGTGTTTTGGCCTGATGTGTTTCGCTCGCTGGGACTGGCGCGTGGTCAACCCTGCCTGCGATCGGGGGCACCATCGTGCGTTGCCCGGATACCGCTTTCTTTCGAAAACCTCACGAAAGTATTTGGTGGATCTTCGGGTAAAGCGATGGTTTTGGCGATATCCCTGCTGCTGCGACACGGTGTCGCAGCCGCGCTGCCCCAATGCCTCAATGCCTCAATGCCTCAATGCCAGAAGGCATCGACCTCGCGCAGCAGATGGCCAGCCAGGATGTAGTCGCCCAGGCGGGTGGCGCGCGCTTCCAGCTCATGCAGTTCCTGGTCCGGAATGGCGCCGAGATCGAACAGGCAATAAAGATTGCGCTGACGGAAGGTGGTCTTGGGTTTGGCGAGCCCTTCGATCAGGGCCTCGTGCGAGCGCACCGCGATGCTTTCCTGGCCGCGGTACTGGACGCGAATGCCGCGTTTTTCCCCCAGCCGGCCCAGTTCGACGGCGTCCTGCCAACCCGTTTCATAGTCCAGCTCCAGCGCCAGAACCTCACGGGCGGCCAGCAGACGCAGGGCCTCGTTTTTGCTGCCGGCTCGTGCGATTGACATGCTTACCTCCGTGGCGATCAAGGACTGTACAAATATACAGTCCTTGGGATCACCCGGCAAGCGGAAGGTGTCCCGAAATCAGGGACCGCCAGGCGAGACGCGTGCGCGTCGTTGCCGGCTGCTTACGCCGCCGCGGGCGTGCTCTGGGCAAGCTCGCGGAGGAACGCCTGCATCGACCTCGGCGGCCGGCCCAGGATCGCCTGCAGCACCGGCGTATTGGCGCGCAATCCATGGGCTGCGTAGTGTTCGTGGATCTTGCGCAGCAGGTCCCACTGGGCCGCGCTGTAGTCGAGCGGCAGGCGCGCCGCCCATCGGTCGAAATCGACCTCGGCGGCGGCGATGGTGCGTCCCAGCGCCTCGCTCATCATCGCGGCGATCTGCGTGCGCGTCAGTCCCGCCTCGCCGGCCAGCTCGAAGCAGCCGTGCGCCAACCGATCGGTAGTGAGCGCCGTCGCGGCAACCTCGGCCACATCGCGATAGTCGACGCGAGCCACCGGCACGTCGACCGGGTATGGCTCGGCGAATACGCCGTGGGCCGCTACGCCCGCCCACGCGCCGTGCAGGTTCTGGTAGAAATTCGCGGGCTGCAGCACGGTGAACTGCAGGCCCGAATCGAACAGCGCCTGTTCGACCGGAATCTTGCTGGCGTGATTGGCCAGCGATACGTCGGTCGGCTGGATCACCGATGAAAAGACGAAGCGCCGTACGCGGGCGCGCCGCGCCGCGGCGACCATGTTGACGCCCAGCTGCGCTTCGTCCGGCGCGAAGGCGGGACCGATGTAGAAGACGCCGTCGACGCCCTCCAGCGCGGCCGCCAGCGTCTGCGGCGAGCGCAGGTCGGCGACCGCGACCTCGTCGACGCCGTTGGCAAGCGCGAGGGCCGAGCGCCGTGCGTCGCGGACCAGTCCGCGCACGGTCACGCCCTTGTCCCGCAGCGCCTGCGGAACCAGGCCGGCAAACCGTCCGGCGGCGCCGACGACCAGCACGCGTCGCGCTGCGGCGGATTCAGGGGGATACGTTGCTGTCGCGATGGATGTCACGGTGCGTTTCCTCGTTCGTGGTGGATGACCCGGACACGATAGAGAGTCCCGCGAAGGATGAGAATACGGACGCCCGATGATGCTCTCTTCCACAAACTGAGAGAATGGCGGCAACGATCTTCGAATCCCAACGTGGAGCGCCGATGGACCGCGTATCCGACATCCTGACCTTCCTCGCCATTGCCGAGCAGGGCAGCCTGAGCAAGGCCGCCCGGCATCTGGGCCGCTCGCTGCAATCGGTCAGCCGTTCGCTGGCGCTGCTCGAGCGCAGCCTGGGTGTGCAGCTGGTGCAGCGAACCACCCGCAGCTGCCAGCTGACCGAGGCCGGCGAGGCGTTCCGGCATCGCGTCGCGCCGGCCATGGCGGAGTTGAGCGAGGCGTGGGATGCCGCGTCGAGCCTGAGCGCGTCGGTATCCGGGACCCTGCGGGTCAGCGCGCCGGTCCTGTTCGCACCGGCGTATATCGTGCCGGTGGTCGCGCGCTACATGGCGCGGCATCCGAAGGTGGAAGTGGACCTCGCGGTCAGCGACGCCTTCATGGACCTGCGCGCCGAAGGGCTGGACCTTGCGGTGCGGATCGGCGAGGTGACGGACGACAACCTGAAGGCGCGCCGGCTGGCGATGCTGCGGCGCGTGGCCTTCTGCTCGCGCAGCTATGTGGCAAGGCGCGGCGTGCCGCAGCATCCGCGCGAACTGGCCGCGCATCGCTGCGTCGTGCGCAGCGGCGAGGGCAATGACGCACGCTGGCCGTTCATGGTCGATGGCAAGCTGCGCCGTTTCCCGGTCGGCGGAAGATTCCGTGCAGGCAGCACGGCGGCGGTCAACGAGGCCGTGGCGCAGGGCCTTGGCATCGGCTTCGGCCCGCTATGGCAGGTGCGGTCTCTGCTCGACCAGCGGCGCCTGGTCACCGTGCTCGACCCCTTCGAGGCGCCGCCGATCCCGGTGCAGGCGGTATGGCCCGCGGCCCGCGCGATTCCGGCCAAGACGCGGGCCTTTATCGATCTGCTGGCGGACCATCTGGGCGGCTTGTCGTTGTAGCGCCTGTGCGCGGCAGCGAGGCGGCAGTCCTACTTGGCGAACACCTGGCTGATATCGCCGAAGGCCTTGAATTCAAGCGCATTGCCCGACGGGTCGAGGAAGAACATCGTGGCCTGTTCGCCGACCTGGCCCTTGAACCGCACATGCGGCTCGATCACGAACTTGACGTTGGCCGCGCGCAGCTTGTCGGCCAGCGCCTCCCATTGCTCCATCGACAGGATCGCGCCGAAATGGCGCACCGGCACGTCGTCGCCATCGACCGCGCTGGTCGAGCGATGCCCGGTCTCCTCGGGCGACAGGTGCGCCACCACTTGATGGCCGTAGAAATTGAAATCGACCCAGCTGTCGGAGCTGCGGCCCTCGGGGCAGCCGAGCAGTTCGCCGTAGAAGCGCCGGGCCTCGGCCAGATCGTGCACGGGAAACGCCAGGTGGAACAGGGGAATGGTTTGCATGTGGGGGCCTTTCTGCTTTCCGGAAAAAGGGAGCGCCGGGCTGCGGCGCGGCGCTGTCGTGGCGCTGTCGTGGTATGGTCCCGGAAATTCTACTCAGCACAAGTCGCGATATGAAGCGAATCATTTTGGCGCTGAGTATCGAAGTTTTTGATGCGAAGTTTTCGATGCGAAGTTTTCGATGCGAAGTCTTCGATGATGTTTTCGCCATGATCCGCTACTTCCGCACTTTCCTGGTCGCCGCCGAGACGGCTTCGTTTTCCGCCGCCGCGGCGCGGCTGTCGCTGACGCAGTCGGCGGTCAGCACGCAGATCCGGCGGCTGGAAGAGGACCTGGGCTGCGCGCTGTTCGATCGCACCGGCAAATCGGTGGCCCTGAGCGAGCAGGGCCGCAAGCTGCTGCCCGAGGCGGTCCGCTTCGTCGAGCTCTACGAGTCGATGAAGGGGCAGGCGCATGCCGCCCCCGCGCTGACGCCGATCGACCTGGGCGCGGTATCGACGGTGCAATCGACGCTGCTGCCCAAGGCGATGCAGCGCTTTCGCGCCGATTATCCGAAGACCCACGTCAACATCGTGCCCGGCATGTCGACGCAATTGCTGACGCAGGTCGACGCGCGCGAGCTCGAGATCGCGGTGATGATCAAGCCCCGGCTCGGCATCCCGGCCGAGCTCAAATGGCTGCCCTTGCTGAGCGAGCCCTTCGTCGCCATCGCGCCGCGCGGCGCGCCGCGCGAGCTGAAGGCGATGCTGGCCGCGCTGCCCTTTATCCGCTACAACCGGCACTCGGCCGGCGGGCATCTGGTCGACCGCTATCTGAAGCGCCATCGGCTGCGCGTCGACGAAGGCATGGAGCTCGACGAGCCGGCGGTGATCCTGCAGATGGTCGACCAGGGGCTGGGCTGCGCGATCGTACCGGCCGACCTGCTGCCGCTGGCGCAATGCCCGAACGTGCAAGCCGAGCCGTTGCCGGGCCGGCCCATCCATCGCGAGGTCGGCGTGCTGGCGCGGCCCTCGGCGCTGTCGCGCGCGCCGACCGCCGCGCTGATCGAGGCCTTCGTCATCGCGGCGCGCCAGTGGCGGGGGCGGCGGACCAAGGCCCGCTGAGCCGGCCGCGCAGGCCGTACGCCGGCCGTACCCCCGGCCGTACCCCCGGCCGTACGCCAGGCCGTACGCAGCCGGACTCGCATGTCCGAATCCGGCTGGTCGCTCGACCGGAAAGCGGTAGCATGCAGCCATGGAACTCGATCCCGACACCTGCTACCGCGCCGTGGTCTCGCACGACCGCCGCTTCGACGGGCGCTTTTTCGTCGCCGTGTCGTCGACCGGCATCTACTGCCGGCCGGTCTGCGCGGTGCGCACGCCCAAGCGCGAGAACTGCAGTTTCTTCGCCACCGCGGCCGCGGCCGAGAAGCATGGCTATCGCCCCTGCCTGCGCTGCCGGCCCGAGCTCGCGCCGGGCCATGGGATCGCGGAGCTGTCCGGCCGGCTGGCGCAGGCAGCGGCGACGCTGATCGACGAGGGCTTTCTGGCCGATGCCGGCGTGCCCGAACTGGCCGCGCGCATCGGCGTCACCGAGCGGCATCTGCGGCGGCTGTTTACCGCGCAGTTCGGCGTCTCGCTGGTCGACTACGCGCAGACGCAGCGCCTGCTGCTGGCCAAGCGGCTGCTGACCGATACCGCGCTGCCCGTCACCGAAGTGGCGCTGGCGGCCGGCTTCGGCAGCGTACGCCGTTTCAACGACGTGCTCAAGACCCGCTACGGGCTGGCACCCACCGCGATGCGCAAGCGCGCCGCGGGCATGCCGGCCGACCGCCTGGTGTTCGAGCTCGGCTACCGTCCGCCGCTGGCGTGGGCTGCGCTGATGCAGTTTCTCGGCGCCCGCGCGGTGCAGGGCGTCGAGCAGATCTGGCCCGATGCCCATGGCGGCGAATACGGACGCACCGTCGCCATCGAAGTCGGCGGACGCCTGCACAGCGGCTGGATACGTCTCGCGCTGGCCCCGCAGCGCCACGTGCTGCGCGTGACGCTGTCCGGTTCGCTGGCGCATGTCATTCCGCAAGTGCTGGGCAAGGTCCGGCGCCTGTGCGACCTGGGCTGCCGGCCCGATGTGGTCGACCGCCATCTGGGCACATTGGCCGCGGACATGCCGGGCATGCGCCTGCCGGGCACGGTCGACGGCTTCGAGATTGCGGTGCGCGCCGTGCTCGGCCAGGTCGTCTCGCTGGCCCAGGCCCGCGCCATGCTGCATCGGCTGGTCCAGGCCCATGGCGTGCCGCTGGCCGTGCCGATGGACGGATTGCGCGCCTGTTTTCCGGGCGCGGCCACGCTGGCCGCAGTGCCAGCGGCCGAACTCAATGCGCTGGGCGTGCCGCTGGCCAAGGCCCGTGCCATCCATGCGATCGCCACCGCCGTGGTCGAAGGCAGGTTGTCGCTGGAGCCGGGCGTGGAGCCCGCCCACACTGTGGCGGCCCTGTGCGCCATCGACGGCGTGGGCGACTGGACCGCGCAATACATTGCGATGCGCGCGCTGGGCTGGCCGGATGCGTTCCCGGCCACCGACTATGCGCTGCGCAAGGTGCTGGGCATCGAGCGCAACGGCGAGATGCTGCGGCACGCCGCGCAATGGGCGCCGTGGCGCGCCTACGCGGCCATGCATCTGTGGCGCGAGTACCAGGACATGCAGGACCGCCGCGAGCGCGAGCGCGCGACGCAGCGTGCCGCCGCCGCAGCCGTGAGCGAAGCCGCCGGCAAGCAGGCCGAACCACGCCGAGCGCGCCGCCCTCAACTACAGGAGCAGCCAACATGATTCACTATCGTTCGATGTCGGGCCCGCTCGGCGACGTGCTGTTGCGCGCCGAAGACGGCCATCTGACCGGCGTGTTCTTTTCGGGCCAGAAATACCATCCCCCCGGACCGTTCGACGGCGGCGCCGGCGATGCGCGCCATGCGCGGCTGCTGGAACAGGCGGCGCAAGAGCTGGCCGAATACTTCGACGGCGCGCGCCAGCGTTTCACCGTGCCGCTGCGCCTGGCCGGCAGCGCCTTCCAGCAGCAGGTCTGGCAGGCGCTGGGCGAGATCCCCTACGGCCAGACCATCAGCTATGGCCAGCTGGCGCTGGGACTGGGCCTGCCGCCCGGCCATGCGCGCGCCGTCGGCAGTGCGGTGGGCCGCAACCCGATCTCGGTGATCGTGCCCTGCCATCGCGTGCTCGGCGCCAGGGGCGCATTGACCGGCTATGCCGGCGGTACCAATCGCAAGCAGGCTCTGCTGCGGCTGGAAGGCACGGCCGCGGCGCCGCATCTGCCGCTGTTGCGCGACGCGCTGGCGGTGGCGGCGTAACACCACCCATAACGCTTCGCCCCGTTATGCCGCGGCTGTTCGTTGCCCTGGAAACTCCGCCCGCGCTCGCGGCGTCGCTGCTGGCGACGCTGCCGCGCGAGCGCGGCGTCCGTCCGGCGCCGGCCGCGCAGGTCCATCTGACGCTGCGCTTCGTTGGCGAAGTGGAAGACGAGCGCGCTGCGGCGATCGAGGAGGCGCTGGGCACGATCGCCTCCGCTTCAGTACCGGTGCGCGTCGCCGGGGTCGGCCGCTTCGGCCGGCGCGGCGGGATCCTGTGGGCGGGCATCGCACCCTCGGAACCGCTGCTGGCCCTGCATGGCGCGATCGACCTGGCGCTGGGCGATGCCGGCGTCGAGCCGGACACGCGCCCTTTTCATCCGCACCTGACCCTGGCGCGCTGCGCCCCGCACGTGCCGGAGCCGCTGCTGCGCGAATGGGTCGCCGCGCAACGGGAATTGGCGTGTCCGCCCTATGCGGCGCGGCGCTTTGTGCTGTTCGAGAGCCGCCTGCAGCGGCAGGGCGCCGAACATCGCTGTCGCCGGGCCTTTGCCTTGCGCGAGCCGGACCGGGACAACCCCCCCTAAGTCGGGCTCAAGTTTTGCGCCGGGGATGCCGATTCTGTACTAGAGTCCCCTTCGCCCGCATTTGGATCCCCGCACCCGCCCGCGTGATTTCATGAGTCCCCACGAGTCCATCGACCAGCCCGAGGCCGCCGTCGCGTCCGACGCCCCAACGGACGCCCCATCGGACGCCGCATCCGACGAACAGTACCGCCTGACCCATGCCTCGCAGATCGGCACGGTGCTGCGCGATCTGGCCTGGCAGAAATGCACGCTGAACGTGCGTTCCGGCCGCGGCCGCGAGACGGTTTCCTCGGTGCTGCACGTCGATCCGGGCAGCCGGACCTTCATCTTCGATTGGTGCCGGACCGAAGAGGAAGCGCGCGCGGTGCTGGAGGCCGAGGAAAACGCGATCTCGGCTTCGCTGCGCGGCGTGCCGGTCAACTTCACCATCGGCCAGCCGGAGCCAGTGCAATATCAGGGCGGCCCGGCGTTCAAGGCCCCGTTCCCGGACAAGCTCTATCACTTCCAGCGCCGCCGGCATTTCCGCGCGCGCACGCTGGTGACGCGCGGCTATGGCTGCGAGGGGCGGCTCGACGACGGTACCGTGGTCAAGCTCGATATCTCGGATCTGTCGCTATCGGGAGTGGGCCTGCGCTCGCGCACGGTCGGCGATGCGCAGCTGCCGGTCGGTACGCGCCTGGCGCGCGCCCGGCTCGATTTCCGCGAACTCGGCAAGCTCGATCTGGATCTGCAGGTGGTGGGACATTGGCTGGTGGGCCGCGACGACAGCGCGATTCATCATTTCGGCTGTGCCTTCGTCAATCCGGATGGGCGGCTGGAAAATACGCTGCAGCGGCTGGTATTCGCGCTGGAATTGGCCCATCGCGGCTGAAGAAAAGGCGCCGGCCGAGCCCGCCTCGAATCCGCGCAAACGTATTGCGGATTTTCGTGTCGTTCCCGCGAAAGCGGGAATCCAGCGTCTTTAGAAGCCACTGGGTCCCCGCATTCGCGGGGATGACAGGCGCGGCGGCAACGTCGCGCCTTGTCTTTATTGCGGCTTGCTTTGCGCCACCATCGTGAGTGCGAGCATCACATCGCCGGACAGGCGGCCACCGTTCGATGGCATGCCGGCGTCTTCCAGGATCGCCCACAAATTCTCGGAGCCGGCTGCAATCCGCTGACGCAGTTCGGCGAGATAGGCCTGTTCGGCGGGCATCAGGGGTCTCTCTGCCATGCGCATATCCGCCACGATTGCGCCAAGCGAGATGTCATCGAAAGTCATATTGGTGTTGCGGTAGTCTCTTTTTTGGCAAGAGTCTTTCGGGTTCGGACTTGTTGGACGGTGATTTTAGCAATGTATATCGCAACGCGATGCATTGAATTCCGCGACTTTTTTCCGTCCAATTCCGAGGAGTGATGGCGGCGACGCGCATCGCGCTTTAAAGCGTCACGATTGTGAGCATTGCGACATGATTCGCTTCAAACAAGCGGCCCGATATTGCCGCTGCATGTCGCTTGTCGTTGTGGCGAGGCGACAGCGGCACGCGGCTTGATTGACGCCGCGTTCAATCGACGCCGCGTTCGATCGACGCCTGGCCATCACGCCGCAATCAGCCTGCTCATTTCCATGGCCGCCTCGCGCATGCGGGGCAGCATGCGGGCAAGCATCTCCGCTTCGCCGACTTGCGTGGGCCGCACGCTGACGCTGATGCCCGCCACGACCTCGCCCGATTCCGCATGCACCGGCACCGCGAGCGCGCGCAGATCGAGCTCCAGCTCTTCGTCGACGATCACATAGCCGTGCGTGCGGGCCTGCTCGAAGCAGGCTTCCAGCTCGGTGCGCGATACCTTGGTCTGCAGCGTGCGCGGCCGCAACTCGGCGCGCTCGAAGTACGCATCGCGCGCCGGCTCGTCCAGATGGGCCAGCAGCATGCGGCCGATCGATGTGCAGAAGGCCGGCAGCCGGCTGCCCATGCCGAGCGCGTGCGACAGCATGCGGCGCACCTCGCAGCGGGCCAGATACAGGATGTCGGTGTCTTCCAGGATCGCCAGCGCCGAGGTCTCGCCGACCGCCGCGCTGAGCCGGTCCAGGATCGGCTGTGCCTGCGCGACCAGGGCGGTCGAAGAGAAGTAGGCGTGGCCGAGATGCAGCACGCGCGGGCGCAGCGCGAAGCGGCCGTCTTCCTGGCTGACATAGCCCAGCCGCTGCAAGGTATAGAGGCAGCGCCGCACCGAGGCGCGCGACAGCTGCGTGCGCTGCGCGATCTGTGAAATCGTCAGCGGCCGCTTGCGCTCGGAGAACGCTTCGAGCACGTGCAGGCCGCGGGCCAGCGACAGCATGAAATTGGGATCGCCCGCGTACTGGTCCAGCTGGTCGGGACGCGCCGGGGCCGGACGCAGCGGGGCGGCGTCGGCGCGCGCGGCTTCGGGCGCAGCAGGGGCGGAAGTTGCGGAAGCGGCGGTGGAACGGGTGGCGTCCATACGGAAGAGGCCCGGAACACGGGCGGCAGCGATCGTTCGATAATCGCGCATCATAACCGGCGCCGCGCCGCGACGGGAGATCTGCGGCCGGGTTGCTCGCCGATGCCGGCGCGATCCGGCCATTCCTCGTGCTATTCCGCCAGCGCCGCCAGGATCTCCGCATGCAGGCGGCGATCGCCGCAGGCCACCACGCGGCCGCCATGCTGCGGATCGTCCCCCGTCCAACTGGTGACGATGCCGCCCGCGCCTTCGACGATCGGGATCAAGGCCTGCACGTCGTAGGGCTGCAGGCCGGCCTCGACCACCGCATCGACATGCCCCGCGGCCACCATGCAATAGGCGTAGCAGTCGCCGCCATAGCGCAGCAGCCGCGAGCGGTCGGCCACGCAGCGGAACGCCTTCCATTCGGGCTCGTCGCCGAACATCTCCGGCGTGGTGCACATCAGCTTGGCCTCGGCCAGGCTCGCGCACGGCCGCGTGCGCAGCGGCGTCTTGCCGAGCCAGGCGGCATCGCAGGTGCCGACGAAGCGCTCGCCGGTGAACGGCTGGTCCATCACCCCCAGCACGGGCCGGTCACCGTCGTTCAGCGCGATCAGCGTGCCCCACAGCGGCAAGCCGGTGATGAAGGCGCGCGTGCCATCGATCGGGTCCAGCACCCAGGTCAGCGGCGACGTGCCCTCGATGCGCTCGTGTTCCTCGCCATGAATGCCATGGTCGGGATAGGTGGCCGCGATCAGCTCGCGCATCGCGGTTTCGGCCGCCTGGTCGGCGGCGGTGACGGGGTCGAAGCGCCGGCCGCCCTTGTCCTGCACCTCGGCATGGGTGCGGAACAGCGGCAGGCTTTGCGCCGCGGCCGCGTCGGCCAGGCGGTGGGCGAAGTCCAGATATTCGTTCAGGCGTTCGGCGGGCAGGGGCATGGCGGTAGCGTCGGAAGGGTCGGCAACGTCGGCAGGATCGGTCGATGCAGCGATGGTACGTCGGTCCCGGCGGCCATGCCAGCCGCCTCGCGTCGCAGCGTTGGCCCTGGCGGCCGCCTTGGGGCAGCCTAGCGCCGGTTCGGTGCGACGATGCCGAAACGCTCCATCTGCCGGTAGACCGTCGCCCGCGAGATGCCGCAGGCCGCGGCCACCTCGGTCACGTTCCAGTGGTGCGCCTGCAGCGCGGCGAGCAACTGGCGCGCCTTCGGATCGTCGGGGACCGGCGAGCCGGCGGGGTCCGGTGCGGGCAACGCGCGTAGCGCGGTGGCCGTGCCGGCGTCGGTCACCTCCGGCGGCAGATCGCCCAGATCGATATGGCCGCCGTCGCTCATCGCCAGCGCGAAGCGCAGCACATTGCACAGCTGGCGCACATTGCCGGGCCAGTCGTAGGCCAGCATCGCACGCCACGCCTCGCTCGACAGCGTGGCGTCGATCTGCAGCTGGGCCGCTTCCTCCTGGCAGATGCGCTCGATCAGATAGGCCTTGTCCTGGCGCTCGCGCAAGGTCGGCAGATACAGCGTGGCGCCGCACAGCCGGTAATACAGGTCCTCGCGAAAGCGCCCCTCGGCGATCAGCTGCCGCAGGTCGCGGTGCGAGGCCGCGACCACGCGCAGGTCGACCGCGACCGGACGCTGTGCGCCGAGCGGCGTGACCTCGCGCTCGGACAGCACGCGCAGCAGCCGGCTTTGCAGATGCAGCGGCATGTCGCCGATCTCGTCCAGGAACAGCGTTCCGCCATCGCTCTGCGCGATCAGGCCCCGCATGCCCTTGCCGCGCGCGCCGGTGAAGGTGCCCGCGGTATAGCCGAACAGCTCGCTCTCGATCAGCGTCTCGGGAATGGCGGCGCAATTGACCGCGATGAAGGCGTGCTCGCGCCGGTTGCTGCTCTGGTGCAGCGCCTTGGCCAGGACCTCCTTGCCGGTGCCCGTCTCGCCGTGGATCAGCACATTGAGCGGCTTGTTGGCGAGGCGCCTGGCCTGCGTGATCAACCGCTGCATCTGCGCGTCGTCGGCGCCCAGCGCATCGAGCGCGGCAGTGTCGCCCGGCTCGGGCGCCGCCGGTGTGGCGATGCGGTGCGGCATCACGCGCGGCGCGATCGCGCTGGCGTAGTAGACCTCGTCGCCATGCGTGCGCAGCGTGGCGCGGTCCGACGACATGCCGGCGCGTGCGATCCGCCACAGGTCGCTCATGCTCTCGCGGAACAGCATCGTCAGCGGGCGTCCGATCACCGGGCCATGGTCTGCGGCCCGCAGTGCGCGGCGCGCGCCGCTGTTGATGCCGCAGACGATGCCGTCGGCGTCGAAGGCCACCATGATCTCGCCGCTGACGTCGACCAGCGACCAGGTCGCGCCCAGCCGCAGGATCCAGCGGTCGCGGAAGTAGCGCAGGAAATTGGCGTCCTCGATCATCTGCGCGTACATCGCCGTCATCTGCAGCGCCAGATGCTGGCTCTCGCGCGGACCGGGCGAGGTCAGCGCCGATACGTCGAGCACGCCGAGAAAGCCGCCGGTGGGGTCGAACAGCGGCGCGCTGTTGCAGGTCAGGCTGATATGCGAGACATCGAAGTGGTCGGTCTGATGGCAGGTGACCGCATGCTGCTCGACGATGCAGGTGCCCACCGCGCAGGTGCCGGCCTGGCGCTCGCTCCAGTCCGCGCCGAGATAGAGCCCGGAGCTCTTGAGCTCGCGATCCCACTGGTCGTTGCCGATGAAGTCGACCGCGATGCCGTGCGAATCGGTCAGCAGCAGCACGTAGCCGAGCGAGGACATGCGCTTGTACAGCTGCTCCATGCCGGTGCGGGCCACGCCGAGGAAGTCCTCGATCTGATCCTTGTGCTCGCGCAGCCGTCCCGCTTCCACGATATGCGCGGGCATGCGCCGGCCGGGGTCCATGCCGTATTCGTTCACGCAGCGGATCCACGAGCGCTCGATCTCGCTGAGCGGCGGCCGCTCCGGATCGGCCTGGCTGGCGAGCGTCAGCACCTGCTCGACATGGGCATGCCGGTGGGCGGCTTGCTTGGCACTGATCACAGGGTCTCCTTCGCTGCGCCTTGCCGTGAGGACGGGCGACGCTTTTGTGTTGTTGTGTGGGTGCTGTTATCCAATATAGGCGGGGTGGCGGGCGGTGTCGGTACAGTGGGTCGCCTTTGCCCTCTCCCCGGCCCCTCTCCCGCAGGGGCGGGAGAGGGAGTCCCGTCATGGCGGCGGGAAAAGCCAACGCCTTCCCAGGCGCGACGACCTTACACCAGCCTCGGGGCGGACTTCAATCCCGACAAGCCCGGGCTCAGACCTCGCCCTTGCGCAGCGCGCCGGCCAGATATTCGGCCTGGCGGATGGCCAGCGCTACGATGGTCAGCGTCGGGTTGGCGGCGGAGCTCGAGGTGAACTGGCTGCCGTCCGAGACGAACAGGTTCTTGACGTCGTGCGCCTGACCCCAGCGATTGACTACGCCGTCGCGGGCGTTGGCGCTCATCCGGTTGGTGCCCATATTGTGACTGGCGGGATACGCCGGCATATCGATGACCCGCGTCGCGCCGACCGCCTCGGACAGCTTGCGGAACTGTTGCAGCCCGTGCGCCGCGATGGCTTCGTCGTTGCGGTGGTAGGTCTTGGTCACGATCGGGATCGGCAGGCCGTACTGGTCCTTCTCGGTCGGGTGCAGCGTGATGGTGTTCTGCTCGCGCGCCATGTCCTCGCCGCAGACCCAGATCGCCGTCATATGGTCGTACTGCTCCAGTGCCGAGGTCACGTCGCGTCCCCAGCCGCCGGGCTTCATGAAGGCCGCCGTATAGGGCAGGCCCAGCGCCAGCCCTTCCAGATAGTAGCCGCCGTTGAAGCCGCGCTTCGTATTGAGCGCGACCTCGTCGGCGACCACCGCGCCGATATCGAAGCCGCGGTACATATAGACCGGCTTGCGATGGATCGCCACCGCCGCCGCGGTCGCATGGTTCATGTAGTTGCGGCCCACCTGTCCCGAGGAGTTGGCCAGCCCGTTCGGGAACAGGCTGGACGCCGAGTTCAGCAGCAGCCGCGGCGATTCGATCGAGTTGCCCGCGACGCAGACCACGCGCGCCTTCTGCAGATGCTTGCGGCCCTTGCTGTCGGCATACAGCACGCCGTTTACCTTGCCGGACTTGTCGTGCTGGACCTGCAGCACCATGCTTTCGGGCCGCAGCTCGACGCGGCCGGTCGCCAGCGCCTTCGGGATCTCGGTGTAGAGCGCCGACCATTTGGCGCCGATCTTGCAGCCCTGCATGCAGAAGCCGGCCTGCTGGCACGCCGGACGGCCGTCGTAGGGCGTGGAATTGGACGCCACGGGCCGCACGATCTTGCGATAGCCGATCTTGCGCGCGCCGGCCGCGACTACCTTGTACTGGTTGCTCTCGGGCATCGGCGGCTGGCCGCTGGCCGCGCTGCCGGTCACGCCCATCTTCTTCTCGGCCTTGTCGTAGTAGGGCGCCAGTTCCTCGTAGGTGATCGGCCAGTCCAGCACGTTGGCGCCTTCGACCTGGCCGTAGATCTGCCGCGTGCGGAAGTCATGCGGCTGGAAGCGCAGCGCGACGCCGGACCAGTGGATGGTCGAGCCGCCGACCGCCTTGACGATCCACGCCGGGAGGTTCGGATAGGTCCTGGTGTGGTGCCAGCCGCCTGCCGAGATCCGCTTGTCGAGCCACGAGATCTTGCGGAACATCGCCCATTCGTCGTTCTCGAAGTCGGCCTGCGTGTAGTGCTTGCCGGCCTCGAGGATCACGATCTTGCCGATGCCGCGCTGCGCCAGTTCGTTGGCCAGCGTGGCGCCGCCCGCGCCCGAGCCGATGATGACGACCGCATCGCGGTCGTTCAGGTCGATCCGTGTTGCCATGTTTGTCTCCAGTGTTGTATCGGGGCCTGCGGTACTGTCCGCGGCGCCGTCCGCGATGCTGTCTGTGCAGCCCTGCGATCCGCGTGCGCGGATCAGATCCAGTCGATGTCGTTGAAGCCGCGGTTGGCGTAGCCGCCCTTCTCCCAGGACGAGCCCTCATAGCCGAGCAGCGGCCACACCGCCTTGTTGTCGTAGAGGCTGGTCACCATCTCGCCGCGTACCTTCTCGAAGAAGGGCGTGGTCTCGATGGCCTTGAGCAGCGCGACGCGATCGGCCTCGTCCTGCAGCTCGGCATAGGGTTTGCCGTGCTTGCGCTGCGCGGCCGCGTCGAGCTCGCGCGCGCCTCGCTGCAACAGCGCGCGGACGTTCCTGTCCTTGGCGGCGGCCTGATCGAGCGGCGCGATGGCCTGCACGTAGTAGCGATCGGCGAAGCGGTCGTGCGGGAAGATGTCGCGCGCCATCGCCAGCAGCGTGCGCGCGGTCGGCGTGCCCAGCGCCTTCAGGTCGGTGACCAGCGCCTCGCGGGCGGGTTTGGCCAGTGCGCCCGGCGAGATCACCGCGACGCCGATGGCGGCCAGGCCCGTGCCGCGCAGAAAGCCGCGCCGGGTCACCGGCTGGGTCTTGGCCACGATGCGCATGCCGGCCGCGGGCGCGGCGGCATCCGCTTGCTGGATGTCGTCTTGCATTTGTCGTCTCCTTCGGTGGGATATCGGTATGGTTCTGGGGCGAGTCGTGTGGCGACGTCGCGCTAGCCCGGCGGCGCCGGGGCACCGCGCGGCCGCATCGGCGCGCGCACGGATGCGCGCGGCACGGCGTCGAGGTCGTTGGCCGCCACGCTGCCGAGCACGTCGGTCAGCATGTGGTGCAGGCGGTCGGCCAGCACCTCCGCGATCACCGGCGCGCCCAGCTCGGTCTCGCACGAGGTGGTGCGATCGGCGAGCGCGTCGCCCAGGCCGGCCGGCTGCCCGAGCGCTTCGCACAGCAGGCGCCAGTCGGGCGGCGCGATCAGCGTGCCCGAGGTCAGCAGCACGCCGGTGCGCCGGCGCAGTTGCGCGAGGCCGACGATCTTGCGCGCGTCCACCACGACTTCCCAGGGCGACAGGCCGCCATAGCAGGCCCAGTCCAGCGCCGCATCGGCCTGGTGGCTGCGCGCCTGCTCGGGCGGCAGCGCGAACGCTGCGATTCCCATGTCGCGCAGCAGGCCCGCATGCAGCACGCCGAGCCATCGGTAGCTGCCGATCGGCCCGCTCGACAGCAGCGCGTGGTCGGGCGGCAGCACGATCGAGGCCGACAGCATCCACGGTCCGGTCAGCACCGCGCCGCCGCCGGAGCCGCGCACGACCGCACGGTCGGCCAACGCGGTGCGCTCGTGCAGCGCCCGCTGCGAGCAGCCGAACACCACGCCGGGCGCGCGATAGGTCCACAGCCGCAGGCGCGGCTCGGTGACCGGCTCGGCCAACTGCCGTGCGTTCCAGGCCTGCTCGGCGTGCGGCGTCGCGGTGACGAGGGTCGGGGCGAGCGCGGCCATCACAAGTCTTCCGCGGATTCGAGGCGCCGCTTCAGGTCGCCGAGAAACGCCGCGGCCGGGTAGCCGTCGACGGCGCGATGGTCGAACACCAGATGCAGGCCCATCATCGGCGCGATGCTGATCCAGTCGTCCTTGACCACCGCGCGGCGGATCACCCGCGTGACGCCGAGAATCGCCGCCTGCGGCGCGTGCAGGATCGGCGTGAAGCGTTCGACCTCGGTCATGCCAAGATTGCTGATGGTGAAGGTGCCGCGCTGGTAGGCGCCCGGGCCCAGCGTGCCGCTGCGCGCGCCCTCGGCCAGCGTGCGCGCCTCGCGGGCGATCTCCTGGACCGACTTGCGATCGACCTCGCGCAGCACCGGTACCACCAGGCCGTCGTCGAGACTGACGGCGAGCCCGATATTGACGTCGGGCATCAGCTCGATCTCCTTGTCGGTGACGCGCGCGTTCAGCCGCGGATGGGCCCGCAGCGTCAGCGCGGCGGCACGCAGCAGATAGGCGGTCAGCGTGACCTTGATGCTGTCGCCCAGCTCGGCCTGCAGCTTTGTGCGCCGCGCTTCGACGGCACTGACATCGACTTCGAGCGAATGCGCGACACGCGGGATCTGCCAGGCGGCCGTCATGCCGCGCGCGATCGCGCCGCGCATGCCGGTCAGGGGAATGGCCTGCCGCGCGGGCGCGGGCCCGGGCGGGGACGCGGGCGCGGCGGTTCCGTCCTCCGCCGCCAGCGTCAGTGAGGCTTCGGCCATGATCTACTCCTCGATGCGCGCCAGCACGGCGCCGCGCGCGAAGGTGTCCTGCGACTGCACCAGGATCTCGGTGATGCGGCCGGCCACCGGCGCGACGATCTCGTGCGTGGTCTTCACCAGCTCGGCCACCACCAGCGTCTGTCCTTCGGCGACGCTGTCGCCGACATTGACCTGCCAGTCCTGCAACAGGGCCTCGGTGCCTTCCTCGACATCGGCCCACACGTCGTCTGCCATCGTTACGTCGGTCATGCTGCTTCTCTCTTTGCTTCTCGCTTCAGTTCGGGGGTGGATTGCATCAGCGCGCGGACGCTGGCGGCGATCGTGTCCACTTGCGGGATCACGAAGTTCTCGAGAGGACGGCTGAAGGGAATCGGCACGTCGGGCACGGCCAGGCGGCGAACCGGCGCCTTCATCGACAGCGTGTCGAGATGCTCGGCCACGATCGCGGCGATCTCGCCGGACAGCCCGTAGCTCAGATAGTCCTCGTCGGCGATCAGCAGGCGGCCGGTCCTGGCCACGGACTCGAGCACGGTCTGCTTGTCCAGCGGCACCAGCGTGCGCAGGTCGACCACCTCGACGTCGATGCCTTCCGCCGCCAGCCGCTCGGCTGCGAGCACGGACTTCTGCACCATCTGGCTCAGCGTGACGATGGTCACGTCGCGGCCCTCGCGCACCACGCGAGCCTTGCCGAACGGGATCGTGTAGGCCTCGGTGGGGACTGCCGTGGTGCTGCCTTCGAAGTACGACATCCACGACAGGCCCATGATCCCCTTGTGGTAGCAGAACACCACCGGGTTGTCGTCGCGGATCGCCTCGATCATCAGGCCCTTGGCGTCGTAGGCGTTCGACGGCACCACGACCTTCATGCCCGGCATATGCGCGAAGGTGCTGTAGAGGCATTGCGAGTGCTGCGCGGCGTCGTTGTAGCCGCCGCCGATGCCGGTCATCACCACGGCCGGCAGCTTGACGCGGCCGCCGGACATGTACGTGTTCTTGGCCAGATGGTTGTAGATCTGGTCGAAGCAGACGCCGAAGAAGTCGACGAACATCAGCTCGGCGATCGGGCGCAGCCCCTCGGCGGCGGCGCCGATCGCCGCGCCCATGAACGCCGTTTCCGAGATCGGCGTGTCCATGATCCGCTCGGGGCCGAAGCGGTCCAGCAGCCCTGTGGTGGCGCTGAAGATGCCGCCGTACTTGCCGATGTCCTCGCCCATCACGAAGACGCTCGGGTCGCGCTCCATCTCCTGGCCGATGGCCTCGGCGATGGCTTGCGCCATGGTCAGTTTGCGCTCGGGCTGCGTCGCCACGGCGGCTGGGTTGGTGTCGTTGGGTTGCATCTGGTTGTCTCCTGGTCCTGTCATTGCGGGCAGCGTGCGATCGGTGTGGCCAGCCTGGTTGCCGCCCTCACGCGAACACGTGCTGCAGCGCTTCTTCCGGGGCGGGGTAGGGGCTTTCGCGGCCGAACGTGTAGGCGGCATCGACGCGCTCGACGATCTGCCGGCGCAGCGCGGCATCGGCCTCGTCATCGAGCAGGCCTTGCTCGCGCAGCTGCTTGCCGAGCCGGTCGATCGGATCGTTCCGGCGCAGCGTCTGCGCCTCGTTCTTCGGCCGGTAGGTTTCCGGATCGCCCTGGAAGTGGCCCAGGTAGCGGTCGGTCTTGACCTCGATCAGCGTGGGCCCTTCGCCGCGCCGCGCCCGCGCGACCGCGACGCCGGCCGCGCGGAACACTGCGACCGCATCGTTGGTATCCACCAGTACGCCGGGTATCCCGTAGCCGGCGGCGCGGACCGCATTGCTGTCGACCGACGTCGAAGCCGACTTCTCGACCGAGATGCCATATTTGTTGTCCTCGCAGACGA
>JAPSLC010000045.1 GCA_031181345.1 Cupriavidus sp. | reverse complement strand
ATATCGTCTCCGACGGCTGGTCCATGAACGTGGTCATCGACGAATTCGCCCGGCTCTATGCCGGCTTCGTCAGCGGCCAGCCGGCACAGCTGCCTCCGCTGCCGATTCAGTACGCCGACTACGCGGCGTGGCAGAAGCAGTGGCTCGAAGCCGGTGAGCTGGAACGGCAACTGCGCTACTGGAAAACGCATCTGGCCGACGATGGCACCGTCGTACTCGAACTGCCGACCGACCGGCCGCGCCCCGCGGTGCCCAGCCATCGCGGCGGCGCCGTCTCGTTCTCGCTCGATGCCGAGCTGTCGACCAAACTCAGGACGTTGGCGCGTCGTTCCGACACCACGCTGTTCGCCGTGCTGCTGGCGGCCTTCCAGGTGCTGCTCTACCGTTACACTGGCCAGCGCGACTTGCGCGTCGGCGTGCCGGTGGCCAACCGCAACCGCGTCGAGACCGAGGGTGTGGTCGGCTTCTTCGTCAACACGCAGGTCTTGCGCACCGAAATCGACGGCAGCATGGCGTTCGATGCGGTGCTGGCCCGCGCTCGCGAATCCGTGCTGCAAGCGCAGGCGCATCAGGAACTGCCGTTCGAGCAACTGGTCGAGGCGTTGCAGCCCGAGCGCAATTTGTCGCACAACCCGTTGTTCCAGGTCATGCTGAACCATCAGCGGCGCGATCTGCGTGCACTGGACCGCTTGCCGGGGCTGGTGCTGGAGAAGGTCGAACGTACCGCCAACGCGGCCAAGGTCGATCTCGCACTCGATACGCAGGAGGACGAACACGGCGTCGTCAGCGGCGTGTTCGGCTATGCCGCCGACCTGTTCGAGCACGACACCATCGAGCGTTTGCAGCAGCACTACGTCGGCGTGCTGCGTTGCGTGACCGATGAGCCGGCCATCGCCATCGCCGCGATTCCGCTGCTGCGCAACGACGAGCAACAACAGCTGAGCGACTGGAATACCGCCGATCGGCGCTTCTCCGCCGCTGAGCCGGTCCACCTCGCCATCGCTCGTCAGGCGGCCCAGCGGCCCGACGCCATTGCGGTGCGCTGCGACGAGCGTGCCGTCAGCTACGGCGAGCTCGACGGTGACGCTACCCGCCTTGCCTACGCCTTGCACGCGGCAGGTGTCGGTCCGGAAACCGTCGTCGGCGTAGTACTCGACCGCAGCCCCGACCTGATCGTGCGGCTGCTCGCCACGCTGAAAGCGGGCGCCGCCTACCTGCCGATGGACCCCGAACTGCCAGCCGCGCGCATCGAGCAATTGCTGCAGGATGCCAACGTCAAGCTGGTGCTGACCTCCAGAGCCCTGGCCGGCCGTGTCGCGACCACCTTGCCCATCGTCGTTATGGAAGACATTGGCGAACCGAAAGCGGCGCACTTGCCTCAAGTCGATCCCCGCCAACTCGCCTACCTGATCTACACCTCCGGTTCCACCGGCACGCCCAAGGGCGTCGCCGTCGAACACGGCCCCCTGGCGATGCACTGCCATGCCACCGTCGAGCAATACGGCATGGGGCCGGATGACCGCGAACTGCACTTCCTGTCGTTCAACTTCGATGGTGCCCACGAACGCTGGCTGGTGCCGCTGATCGCCGGCGCCCAGCTGGTGCTGCGCAACGACTCCTTGTGGAGCGCCGAGCAGACCCTCGATGTGATCGCTCGCGAAGGGGTCACCAATGCCGGCTTCCCGCCAGCCTACCTGCAACGGCTGGCCGAAGCGGCCACCGAGCCGGTGCCGCTGCGCCTGCTGTCCTTCGGCGGCGAAGCGATGTCGCGCGAGGCGTTCGCCCGCATCAAGCAGAAGTTCCGGGTCGGCACGCTGATCAACGGCTATGGACCCACCGAAGCCGTGGTCACGCCGCTGGCCTGGGTCGGACAGCACGACACCGGCTGCCCGAGCGCCTATGTGCCGATCGGCCGACCAGTTGGCGACCGCACCGCTTACGTGCTGGACGGTGACCTCAATCCGGTGCCGGTCGGCGTGGCCGGCGAACTCTATATCGGTGGCCTTGGCCTGGCGCGCGGCTATGTCGGGCGGCCAGGACTGACGGCCGAGCGCTTCGTGCCGGACCCCTTCACGCCGGGCGCCCGCATGTACCGCACCGGCGATCTGGTCCGGCGCTGCCGCGACGGCAGCATCGAGTACGTCGGCCGGCTCGACCATCAGGTCAAGATCCGCGGCTATCGCATCGAACTGGGCGAGATCGAGGCACGCTTGCGCGCGCATGCCACCGTGCGGGAAGCGGTGGTCGTGACCCATGATGGACCAAGCGGCAAACAGTTGATTGCCTACGTCGTGCCGGCCCACGGCGAGGTGGAGGTCGCTGCGCGACTGAGCGCGCATCTCGAGAGCGTCCTGCCGCCCTACATGGTGCCCGCGCAGATCATGTCCCTGAACCAGCTTCCGGTCACCTCGAACGGCAAGCTCGATCGCCGGGCGCTCCCCGAGCCTGTGTGGGAAGCGCAGGGCTACGTCGCCCCGAGCAACGAGTCCGAAGCCAGGCTGGCCCAGGTCTGGCAGGAGGTGCTGGGCGTCGAGCGTGTCGGCATCACGGACAACTTCTTCGAACTTGGCGGCGATTCGATTCTGTCGATCCAGGCGGTCAGCAAGGCGCGTCGCCATGGCCTGCGCTTCACGCCCAAGGACCTGTTCCTGCATCAGACCGTGCAGGCTCTCGCCCGGGCGGCGACGCGCGAAGATACGAACCGGCCCATCGAAGCCAAACCCACGGGAAACGTACCGCTGCTGCCGATTCAACGATGGTTCTTCGAATCGCCAGTGCCGAACCGCCATCATTGGAACCAGTCGGTACTGCTGAAGCCCCTTGCGCCGATCGACCGGCCAGCGCTACGCCAGGCGCTTCAGGCCCTCGTCGCCCATCACGATGCCTTGCGCCTGCGCTATCGGCAGTCCGGGGGACAATGGCAGCAGCATTACGCCGATTCGGACGATCATCCACTGTTGTGGCACGAGGACGTGGCTGACATCGACGCGGTGGCAGACCGTTGCAGCGATGCCCAACGAAGTCTGAACCTCGAACAGGGGCCGTTGCTGCGCGCGCTGCACCTGCGACTGCCTGATGGCAGCGAGCGGCTGCTGCTCGCGGTTCATCATCTGGTGGTCGATGGGGTGTCATGGCGCATCCTGATGGAGGATCTGCAGCAAGCGTATCGTCTCGCACGGCAAGGCATGCCCATCGCACTTCCGCCGAAGACGGCGTCGTACAAGACGTGGGTGCAGACCTTGGCGGCGCACGCCAATGGCGACGCCATGCGGCAGCAGGCGCACTACTGGTTGACGCAGCCTGACGTGCACGTGCTGGAACCCGATCACGACACGCCGGCGCTCGCCATCGATGGGCGGCAGCACACGATCCGCCTGGACGCGGCGAGGACCACGCAACTATTGCAACAGGCCCACGCCGCCTATCGGACTCGCATCAACGACCTGCTGCTGACCGCCGTCGCCCGTGCCGTTGGCACATGGACGCAACGGCCGCGGGTTGCGATCCACTTGGAGAGTCATGGCCGGGAAGCGCTCTCGGATTCGGTCGACATCAGCCGCACGGTCGGTTGGTTCACCACGGTCTTCCCCGTGCTGCTGCCCGTCTCCCCCGATATCGGCGACACCATCAAGCAGGTCAAGGAGGCCTTGCGGGCGATCCCGGACAACGGCATCGGCTATGGCCTGTTGCGCTATCTGGGACCGGCCGAGATCGGATCCGAACTGGCCCGTCGCCCTGAGCCGCGCATCACCTTCAACTATCTGGGGCAATTCGACCAGGCCGCGGGCGAGGACGCCGACTTTGCGCTGGCAAACGAGCCCAGCGGCGCCAGCCGCGATGCGCAAGCCCCGCTCGGCAACGCGCTGACCATCAATGGCCAGGTCTTCGGCGCCGAGCTGGTGCTGAGACTCGGCTACAGCAGCAAGCAGTTCGAGCCCGCCACCGTCGATCGATTGGGCGATGCGCTCCGCCGCGAACTGGAAGCCGTTATCGAGCACTGTCTCTGTCACGACAACCACGGCATCACGCCATCCGATCTGGTCAATGTCCAGATCGACCAGGCATCGCTCGATGCGCTGCTCGATAACGTGCTCTGAACCGAGCTCTGAACCGCCTTCCTGCCTTTGAATCCGACCATGACGACTGCCACCGAACGACGCAAACAGGACATCGAGAGCATTGCGGCACTGACCGCATTGCAGCAGGGCGTCCTGTTCCACGCACTGGAACGCGGCGACGGCGACCCCTATCACTATCAGCGCGTATTCGATATTCGCGGCGAACTGGCGATCGATGACTTCGTCCGTGCCTGGCAATGGACCGCCGATCGGCACCAGGCGCTGCGCAGCGACTTTATCTGGGGCGAGAGCGACGTGCCGCTGCAGATCGCGTACAAGCGGCGGCCCGTTCAACTGGAGCAGATCGATTGGCGCAATCTGCCGGCGGACGAGCAGCGCCGGCAGTTGGAAGCCAGGCTCAGCGCTCAGCGGCAAGAGGGGTTCCCCTTCCGCCGAGCCGCCGATCTTCGGCTCTGCCTGGTCCAGGTCGAAGCCCGGCGCTGGTGGCTGGCCTGGTCCTTCCACCATGTCGCGATGGACGGCTGGAGCGTCGGCATGGTGCTGAGCGACGTACTGCAGTCCTATCTGGCGCTGCGTCGCGGCCAGCCGCTGCCCGCCACGGCGCCGCGTCCCTTCAGCGCCTATCTTCAGTGGCTGGGCCAGCGCGACAAGGCGGCGTCGACCAGCTATTGGCAGCAGACGCTAGGCGATGTGGAAGTGCCGACGCCGCTGCCGACCGGTGCACCGGAGGCGGGCCGATCCGGCTATGCGGAGCAGAAGCTGTCGCTGTCGCCGGCCCTTAGCGAAACCGCGCGCACGCTGGCGCGGCAAGCGGGCGTCACCGTCAATACGCTGGTGCAGGGACTGTGGGCCTGGGTGCTGGCGCGACACAGCGGCAGTGCTGACGTGGTGTTCGGGACCACGGTATCGGGTCGTTCCGGCGATTTCCCCGGAATCGAATCGATGGTCGGCCTGTTCATCAACACGATCCCGCTGCGCGTCCGTCTGCCCAGCGACCTGTCGGTCCGCCAATGGTGGCGCGCCATTCAGCAGCAGGCGGTGGAAAACCAGCAGCACGAGCATATGCCGCTGCCGGACATCCAGCGTCTGGCACGGCAGGGCGAAGGCGGCGCGTTGTTCGACGGCATCCTGGTGTTCGAGAACTACCCCGTCGATGCGGCGCTGAAGCAAAGGCAGGGAGAAATCGATATCCGCCTGCTGCGCGCCGGTGCCAATGAGGACCGCGGCGAGTTCGTGATCAGCGGCCGCAATAACTATCCGCTGAGCCTGATCGCGGCGATGGACGAGTGCCTGCATCTGACGCTTGCCTACCAGCGCGATCGCTTCGCGGACCGGGACATCACGGCATTGCTGGGCCGGATGGAACAGGCGCTGCAGCGTATGCTCGCCGATCCCGACCAATGCCTTGGGCAGATCGGGCTTCCGGGGCACGGCGGCGTGCTGGTGGCTGAACCGCTCGAGGGAGCGCTGCCGGATGTCCTGGCCTCCTGGCGGCGCAGCGTTATCGCCGATCCTTCGGCCATCGCGCTGCGCTATGAGGATCAGACGCTGACGCGCGGCGAGACCGATCAGCTGGCTAATGGGATCGCAGCCGCGCTGGTCGAACGCGGCGTTGGGCGCGAGACGCGGGTCGGGCTTTGCGTCGAGCGTTCGTGCGGCTTTGTGGTTGGGTTGCTTGGCATTCTGAAGGCCGGGGCGGTTTGCGTGCCGCTCGATCCCGCGCAACCTGCCGAACGGTTGCGGCAGCTGCTGGACGATGCCGGGGCTGGCGTTGTGGTCGGCGCCCTGCCCGGCTTCGATTGCATCGATCCGGCCTCGGTAGGGCCGGTGGCCGATGCGCCTTCGGTCTCGTTGCTTCAGGGCCAGGCCGCTTACCTGATCTACACCTCCGGCTCGACCGGCACCCCCAAGGGCGTGCTGGTCAGCCACGATGCATTGGCTCATTACGTCTCTGGCGTGCTGCACCGGCTGCAGTTGCCTGCCGACGCCTCGATGGCAATGATCTCGACCACGGCCGCCGACCTCGGTCATACCGTGCTGTTCGGCGCCCTTTGCAGCGGCCGGACCTTGCATCTGATTTCGCGCGAGCGCGGCTTCGATCCCGATCGGTTTGCTCAGTACATGGCCCGGCACGGCGTTGGCGTCCTCAAGATCGTACCGAGCCATCTGCGCGGACTGCTGCAAGCCCGCCAACCTGCCGACGTGCTGCCCGAGCAGGCGTTGATTCTCGGTGGCGAGACGACCTCGGCCGAGTTGGCGCACATGGTGCGTGACTTGAAGCCGCACTGTCGGCTGTTCAACCATTACGGCCCGACGGAGACGACCGTCGGTGTGCTGACGCATGAAGCCGTGACCTTGCCCGAGCGGCAGTTGCCCACCGGCACGCCGTTGCCCGGTTCTCGCGTCTATGTGCTCGACGCGGACCTGAACCCGGTGCCGGCCGGTATCGTCGGCGAACTCTATATCGCCGGGCCGCAGCTCGCGCGCGGCTACCTTGGGCGGCCGGGACTGACGGCCGAGCGCTTCGTGCCCGATCCCTTCGTCTCCGGCAAACGCATGTACTGCACCGGCGACCGCGTCAGGCAGGACGCCGAAGGTCGCATCGAATACGTCGGCCGCCAGGACGGGCAGGTCAAGATCCGCGGCTATCGCGTCGAGTTGGGCGAGATCGCGCATCTGCTGCGGTCGCAGATTGGTGTCAAGGACGCGGCCGTGGTCATCCATGACGAACGGCTGGTGGCCTACTGCGTGCTGCACGGCACGGACACCGCGACGCTGAAATCCCGGCTCAAGGCACAACTGCCGGACCACATGATTCCTGCGCAGATCATCGCGCTGGACCGGCTCCCGGTCACGCCGAACGGCAAGCTCGACCGTCGCGCCCTGCCCGCGCCGGTATGGGAAACCCAAGGCTACGTCGCCCCGCGCAACGAGAACGAAACCTTGCTCGCGCAAGTCTGGCAAGAGGTCCTGAGCGTCGAACGCGTCGGTGCCACCGACAACTTCTTCGAACTGGGTGGCGATTCGATTCTGTCGTTGAAGCTGATCGCCCGCCTGAAGAAAGCCGGCCATAAACTGCTGCCCAAGCAGGTATTTGCAAACCCGGTACTGGGCGACCTTGCAGCAGCGATAGCCGCGAATCAGAACGCCGCTTCGCCCTCCATAGCAACGGTGGATCGCGCGCCGGCGCGGGCCGATCGCAGCGGTCCGATTCCGTTGTCCTGGGCCCAGCAACGGATATGGTTCCTGTGGCAATGGAACCGCAACAGCGCCGCGTACAACATCCCGCGCGCCGTGCGGCTACGCGGCTCGCTCGATCACTCGGCGCTGCAGCGGACCTTCGATGCCCTGGTGGCGCGGCACGAGAGCCTGCGCACCACCTTCCATCATGACGGCGAGCAGGCGGTGCAACGCATCCATCCGCCTGCTTCCCTGCCGCTCGCCGTCAGCGATCTGCGCGACATCGATACGGCGCAGCGCGACGCGGCCGTGCAATCCCTGGTCGACGCTGAAGCGCAAGCCCCCTTCGACCTCGAACAGGGACCGCTGCTGCGTGTGCGCCTGTTGCGATTGGCCGACGACGATCACGTCCTTCTTGTCACGATGCACCATATCGTCTCCGACGGCTGGTCCATGAACGTGGTCATCGACGAATTCGCCCTGCTCTACGCCGGCTTCGTCAGCGGCCAGCCGGCACAGCTGCCGCCGCTGCCGATTCAGTACGCCGACTACGCGGCGTGGCAGAAGCAGTGGCTCGAAGCCGGTGAGCTGGAACGGCAACTGCGCTACTGGAAGTCGCACCTGGCCGACGATGGGACCGTCGTACTCGAACTGCCCACCGACCGGTCGCGTCCTGCGGTGCCCAGCCATCGCGGCGGCGCCGTTTCGTTCTCGCTCGATGCCGAGCTGTCGGCGAAGCTGCGTACCGTGGCCCGCCGCGCGGAGACGACGCTCTTTACCGTGCTGCTGGCGGCCTTCCAGGTGCTGCTCTACCGCTACACCGGCCAGCGTGACTTGCGCGTTGGCGTGCCGGTGGCCAACCGCAACCGCGTCGAGACCGAGGGTGTGGTCGGCTTCTTCGTCAACACGCAGGTCATGCGTACCGAGATCGACGGCAGCTTGGCGTTCGATGCGGTGCTGGCCCGCGCTCGCGAATCCGTGCTGCAAGCGCAGGCGCATCAGGAACTGCCGTTCGAGCAACTGGTCGAGGCATTGCAGCCCGAGCGCGACCCGTCACGCAACCCGCTGTTCCAGGTCATGCTGAACCATCAGCGGCGCGACCGCAGCATCGCGCAACGCCTTCCGGGATTACAGCTGGAACCGGTGGAGCGATCGGTCCGATCGACCAAGGTGGACCTTTCGCTGGATTCCCAGGAGGACCAGTCAGGCGCGGTGTTCGGGGCGATGGGATATGCGTGCGATTTGTTCGACCACCGCACGGTTGAACGGATGCTGGAGCACTACCTTGGCATCCTCGAGCAGATGACCTCGGCTTCCGGGCTTCGTGTGGGCGAGTTCATGTTGAACGCCGGGGACGAAGGAACGCTCATCGGCGAGACGGTGGCGGCCAAGCCGGCCGATGTGCTGACCGCATGGAGGCGCAGCGTCGTCGCCGATTCCTCCGCCGTGGCGCTGCGATACGAAAACCAGGTGCTGACGCGAGGCGAGACCGATCAGCTGGCTAGTGGGATCGCAGCGGCGCTGCTCGAACGCGGCGTTGGGCGCGAGACGCGGGTCGGGCTTTGTGTCGAACGCTCGCCGGCGTTCGTGACCGGGCTACTCGGCATCCTGAAGGCAGGGGCAGTCTGCGTACCGCTCGATCCCGCGCAACCTGCCGAGCGCATGCGGCAGTTGCTGGACGATGCCGGGGTGCCGGTTGTCGTTGGTTCTGTGCCGGGCCTCGACTGCATCGATCCGGCCTCGGTGGCGCCGGTGGCCGATGCCCCTTCCGTGTCGCCGCTTCCGGGACAGGCTGCTTACCTGATCTACACCTCCGGCTCCACCGGCACCCCCAAGGGCGTGCTGGTCAGCCACGATGCGTTGGCTCACTACGTCTCTGGCGTGCTGCACCGGCTGCAGTTGCCTGCCGACGCCTCGATGGCAATGATCTCGACCACGGCCGCGGATCTCGGTCATACCGTGCTGTTTGGCGCCCTTTGCAGCGGCCGGACCTTGCATCTGATTTCGCGCGAGCGCGGCTTCGATCCCGATCGGTTTGCTCAGTACATGGCCCGGCACCGCGTTGGCGTCCTCAAGATCGTACCGAGCCATCTGCGCGGACTGCTGCAAGCCCGCCAACCTGCCGACGTGCTGCCCGAGCAGGCGTTGATTCTCGGTGGCGAGGCGACGTCGGCCGAGCTGGCTCGCACGGTGCGTGACTTGAAGCCGCACTGCCGGCTCTTCAACCACTACGGCCCGACGGAGACGACCGTCGGCGTGCTGACGCATGAAGCCGTGACCTTGCCCGCGCGGCAGTTGCCCACCGGCACGCCGTTGCCTGGCTCGCGCGTCTATGTCCTCGACGCAGACCTGAACCCGGTGCCGTCCGGTATCGTCGGCGAACTCTATATTGCCGGGCCCCAGCTGGCCCGCGGCTACCTCGGTCGCCCCGGACTGACGGCCGAGCGTTTCGTGCCCGACCCGTTCGGCACCGGAGCGCGGATGTACCGCACCGGCGACCGCGTCAAGCAGGATGCCGAAGGCCGCATCGAATACCTCGGCCGCCAGGACGAACAGGTCAAGATCCGCGGCTACCGCGTGGAGTTGGGCGAGATCGCGCATCTGCTGCGGTCGCAAGCAGGCATCAAGGACGCCGCCGTGATCGTCCATGAGGATCGGCTGGTGGCCTACTGCGTACTGCACGGCACCGACACCGCCACGCTGAAGTCCCGGCTCAAGGCTCAACTTCCCGACCACATGGTCCCCGCCCAACTGATCGCGCTGGACCGGCTGCCGGTCACGCCGAACGGCAAGCTCGATCGCCGCGCCTTGCCCGCGCCGGTATGGGAGACGCAAGGCTACGTCGCCCCGCGCAACGAGATCGAGACCCTGCTCGCGCAGGCTTGGCAAGACGTGCTTGGCGTCGAGCAAGTCGGCATCCACGACAACTTCTTCGAACTCGGCGGGCATTCGCTGCTGTGCCTGCGGGTGCTGACGCGACTGCGCGCCGCGACCGGCGCCGGCCTGGCAATCGAGCTGCGCCACCTGATGGAACACCAGACCATCGCATCGCTCGGCCGGGTCCTCGGCGGTGCGGACCCCGCGCAGCATCGGCCTGTGCCGTTGAATCAGCCGTGCCCCGATACGTCGCCGCTGTTCTGCGTGCACGCATCCTTCGGCAACGTGTTCGACTACACGCCGCTGGCCCGCTCGCTGGAGGGCGCATGCACGGTCCATGGACTGGCCTGCCCGCCGCTGGACACGTTCGATTCGCTCGAACATCTTGCCCATCTGCATGTGATGGCGATTCGGGCCGTCCAGCCTGTCGGCCCATATCGGCTGTTGGGATGGTCGCTCGGTGGCGCACTGGCGGCGCGGATGGCCGCCATCCTGGAAGACGCCGGCGAGACCGTGGCCTTCCTCGGCCTGGTAGACAGCCTGGTGCCGCGCCAGGGGACGGCTCCAGTCCGCCAGCGTGGCTCGATCGACGAACTCCATCAGTACCTGCTGCAGCTGTTCCCGCAGTTGTCCGACGGCGGCTTTGCGGACGAGTTGACGAGGGCGCAGGCCGAGCTGCAAGGCGCCGCGCTGGTCGAGCATCTAATCCGGCGGGCCTTCACGCTGGCCGGCGGCGCGGAACACGCGGGCCCGGATGAGTTGTCACGCATGTTCGCCACCGCCGAACGGCTCCGCGAGCTCAGTCACGCCATGTCGCTGCAGGCCTTGCAGGTGGCGCCGACCTGCTGGTGGGCCGGTGATCGCGCCGAGGACGACATCGAACGGCTGGTCGCCATGCTGGAACGGCAGCCAGCCCATACGCAGCGGGTCGCCGCCACTCACCTGGGGATCGTGCGAGCCCCAGCCTTTATCGACGGGCTGCGCGATCGGCTGGAGGCCGTGCCGGCGAACGGTTGACGCCGCGCTCGGTGGACGAGGTGGTCGACGTGGTCGACGTGGGCGAGGTAGATGGGGTGGCCGGGATCAGCGCATACCAGAGCCCGGCCGCGGTCATCGCGCCCAGTGCCAGCCACGAGACCCAGTCCCAAACCCCATCGGCGAACAGCGCGGCAGCCAGGCCGACGCAACCGGCGATGGCCAGGACGATCGGCATGCCGTAGATCCACAGGAAAGTCCCGGGCGTTTTCATCGGCTGCCTCCGGCTTGGGTCACCGCCGCGACCGCGGGGGCGGCGCGCTGCGCGGTACGCTGCTCGTCTTCGAGCTTGCGCAGGCGCGCGTTGGTGGTACGGGTGCGGCCGACCCACAGGTAGATGCCGCTGCCGAGCAACACGATCGTGATGACATCGAGAACGGCCCACAGGATCTTCAGCGGCATCGCACCGTAGTCGCCGAAATGCAGCGGCCCGGAGATCCGCAGCGCGGCGACGTACCACGGCATCTCCCGCTTGGCCGCGAAGGCGCCGGTCTGCGCATCGACCAGCACCGGCTTGATCAGGCGCGAGGTGATATGCGCGTCGCCGCGCATGAACACCGCGTAGTGATGGTTGCCGGCCAGCGGCGTGCCGGGGAAGGCGACGAAGGCGGTGGTCATGTCCGGTTCCTCCGCCTTGGCCAGCGCGATCGCCGCATCGAGCGACGCCAGCTTGCCCGGCGGCGCGGCGGCGGCCGGTGACGACCCGGCCTGGGCCGCGAATGGCGCGACCATCGCCTTCAGCTCGGTGGCCTGCCAGAAGCTGTACGTCGGCTTGGCCAGCGTCAGCAGCACGCCGGTCAGCCCGACCACGAACGCCCACGACAGCGTCGCCATACCCAGCACGTTATGCAGGTCCAGCCATTTGAGCCGGGTCGAGCGTTCGCGGCGCACGGTGCCGAAGGGCAGCTTCTTCATCAGCGGGCCATAGACCACGATGCCCGAGACGATCGAGATCACGAACAGCAAACCCATGAAGCCAAGGAACAGCGTGCCGGCCAGCCCCGCGAACAGGTCCGTATGCAGCTTCACCATGATCAGCATGAAGCCGGACCGCAGCGGCGTATCGCGCAGCAGGTCGCCGGTACGCGCGTCGTAGGTCAGCAGCGCCCCGCCCTGGCGTGGCGCTTCGCGCGAGGACAGCGAGACGAACCAGACCGGTTCCTCGTCATCGGCAGTAACGAAGCGGACCGCGGTGCCCGGGCGCCGCTCCAGTGCGTCGGCGACGATGCGATCGACCGGAACCCGGCCCGCGTCGGCGGGCAGCTCCGGCGCCTCGACGCCATTGCCAAGCCAGTGGTCGATCTCGTGCCCGAAGATCAGCGGCAGGCCGGTCAGGCACAGCAGCAGCAGGAAGACGGTGCAGATCAGGCTGGTCCATTTATGGATCAGGTACCAGATGCGGAACGTTCGGATATGCATGGTGGCTGGCGCCCGGCGGCGGTCTATCCCTATTTGCGAATGATTCGCATTCTATATGGGACTGCTGCCGGGGAATAGCCCGCCCGTCCGTCGTCCCCGCGCACGCGGGGGACCCAGCGGCTCGAGCGCTGGCGCAAGACGCTGGGCCCCCGCCTTCGCGGGGGCGACAAATCTCCCGTCGCGCCAATCCCATCGTCGTCCGGGCGGCCAGCGAGCTAAATTTCCCGCCCCGCCCACCGTCTCTCCAGCACCGGTCGAACGCCTTTGCCGGCCAACACCATGGAGAACATCATGCCGAACGAACAGACGGGCAGTGGATCCGCCCCGTTCCACGGGTTCCGCTCCTTCCAGGCGCGCGGCGACGCCCTGGAATCGTCGTGGGAAGCCGGGCGGCTGGAGGTACGCGACGCCCGCCGCAACGAACCGCTCGCGGCTTTCGCCGTCGCCCCCGGAGCTCGCCCGGTGCTGCGCCTCGCGGAGTCCTTTGTCGACGCGGAAGCGTCCGCCGACGCCGCGATCGCCGCGCTCGAAGCCATCACGACCCAGTGGGGCGCCACCGAAGTGGACGTCGATATCGAACATCAACCCACGCGGGCGTTGCTGCATCGGCGCGGCGTGGTGCTTCCGCACGCCGACGGCGAGCGCTGCGATGCCGCAATGCTGTGGCAATACGGGCCGCTATGGCTCGGCGGCTGTTTCGAGGCGCCCTACCCGCTGCGCTACGCAATGACCGGCGAGAAACGCCATCCGGTGCGTCCGCCGAAGCCGGCGGGCACCGTCTACGCCCGCTATATCCCCTGGTTGCGGCGCACCTTCACGCTGCACGCGGCCACGGTCGAGCACGACCTTGCCAGCCTGCATCGCTGGATGAACGATCCCGATGTCGCCCACTTCTGGCAGGAGGACGGCGACGAGGAGAAACATCGGCGCTATCTGCAGGGGCTGATCGACGACCCGCACATGCTGCCGCTGATCGCGTCGATCGACGGCACGCCGTTCGGGTACTTCGAGGTCTATTGGGCCAAGGAGAACCGCATCGCGCCGTTCTACGACGCCAACGACTACGACCGCGGCTGGCATGTGCTGATCGGCGAGCCGGCGTTTCGGGGCAAGGCCTACCTGACCGCGTGGTTTCCGGCCATCCAGCACTTCCAGTTCCTCGACGATCCGCGCACGCAGCGCATCGTCGGCGAACCGCGCTCGGACCATCACCGCCAGATCGCCAATCTGGATCGGGCCGGCTTCTCGAAGGTCAAGCTGTTCGACTTTCCGCACAAGCAAGCCATGCTGGTGATGCTGCTGCGCGAACGCTTCTTTGGCGAGCATCTGTACCTGCCCGCGGATCGGGACGGACTGGAAACGGGGTCCTGATGTGTGTTGTCGCCCCCGCGGAGGCGGGGGCCCAGCGTCTTGTCAAAGCGCTGAAGCCGCTGGGTCCCCGCATGCGCGGGGACGACAAGGCTGACCAGCAGTCCGCGGGCTATGCCGTGCCGACCAGCGGCCGGGCTTCGATCGACTCCGGCGTGACCGGCACCGCCTCCCGGCCCGCGGGCATCTCGTTCTCCAACACCGCCTCGGCAATCTCGTGCGAGCGCACGGCCAGCACCGACAACAAGGTATCGCTCAGACCGTGGCTGTCTTCGCAGCAGCCTTGCAGGAAGACCTGCGGCAGGCAGCGTGTCGAGGTCTGCAGGCGATAGTGCCGGTCGACGCGGAAGCCCTCGCCGATCTGCGAGGCCAGCGGCGCCAGCATGCGCTCGTGGGCCTGGCGTCGATACCCGGTGGCCAGTACCACCAGATCAAACTGCTGGCGCTGCACGGCGCCATTCGCACGATCGCGCAGCACGCAGGCAATGCCGTCCGGCTGCGGCGCGGCCGCCTCGATTTCCTTGCCCACGAGCAGCTGGTGCTGCAGATTGCCGACCACCTTTTGCTGATAGAGCAACTGATAGATGCGCTCGATCAGATCGAGATCGACCACGGAGTAGTTGGTATTGCGATACTCCTGCAGCATCCGCTGCCGCCGCTCGCCGGGTTGCCGATAGATGAAATCGGTGAAGCCGGGACTGAAGATCTCGTTGACAAACGGGCTGTCGTCCGACGGCTTCAGCGCGCCGCCGCGCATCACCATCGCGACCTCCGAGGTCGGGAAGCGCTTGACCAGATCCATGAAGACCTCGGCCGCGCTCTGCCCGCCGCCGACCACCGCGATCCGCCGCGGCGCCGTGTCGTCGCGATACTGGGCGATCCGGTCCAGGTAGCCGGATGAATGCACCACGCGGGCATCTCGCCAGCCACGGAAGGCAGACGGTATTTGCGGCTCGCCGCCGACGCCCAGCACCAGATTGCGTGCCAGGCGCTCGTGGATGCGCCCCTCGACATCCCGTGAGCGGACACGCAGGCGTTGCACCACGCCGTCGGCCGGCTCGGGCAGCACGTCGATCACTTCCTCGCCATAGTGGCAGCGCTCGCCGAAGTGCGAGGCAACCCATGCCAGATAGTCGTTGAACTCGATCCGGCTCGGGAAGAAGGTCTTCAGGTTGATGAACGCTTCGAGCCGCCCACGGCTGTGCAGATAGTTGATGAAGGTATAAGGGCTGCGCGGATTGCGCAGCGTCGCCAGATCCTTCAGGAAGGAAATCTGCATATTGGTGTCGTCCAGCAGCATGCCGCCATGCCAGACGAAATCGGGCTTGCGCTCGATAAAGGCATAGCGCGGCGGCCGCGTGGCACGGGCGGGGGCTGCGGCACCGGCACGCTCTTCCATCGCAATGGCCAGCGCGAGGTTCGATGGCCCGAAGCCGATGCCGAGTAGGTCGTATTCCAAAGCACTGCTTGTCATCTGATGCCCCTTGCGGTGGGAGTTCGGCGACCGACGCAGCGGCCGACCCCGCGTCTCGTGCGGGGATATCCGATGTGACGATCCGGGGCGGGCGATATTTAGATTTTCAGATTCGACTCGGCCATCGCGGACGCAAGCCGGCCAGCCCCACTAAATCCGCCCCCTCCCAGTCCGTCTTGTTGTCACAGGCGCTCGCATGTGCGCCGCCACTGCCACGCATCACGTTCAGACAAGGACACACCATGAGCTTCGACAGCGACACCCTGCTCTTCCAGGTCGTCATCAATCCGGAAGAGCAGTATTCGATCTGGCCCGACTACCGTCCGATCCCGGCGGGCTGGCGGGCCGTCGGCTTCAGCGGCCAGCGGCAGCAGTGCCTCGAGTACATCGAGACCCACTGGACCGATATGCGGCCCGCGAGCCTGCGTGCGGCGATGGAAGCGCAAGGCGAGTCCGCGGCGCGATGACGACCACCGGCCCGGTCACGCTGTGGTGCCTGCCCAATGCGGGCGCGGGCGCCGCGGCCTATGCCGGATGGCGTCGCGCGGCGCCGGCCGGGCTGACGGTCCGGCCGATCGAGCTGCCCGGCCGCGGCGCCCGAATCGGGCAGCCGCTGTGCGAATCGTTCGATGCGCTGTGCGACCAGTTGGCGCATGAACTGCGCCAGCAAAGGCTGCTGGCCCAATCGCCGCGCTGCCGCCATGCGCTGTTCGGTCACAGCATGGGCGCGCTGGTCGCGTACGAGCTGGCGCACCGCTGGCAGGTCGAAGGCGAGCCCGCCTGCGCCTTGCTGGTATCCGGTTGCCCGGCCCCGCGGCTGCGCGACCCCGACCGCTTTGCCGGACCGCTGGACGATGCCGCGTTGATGGACCATCTGCGCGCGCTCGACGGCACGCCGCCGGAACTGCTCGAACACGAGGAGATGATGGCACTGACGTTGCCCGTGCTGCGCGCCGACTTCCGTGTCTGCGCAAGCTATCGGCATCGCAAGCGGCCGTTGCTGCGTTGTCCGCTGCACGCCTTCGGCGGGCGCGGCGACCGCAGCGTTGGCGGTGCGATCGCCGGCTGGGGCCACGAAACGGAGGGCGCCTTCACGCTGGACTGGTACGACGGCGGCCACTTCTTCCTGCGTGAGCACACCGCCTCCATGTTGGCGCGGATCGGTACGCAGCTTGGCGTGTCCGCCGCGGCCGCCGAGACAGTGGTGGTCAGCGCATGCTAGCGCCACTGGGAACGATGAGGCCAACGCCCGTGCCGCTGCCTGCGCCGCTCGCGCCCTTCGATCTGCGCGTCTGGCGGCTCGACATCGACGTCCAGACCGAGCCCACTGCGTGCGACATCGCCGTGCTCTCGCCACGGGAACTGGCACGGCTTCGCGGTTTTCGCCACGGTGCCGATCGCGTTCGCTTTGCCGCGGTGCGGGCCGCGTTGCGCCGTTTGCTGGCAGAGGTTCTCGATCTTGCGCCGCACGCGCTCCCGCTGGACGCCGACGCGCTCGGCAAACCGGGATTGCCGCAGGCGATCCACGACGCCCTCAGCTTCAATGTCTCGCACAGCGGCCGCACGGGATTGATCGCCATCGCCACCGATCCGGCAGTCGCCGCGGTCGGCGTCGATATCGAACAATGCCGCCCGGTGGAGCCGCTCGCGCTGGCCGCTTCGGCCTTTGCGCTGGACGAGCAAGCCATGCTGCGCGGCTGCCATCCCGCCCTGCGGCTGGATCGCTTCTATGCGCTGTGGACCGCGCGCGAAGCATTGACCAAGGCAGCCGGCACGGGCATCGCCGATGCGCGCTGGCAGCAGGTCGCGCTGCACGGATCGGGCGATGGACGCTGGCGCCCGCAAGGGCCCGGTGCAGGGCTGCCGACCGCCGCAGCGGCGTGGCATCCGGCCGAGGCCAGCCAGGTGGTCTCGCTGCCGTGCCAATCAAAGCCCGGCGACGCGCCATATCGCGCCGCCGTGGCGCTACTGACTCGACCGCGCCTTGCTGCCCTTTCCCGCCATGCCGGAAAGGGGTTGGGGGAGAGGGAACGGCAGTGGCATACCGGCGAGTTCGGCCCGGACGAACGCCCTTTCCCTCTCCCCCGCCCCTCTCCCGCAGGCGGGAGAGGGGATAAACACCGCACCAATCTTCCCGCCGACGCCCTTCCGATGAGGACCGCATGACCGATCTGTCCACGCCTACCGTCGAGTCGCTGACCGCCGCGTCGTTGCGGCGCCCGGCGGCATTGCCCTTCACCATCGAGGCCACCAGCGCGGGCGAGCCGCTGATCGAAGCACTGCCGCGCCTGCGCGCCGAGATCGAGGCCCAGCTGCGCACCACGGGCGGCGTGCTGTTCCGCTCGTTCGCCGTCGACGGTGCCGAGGGCTTTCGGGCCTTCGCCGCCGCCTTCGGCCATTCGCTGCTGAGCTACGAATTCGGCTCCACGCCGCGCAGCAAGGTGACCGGCGGGGTCTATACCTCGACGGAATACCCCGCGCATCAGTCGATTCCGCTGCACAACGAACAGGCCTATACGCGCGAATGGCCGATGAAGATCTGGTTCTATTGCGAACGCGCCGCGCCGCAGGGCGGCGAAACGCCGATCGCCGACAGCCGCGCCATCTACCGCGCGGTCGATGCCGGCACACGGGAGCGCTTTGCCAGGCGCGGGCTTTGCTATGTGCGCAACTTCGGCAACGGCATGGATGTGCCGTGGCAGCAGGTGTTCAACACCGAGGACCGCGCCGAGGTCGAGGCCTACTGCGCGCGGCATGGCATCGTCTGCGAATGGAAGGACGACGGCGAGCTGCGCACGCGCCAGCGGGTGCAGGGCATCGCCCATCATCCGCATACCGGCGATCCGGTGTGGTTCAACCAGGCACACCTGTTCCACCTGTCGGCGCTGGCGCCCGAGATGCGCGAGGTGCTGCTCGATACCGTCGGAGAGGAAAACCTGCCGCGCAACGTCTACTACGGTGACGGCGCCCCGATTCCCGACGAGGAACTCGACGCGGTCCGTGCGGTGCTGGACGCGCACAAGATCGTGTTTCCCTGGCGCGAGGGCGATGTGCTGATGCTCGACAACATGCTGACGGCGCATGCGCGCGAACCGTTCAGCGGACCGCGCAAGGTGGTTGTCGCAATGGCCGAGCCGCACGGCGCCGCCTAGCAAGACGCTACTCGCACCCAGCGTCTTTCAGCGCGGCTGGGTCCCCGCCTTCGCGGGGAAGTCAGCCACGCGCCCTACTTCAGGTCCCCGAACTTGCGCCCCTGCGCCACCAGGTCCTCGAGCAGCTTGGCCGGCTTGAAGTCGGCGCCGAAGCTCTCTTCGTAGCGCCGCAGCGTCTCCAGCACCTTGTCGAGTCCGATCGTGTCGGCATAGAACATCGGGCCACCGCGGTAGACCGGCCAGCCATAGCCGTTGACCCAGATCACGTCGATATCCGACGCGCGGATCGCCTTGCCCTCCTCCAGGATCTTCGCGCCCTCGTTGATCATCGGGTAGATGCAGCGCTCCAGGATCTCCTGCTCCGACACCACGCGGCTGGTCCGGCCCTGCTTGGCCGCGAAATCGCGGATCACCTGCTCGACCACCGGCGAGGGCTTGGCGTTGCGCTTCTCGTCGTAGTCGTAGTAGCCGGCACCGGTCTTCTGGCCGCGCCGGTCCATTTCGCAGAGGATCTCGCGCAGCGTCGAGCTGCTGGACTTCTCGCGAACCCAGCCGAGGTCGAGGCCGGCCAGATCGCTCATCGCGAACGGTCCCATCGGGAAGCCGAAGTCGTACAGCACACGGTCGACGTCCCACGGCAGCGCGCCTTCCAGCACGAGTTTCTGCGCCTCGCGCTGGCGCTGGGCCAGCATCCGGTTGCCGACGAAGCCGGGGCAGACGCCCACCAGCGCGGCGATCTTGCCGATCTTGCGGGCCAGTTCCATCGAGGTGCGGATCACAGGCTTGGCGGTCTTCGCGCCCCGTACGACCTCCAGCAGCTTCATCACATTGGCCGGCGAGAAGAAATGCAGACCGATGACGGCCTCGGGCCGCGAGGTGGCGGCGGCGATCTCGTCGACGTCCAGCGCCGAGGTATTGGTCGCCAGGATCGCGCCCGGCTTGGCGATGCGGTCCAGCCGGCCGAACACGTCCTTCTTGACGTCCATGTTCTCGAACACGGCCTCGATCACCAGATCGGCGTCGGCCAGCTTCTCCATCTCCAGCGTCGGCGTCAGCAGCGCCATGCGGCGCTCGATGTCGGCGGCGGTGATGCGACCCTTCTTTGCCGTGTTCTCGTAGTTGGTGCGGATCGTGCGGACCCCGCGGTCCAGCGCCTGCTGCGAGGTCTCGACGATGGTGACCGGGTAGCCGGCATTGAGGAAGTTCATCGCGATGCCGCCGCCCATGGTGCCGGCGCCGAGGATGCCGACCTGCTTGACCGGCAGCAGCGGCGTATCGGCGCCGATATCGGGCAACTGCCAGACCTGGCGGGAGGCGAAGAAGTAGTAGCGCTGCGCCGCCGACTGGGTGCCGTTCAGCAGCTCGACGAACATCGCGCGCTCGCGCTTGAGCCCTTCGTCGAACGGCAGCTCGACGGCCGCCTCGATGCAGCGGATGTTGTATTCGGGCGCATCGAAGCCGCGGAATCGACGGGCGTTGGCCCGGCGGAACTCGGCGAAGATCTCCGGCTTGCCGCGCGCGGCGGCGATCTTGTCGTCGAGATCGCGGACCTTGCGCAGCGGCCGCGCTTCGGCCACGACCTGGCGCGCGAAGGCGATGGCATCGGCGCGCAGGCTGGCGTCGTCGGTCAGCAGATCGACCAGCCCCATCTCGGCCGCCGCCGGCGCGGGCACGTGGGTGCCCGAGGTGACCATCTCCAGCGCCTTCTCGACGCCCACGATCCGGGGCAGGCGCTGGGTGCCGCCCGCGCCCGGCAGCAGGCCGAGATTGACCTCGGGCAGGCCGCACTTGGCCGAGCGCGCCGCGACGCGATAGTGGCAGACCAGCGCGACTTCGAGTCCGCCGCCGAGCGCGGTGCCGTGGATGGCGGCGATCACCGGCTTGGGCGCATCCTCGATGGCCGCCTGCACCTCGGGCAGCGACGGGCCGGCCGGCGGCTTGCCGAACTCGGTGATATCGGCGCCCGCGATAAACGTCTTGCCGGCGCAGATCAGTACGATGGCCTTGACCGCGTCATCGGCGACGGCCTGCTGGACGCCGGCCAGGATGCCGGCGCGGACATTGGCCGACAGCGCGTTGACAGGAGGCGAATCGATCGTCAGCACGGCAATGCCGGCGTCCACGGTGAGGTCGGTGACCGGGTTGATGGTCGTCATAGGGATGTCTCCATTGGTATTGGAATCAAAATCGGGATCGGGTTCGGGATCGGGTTCGGGATCGGCAATGCAGCACCGACTGCTTGCCATCAACCGGCACGGTCGCTGACGTCGCGCGCGATCGCCAGAAAACGATCCAGCTCGTCGCGGATGCGCTTCTTGTTGTATTTGCCGACGCTGGTCTTCGGGATGTCGCGCGTGATCGCCACCAGCTTCGGCAGCATCCATTTGGTGATGCGGCCCGTGTCGACGCCGTGGGTCTTCAGGAAGTCGATCACCGCATATTCGTCGGCCTCGAAGCCGGTGCGCACGCTGACCAGCGCCATCGGCCGTTCGCCCCAGACCGGATCGGGCACGCCGACCACGGTCGCCTCCTGCACGAAATCGGCCATCGCAATCAGGTTCTCCAGCAGCACGGTCGGCACCATCTCGGCGCCGCTGCGGATCACGTCCTTGATGCGGTCCGCGATCGTGATGTAGCCGTGCGCATCGACCTTGGCCAGATCGCCGGTATGCAGCCAGCCGCCGCGCCACAGCTCGGCGCTTTTCTCGGGGTCGCGGAAGTAGCGTTCGGTGGTCCACGGCGCGCGCACGACGATCTCGCCGACGGTCTGGTCGTCGCGCGGCACCGGTTGGCCGTCGTCGTCCACCACCTCGACATCGACGCCGAGGATCGGCAGGCCCGCCTTGACCAGCAGCGCATCGGTCTGCTCGCGGTCCAGGTCGACCAGGTCCTTCTTGATGAAGGAGCTGACGATGGTCGGGGCGGTTTCGGTCATGCCATAGCCGGAGCTCATCCGGAACGACGGGATCAGCGCCTCGAGCTTCTTCTTCAGGCCGAGCGGCAGCGCACCGCCGCCGACGTTGACGCGCACCAGGCTGCTCAGGTCGTATTTGTGCAGGTCCGGATATTCGAGCAGCATCGCCGCGATGGTGGCGACAATGCCGACCGAGGTCACCTTCTCGCGCTCGACCAGCTCGCAGAACCCCTGCACGGTGAAGGTGCCGTGCAGCACGATCTTCTGCGCGCTGTAGACCGCGATGAAGGGCGCCCCCCAGGCGTGGATGTGGTACATCGGCGTGTTCAGCAGCGGCACCGCCGACTCGCCGAGCCGCACGCCCAGCCCGTCCTCGATATCGATCGACGGCGTGTTGGCGATGGCGATCTGCGCCATCACGTGCACCGTCATCAGATACAGCTGGCGGTGGGTGAAGGTCGCGCCCTTGGGCTGGCCCGTGGTGCCGGTGGTGTAGCACAGCGTCGCGTTGACGTCTTCGTGCAGGGCGGGCCAGTCGAACTGCTCGGGCTGCCGGGCCAGCAGATCCTCGTAGTGGATCAGGTTGGCGATGCGCGTTTCCGGCAGGCCGGGCTTGTCCGACAGGTAGACGAAGCGCTGCACCACGTCCTTGATATGGTCGTAGATGCCTTCGACCAGCGGCAGCAGGGCGTCGTCGAAGAACAGTACCCGGTCCTGCGCATGGCGGATCGTGTAGACGATGTGCTCGGGCGACAGGCGGACGTTGACCGGGTGCAGCGTCGCGCCGACGCCGGGCACGCCGAAGTACAGCTCCAGATGGCGGTGCGTGTTCAGCGCCATGGTGGCGATGCGGTCGCCCGGTTCACCCGGCGTTCCGGCGACGACATCGAATTCGGACGACAGCGCGTTGGCCAGCTGGCAGACGCGGCGATGCCACTGGTCCCAGGTAAAGCGGAAGTACTCGCCACTGAGGTGGTTGCGGTAGACGACGCCGATCTGATCGGGATACATCCGCACCGGCCGCCGCATGATGGTGGTCAACAGCAGCGGATAGTGGGTGCTGAACTCGGGATAGGTTCTGGCTTCCATCTCGTCTCCTGGGTCGTCGTTCTTGTCTTTCTTGTCTTTCTTGTCTTCTCCCCTCTCCCGCTCGCGGGAGAGGGGTCGGGGGAGAGGGCATACGGCGTTCGCCATGGCTGATGCCGGTGGTATAGCGACCGCTCCTTTCCCTCTCCCCCAGCCCCTCTCCCGCAAGCGGGAGAGGGGAGCACACAATCGCGCCAGCGCCAGCGTTTACGCGCCCCAGCCGCCGATCACGACGTCATCGGGTCGCCCTGGTTCGGCGGCAACGGGCCGGGCCGCCTTCGCGGATCCTTCATCGCCAGCGCCATCGCGAACGCCAGGCACTTGACCGCGATGGCCAGCGCGAACACCAGCCAGAAGCGGACACCCTGTGCCAGCATGCCGCCGAGCACCGGGCCGATCGCCATCATCGCGTAGGTGCCGGTGCCCGCGACGGCCAGCAGCATCGGCCGGTCCTTGCGTGCGCCGAATTCCATCACCAGGTTGTCGGCCGAGATGAAGAAGCCGCCGAAGCCGGCACCGAGTCCGCAGAAGGCCAGCACGAACCAGCCCAGCGAGCCGCAGCACAGCAGCAGCGCGGTGGCGGCGATCCATAGCGCGATGCTGGCGAGAAACACCAGCCGGTAGCCATGGCGGTCGGCCAGCCGGCCCCACAGCAGATTGCTCGCGGTCTGCGCGAGCAGATAGGCCAGGCTCAGATAGCCAAGGGTCGCACCGGACAGGTGGATATGCTGGCCGGCATAGATCGCATAGAACGGCATCGCCATCATGCCCAGCGCCACCAGCGCGCGGGCGACGAAGAAGCGCACGAAGTCCGGCTGAGCCCGCAGCAGCGCCGGCACTTCGCCGATGCGGCGCCGAAAGCCGACCGGCAGGCGCACATCCTGCAAGGCGGGCTCCCGCATACCCACCAGCGCCGAGATGCCGAGGCTGGTCAGCACGAAGGCGGCCAGGAAGGTCGCGGCGTAGCCGTTGCCCAGCACGTCGTTGCCGACCAGATAGCGCCCGCCCAGCCAGGCCACCGCCGCCGCGGTCAGGCCGCCGAAGAAGTTGCGCAGCGCGCTGAGGCCGCCGCGGCGATGCAGCGGAATGATCTTCGACGTCAAGTATTGGAAGGCGACGTTCTGCACGCCGTTCAGCAGCCCGAACAGCAGCAGGAAGACGGCCGCGGCCGTCAGTGCCGCCGCGCCAGACAGCCACAACGCCGACAGCGCGAGCCCCAGCACCTGGAGCCGTACCAGCCAGCCGACGCGGTACAGCATCGGCATCACCTGTTGCCGATGCTCGATCAGCGTCGCGCCCCACAGCGACGACGCCGCCATGCCGGCGTACTGCGCCGACAGCACCAGGCCCACCGTCAGCTTCGAACCGGACAGCAGATAGAGATAGGCCGGCACGAAGGTCGGCGCGGTCACCAGCCGGAAACCCGTCATCCCAAGCATGCCGTGGGCCAGGAAGGCCATCGCATTGCGGCGGAAATGCCGGGACACATGATCCCGATAGCCACGCTCGGCATCGTCGTCCGCATCGGGGGATGCATGCGCGGACTCATGCGCGCACTCCTGCGCGGACGACTGCGCCGGGCTCATGCCGACTCCGGCTCCGAACGCCGGCCGGTGGCCGGCACCGCCGCGTATTGCCGCAGCGCCTGGTCCAGCGCGACCGCCTCCAGCGACAGCAGCTCCATCACCGCGGCCAGCCAGGGCGGGCGCTCGCAGCAACAGACCGAGATGGGCGTGTCGAGGTCGGAATGCTGCGAGGCCAGCATGGCGAAGCCGGACGCGTAGCTCGGTGGACGGACGTCATTGGCCAGCTCGGCAATCGCGAAAGGATCGGGCGGCGCCAACTGGTTCATGTCGGGCACCGGAATATAGGGGCTGCGCGCCGCGCTGCCGCCGCCGGACAGCCCGGGTCCGTCGCGCACGATGGCGCCACGCACCTCCCCGGGCCGCGCTCCCGCCAGCAGCAGCGCCACATAGCCGCCGATGCCGCGCCCGGCGACCGTGCACGGTCCCAGATGCGCCAACGCGATGTCGGCGTCCGCCATCAGGAATTCGCAGCTGTAGCCGCCGCCGCGCGGCAGGTCCGATGCACCATGACCGGTGAAGTCGAGCGCATGGACCGGGCCGGGCCAGCTGGCGTATTCCGTCGGCAGTGCAGCCGGCGAACGCTCGCCCAGCCCGTGCAGCAACAGCAGTGGATGACCGTCGCCGTCCTTGAGCGGATGCAGCGCAAGCCGCAGACGATGGTGACGCAGGTATTGGGGTGAGGATTGGCGCGGGGATTGGCGCTGAGATGGGGTCGAGGACATGGTCATGCGCCAAAAAACTGCAGGATGCGGCGCGCCGTCTCCTGCGGCCGTTCGATATGGATGAAATGGCCGACGTCCTGCATGCGATGGACCTCGGTAGTCGCGGGGAAGAACGGCATCAGGTCGCCCGCGGTCGCGTCCCAGCCCATCGGTTCCTTTTCGGAGCCGAAGATCGCGAGCATCGGGATCGGAAAGCCTGGCAGCCTGTCGGTCATCCAGCGCACACGCATCGGTCCGAAGCCGCCCACGCCGATCGCGGGGTCGAGCTTCCAGCGCCAGCCCTGTTCGTCGCGCCGCGCACCATGCGAGGCGATGTAGCACAGCCATTCGTGGCTCAGGCGCGGATTCATCCTGGCGCGGCGCTGCGCCAGTTCCTCCAGAGTGCCGGGCCGCCGTTCGAGCTCGCCGCTGCGCCGGCGCGCATCGAGCCAGCGGGCGATGACGGGCCCGGTCAGCCAGGACTTGCGTTCGCGTACGGCGCTGTCCGCGTGCGGGCTGCGGAACGGCAGCCCGTCGATCGCGGCAAAACGCGTGAACCGGTGCGGCAGCGCCTGGATCGCCTGCACCAGCAGCGAGCCGCCCTTGCTGTGGCCCACCGCCAGGCAGGGCTCGCGCGTGATCGAATCGGCCACCGCCAGCATGTCGCGCACGTCGGCGATCCAGTTGTAGAGATCCGCGTGATCGGAATCGCCGTGGCCGCGGTGGTCGTACGAGACCACGCGATAGCCCGCATCGGCCAGCAGCGGCGCAAAGACATCGAAGGTCCGGGCGAAATCGAGCGCGCCATGGACGAGCAGCAGCGGCGTGGCATCCGGCTCGCCCCATTCGTAGACGGCCAGCCGCAGCCCGCTGGCATCGACCCAGCGGCGGCGGTCGGGCGCACGCGCGCCGGAGAAGGTCCACACCGCTTCGTTCGTCGAAGCCTCGCTGGTCTGCATGTCTCCACCTCGGGCCGCGCTGGCGTCACTGTGCCGCCGGCCTGTTTCGTGATCTTGGTATGTTCCTGGCGATCCTAGCACAAGGCCGCCACTCCGCCATACTGCCTTCTTTGCGGCGCCGTGTGCGGCATAGCCTGTATGCGCTGTTTGCATGGTCGATACCGTTTTCGTAAATGGCGTATTGACGATGTCCGGCGCACGCTTGTATAACGGCCCTGCACGCCGTTGATCGCCGCATCCGGCATGACGCGGCGCACGGTTCAAGCAAACACGACAGCAAAGACGACGGCCCGCAGAGGCCGGCCACCGCGACAGGAGACCACCGTGGAAGACCTGGAGACGTTCCGGCAGCAGGCGCACGCCTGGCTGCAGGACAATTGCCCGCCCGAGATGCGGCAGCCGGTGCAGGACGACGAGGACATCTGCTGGGGCGGGCGCAAGTTCCGCTTCCGCTCCGAGGCCCAGCGCCAGTGGCTCGAACGGATGGCCGAGCGCGGCTGGACCGTGCCCGAGTGGCCGCGCGAATACGGTGGCGGCGGCCTGAGCCGCGAACAGGCCAAGTTCCTGCGCGAGGAAATGCAGCGGCTCGGCTGCCGGGTGCCGCTGCAGAGCTTTGGCATCTCGATGCTCGGGCCGGCCCTGCTCAAGTACGGCACCGAAGCGCAGAAGCGCGAGCACCTGCCGAAGATTGCGCGCGGCGAGATCCGCTGGTGCCAGGGCTATTCCGAGCCGAACGCCGGCTCCGACCTGGCGGCGCTGCAGACCCGCGCCGAGGACCGCGGCGACCACTTCGTCGTCAACGGCCAGAAGATCTGGACCTCGTACGCCGACAAGGCCGACTGGATCTTCTGCCTGGTGCGCACCGATTTCTCCGCGCAGAAACACACCGGCATCAGCTTCCTGCTGTTCGACATGGAGACGCCGGGCGTCACCACTCGCCCGATCGTGCTGATCTCCGGCAAGTCGCCGTTCTGCGAGACCTTTTTCGACGATGTCGTGGTGCCGCGCGACCAGCTGGTCGGCGAACTCAACGGCGGCTGGGAGATCGCCAAGTATCTGCTGACCCATGAGCGCGACATGATCAGCGCGATCGGCAGCCGCGGCTTCCGCCAGCCGTTGGGGCGCCATGCCGCCAAGGCCATCGGCACCGATGCGGCCGGCAAGCTCGAAGATCCGATGCTGCGCGCGCAGCTGGCCCGCTTCGAGATCGACGAGGCCGCATTCGGCTTCGCCGGCGAACGGGTGCGCGACCTGGCGAAACAGGGCGAAGGCATCGCCGCGTTTTCGTCGGTGCTGAAGTACTACGGCGCCGAGCTGAACAAGCGGCGCTACGAGCTGCTGATGTCGATTGGCGGCAGCGATGCGCTCGAATGGGAAAGCGAGCGCAGCCATCAGGGCGCCACCGCCCGCGCCTGGCTGCGCACCAAGGCCAATTCGATCGAGGGCGGCACCAGCGAGGTCCAGCTGAACATCGTCGCCAAGCGGATCCTCGGCCTGCCCGGAGCCTGACGCCCTTCCCTCCCTTCACCGCGCCGGGACCGCGCGATCGCGCGGCTGGCCGGCTACTTCGCGGACATCGACATGGCCATCGTACTGAACGACACCCAGGACATGCTGCGCGACAGCGCGCTGACCTTCCTGCGCGAGAACGCACCGATCTCCGCCCTGCGCGCGATGCGCGACAGCGGCGACCCGATCGGCTTCTCGCGCGAGCTGTGGCAACGCTTCGCCGACCTCGGCCTCGCCGGCGTGCTGGTGCCCGAGGCGTATGGCGGCAGCGGGCTCGGCGTGGTCGAAGCCGGCGTCATCATGGAGGCGATCGGCCGCACGCTGGCGCCCTCGCCCTTCCTGTCCACCGCGGTGCTCGGCGCCTCGCTGCTGTCCCACTACGGCAGCGATGCGCAGCGCGACGCGTTGCTGCCCGCCATCGCGTCCGGCCGGCATCTGACCGCGCTGGCGCTGGACGAAGCGGGCAAGCATCGCCCGTTCCGCCTGAACACGCGCGCCACCGCGCATGCCGGCGGCTATCGCATCGACGGCACCAAGCAGCTGGTCGTCGACGGCCACGTCGCCGATACGCTGATCGTCGCGGCGCGCACCGCCGATGCCAAGGCGGGACATCGCGACGACGCCGACGACGCGCACGGCATCACGCTGCTGCTGGTGCCGCGCACCAGCCCGGGCGTGCGGATCGAACGGGTGGTATTGGCCGACGCCACGCAGGCCGCCCGCATCGTGTTCGAAGGCGTGCAGGTGCCCGCGGACGCGGTCCTCGGCGAGGTCGATGGCGGCGGCGCCCTGCTCGAGCGCGTGCTCGACATCGGCCGCGCGGTGCTGTCGTCGGAGCTGCTCGGCATCGCGGACGAAGTCTTCGCCCGCACGCTCGCGTATCTGAAGGAGCGCCGCCAGTTCGGCAAGATCATCGGCGAATTCCAGGCGCTGCAGCATCGCGCCGCGCACCTGTTCACCGAGCTGGAGCTGACGCGCGCGATCGTGCTGCGCTGCCAGCAACGGCTCGACGAGTCCGCGCCGGACGGTCCCGAAGCGCTGGTGTCGGCCGCCAAGGCGAAGGCCGGCGAGACCGCCACGCTGGCGGTGCAGGAAGGCGTGCAGATGCACGGCGGCATCGGCATGACCGACGAGTTCGAGATCGGCTTCTTCATGAAGCGGGCGCGCACCGCGCAGGAGTGGCTCGGCGACGCGAACTTCCACGCCGATCGCTGGGCCCGGCTGCGCGGCTACTAGCCCGACCGGGCGAAATACACCGGGCCGCGCGCCGGCCCGCCCCCGGGAAATTCACTAGACCGCGGGGCGTCCTTCCGGGTTGTCATCGCTTAGAACGATGAGTATGCTGGGATCGCGATCGCGCAAAGCCGCTCGCTGCATCGTTCCGCATAAAAACTGCATTCCGCGTGCCGAAATACCGCCACAGGCAATGACCGGTGGCCGGAAACAGGAGACAGCATGGCCGGAGCTTCAGCAGAAATCGTGTTGCCGGTATCCCCGCCGGCATCGGCCTGCGCGACCCGCAGTGCCGCCCGCAGCGTCACCCGTTGCGCGAGGCGCCCATGAGCGCCTACCTGATGCGCCGGCTGCTCGCGCTGCTGCCCACGTTGCTGTTCGCCAGCATGATCGTGTTCTCGATCGTGCGGCTGGTGCCGGGCGATGTGGTCGACCTGATGCTTAGCCAGAACGACATCAGCGCCGATGTCCGCAGCCGCGAGGAACTGATGCAGCTGCTGGGCCTCGATCGGCCGATGTGGCAGCAATACCTGCACTGGGTCGGCAACATCGTGCTGCACGGCGATCTCGGCGTGTCGCTGTGGCAGGGCGAGCCGGTGCTGAAGATGGTGATGGCGCGCATCCCGGTAACGTTGTCGCTGGGCGCGATCGCGCTGGTGGTGGCGTTGTCGGTGGCGCTGCCGATCGGCGTACTGTCGGCGATCCGGCAGGACAGCGCGGCGGACTACGTGGCGCGCTCGTTCTCGATCCTGATGCTGGCGGTGCCGAGCTTCTGGCTGGGCACGATGGTGATGGTGTTTCCATCGGTCTGGTGGGGCTGGTCGCCCGAGGTTCGCTACGTACCCTTCCGCGAGAACCCACTGCAGCACGTCGAGCAGATGCTGGTGCCGGCGATCGTGCTCGGCATGGCGCTGTCGGCGATCACGATGCGGATGACGCGCACGATGATGCTGGAGGTGCTGCGCCAGGACTATATCCGCACCGCCTGGGCCAAGGGCCTGAACGAACGGATGGTGATCCTGCGGCATGCGCTGCGAAACGCGCTGATTCCGGTGGTGACGCTGGTCGGCCTGCAGGCGCCGCTGCTGATCGGCGGCGCGGTGATCATCGAGCAGATCTTCGCGCTGCCGGGCATGGGTCTGCTGCTGCTCGACGCGGTGCATCAACGCGACTATCCGGTGATCACCGGCGTCTTCCTGGTGGTCGGCGTGGCGGTGATGCTGATCAATCTGCTGGTCGACCTGAGCTACGGATTGTTCGATCCGAAAGTGAGGCATCGCTGATGGCACGTTCCGCGACTCCCCTGACCCCTGTGACGCCCGTCGCTGCCGACGCAGCCGCGGCCACCGCAGCAGCAACCGCGGCATCTGCAGCCCCCCGCCACTGGCCCGGCTTCGGCCTGCTGCGCCGGCTGTTCCGCGACAAGCCGCTCGGCGCCGCCGGCGCGGTGATCTGCGCGATCTTCCTGTTCTGCGGCGTCTTCGCCGACGTGCTGGCGCCGTACGGCGTCAACGAGATCAACATGCTGCATCGGCTGCAGCCACCGTCGTGGGCACATCCCTTCGGCACCGACAATCTCGGCCGCGACATGCTGTCGCGCTGCCTGTACGGCGCGCAGCTGTCTGTGGTGATCGGGCTGTCGGCCGCGACGCTGGCCACCGCGGTGTCGGTGCTGCTCGGCATCCTGACGGGCTATCTCGGCGGCAAGTTCGACCTGGTGGTGCAGCGCTTCGTCGACGCGTGGATGAGCTTTCCCGACCTGGTGATCCTGATCGTCGTGGTATCGGTGCTCGGGCCGGGCAGCTGGCAGATCGTGGCGACGCTGGGCCTGCTGCTCGGCATCGGCGGCTCGCGCATCGTGCGCAGCGCCGTGGTCTCGGTGCGCGAGAACATGTATGTGCACGCCGCGCAGTCGATGGGCGCGTCGACGCCGCGCATCCTGTGGCGCCACATCCTGCCCAACGTGCTGCCGCCCGTCATCGTGCTGTTCACCACGCGCGTCGGCACCGCGATCCTCGCCGAGTCGGGCCTGTCCTTCCTCGGCCTGGGCGTGCCGCCGCCGGCGCCGACCTGGGGCGGCATGCTGTCCGGCGACGGCCGCACCTTCATGTTCCAGGGCCCGTGGCTGGCGCTGGCGCCCGGCGCCTGCCTGACCGTGGTCGTCTACGCGATCAACGTCTATGGCGACGCGCTGCGCGACCTGCTGGACCCTCGGATGAGGGGCACCCGGTAGCTGGCACCCGGTAGCTCGCACCCGGCAGCTCGCACTCGATAGCTCGCACTGGCAGCGCGGCACGGATCCACCCCATACAAAAACAGAGACACCAGACAGGAGACAGCGATGATCGACAACGACAAGGCAGTCCGTCGCGCGGCAAGACGGGGAGCGGCCATCGCCGCGGGTGTCGCGCTTGCCGTGGCCGCCGGCAGCGCCATCGCGCAGGCCGAGGCGCCGAAGTACGGCGGCACCGTGGAGATCGGCTCGGTCTATCCGACCATCTCGGCACTGTCGTGGGATCTGGCCGACTGGAACTGGAAGCAGAACTACGACACCGGCCAGGTCTACGAGCAGCTGTTCGTCGCCGACCTGAGCAAGGCCAAGCGCAACGGCGGCAAGTACGCCTTCCAGGCCGATGCCTGGCTGCCGGAGGATGCGATCCGCGGCGAGCTGGCCGAGTCGTGGAAATGGACCGATCCACTGACGCTCGAGGTCAAGCTGCGCAAGGGGGTCAAGTTCCCCGCCAAGCCCGGCGTGATGGAGGAGCGCGAGCTGGTCGCCGAGGACGTGGTGTTCAGCTACGGCAGGCAGGAGGCCAGCGCCAAGAAGATCCCGACGTACTTCGATCACCTGAGCAAGGTCGAGGCGCGCGACAAGCACACCGTGCTGTTCCGCTTCAAGGAGTTCAACGCCGAGTGGGACTACCGCTTCGGCTGGGGCTACTACTCGGGGATCATGCCGAAGGAAGTCGCCACCGCGGGCGCCGCGAACTGGAAGAACGTCAACGGCACGGGCCCGTTCACGCTGACGCAGTTCGTGCAGGGCAACGCCAGCACCTACACCAGGAACCCGCAGTACTGGGACAGCGAGCGCATCGGCAACAAGGACTACAAGCTGCCCTTCGTCGACAAGGTGGTGCTGCGCACGATCAAGGACGAGGCCACGCGCAACACCATGCTGCGCACCGGCAAGATCGACATCATGGAAGGGCTGCGCTGGACCGCGGTCGACGAGCTCAAGCGCAGCGCGCCGCAGCTGCAGTGGTCGCGCTGGCTGTCGTACACGGGCCAGTATCTGGCGATGCGGGTCGATACCAAGCCGTTCAACGATATCCGCGTCCGCCGCGCGCTGAACATGGCGATCAACAAGCAGGAGATCGTCAAGCAGTACTACGGCGGCAACGCCGAGCTGTTCGCCTATCCGCAGCATCCGGACTACGGCGGCTACTACGAGCCGCTCAGCGCGATGCCGGACAACGTCAAGGAGCTGTTCACCTACAACCCGGACAAGGCGCGCAAGCTGCTGGCCGAGGCCGGCTATCCGAAGGGCTTCACCTTCAAGGTGCAGGTGTGCGCCTGCAGCCCGGACCATATGGAGCTGCTGCCGCTGATCGCCGCCTACCTCGAACAGGTGGGCGTGCGCCTCCAGATCCAGCCGATGGAGTACGGCGCCTTCCTGTCGGCGATGACGACCAAGACCAACGCGCCCGGCTATCTGATGAACAACGGCCATACCAATCCGACCACGACGATCCGCAAGAGCTTCGTCACGGGCCAGGTGTGGAACGCTTCGCAGTGGAGCGATCCGAAGTTCGACAAGAAGGTCGAGGAGGCCTTCGAGCTGCGCGATGTCGGCAAGCGGCAGGAGGCGCTGCGTGCGCTGACGCGGGAGATCGTCGCGCAGGCCCCGTATATCTGGCTACCGACCCAGTACGTCTATACGGCCTGGTGGCCGTGGGTCAAGAACTACGGCGGCGAGCTGCGTGCCGGCGCGGTGCGGCCCGGACCGATCTATGCGCGGCTGTGGATCGATCAGGAGATGAAGAAGAAGATGGGATTTTGAACGCTCACGCGCCAACCCCGCATTCATAGGAGGCAGCGATGACGCAGCCGATCCTGCAGGTCCGCAACCTGACCACCCGCTTTCGTACCGATCGCGGCGTGGTCACCGCGGTCGATCAGGTCTCGTTCGACGTAGCGCCCGGCGAAACGCTCGCCATCGTCGGCGAATCGGGCTCCGGCAAGAGCGTGACCGCGTTGTCGATCCTCGGCCTGATCCCGCGGCCGCCCGGATCGATCGACGGCGGCGAGATCCTGTTCGATGGCCAGGACCTGCTCAAGCTCGACGCCGACGCGTTGCGCGCGATCCGCGGCAATCGCATCGCGATGATCTTCCAGGAGCCGATGTCGTCGATGAATCCGGCGCTGACGATCGGCAAGCAGATCGCCGAGCCGATCCAGCTGCATCAGAAGCTGCCGTGGAAGACCGCGCTCGGCATGGCCGCCGAGCTGCTCGGGCAGGTACAGATCCCCGAGCCCGCCAGCCGGCTCAATGCCTACCCACACCAGTTCTCCGGCGGCATGCGGCAGCGCGCGATGATCGCGATGGCGCTGGCCTGCAAGCCTCAGCTGATCATCGCCGACGAGCCGACCACCGCGCTCGACGTCACCGTACAGGCGCAGATCCTCGATCTGCTGAAGGACCTGGCGCAGCGGCTCGGCACCGCGCTGATCCTGATCACGCACGACCTCGGCGTGGTGGCGCGCTACGCCGATCGCGTCGCGGTGATGTACGGCGGGCGCCTGGTCGAGATGGCGTCGGCCGACGATCTGTACCGCGAGCCGCGCCATCCCTACACGCGCGGACTGATGGCCTGCGTGCCGCGGCTCGACGGCGACACCAGCCAGGCGCTGGTGCCGATCGACGGCCAGCCGCCGGACCTGACCGCACTCGGCCCTGGCTGCGCCTTCCAGCCGCGCTGCGCGCTGGCCCAGCCGCAATGCCGGGTGACCCGCCCCGCGCTGCGAACGGCCGCCGACAGCCGTGGCGGCCCGATTCATCTGAATGCGTGCCTGCTGCAGGAGACGCCATGACCGCTACCGCTGCGCTCGACATGCCATCGGCGAACCGAACCGACCTGGATGGCAAGGGCGTGCCATTGGCCGCGCCGACCCCGGCACCGCGCCCGCGCACCATCGGCCGCGAGATCCTGCGCGTCGAAGACCTGAAGGTGCATTTCCCCGTCACGCGCGGCGTGGTGCTCAAGCGCCAGGTCGGCTCGGTCAAGGCCGTCGACGGCGTCTCGTTCACGCTGCGCCAGGGCGAAACGCTGGGCCTCGTCGGCGAGAGCGGCTGCGGCAAGTCGACCACCGGCCTGGCGATCCTGAAGATGCTGGCGGCCAGCGGCGGGCGCATCGACTACGACGGCACCGATCTGGCCCGCATGACCCGCGCCCAGGAGAAGCATTTCCGCCGCAGCGTGCAGATGGTCTACCAGGACCCGTTCGGCTCGCTGAACCCGCGCATGAAGGTGCGCGACATCGTCGCCGAGCCGCTCGAGATCCATGGCATGGCCGGCGATCGCGCCGCCACGCGCGCGCGCGTCGGCGAGCTGCTGGAGATGGTCGGGCTGCTGCCGTATATGGCGGACCGCTATCCGCACGAGTTTTCCGGCGGGCAGCGCCAGCGCATCGGTATCGCGCGCGCCCTGGCGCTCAAGCCCGGCGTGATCGTCTGCGACGAGCCGGTGTCGGCGCTGGACGTCTCGATCCAGGCGCAAGTGGTCAATGTGTTCATGGATCTGCAGCGGCGGCTCGGGCTATCGTATCTGTTCATCGCGCACGACCTGGCGGTGGTGCGCCATATCAGCGACCGCATCGCGGTGATGTACCTGGGCCGCATCGTCGAAATCGCCGATCGCGACGCGCTCTACGCGCAGCCGCGCCACCCGTACACGCAGGCGCTGCTGTCGGCGGTGCCGGTGGCCAGCGTCGAGGCCGAACGGCAGCGCAAACGCATCGTGCTGCGTGGCGAGGTTCCCAGCCCGATGCATCCGCCGTCGGGCTGCCGCTTTCATACGCGTTGCCCGGTGGCGATGGAGCGCTGCAAGTCGCAGGAGCCGGCGCTGCGCGACAGCGGCGACGGGCAGATGGTGGCCTGCCATCTGTACGACTAGGCGGTACGACCAGGCGGTACGACTGAGCGGCACGACCAAGCAGGCCGCGTCGAACGCCGCTACGCCGGCGACAGGATTCCCATCAGCAGCGGCCGCACGAACAGGTCGGCCGCGTTGTCGGCCGAGGCATCGCGCACCCAGCGCCGCAGCTCGACCGCGGCGTTGATCATGCCGTTGATCTGCAGCGCCGCGATCGCCTGATCCATGGGCCGGATCGAACCGTCCTGCATCCCCTGCACCAGGAATCGCACGAAGCGGGCCGACAGCCGGTTCATCGTCAGCATCTTCTCCTTGCGCATTTCCTCGGGCAAGGCGCCGTAGATGGTCAGCCGCAGCAGCGGCCCCTGGCTGGAGAACTGGTAATGGACCAGCGCGCGCGTGGCCGCGCACAGCTTGTCCCAGCCGGTGCCGGGCCCGTTCTCGACCAGCGTCTGCGTGCTGCGTATCACGTCGAACATGCGATCGAAGCAGGCGGCGATCAGGTCGTCCTTGTTTTCGTTGTGGTGGTAGAACGACCCCTTGGTGAGATTGAGCCGGGCCGAGATGCGGTCGGCCGAGGCGCCGCGATAGCCCTGCTCGTTCAGCAGTTCGGTGGCGGCGCGCAGGAAGGCCTGCTGCGTGGTCTCGGGCTGCTCCAGGCAAGGCAGCAGCGCGGCGGTATCGAGCGTCGCCTGCCAGCGCGCCGCGCGCGAGCCGATGCCATGCAGCAGCAGATCGATCACCGACTCGGCGACCTTGGGATAGTCCTCGGGCTCGTAGCGCTCGATCCAGACCATCGCCCCCGTTGCCAGCGACAGCAGCAGGTGGGCGCGCGCGCTCAGCACGCTGCGCTCGGCCGCGTCGACCGGCGTGCGCTCGCGCAGCAGCTGGCGGATGCGGCGGAACATGTCGTTGTAGGCGCTGAACGCGACCTCGGCATGGCTGTCGGGCAGCGTGCGAATCTCGCGGAAGCTCATCAGCTCCGGACGTTCGCCGGTGGCCGTCAACGCCAGCCGCGCGAAGAACAGGCGGATGAACTGCGCCACGCGCTCGCCGGGGGTGGGCTGCCCGCCGGCCTGCGCCGCGATGCCGACCATCTCGTCGATGGTCCGCAACAGGCAGGCGACCACCAGGTCTTCCTTCTTGCGGTAGTAGTAGGTGATGCTGTTGGTGCTCAGGCCCACGTCCTGCGCGACATCCGACAGCGTGGTGCCGCGCACGCCCTTGCGATTGAAGCGCATCGCGGCCGCATCGAGAATGGTCTCGCGCTTCTCGACATAGCGGCGCGTCGGGCGGGCTTCGACAGGGTCCTTGAGCATGGAGGGGTGCGTGGGCGGTCGATCGGTCGGCGGATTATAGCGGGCGGGGTGGCGGCTCATGGCGGGATGCGAACCACCCCTCTCCCCGCCCCTCTCCCTCTGAGGGGGAGAGGGAGAACACAGTTGGCAAGAGTCTGGCGCCTCGCCGGTTTGCTTCCCTCTCCCGCTCGCGGGAGAGGGGCGGGGGAGAGGGCAACGGCGCCTGCCTCGCGACAACGCTCAATCGAGCGCCCTGCCCCCACGAAATCCATCCCGCAGCTCGCGCTTGAGCACCTTGCCGATCGCGCTGCGCGGCAGCTGCGCGCACAGCTCCAGCGCGGCGAGCCGCTGGGTCTTGCCGACCTGCGCATTGGCCCATTCGCGCAGCGCCTCGGCGTCGACCGCAGCGCCCTCGCGCAATACCACGAAAGCCACCGGCGTCTCGCCCCAGCTTTGCGACGGCACGCCGACCACCGCGCATTCGACCACATCCGCGTGCTGTTGCAGCACCGCTTCGAGGTCGCTTGGATAGATGTTGAAGCCGCCGCTGATGATCATGTCCTTCTTGCGATCCATCAGCGTCAGAAAGCCATCCTCGTCGAAGCGGCCGACGTCGCCCGTGCGGATGAAACGCTTGCCGGTGGCGTCGTACCACTCGGCGGCGGCGGTCTTGTCCGGCTGCTTGTGATAGCCGGCCATGATGGTGTTCGAATGCCCCACCACCTCGCCGATCTGGCCGACCGGCACCTCGTTGCCGTCGTCGTCGATCAGCCGGATGTCATGCCCCTCCATCGGCTTGCCGACCGTGTGCAGCTTGTCCGGAAACTCGTGCGCGGCCAGCACGCAGCTGCCGCCGCCTTCGGTCATGCCGTAGTACTCGACCAGGCCGCCCGGCCAGCGGCGCAGGATGTCGGCCTTCAGCGCCGCGGACAGCGGCGCGCTGGTCGAGAACTTCATCTGGAACGACGAGAGGTCGTAGCGATCGAAATCCTCGCGCGCCAGCAGCCGCTGGTATTGCACCGGCACCAGCATCGCGTGCGTGACGCGGTGCCGCTCGGCCAGTTCGAGGTAGCGCTGCGCGTCGAACTTCGGCATCAACACCACGGTGCCGCCGAGTGCGAGCGTCGGGATGAAGCTGACCAGCGTGGTGTTCGAATACAGCGGCGTGGCGATCAGCGTCACCGCGTCGGGCCCGTAGCCGCCGCTCTCGTGCGTGCGGCGGATCTGGTTCCAGCGCAGCCCGTGATCGTGCACGATGCCCTTGGGCGCGCCCGTGGTACCGGACGAATAAATGATGTTGAAGACCTGTCCGTCCCGCAGCGGCGTCTCGCGCGGCCGGCTGCCGGCCGACGCCAGCCATTGCTCGAACGCGTTGCCGGTCGGCGCGCCGCGCAGGCCGATGCGCGGGGCCGTGGCTTCGATGCCGGCGCCCTGCAAGGCATCGAGCACCGGCGCGTCGACGAACAGCAGCTTCGCATCCGAGTCGGCGATCATGCCGGCCAGCGCCTGCGGCGTCGATGACGGCGCCAGCGGCGCGATGGCGACGCCCGCGCGCAGTCCGCCGAGAAACACCGCCGCGTACTCGATCGACGCCGCGGCGCAGATCGCCAGCGCATCGCCCGGCTGCAGTCCATCGCGCTGCAGGGCCGCCGCTACGCGGTCGACCAGCGCGTCGAACTCGCGATAGGACAAGTTGGCGCGATCGTCGATGACGGCGGGATGCTCGGGGCGGGTGTTGGCGTGAATGCGGACGCAGTCGGCAAGATTGCCGAGCGGCTGGTCCAGCAGGGATTCGATTGGCATGGGCGCAAGGTCTCCTTGATCGTGGACCGGCCAGGCAGATTTGCCGTCGCGCCGAACGCGGCCGACCCTCTTTTCTAAATCGCTGCCGGCCATTGTAAGCGCTACGCTATTGCGCTGCAGCTATCGCTTCCACGGAGTATCGCGACCATACCGAAACAACGAATCAGTAAAGCCGTGACGCTCCGGGAGGCGCGCGCGAGCGCCTGTTACCGCGCACCGAACGCGACGAGGTTCAGCGCCGCCAACGGCCCACCGGGAAACTGGTGTTGGCGTCCACCGGTGTCGAGCGAACCGAGATCGATGCCGAGAAAGCCCAGCCGCGCGATCAGCGTGGCTGCCTCGGCCTTGGCGCCGGCATCGTCGCCCGACAGGAACAGCACGCGGCGACCACCGTCGGCCTGCGGATCGCCCGACACCAGTGCGGGCTGCAGGTGATTGAACGCCTTGACGACGCGCGCGCCGGGCACGAGGCCGGCAAGCACCGCGCTCGACGACATGCCATGCAGGTCGACGGGGCGAAACAGCGGCGCTTCGATCGGATTGTTGGCATCGATCACAATCCGGCCGCCGAAATCGGGCAGTCCCGCCAGTGCCGCCGGCAGCTTCGACCAATTGACGGCAACCAGCACGATGTCCTGCGCCGCGGCCTGCTCGCGCGTGCCCGCGCGAATCGATGGGCCCATCGCCCGTACGGCGTCCTGCAGCGTGTCCGGGCCCCGGCTGTTGGCGATCACCGCTTCGATGCCGTGGCGGGCCAGCGCCTTCGCAAACGCGGTGCCGATCGCGCCGGCACCGATGATGCCGATGGTCTTGCCGATGTCGTTATGCATGACTGTCTCCTGGCTCAGGCCGTGAAGCCGCCGTCCGCGACGATGTCGGCACCGGTCACGAAAGCTGCGTCGGGCCCCGCGAGGAAGGCGACCACGCCGGCGATCTCCCGCGGCTGCCCGTACCGGCCCAGGGCAATGCCGGGGCCGACGATCTCGCTGACCGGGCCGCCATCGGGATTCATGTCGGTATCGGTCGGGCCGGGATGGACCGTATTGACGGTGATGCCCTTCGGGCCGAGGTCGCGTACCAGGCTGCGGTTGAAGCCGGCAATGGCGCCCTTGGTCAAGGTATAGAGCGACGCGGTCGGAAAGGCTGCGTACCGCGTCATCGACGAGCCGATATGGATCACGCGCCCACCGGGCTTCATCTGCCGTACGGCTTCCTGGGTGGCGACGAACACGCCGGTCACGTTGACCGCGATCATCCGTTCATAGGTCTCGAAGGGGATGTCTTCGATGGCGCCGCCCAGGCCCAGGCCGGCGTTGTTGACGAGGATGTCGATGCCACCGAAGGCTTCGACCGTCCCGGCAACCGCCCGGCGCACGGCGGAAGGGTCGCCCGCGTCGGCGGCAATGGCGATGGCGCGGCCTCCGGCCGCCACGATGTCGTCCACGACAGCGGCCGCCTTGTCGGGGGACGCACTATAGGTCAGCGCGACGGCTGCGCCGTCGGCGCCGAGCCGGCGAGCGATGGCGGCGCCGATGGAGCGCGAGCCGCCGGTCACGAGGGCCGTCTTGCCGGCCAGGGGAAGGATCTGTTGCGTCATGGCTTTTTCTCCGTTGGTCAATCAGAAGGTGTGAACGGAGTATGGGCGGCCGATTGCCCGATGATTAGCCATCAATGATTGGAATAATTTTCAAGTGTTCATATAAGATGAGCGGCATGGAGACCCTGGCCAACCTCGAATCGTTCGTCCGCAGCGCGGAAACGGGCAGCTTTTCTGCTGCCGGCCGACGCTTGGCGCTGACGCCGGCCGCGGTCAGCCGCAATGTGGCCATGCTGGAGCGCAATCTGGGCGTCAGGCTGTTCCAGCGCTCGACGCGCAAGCTGACCTTGACCGAGGCGGGCGAGCGCTTCCTCGCGGCCATCGGCGGCAACCTCGAGGCGCTGCAGGCGGCGATTGCCACCGCCTCCAGCGATCGAGGCGAACCCGCCGGCGTGCTCAAGCTGAGCCTGGCGCCTTCCTTTGGCGTGATGTGGGTAATGCCGCTGCTGCCCGAATTTCTTGCCCGCTATCCCGCAATCCGGCCCGAATGGCACTTCGAGAATCGTGCGGTCGACCTGATTGCCGAAGGATTCGACGCCGCCATCGGCGGAGGCTTCGAACTGGCGGCGGGGATGGTGTCCCGCACGCTGGCGCCCGCGCATGTGATCGCGGTCGCATCGCCGGCGTACTTGCGGGGGCGCACGTTGCCGACCCATCCATCGATGCTGCAATCGCTGGATGGCATCGCCATGCGATCGGGACATACCGGGCGTACCCGCCAGTGGGTCATGCGCGACGCCGCCGGCGACGAACAGGCAATCGCCATGCAGGAGCGCATCGTCCTCAACGATCCGGCCGCGATGCGGGAAGCCGCGTTGCAGGGACTTGGCGTGACGCTGCTGGCAGTGCCCGATGTGCTGCCGTGGCTGGAGCGCGGCGAACTGGTCCGCGTCCTGCCACAGTGGTACGCCGATGCGGGGGCGATCTCGCTGTACTACCCGACGCGCACGCTGCTGCCGGCCAAGACGCGTGTGTTTGTCGACTACGTGGTGGAGGTCTTTCGTCGCGAGCGGTTGGCGGAGCGGTTTGCTGGCAGCCTCGGCGGCCTGCGCCACGAAGGCCGGGCAAGACCGCCGCGCAGCCTTACTTGATCCGCTGCTTCTCGAGCTTGCGCGCCAGCGTGCGGCGATGCATGCCGAGCCGGCGCGCCGCCTCGGAGATATTGAAGCCTGTCGCCGCCAGCGTCTCGTGGATGTGCTCCCACTCGAGCGTCTTGATCGAGGTGGGACGGCCGGTGACCTCGACGTCCACATCGCCGGTGGCGCGCTCGAAGGCCGCCTCGATGTCGTCGGTGGTCGAAGGCTTGGCCAGATAGTGGCAGGCGCCGAGCTTGACCGCCTCGACGGCGGTGGCGATGCTGGCGTAGCCGGTCAGCACGACGATCAGCATGTCGGCATCTTGCGCGTGCAGCGCCTGCACGCAGGCCAGGCCCGAGGCCTCGCCCTTGAGCTTCAGGTCCACCACCGCATAGCCCGGCGAATGTTCCTTCAGCAGTTCGTTCATCCCTTCGAGGCTGGTCGCATGCAGGACCTGATAGCCGCGCCTCTCGAACGAGCGGCGCAGCGTGCGGGCAAAGGCCGCGTCGTCCTCGACGATCAGCAGCACGCGCCCGGCCCCGCTCTGGCCCTGGGTTGGGGTCTGTGGGTCGGCCGCAGCGGCGTCGCGCTCGGGATCATTGGGCTGCATCTTCGGCCTCCTCTTCCAGCGTGATTGCCGCCAGCGGCAGCTTCATCGTCACCATCGCGCCGCCCTGCGGACGGTTGTGCGCGGCCACGCTGCCGCCCAGCGTGCGGGCGACGTTGACGACCAGGAACAGCCCCAGGCCGCCGCCCGGCCGGCCCTTGCTCGACTGATAGGGCTTGCCCAGCCGCTCGAGCATCTGCGGCGCGAATCCGGGGCCTTCGTCGAGCACCGACAGCACCAGCGTATCATCCTCGCGCCGCACGTCGAAGCCGACCCAGCGGGGCGACGCCTCCAGCGCGTTGTCGAGCACGTTGCAGACCATCTGCTTGATCGCCGAGTCCGACAGGATCGGCAGGTCGTGGCCGAAGCGGTATTCGTAGGAGAACTCGGCGACCGGCCGGGTCGCGCGCCATTCCGCGACCAGATCGTCGACGAAGCGGCGCACCGTGGTTTCGGTCAGCGCCTCGCCGCGCGCCTCGCCGGCCGACAGCAGGATGCCGCTGACGATCGACTTGCAGCGCTGCACCTGGGTCTGCATCTCGCCGAGTTCCTGCAGCAGTTCCGGGTCCTTCGAGAACGGCTCCATGCGCCGCCAGTCGGACAGGATCACCGCCAGCGTGGCCAGCGGCGTGCCCAGTTCATGCGCGGCGCCCGAGGCCAGCAGACCCATGCGGACGATGTGTTCCTCCTCGGCGGCGCGCTGGCGCAGATCGGCCAGATGCTCGTCGCGGGCGCGCAGATTGCGCATGATCCGCGTGATGAAGACGACCAGCAGGGCCGCGTTCAGCACGAAGCAGATCAGCATGCCCTGGATATAGAGGCTGCCCAGCCCCTGCTCGTGGTCCGGCGGCAGCGCCAGCGGCTTGCCGACCAGCGCGAGGCCGGCGAAGCACGATGCGGTGACCACCACGATGACCCAGATCGACCACGCCTGCAGCAGCACCGCGCCGAGGATCACCTGCAGCAGATAGAGGAAGACGAAGGGATTGGAAGCACCGCCGCTCAGATACAGCAGCGCGGTCAGCATGCCGATATCGACCAGCAGCGAGACGAACAGCTGCGTCTGCGAGACCGCGGCGACGAAGCGCAGCCGCAGCAGGCTCAGCGCGTTGAAGGCGATCAGCCCGAGCAGCACCGCCAGCATCTGGTTGACCGGCAGCGGCACGTCCAGGCCGAAATGCACCACGCTGATGGTGGCCACCTGGCCCAGCACCGCGATCCAGCGCAGCTCGATCAGCTGCTCCATGTTCTTGCGGGCGGTGGCGTCGAGCGTGCGTTCGCCGCGCCGCTCGGGGGCCGGAGCGCCCTTGGGAGCGGCCAGCGCCGAGCCGGCGGGCTTCGGAGGGGAATCGGTGGGAAGAGGCATCGTCAGGGTCGAAGCAGGATCGAAGCGGCAGGCGGCCCGAGGGCCACTGTCCGCTTGAATCCGCAGGTCAAGCAAGGGCAGCGCCGATCGGCATGCCCCGCATTGTCCCTCATCGGCCGCGGCGCAGCCGCAGTTCCTCGCGGCCGACGTACCAGGCCGCGCCCAGCACCATCAGCGCCAGCCCGTACCAGGTCAGCGCATAGACCAGATGGCTGTTGTGGAAGGTCACCACGGTCAGCCCGCCGACCGGCCAGCGGCGCGGCGCCTCCTGCGTGCCGGGCGCGCTGGCCGTGCTGGAAGTCTGCTGCGGGCCGGCATCGGCATCGATGAAGTAAGGCGCGACCCGTTCCAGCCCGCGCGCGGCGGCGATGGCCTGCACGTCGCGCGAATACCAGCGCTCGGCTGCGGGATCGTTGCTGCGCAGGAAGCCGCCGCCGGGCTGGCTGATGCGTAGCAGGCCCGTGACCGTGGTCTCGCCGGCGGGCTCGTTGTCCGCACGGGTCTCGCGCGCACGGTACTGCTGCGGCACGAAGCCGCGGTTGATCAGCACCACGGTGCCGTCGCGCATCCGCATCGGCGTCATCACCCAGAAGCCGCCGCCCAGCGAGGTCGCGGCCTGCACCAGCGTCTCGCGATCGTGCAGGAAGGTGCCGGTCACGCGCACATGCCGGTATTCGTCGGCCGCGGCGCTGACCAGCGGCCAGCGCTCGGGCGCCGGCGCGTCGACCGGCGGCGCATGCACGCGCGCCTCGACGCGTTCGATCAGATCGAGCTTCCAGGCGCGCCGCTCGACCTGCCAGGTGCCCAAAGCAAACAGCCCGGCGAAAGCCAGTACCGCCAGCAGCGCCAGCACCGCGAGGGTGGCCGGGCTGCGGGGAACGGGCTTGCGATCCGGGCTGTGTTTTACAGGTCGAGGCGAGGTCAAGGCATCGATTTCATGTCGTGCGTCATCGTCGGCATCATGTTCGTGTTCATGTGATACATGACCCAGAGCGAGCCTGCCAACGTGATGACCACCAGCACGATCGTGAAGATCAGCGCCAGCATGTTCCAGCCGCCTTCGGACTTGGTGTTCATGTGCAGGAAGTAGATCATGTGGACCACGATCTGCACGGCGGCGAAGCCGAGAATCACCAGCGCGGTGGTGTTCTGGTTGCCGATGACCTTGCCCATCACCAGCCAGAACGGGATCGCCGTCAGGATCACCGACAGCACGAAGCCGATCACATAGCTCTTGAGCGTGCCATGCGCGGCGCCATCGTCGTGATCGTGGTGATCGTCGTGGCCATGGCCGTGATCGCCGTGATGGCCGGCCTTGCCCTGGTCGGCCAGGTTCGAGAACGAATAGTCGTGGGCGCTCATACCATCACTCCCATCAGATAGACGAAGGTAAACACGCCGATCCAGACCACATCCAGAAAGTGCCAGAACAGCGACAGGCACATCAGGCGGCGCTTGTTGGCCGCGATCAGGCCGTGCTTGTTCAGCTGGAACATCAGCGTGATCAGCCAGATGATGCCGAAGGTCACGTGCA
>JAPSLC010000044.1 GCA_031181345.1 Cupriavidus sp. | reverse complement strand
TACGCTGGCCGCCGAGGAAGAGGGCCGCATGCTGGTGCGCAACCCGGAGGGCATCGAGCTGATGTCCAACGTCTGCCGCCACCGCCAGGCCATCATGCTGAACGGCCGCGGCAACGCCTCCAATATCGTCTGCCCGCTGCACCGCTGGACCTACGATCTGAAAGGCGAGTTGCTCGGCGCGCCGCACTTCGCCCAGCAGCCCTGCCTGCATCTGAAACGTTCGCCGCTGCAGAACTGGAACGGCCTGCTGTTCGAGGGCGAGCGCGACGTGCGCACCGACCTCGCCCGCCTTGGCGTTTCCCAGGACCTGAACTTCGACGGCTACATGCTGGACCACGTCGAGGTGCACGACTGCGACTACAACTGGAAGACCTTCATCGAGGTCTACCTCGAGGACTACCACGTCGTGCCGTTCCACCCGGGCCTGGGCAGCTTCGTGTCCTGCGACGACCTGAAGTGGGAGTTCGGCGAGTGGTACAGCGTGCAGACCGTGGGCCTGCACGCCGGCCTGAAGCGACCCGGCAGCGCGACCTACCAGAAGTGGCACGACGCCGTGCTGCGCTTCAACAACGGCGAGCTGCCCAAGCATGGCGCGATCTGGCTGACCTACTACCCGAACGTGATGGTCGAGTGGTACCCCAACGTGCTGGTCATCTCGACGCTGCACCCGATGGGCCCGCGCAAGACGCGCAACGTGGTCGAGTTCTACTACCCCGAGGAAATCGTGCTGTTCGAGCGCGAGTTCGTCGAGGCCGAGCGGGCCGCCTATATGGAGACCTGCATCGAGGACGACGAGATCGCCGAGCGCATGGATGCCGGCCGGCTGGCGCTGATGAAGCGCGGCGACAACGAGGTTGGGCCGTACCAGTCGCCGATGGAAGACGGCATGCAGCACTTCCACGAGTGGTATCGGCGCGCGATGGGACCGGCGGCCTGAGCGCCGGCCCCTGCCCCGCCTCCTCTGCCCGGACGGACCGCCACGGCGGTCCGTTTTTCATTGGCGCCGGCCCGGACGTCGCCCGCTTCGCAGGCTGTGGGCGATGACCGCCCAGGGGCTTTGGTGCATTGCATCAGCACTGCTACAATCGGCTCGCCCAAGCGGCTGTCACCTCACTTGCCGCCCGGCACGCTGCCGCGCCGACGGGCGCCGCGCCGCGGTTCCCGACTTCCCCGCCGTTCTCGCCTTTCCTCGCCATGCAATCGCTCTGGATGCTGTTCGCCGCCTTCTCGTTCTCGTTGATGGGGGTGGGCGTCAAGCTGGCTTCCGAGATGTACACCACCGGCGAGATCGTGTTCTACCGCAGCATGATCAGCATGCTGATCATCTGGGCGATCCTGGCCTCGAGCGGCACCTCGGTGCGCACGCCGCATATGACCACGCATATCAAGCGCAGCCTGTTCGGCGTGACCGCGCTGATGCTGTGGTTCACCTCGATCAGCCTGCTGCCGCTGGCCACGGCGATGACGCTGAACTACATGTCGCCGGTCTGGATCGCGCTGATCGTCGGCGCCGGTGCGGCGCTGGCCGGCACCGCCGGCGGCGCGGACCGCAAGCTGATCGGCGCCATCGTGATGTCGTTCGCCGGCGTGATCTGCCTGCTGCAGCCTTCGGTCGGCAAGGACCAGCTGACCGGCGGCCTGGTCGGGCTGATCTCGGGCATGTTCACGGCGCTGGCCTATGTCGAGGTGCGGCAACTCGGCCAGCTGGGCGAGCCCGAAGGCCGCATCGTGTTCTATTTCTCGCTGGTCGGCACGCTCGCCGGCGTGGTCTGGATGATGTTCTCGGGCGTCAGCAGCCACACCTGGCACGGCGCGGGCCTGCTGCTCGGCATCGGCATCCTCGCCACCCTGGGCCAGACCGCGATGACGCGCGCTTACAAGCGCGGCAACACGCTGCTGACCGCCAACCTGCAGTACGCCGGCATCGTCTTCTCCAGCCTGTGGGGCATGATGATCTGGAACGACGCGCTGAACTGGCTGTCGTGGCTCGGCATGGGCCTGATCATCGCCAGCGGCATCGCCACCACGCTGACCCGTGCACGCGAGAGCACCAGCCAGCCGACCGCCGCGACGCCGGTCAAGTCGGCCGAGGCGGAGGTGCATCCCGAGGTGTAGGCCCTCGGCCTGGGACTGCCCTCTCCCCGGCCCTCTCCCGCAAGCGGGAGAGGGAGAACACCAGGGGCAAAATCGGCACGGCGAGCATGCCACCCCCGCCCTGCGTCAGCCTCGCTCCGATGGCGGCAGGCGCCACTTTCGGCGATCATCGGGATTCCTCGACAATCCGTCGCCACTAGACAGGTTTTACGATGCCCCAAGCCGTTTGGACCACGCTGATCCCTTGCACCGACCTGCATGCGCTGCGCCAGGATCCGGGCCGGCACAGCGTGCTGATCGATTGCTCCTTCGACCTGGCCGATCCCGCGGCCGGCCGCGCGGCCTACCACCAGAGCCATCTGCCCGGCGCCTTCTATCTGCACCTGGACAACGAGCTGTCGGGCGAGAAGACCGGCCGCAACGGCCGCCATCCGCTGCCCGATCCCGATGCGCTGACGGCCCGCCTGCGCGCGCTCGGCCTGGACGACGACACCCAGGTGGTGGTCTACGACGCGCAAGGCGGCATGTACGCCGCGCGGGCCTGGTGGCTGCTGCGCTGGATCGGCCATGAAGCGGTGGCCGTGCTCGACGGCGGCAAGCAGGCCTGGGTCGCCGCCGGCCTGCCGCTGGAGAGCGGCACCACGCCGGAACCGGAGGCCCACGCCGGCGGCCACCTGACCCGCCGCCCCTCGCTGGTCGGCACCGTCGACGCCGATACGCTGATGGCCAATCTGCAATCGCCGACGCGGCTGGTGGTCGACGCCCGCGCGCCGGACCGCTTCCGCGGCGAGAACGAAACGCTGGACCCGGTCGGCGGCCATATTCCCGGCGCCGTCAATCGCTGCTTCAAGGACAATCTGCAGCCCGACGGCCGCTTCAAGCCGGCCGAGGCGCTGCGCGGGGAATTCGGCGGCGTGCTGGGCGCAACGCCAGCCGAACGCGCGGTGATGCAGTGCGGCTCCGGTGTCACCGCCTGCCACAATCTGCTGGCGCTGGAGGTGGCGGGACTGTCGGGCGCGGCGCTCTACCCCGGCTCGTGGAGCGAGTGGTGCGCCGATCCGGCGCGCCCGGTCGCGACCGGGGAGCGCTAGGCCGGCACCGGCAAGAGCCAGCCGCCCTCGCCGAGCCGCGGCTGGCGACAATCAGCGAGGGTCAGTGGTCGGCGTGCGCATGCCCATGGTCGGCCTCGCCATGGGCTGCCTCGCCGTGGCCGTGGTGATCGTGCACGCCGTCGGTCACCCAGACGATCGCCGCAATGCCCGCAGCCACCAGCACCACCTGCACGATCGATTCGCGCCAGCGCGGCTTGCGCTGCATCTGCGGCATCAGATCGCTGACGGCGATATAGAGGAAGCTGCTGGCGGCGATCACCAGCACATACGGCACCCAGCTGCTCATCTCGTCGAGCAGGAAGTACCCCACCAGACCGCCGGCCACCGCGGCCAGGCTCGACAGCAGATTGAAGGCGAACGCGCGCGCCTTCGAGAACCCGGCGTTGAGCAGCACGATGAAGTCGCCCACTTCCTGCGGGATCTCATGCGCGGCGATCGCCAGCGCGGTGACGATGCCGATCTTGGGGTCGGCCAGGAAGGCCGCGGCGATCACGATGCCGTCCGCGAAATTGTGGAAGGTGTCGCCGACCAGGATGGTCAGGCCGCTGCGGCCCGCCTCCTCGCGGTCATGCCCGTGATGATGATGATGGCCGTCGCCCTCGTGATGGTGCGAATGGCGCAGCAGCGAGATCTTTTCCAGCAGGAAGAAACCCAGCAGGCCGGCCAGCAGCGTGCCGAACAGCGCGCGTGGATCGGCGCCCGAGGCGAACGCCTCCGGCAGCGAATGCAGCAGGGCGGTGGCCAGCAGCACGCCGACCGAAAAACTGACCATGCGCTCCACCGCGCGCGATGCCGCGGTCAGGGACAGCAATGCGGCACCGAGAATGCTGCCCACGCCGGAAATCGTGGTGGCCAGCAGGATCAAGACGAGCGTGGAAAAGATGATGGGCTCCCGGAGGGTTCGCCCCTGCCCGTGTTGCGGGCCGCGCGGCCTGGCCGCGTCGGTCCTTTTAAACGCAACACTGTTGCAAGAGGCGCAAAGCCCGCATTGTACGGAGGTCGGGGGCGGTTTTGCAATGGGAGCGGTTTCCGTTGCCCAGTTTGCCGCCCCGTCGCCGCCCTTCGCCGCCCGGTGGCCGGCGCATCGCGGCGCGCCTGCGGCCGCCGATATCCCCCAAAGGGGTACGAACCGCCCGCCTTACGCCACGCCATGCTCCTTGAACCACGCCAGGCACTGCTGCCAGCCGTCCTTCGCGTCCGGCTCGCGGTAGCTGGGCCGGTAGTCGGCATGGAAGGCGTGGCCGGACTCGGGGTAGACGATGAATTTCGAGGCCTTGGCCGCCGGGTTGTTGGCCGCGGCCAGCACCGCCTTCATCCGGTCGACCGCCTCGAGCGGGATGCCGGTGTCCTTGCCGCCGTACAGGCCCAGCACCGGGGCCTTGAGCTGCGCGGCGAGATCGATCGGATGGCGGGGCTGCAGCGGGGTGGTGTCGCCGTTCAGCCGGCCGTACCACGCGACGCCGGCCTTCAACTGCTTGCTGTGCGCGGCATAGAGCCAGACGATGCGGCCGCCCCAGCAGAAGCCGGTGATGCCGACCTTGCCGACATTGCCGCCGTTGGCACCGGCCCAGGCCACCGCCGCGTCGAGGTCGCCCAGCACCTCGCTGTCCGGCGTCTTGGCGATGATCTCGCGCTGCAGTTCCTGGATCGTGCCGAAGCTGGTCGGATCGCCCTGGCGCGCGAACAGCTCGGGCGCGATCGCCAGATAGCCCTGCTTGGCGAAGCGCCGGCAGGTATCGGCGATGTATTCGTGCACGCCGAAGATCTCGCTGATCACCAGCACCACCGGCAGATCGCGCTTGCCCTGCGGCATCGCGCGGTAGATCGGCATCTTGAAGTCGCCGGACGGGATCGTGACTTCGCCGGCGGTCAGCCCCTCGAAATCGGTCTTGATCGCTTGCGCGGTGACCGGCAGCGCGGCCGCGGCGAAGGCCGAGCCGAGGGCGGTCTTGACGAAGCTGCGCCGGTCGAACGTCTGGCCGGGTACGAGGCTTTCCACTTCGGGCTTGAGCATGCGGGTCTCCTGGGTTGGCGAACGGGCGGACGCTGCGCCAGCGGACGAGCCGGGGCATCAGGAAGGCGATTCTAAGCAAACATGGTGTCCAGCGCACGCTGCAGGGCGGCGGCCCGCCAAACGACCGGCCGCGCCTTGTTTCGACGGAGGACGGGCGTCGCTCAGTGCAGCTTCACCCGCGGATGGGTCTTGCTGCGCAGCCAGTGGGCCACCGTATCGAGCGCCATGCGTACCGCCCCGTGCAGCGCCATCACATGCATCCGGTACAGCGAGGTGTACATCAGCCGGGCCATCAGCCCTTCGATGAACATCGAGCCGCCGATCAGCCCGCCCATCAGATTGCCGACCGCGGTGAAGCGGCCCAGCGACACCAGCGAGCCGAGATCCTTGAACTGGAATTCCGGCAGCGGCCGTCCGTCCAGCCGCGCGCGCAGCGCGTCATAGAGGAAGCTGGCCTGCTGGTGCGCGGCCTGCGCGCGCGGCGGTACCGTGGTCTGCCTGGCCGGCCACGGACAGCTGGCGCAATCGCCAAATGCAAAGATGTCCGGGTCCTCCTCGCTCTGCAGCGTCTGCTTGACCACGATCTGGCCCTGCCGGCTCAACGGCAGGCCGAGCGTCTTCAGTACCGGCGGCGCGGTGATGCCCGCCGCCCACACCGTCAGGTCGGCGGGAATCCGCTTGCCGCTGGCGGTCAGGACCGCGTCGGGCCCGATCTCGGTGACACGCTCGCCGACCAGCATGCGTACATCCAGCTTGCGCAGCAGCTCGGCGGTTTCCTTCGACACACGCTCGGACAGCGCCGGCAGGATGCGCGGACCGCCCTCGATCAGCGTGATATGGATGTCGCGGCGCGGGTCCAGCCGGTGCAGCCCATAGGCGTTGAGCACCTGCGCGGTATTGCGCAACTCGGCTGACAGTTCGACGCCGGTCGCGCCAGCGCCAACGATCGCGATATCGACGTCGGGCCGGCCATCGCCATCGTCGTCGTCCCGCGAGAGCCCGTTCTGCGCCCGGACGCAGGCCGAAATCAGCCGGCGGCGGAAGCGCTCGGCCTGCTCGACGGTATCGAGCGCGATCGCATGCTCGGCCGCCCCCGGCGTGCCGAAGAAATGCGTGACCGATCCGATGGCCAGCACCAGCGTGTCATAGGGAATCTCACGCGCGGGCAGCAGTTCGATGCCGTCCTGATCGACGCAGGCCGCGACCGAGAGAGTCTTGCGCGTGCGATCCAGGCCCGTCAGCTCGCCCTGCTGGAACTCGAAATGGTGCCAGAGCGCCTGCGCAGCATATTCGAGCTGGTGCGTGTTCTGATCCATGCTGCCTGCGGCGACTTCGTGCAGCAGCGGCTTCCAGATATGCGTGGGCGAGCGGTCCACCAGCGTGATATGCGCGGCGCCGCGCTTGCCCAGCTTGTCGCCGAGACGCGTTACCAGTTCCAGCCCACCTGCCCCACCGCCGACTACGACAATCCGATGCGCGCTTGTTTGCATGTTCTATCCGTTCTGGATGGTCGGACCGCCGGCATGCCGGCGGGTACTGCCGCTTGCTTGTGATTGCTTCTGCTTGCTTCCGTTCGCGTCAGTTTGCTGCAATGCAGCAAGGTTGGCAAGGCGCGCCTCGGGGGCACCTGCTCAGTGCGCTTCTTCCCAGTTCGTACCCACGCCGGTCTCGGCGACCAGCGGCACCCGAAGCTCGGCCACGCCGCACATCAGCTCCGGCAGGCGCATACGCACCAGTTCCAGCTCGGCGGTCGGCACCTCCAGCACCAGTTCGTCATGCACCTGCATGATCTGCCGCGTGCCGAGCGATTCGCGCTCGATCCAGTCCTGCACCGCGATCATCGACAGCTTGATCAGATCGGCGGCGGTGCCCTGCATCGGCGCGTTGATCGCCGCGCGCTCTGCGGCCTGGCGACGCGGGCCGTTGCCGCCGTTGATGTCCGGCAACCACAGCCGGCGGCCGAACACGGTCTCGACATAGCCCTGCTCGCGCGCGGTCTGGCGCGTTTCTTCCATATAGCGGGCCACACCGGGATAGCGCATGAAGTAGCGGTCGATATAGTGCTTGGCCGCTTCGCGCTCGATGCCGAGGTTGCTGGCCAGGCCGAACGCGCTCATGCCGTAGATCAGGCCGAAGTTGATGACCTTGGCATAGCGGCGCTGCTCGCTGCTGACCGCATCGGTCGCCACGCCGAAGATCTCGGCCGCGGTCGCGCGGTGGATGTCGTCGCCGCGCGCAAACGCGCCGAGCAGGTTCTCGTCGCCCGAGATATGGGCCATGATGCGCAGCTCGATCTGCGAATAGTCGGCCGACACGATCGCATGGCCCGGCGACGCGATGAAGGCCTCGCGAATGCGACGGCCCTCTTCGGTGCGCACCGGGATGTTCTGCAGGTTCGGCTCGGTCGACGCCAGCCGGCCAGTCACCGCGGTAGCCTGGCCGTAACTGGTATGCACACGGCCGGTGGCCGGATTGACCATGCGCGGCAGCTTGTCGGTGTAGGTGGACTTGAGCTTGGACAGCGCGCGATAGTCCAGCAGCAGCCGCGGCAGCGGATAGTCCTCGGCCAGCTTCTGCAGGACCTCTTCGTCGGTCGACGGCGCGCCGCTGCTGGTCTTCTTGACGACCGGCAGCTGCATCCGCCCGAACAGGATCTCGCCGATCTGCTTGGGCGAGCCCAGATTGAACGGCTGGCCGGCGGCCTCGTAGGCGCGCTGTTCCAGCTCCATCATGCGCTGACCCAGTTCCGCGCTCTGCGCGGCCAGGCGCGGCGCGTCGATCAGCACGCCGTTGCGCTCGATCTTCTGCAGCACCACCGACACCGGCATCTCGATGCGCTCGTAGACGAAGCGCAGGCCCTCGGCCGCCTCGAGCTGCGGATACATCCTGCGATGCAGGCGCAGCGTCACGTCGGCGTCCTCGGCGGCGTATTCGGTCGCGCGCGCCAGTTCGATCTGGTCGAAGCACAGCTGGTTGACGCCCTTGCCGCAGACCTCTTCGTAAGTCAGCGTCTTCAGGTTCAGCAGCCGTTCGGCCAGGCTGTCCATGCCGTGATTGCGGTGCGACGCCAGCACGTAGCTCTGCAGCATGGTGTCATGGCGGATGCCGCGCAGCGCGATGCCGTGGTTGGCGAACACATGGACGTCGTACTTCAGATGCTGGCCGACCTTGTACCGGGCCGGATCCTCGAGCCACGAGCGCAGCCGCGCCAGCACGAAGTCGCGCGGCAGCTGGCCGCGGCCATCCATGCCCGCGACATCGGGGCCCTGGTGCGCGACCGGGATATAGCAGGCGATGCCGGGCTCGACCGACAGCGAGATCCCGACCAGCTGCGCCTGCATCGGATCGATCGAGGTGGTTTCGGTATCGATGCAGGTCAGCTCGGCGCGTTCGATGCGGCGCGCCCATTCCTCGAGCGCGGATTCGGTGACCACGGTCTCGTAGCGGATCTCCGCCGGCGGCGCTTGCGCCGGCGTCTCGTCGCCCGCTGCCGCGCCGGGGCCATCGAACAGGCTGCCCTGGCCCGCGCCGTTGCGCGAGGCCGCTGCGGCGGCCTGCGCGCGCGCGTCGGGCAGCTTCTCGCCGGTCAGCTCGCGCAGCCAGGTCTTGAAGCCGTAGCGCGAGAAGAAGGCGACCAGCTTCTCCTTGTCCTCGCCCATGTCGCGCAGCGCATGGAAGTCGGGGATCGGGTCGGACAGGTCGCAGTCGATCTTCACCGTCACGAGTTCGCGCGCACGCGGCAGCCATTCGAGCGTGTTGCGCAGGTTCTCGCCGACCACGCCCTTGATCTTGTCCGCATTGGCGATGATGCCGTCGAGCGTGCCGTACTCGGTCAGCCATTTGACCGCGGTCTTGGGGCCGACCTTGGGCACGCCGGGCACGTTGTCGACCGCATCGCCGATCAGCGACAGATAGTCGACGATGCGCTCGGGCGGCACGCCGAACTTGGCCAGCACGCCCGGCGGATCGAGGACTTCGCCGCTCATCGTATTGACCAGCGTGACGCTGTCGTTCACCAGCTGCGCCAGGTCCTTGTCGCCGGTCGACACCACGGTGCGGATGCCTTCGGCAGTCGCCTGGCAGGCGAGCGAGCCGATCACGTCGTCGGCCTCGACGCCATCGACCATCACGATCGGCCAGCCGAGCGCGCGCACCGCTTCGTGGATCGGCTCGATCTGCCGCGCGAGATCCTCGGGCATCGGCGGGCGATGTTCCTTGTATGCGGGGTACAGCGCATCGCGGAAGGTCTTGCCCTTGGCGTCAAACACGCAGGCGCTATACTCTGCCGGGTAATCGTTGCGCAGCTTGCGCAGCATGTTGATCATGCCGTAGATGGCCCCCGTGGGCAGGCCTTCGCCGTTGCGCAGATCCGGCAGCGCGTGATACGCGCGGTACAGATAGCTCGACCCATCGACGAGCAGCAGTGTTTTAGGACTATCCGACATTCCCATGGACTCGAAATTGACTGGTGCCGCGGCAAGCGGTGAACCCACCGCCCCCGACCACGCCAACGGCGTGGCCGGCAGCCGCAGCAACCCCGTGACCGCGGCGGTCCGTGCCAACGAAGGCAAGATCACCACGGCTGCGGATATGGATGTGAACGTCACCGTCGGCCCCGCCGACGATGGCCCGGGCGATACCGCCTCGCCCGCCGAAGCGCCGGCGTCCGCCAAGGCGGCGCGGGCCAACCCGCGCAAGATGATTCCCAGCCTGCGTGCGCTGGCCGACGAAGATCGCGCGACCGCAAAGAAGGCGCGCGCCTCGTGGCAAATGTTCACGATTATGGCAGAGTTCATCGAGGCGACCGAGTACCTGTCCGAGGTCCGGCCGGCCGTCTCGATCTACGGCAGCGCGCGGCTGCGCGAGGATTCGCCGTACTACCAGCAGACCATCGACATCGCGCGGCTGTTCTCCGACGCGGGCTTCGCCGTGATCTCCGGCGGCGGTCCCGGCATCATGGAAGCGGCCAACAAGGGCGCGCACGCGGGCAAGTCCGCCAGCGTCGGCCTCAATATCGAGCTGCCGCACGAACAGCAGGGCAATCCGTATCAGGACATCGCCATGCGCTTTCGCCATTTCTTCACGCGCAAGGTGACCTTCGTCAAGAACTCGGACGCCTTCATCGTGATGCCCGGCGGCTTCGGCACGCTCGACGAACTGGCCGAGGTGCTGACGCTGGTGCAGACCGGCAAATCGCGCGCGGTACCGGTGGTGATGGTGGGCAGCCGCTTCTGGAAGGGCCTGCTCGACTGGTTCCGCTTCACGCTGCTGCCGATGGGCCTGATCGCCGAGCACGACCTGGACCTGATGCAGATCGTCGACGAGCCGCACGAGGTGCTCGAAGCGGTCTACGACTACTACGAGCGCCGCGGCGGCGATACGCCGATCCCGCCGAAGGAAGAGATGTTCTATCTGTGAGCGGCGCCGGCGGGCCGGTGCCCAAGTGCACCGAGTGCCCGAACCGCCTCGCCGCGGGCCCGCGGGCGGCAGGAATTGCTAGAATGCAAGCCTGATGCCCGAGTCGCGCCCGGCCCTGCCGGAGCGCGGCGCCCATTCGGATGCGCCGGCACGCCGCGCGCATCGCACAGGAGCCCGAGATGACCTCCCATTCCTTTCCGGCCGCCGGCGCGGACGAGCCGGAGCCCCTGCCCGGGGTTGCGCGGCGCGGCCTGACGCTGGCCGCGACGGTGCTCGCGCTGATCGCCGCGCCGGCCGCGCTGGCCCAGCAGTCCGCGCAGCAGGCCGCCGACGACAACGGCGCGCTGTCCCAGCAGGAACTGAACGAGATCAACAATCAGCCCATCGCACCGTCGGCGAAGACGCAGCTCAATCATCCGCGCGAGCCGAGCTTCCAGCTGAACGAGGCCGATGGCACGCAGGTGCGCGAATACCGCGACCGCCGCGGCCAGCAGGTCGATATCGAAGTCAAGTCCGGCGCGGGCACGCAGTACCAGATGAGCCGTCCCGAGGACAGCTCGCCGCGCATCCGCGAACGGGAAGTCAATCGCGTGCCTTCGGTACGCGTGCTGCAGTTCTGAGCCTTCCGCGAACGGGGCCGACCCGTCCGCGCGCGCCATCCGACGTTTCACCGCTCCCGGCCCGGGGGTTCGCTTCCGGGCCGTGCCGGACGCCGCTGCTCGCGGCGCCACGGCATGCCGCGGGCCATGCCCGCCGGCGCCATCCGGCTTTACATCCGGTTTCAACCAGACAAGACAGTATGGCTGTATTCACCACGGTCTCGCACGACGAGATCGCGCAATGGCTGCTCGACTATGACCTCGGTACGCTGCGCGCGCTGCGCGGCATTCCCTCGGGCATCGAGAACAGCAATTTCTTCGTGACGATGGAGCGGGACGGCCAGACGCGCGACTACGTGCTGACCATTTTCGAGCGCCTGCGCCTGGACCAGTTGCCGTACTACCTGCATCTGATGGCGCATCTGGCCGAACGCGGCATCCGCGTGCCCGCGCCGATGCCGGGCAAGGACGGCGAGATCCTGCGCACGCTCAAGGGCAAGCCGGCCACCATCGTCACGCGGCTGCCGGGCAGTTCGCAGCTGTCGCCGAACGCGCAGCAATGCGCCGAGGTCGGCGACATGCTGGCGCGGATGCATCTGGCCGGCCGCGGCTATCCGCGCCAGCAGCCGAACCTGCGCAGCCTGGCGTGGTGGCGTGAAACCGAGGGCGAGATCCTGCCCTTCCTCGACGACAGCCAGCGCGCGCTGCTGCAGGACGAGCTCGCGTTCCAGAGCGCGTTCTTCGCGGGCGCCGCCTATGCCGCGCTGCCGGGCGGCCCCTGCCATTGCGACCTGTTCCGCGACAACGTGCTGTTCGAGGACGCCGGCAACGGTCAGTCGCGGCTGGGCGGCTTCTTCGATTTCTACTTTGCCGGCGACGACAAGTGGCTGTTCGATCTGGCCGTGACCGTCAACGACTGGTGCATCGACCTGGCCAGCGGGGAACTGGACGCGCCGCGCGCGACGGCCTTGCTGCGGGCTTATCATGCGGTCAGACCCCTGGACGCGGCCGAGGCCGGGCACTGGCAGCACATGCTGCGCGCCGGCGCGCTGCGCTTCTGGGTCTCCCGGCTGTGGGACTACCATCTGCCGCGCGAGGCCGACATGCTCGAGCCGCACGACCCGACTCACTTCGAACGCATCCTGCGCCGGCGCATCGCCGCCACCGCGCTCCCCTGGACCTGATGGGCGCCGCCGATGGCAGCCCCTGATCGCCGCACCTGATTCGGACCCGATTCGTCATGCAACTACTGGAAGTCCCCGCCAAGGAAGGCTACGTTTGGTTCCGCCAGGGTCTGTGGCTGTTCCGCAAGAACCCGCTGACCTTCCTGATGCTGCTGTTCATCTACCTGATCGCCGCGCAGATCGCGATCTTCATTCCGCTGATCGGCATCGTCGCGCTGCTGGTGCTGACCCCGGGCCTGTCGGTCGGCATCATGACCGCGTGCCGGGAGGTGATCCAGAACCGCAAGGTCATGCCGACCGTGCTGCTGGCCGGCTTTCGCAGCAACGGCAAGCAGGCCGCGCGCCATCTGCTGATCCTGGGCGGCATCTATGCGGGACTGGTGTTCGTGCTCAGCCTGATCGCCGGCACGCTGGTCGACATGCGCGCGCTGCTGCCGGTGCTGCTCAAGGAAGAGCCGCCGACCGAAGAGGCGATCCGCCAGCTGTATTTCGCGCTGCTGGTCGGCGCGGCGCTGTACACGCCGATCGCGATGATGTTCTGGTTCGCGCCGCTGCTGGCCGCCTGGCACAACGTGCCGCCGGTCAAGGCGCTGTTCTTCAGCTGGACCGCGTGCTGGCGCAATCGCGGGGCGTTCTTCGCCTACGCGATGCTGTTCGCGCTGCTGCTGGTGGCGGTGCCGTTCTTCCTCGAGGCGATCTTCAGCGCCTTCGGCGCCGAGGGCGTGCTGTCCTTCCTGGTCACGCCGTATTCGCTGCTGATGCTGGCGATCCTGTACTGCTCGTTCTACGCGACCTATCGCGGCTGCTTCAATATCGCGCCGCCGGAGGGGGATACAGCGGTGGTTTGAGACCACCCCCTCTCCCCGGCCCTCTCCCCCTGAGGGGGAGAGGGAGAACACACAGAGCGCAATACGCTGCCGCCGGTTTTCTCCCCTCTCCCGCCCGCGGGAGAGGGGCCGGGGGAGAGGGCGAGGTGGGATGACATGCAGGCGTTCGCCCACCATCCCCTTCAATCGATCGCGTCCAGCTTGGCCACCGACAGCGCCAGCCATTTGGCGCCGTGGCGCTTGAACTCGATATTGGCGCGCGCGTCGGCGCCCTCGCCTTCCAGCGCCTTGATCACGCCCTCGCCGAACTTGTTGTGGAAGACTTGCTGGCCGATGCGCCAGCCGGATTCGGCCTGCCGCTTCTGGTCGGCGTAGCCGTTGCCGGTGTCCATGCCGCCGGTCGAGCGGCTGCCGGTATAGGGCACGTCCTCGGCGCGCTTGTACCAGTCGCGGCCCCACGCGCTTTCCGATGACTGGCGCCGCTGCGCGCCGTAGCTCTGCGCCGGCGGCGTCAGCCATTTCAGCGAGCCCTCGGGCAGCTCGTCGAAGAAGCGCGATCGGATGTGGTAGCGGACCTGACCATGCAGCACCCGGCTCTGCGCGAACGACAGGTACAGCCGCTCGCGCGCCCGCGTGATCGCGACATACATCAGCCGGCGTTCCTCCTCGAGCCCGTCGGCGTCGAGCATGCTGTTCTCGTGCGGGAACAGCCCTTCCTCCAGCCCGGTGATGAACACCACATTGAATTCGAGGCCCTTGGCCGCGTGCACGGTCATCATCTGTACCGCGTCCTGTCCGGCCTGGGCCTGGTTGTCGCCCGCCTCCAGCGAGGCGTGGGTCAGGAACGCCACCAGCGGCGTCATCACCTCGGGCAGCGCTTCCGGGTCCAGCACCTGCTGCTCCTGGTCGCCCTCGGCCAGCGCCGGCAGCGGTCGATCGAGACTCTGCCGGCGGCTCATCGGGATCGCGTTGGCCGGCGCGTCGAGGCCGTAGCCCTCCTCGACCACGAAGGCCTGCGCCGCGGTCACCAGTTCGCGCAGGTTCTCGATGCGGTCCTGGCCTTCCTTCTCGGCCTGGTAATGCGTGATCAGCCCGCTGGTATTGATCACGTATTCGACGGTCTCGGGCAGCGTCATCTGCCGGGTCTCGAAGCGCATCTGGTCGATCAGCCGGACAAACGCCGCCAGCTTGCCGCCGGCCGCGCCCGCGACATAGGCCACCGCCTCCGACAGCGCGCAGTTGTACTGCCGTGCGGCGTCCTGCAGCGACTCGATCGAGCGGGCGCCGATGCCGCGCGTCGGGAAGTTGACCACGCGCGCGAAGGCGGCATCGTTGCGGGGGTTCTCCAGCAGCTGCAGATAGGCCAGCGCGTGCTTGACCTCGGCCCGCTCGAAGAAGCGCAGGCCGCCATAGACGCGGTACGGAATGCCCGACGAGAACAGCGCGTGCTCGATCACGCGCGACTGCGCGTTGCTGCGATACAGGATCGCGATCTCCGAGCGGCTGGTGCCCTGCGCGATCTGGTCGCGGATCTCCTCGACCAGCCAGCTCGCCTCCTGTCCGTCGGTGCCGGCCTGAAAGACCCGCACCGGCTCGCCGTGACCGGCATCGGTGCGCAGGTTCTTGCCGAGCCGGCGCGCGTTGTGGGCGATCAGGTGGTTGGCCGAGTCCAGGATATGGCCGTGCGAGCGGTAGTTCTGCTCCAGCTTGATCAGATGGCGCACGCGGAATTCGTGCTCGAAGTCGCGCATGTTGCCGACATTGGCGCCGCGAAACGCGTAGATGCTCTGGTCGTCATCGCCGACCGCGAACACCGCGCCCGCGTTGCCGGTGCCGAAGCCCGCCAGCAGCTTGAGCCACTGGTACTGCAGCACGTTGGTGTCCTGGAACTCGTCGACCAGCACATGACGGAAGCGGTGCTGATAGTGCTGGCGGATCGCGTCGTTGTAGCGCAGCAGCTCGTAGCAGCGCAGCAGCAGCTCGGCGAAATCGACCACGCCCTCGCGCTGGCACTGCTCGTCGTAGGCGGCATACAGATCGACGAAGCGGCGGTTGAAGTCGTCGTTGGCCTCGACGTCGGCCGCGCGCAGGCCCTGCTCCTTCGCGCTGTTGATGAAGTACTGCAGGTTCTTGGCCGGATACTTCTCGTCGTCGACATTCAGCGACTTCAGCAGGCGCTTGAGCGCCGACAGCTGGTCCTGGCTGTCGAGGATCGAGAAGGTCTGCGGCAGGCCGGCATCGCGGAAATGCGCGCGCAGCATGCGGTTGCACAGGCCGTGGAAGGTGCCGATCCACATGCCGCGGGTATTGATCGGCAGCATCGACGACAGCCGCGTCTGCATCTCCTTGGCGGCCTTGTTGGTGAAGGTCACCGCGAGGATGCCCGCCGGCGATACGCGGCCGTTCTGGATCAGCCACGCGATGCGCGTGGTCAGCACCCGCGTCTTGCCGCTGCCCGCGCCCGCCAGGATCAGCGCCGGTTCGTCCGGCAGCGTGACGGCGGCAAGTTGTTCGGCGTTCAGATTGGCAAGCAGGTCGGACATCGGGAGGGGCCTTGAGGAATCGGGCCATTATAACGGCGCGCCCTTGCCCGGGACCTCGCCGCTCCCTGCCCGGTCCGTGCCGACCTCCAGCGCTATGGCACCGCCGCGCCGTCCAGCCGCTGCGGCTCGAAGCACGGCGCCAGGCAGGCCTTCAGCAGACGCCGGGCCTCGCCGTGGATGCGCTCGCGCACCGCCTCGTCCTCGATTTCGGCCAGGTCCATCAGCGCGGTCAGCACCTCGATGGCGCAGCGCGCGGTCAGGCGGGCATCTTCCTCGGCCACCTGCTGGTGCTGCATCAGCCAGCGCGCCAGCAGCTCGGCGACCTCGCGGCTGGTGGCATCGTGGATGCGGCGCAGCTCCGGCGACGACTGCATCGCCCGGCGCAGCGCGATGCTGCCCGGCTGACGGCTGCGCGCGGTGCGGACCTGGTCGAACACCGCATCGACCACCGCGCGCCAATCCGCCATCGCTCCGGCCGACGGCAGCACCGCCAGCGAATCGGCCGCGCGCTGGCGCATCTGGTGCTCGAACAGCGCGTTGATGACCGACAGCTTGTTGGGAAAGTACTTGTACAGCGTGGCGATATTGATCCCCGCGCGGCTGGCGATCAGATTGGTGGTGATCCGCTCGACCCCCACCTCGTCCAGCAGCGACGCGGTGGTATCGAGAATGCGCTCGAAGGTGACCCGGCCGCGCGCCCGCACCGGAGCCCGGCGCAAGCGCAGCAGCAGCGGCGCCAGGCTGTGGCCGGCGGCGCCTTCCTGATTGTGTTCGTTATCGTTCTGGTTCATGTCCATGACCCGGCCGTCGGCCGACAGCTGCGCCCGGGCCCGCCCGTGCCCCGGCAACCCGCCCGGACCGCCATGCGGCGTCCCCTGCCCGAGCCCCCAACGCAGACGATAGGCCCGGGGGCGTGCCGCGACCGTGCTCTAGCGAACGCATCGGCGGCCACGAAGAGGCGATACTGCGGTTCGTCCTGCGGTGGATGTGAAGCGGCGTACGGCGGGCAGGCGCGCCCCGCATGGGCATTTTGGGCGTCACCGAGCGGGCTCCCCTATAATTTAGGGCTTGTCTCCCTTTGGCCGCGCCCTCCAGGCGCGCACCAGACCGCGCGGCCGCACCGGCTCGCTCGGCCTTCACGCATCGATCGACATCCCAAGCATGACCGCCCAAGACCAGTCCCTAGCCAAGAGCTTCGAACCCGCCGCCATCGAGGCCAAATGGGGCCCCGAGTGGGAAAAACGGGGCATCGCCAAGCCCACACTCGACCCGGACCGGCCCGATTTCGCCATCCAGCTGCCGCCGCCCAACGTCACCGGCACGCTGCACATGGGACACGCGTTCAACCAGACCATCATGGACGGCCTGGCGCGGCATGCGCGCATGCGGGGCGCCAACACGCTGTGGGTCCCGGGCACCGACCACGCCGGCATCGCCACGCAGATCGTGGTCGAGCGCCAGCTGGACGCGCAGGGCGTCTCCCGCCACGACCTCGGCCGCGAGGCCTTCGTCGAGAAGGTATGGGCCTGGAAGGAGGAATCGGGTTCGACCATCACGCGGCAGGTGCGGCGCATGGGCGCGTCGATCGACTGGAGCCGCGAATATTTCACGATGGACCCGAAGATGTCGCGCGTGGTCACCGAGGTGTTCGTGCGGCTGCATGAGCAGGGACTGATCTACCGGGGCAAGCGGCTGGTCAACTGGGACCCGGTGCTGGGCACCGCCGTGTCCGATCTGGAAGTCGAGAGTGTCGAGGAGGAAGGCTCGCTCTGGCATATCCGCTATCCGCTGGTCGAGCCCGATACGCGCACGGGGCTGACCCATCTGACGGTGGCCACGACCCGTCCCGAAACGATGCTGGGCGACGTCGCGCTGATGGTTCATCCCGAGGACGAGCGCTACGCGCACCTGATCGGCAAGATGGCGAAGCTGCCGCTGACCGATCGCGAGATCCCGGTGATCGCCGACGACTACGTCGATCGCGAATTCGGTACCGGCGTGGTCAAGGTCACGCCGGGCCACGACTTCAACGACTATGCGGTCGGCCTGCGCCACAACCTGCCGCAGATCTCGGTGCTGACGCTCGACGCGAAGATCGCCGACAACGCGCCGGCGCAGTACGTCGGCCTGGATCGCTTCGAGGCGCGCCGCCGCATCGTGGCGGACCTCGATGGGCAGGGGCTGCTGGCCGAGGTCAAGAAGCACAAGCTGATGACGCCCAAGAGCGAGCGCACCGGCAGCGTGATCGAGCCGATGCTGACCGACCAATGGTTCGTCGCGATGAGCAAGCCGGCGCCCGAAGGCACCTTCTACCCCGGCCGCTCGATCGCCGAGGTCGCGCTCGACGCCGTGCAGAGCGGCGAGATCCGCCTGATCCCCGAGAACTGGGTCAGCACCTACAACCAGTGGCTGGCCAATATCCAGGACTGGTGCATCTCGCGCCAGCTGTGGTGGGGCCACCAGATCCCCGCCTGGTACGACGAGGCCGGCAACTGCTACGTCGCGCGCACCGAAGAGCAAGCGCGCGCCCAGGCGCAGGCCGCCGGCTTTGCCGGCGAACTGCGCCGCGACGAGGACGTGCTCGACACCTGGTTCTCGTCGGCGCTGGTGCCGTTCTCCTCGCTGGGCTGGCCCGAAAAGACCCCCGAGCTCGAACACTTCCTGCCGTCGTCGGTGCTGGTCACCGGCTACGACATCATCTTCTTCTGGGTCGCGCGCATGGTCATGATGACCAAGCACTTCACCGGCCAGGTCCCGTTCAAGGACGTGTACGTGCACGGCCTGGTGCGCGACTTCGAAGGCAAGAAGATGAGCAAGTCCGAGGGCAACACGCTCGATCCGGTCGACCTGATCGACGGCATCGAGCTGCCCGAACTGCTCAAGAAGCGCACCACCGGCCTGCGCCGGCCCAAGGACGCGCCGAAGATCGAGGCCAAGACGAAGAAGGAATTCCCCGACGGCATCCCGGCCTTCGGCGCCGACGCGCTGCGCTTCACCTTCGCCTCGCTGGCCACGCTCGGCCGCAACATCAACTTCGACACGGGACGCTGCGAGGGCTACCGCAACTTCTGCAACAAGCTGTGGAACGCCACCCGCTTCGTGCTGATGAACACCGAGGGGCACGACTGCGGCATGGGGCCGTGCAACCAGGACTGCGGCCCGGACGGCTACCTCGATTTCTCGCAGGCCGACCGCTGGATCGTGTCGCTGCTGCAGCGGGTCGAGGCCGAGGTCGAAAAGGGCTTTGGCGAATACCGCTTCGACAACATCGCCAACGCGATCTACAAGTTCGTCTGGGACGAGTACTGCGACTGGTACCTCGAACTGGCCAAGGTGCAGATCCAGAACGGCACGCCGGCCCAGCAGCGCGCCACGCGCCGCACGCTGCTGCGCGTGCTGGAGACCGTGCTGCGGCTCGCGCATCCGATCATTCCGTTCATCACCGAGGAGCTGTGGCAGAAGGTCGGCCCGCTGGCCGGCCGCGCCAAGGGCGACGGCAGCCAAACGATCGCGCTGCAGCCTTACCCGCTCGCGGCCGCCGCGAAGATCGACGAAACGGCCGAGGCCTGGGTCGCGCAGCTGAAGGCGATGGTCGATGCCTGCCGCAACCTGCGCGGCGAAATGAACATCTCGCCGGCGCAGCGGATCCCGCTGTACGCGCATGGCGACAATGCCTTCCTGCATGCGGCGAAGCACTATATCCAGGCGCTGGCGAAACTTTCCGAGGTTCGCGTCTTCGAAGACGAGCAGACCCTGATGGCCGAAGGCGCCGGTGCGCCGGTGGCCATCGTCGGCGGCAGTCACCTGCTGCTGAAGATCGAGATCGACGTCGCCGCCGAACGCGTGCGCCTGGGCAAGGAGATCCAGCGCATCGGGGGCGAGATCGCCAAGGCCCGCGGCAAGCTGGCCAACGAGAGTTTCGTGGCCAAGGCGCCGGCGGCGGTGGTCGAACAGGAAAACCAGCGGCTAGCCGACTTCGAACAGACGCTGGCCAAGCTGCAGGACCAGTTGCAGCGGCTGCCGGCATGAGTTCGACGCCGACCCATGTCGGCGTCGGTGTCGGCAGCCGTACCGCAGCGCGGTCCAGGGCATGCGCCTTGCTTTAACGCAAGGCTGACGACATCAAAACTGAGAAGGAGCCTCTCTTATGGAAACCCGCGTCACCAAGGCCGTATTCCCGGTAGCCGGGCTCGGCACCCGTTTCCTGCCCGCTACCAAGGCGAGCCCCAAGGAAATGCTGCCCGTGGTGGACAAGCCGCTGATCCAGTATGCGGTCGAAGAGGCGATGGCTGCCGGCATCACGGAGATGATCTTCGTGACCGGCCGCTCCAAGCGAGCGATCGAAGACCATTTCGACAAGGCCTACGAGCTCGAGGTCGAGCTGGAGGCGAAAAACAAGCAGGCGCTGCTCGAGGTGGTCCGCTCGATCAAGCCGTCGCATGTGGAATGCTTCTACGTACGCCAGCCCGAGGCGCTCGGCCTGGGCCATGCGGTGCTGTGCGCCGAGAAGCTGGTCGGCGACAGCCCGTTCGCCGTGATGCTGGCGGACGACCTGCTGGACGGCGAGCCGCCCGTGATGAAGCAGATGGTCGACCTCTACAACCATTACAACTGCTCGATCCTGGGTGTGGAAGAAATTGCACCCGAGCAGAGTAAATCTTACGGGGTGGTCGACGGCCGCGAATGGGACGAAGGCGTGATCAAGGTCGCCGGCATCGTCGAGAAGCCGGATCCGGAAGTGGCTCCGTCCAATCTGGGTGTGGTCGGCCGCTATATCCTGACCCCGCGCATCTTCGAACATATCCGCAACCTGAAGCCCGGCGCCGGCGGCGAATTCCAGCTGACCGACGCGATCCAGTCGCTGCTCGGCCAGGAACAGGTGCTGGCCTACCGCTACCAGGGCGTGCGCTACGACTGCGGCAGCAAGCTCGGCTACCTGAAGGCGATGGTCGAGTTCGCGCTCAAGCATCCCGAGGTCCGCGACGAGTTCGGCAGCTATCTGCGCGAGCGGATCTGAGGCAGGCGCCTGGGCAAATTGGACGCGGGGCGCGATAGCCAGCGCCCCGACCCTCTCCCCCGCCCCTCTCCCGCAAGCGGGAGAGGGGAGCAAACCAGCGGTTCCTTCAACCGCGCATTGGCTTAACCGCGCACTGGGTTCTCTTTTTCCCCTCACGGGGAGGGGGTTGGGGAGAGGGGTGGTATCCCGCGCCGACCAAGGCCCAAAAGCAAAGCCGCCCTCGGGCGGCTTCTTTGTCGTCTGCGGCGCGGACCGCTGAACGGCTTAGCGGCGCTTCATATAGAACACGAACACCTTGTCGACCTCCTGGTGCGACAGCAGCTCGTTGCCGGTCTGCTTGGCGAAGGCCTGGAAGTCGCGGGTCGCGCCCGGGTCGGTGGCCAGCACCTTCAGCACGTCTCCGCTCGCCATATCGGCCAGCGCCTTCTTGGTCCGCAAAATCGGCAGCGGGCAGTTCAGTCCCCGCGCGTCCACTTCCTTCTGGAACTCCATGGTCTCTTCCTTGCTTCCTTGGTATGGGCGATGTCGGCAAGCCTTCCATCAGGCTTCATGGCCGGTATTGTAGCGTCGCGCCGGCGCCCTCCTCCCGGGCGGCCTGGCGCGGGTCGGGGATGTCCTCGCCGCTCTGGCGGTCGAAGAAGCGCACCGGGTAGCCGCGCGCGGCCAGCCAGTCGGCCACCGCGAAGCCGGTGCCGGCATTCCAGATCCGCATCTTTTCGGGCGCCACCAGCTTGTAGTCGGCCAGTTCTTCCGACAGCGCGATGGTCCCGGTCGCGCGCACATGGTAGGCGATGATCAGCTCGTTCTTGCGCATGAATTCGTAGACGCCGATCAGCGACACCGACTGCGCATCGAGATTGGTCTCTTCCTTCAGCTCGCGCGCCACGCCCGCTTCCGGCGTTTCGTCGCGTTCCAGAAAGCCGGTGACCAGCGCGTACATCGCCGGCGGCCAGGCGGCATTGCGCGCCAGCAGCAGCTTGCCCTCGTACTCGACCACGGCGGCCAGCACCGGCAGCGGGTTGTCCCACTGGACGAACTGGCAGCCGTCCTGCACGCAGGCCATGCGTTCGCGCCCGGACATCGGCAGCGCCATCAGCGGCGTGCCGCAGTGGGGACAGTACTGATAGGAGGGCATGGCTCGATTTCCCGTTCGATGGCGCCAGGCGCCGGAGTCAAACTGCAATCACGCGGCGCAGACCGCGCGCATGTCGGCCGCCAGCGCTTCCACCGTCTCGGGCTGCAGATCCCACGCGCACATGAAGCGGCAGCCGCCGGCGCCGATGAAGGTATAGAAGCGCCAGCCGCGCGCGCGCAGCGCCTCGATCGCCGGCAGCGGCAGCTCGGCGAACACGGCGTTGGCCTGGGTCGGGAACATGATGCGCACGCCCGGAATGCCGGCGATGCGATCGTGCAGCAGCTGCGCCATCGCATTGGCATGGCGGGCGTTGGCCAGCCACACGTCGTTCTCCAGCAGCCCCAGCCACGGCGCCGAGATGAAGCGCATCTTCGAGGCCAGTTGCCCGGCCTGCTTGACGCGATAGGCGAAGTCCTCGGCGAGCTTGCGATCGAAGAACACCACCGCCTCGCCGACCGGCAGGCCGTTCTTGGTGCCGCCGAAACACAGCACGTCGACGCCCGCGCGCCAGGTGATCTCGGACGGATGCACGCCCAGCGACGCGACCGCGTTGGCAAAGCGCGCGCCGTCCATATGGACGCGCAACTGCCGCCGCTTGGCGATCGCCGAGATCGCGCGCACTTCCTCGACCGTATAGACGGTACCGACCTCGGTCGCCTGCGTCAGCGACACCACCTTGGGCTTCGGATAGTGGATGTCGTTGCGGCGCGTGACCAGCGCCTCGATCGCGTCCGGCGTCAGCTTGCCGTTCGCCCCGGGCGCGGTCAGCAGCTTCGAGCCGTTGGAGAAGAACTCCGGCCCGCCGCATTCGTCGGTCTCGATATGCGCCAGCTCGTGACAGATCACGGAGTGATACGACTGGCACAGCGCCGACAGCGCCAGCGAGTTGGCCGCCGTGCCGTTGAACACGAAGAACACCTCGCAATCGGTCTGGAACAGGTCGCGGATGCGATCGCAGACCTTCTGGGTCCACGAGTCGTCCCCATAGGCCTGCTCGTGGCCGCTGCCGTTGGCTTCGAGGAAGTACTTCAGCGATTCCGGGCAGAAGCCGGCGTAGTTGTCCGAGGCGAAATGCTGCATGACGGTTCCGTACAGTGGCGCGAGGCGCCGGTTCGGGCAGGCCCGGGGAATGGAACGAGGGGAACGAGGGGAACGATCGGGACAGTCGAAACGATGTCGGCGCGCGTTACTTCTTGTCGGCCCACAGTTCGCCGCCGGTGGCCCAGTTCTCGCGCTTGACGTCGGTGATGATGATGTCGACCGCGCCGGCCGAGCAGCCGAGCGTTTCGCAGGTGACACGGGTCACTTCCTCGACGAACTTGCGCTTCTGCTCGACGGTGCGGCCCTCGAACATCTCTACGTGGAAAGTCGGCATGATGGCTCCTGTTGTTATGGGTGAATGGTGCAAGGACTGAGAGCGGCGGGGTGCGCTCAGTCCCGATACGAGGGATCGATTTTATCGAGTTTGCGCAGCAGCGACGGCCATTCCAGCGCGCCCTCGATGGCGCCGCCGTCGTCGAGCTGCGCCGAGGTCCGCGTCGCCACCTCCACCGGGGGCAGCACCACGCGGGCGGCGGTCAGCGCGCCGAGCTGGATTTCGCAGGCCTTGATCAGCGTGGCCATCAGCACATGGGCCTCGGCCACGGTACGGCCGACCGTCAGCGTGCCGTGGTTGCGCAGCAGCATGGCGGGATGGCTGCCCAGCGAGGCGGTCAGCCGCGCGCCCTCGGCCGGCGTGAAGGCCAGGCCCTCGTAGTCGTGATAGGCAAGCCGGCCGTAGAAGCGCATCGCGTGCTGCGACAGCGGCAGCAGCCCGTCGGCCTGGGCCGACACCGCGACGCCGGCGGTATTGTGCAGGTGCATCACGCAGACCGCGTCCGGACGCGCCGCGTGCACGGCCGCATGCAGCGCGAACCCCGTCACGTTGACCGGATGCGGGCTGTCGCCGACCACCTCGCCGCGGCCGTTGATCTTGACCAGGTCCGACGCACGGATCTCGTCGAAGGCATGGCCGAAGGGATTGATCAGGAAGTGGTCGGGCTCGCCCGGCACCGTGGCGGAGATATGCGTGTAGATCAGGTCGTCCCAGCCGGCCAGCGCGCACAGCCGGTACGCCGCGGCGAGGTCGATCCGCATGCGGCGCTCTGCGTCGGACAGGGTGGCCGAAGCGGTGGCGGAAGCGCCGGCGGCGCGGGCGGGTTGCAGGGCAAAGGACATCGATGGCTCCTTGCGCCTTCGGCGATGCCGGCCCGGAAGCCGGCCGCCGGTGGCGGCGAAGGCGATACTGTAGCCGAAGCGCGCTGGCGCGTGGACCGTCGGGCCCGGCTCAGGCGTGCGGCGCCGCGGCGGACGGCAACGGCGCGACCCGGCGCAGCCACAGGTAGATCAGCGCACCGGCCAGCAGCGCCAGCGCGGCGCCGACCAGCGACGCGGCAAAGCCGCCGGTGCGGGCCACCAGCGCGGTGGCGAACGGCGGTCCGACGATCTGTCCGAGCCCGTAGGCGGCCGTCATCAGGCCAATCAGCCGCGGCGCCTGGTCGCCGGCAAGACGGCGCGCCTCGTGCATGGCAAACAGCACCAGCGCGGTGAACGGCAGCCCGGCCAGCAGGCTGCTCAGCGCGAAGCCGGCCAGCGTCGGCCACACCGCGGCGATCGCCACGCCCGCCGCCTGCATGCCATAGGCCAGCGCCAGCAGCACGCGGTTGTCGTGCCGCACGCCAATGCGCACGGCCGTCAGCGCGCCGAGCGCCACCGCGGCGCCGAACAGCGGCCAGAACAGGTCGGCCCACAGCGAGCCCGGCATCGCCTCGCGCGCGATCACCGGCAGGAAGGTGGCGGTGATGATGTAGCCGAAGCCCGCCAACCCGTAGGCCACTGTCAGCGCCCAGGCCTCGCCCGACAACGCCGCCATCCGGGCCGGCGCGGCGGTGCCCGCAGCCGCGGCCGCGGGCACCGCCCCATCGGGCTGGAAGATGCGCCATACCGCCGCGACCAGCAGCAGCGCCAGCACGCCGAAGGCAATCCAGCCCCAGGCCGCGCTCCAGTCCATGCCGACCATGCCGAAGGCCGATACCCCGGTGGCGACGATGCCGATGCCCGGTCCGCAGAAGATCAGGCCGCCGAGCGCCGGCTTGCCCGCCTCGGCCAGCCGCTGCATGCACCAGGCCGCGGTATAGACCAGCACGAAGGCGCTGGCGACGCCGGCGGCGGTGCGCCACAGCGACCAGGCCAGCATGCCCAGCGGCAGCGCCATCGCCAGCGTCAGCGCGACGGTGGCCGCCAGCCCCCACCGCACCATGCGCGCCGCATCGGGCCGGATCAGCAGGCACGCCAGCGCGCCGGCGAAATAGCCGATGTAGTTCCAGGTCGCGATCCATCCGCCCAGATGCAGCGTCACGCTGCCGTCATGCAGCATCATCGGCAGCAAGGGCGTGAAGGCGAAGCGGCCGATGCCCATGGCGACGGCCAGCGACACCAGGCCGCCGAGCGCGACCGCCCAGGCGCCGGGACGGTGGGCCTGGCTGCCGGCGCGCGTGCCGTGGACCAGCTCGGGATTGCGGGAGGGCGAGACTGACACGATGCGGATTCTCCGTTCTGGCGCGTCGGCAATCCCGCTATCGTACCCGCGGCCGGCAAAGCGCGACGGCACCGCCGCCAAGACCACGCCACTGTTCCGGGCAAGCGGTGTCGTGTCGCCTACACTGGAAGCAGCGCCGCAACGTGCATCCGATGGCTGACGAACCTTGTCGTCCCCGCGAATGCGGGGACCCAGTGACGTTCAAAGACGCTGGATTCCCGCATTCGCGGGAACGACGCGACGGTCGTTGAACCGCCGTCGCGGTCGCGCGGTGCGAGCGCACGGTGTGGCCGAGGTGACCACGCCGGGCCCTCCATTTCGAGAGCGCAGATCCCATGAACGCACAGGCAAGCTTCGCGCGGCGGCTCGCCGCCGCCCTGCTGCTGATCGTCGGCGTGACGCTGGCGCTGGCCCAGCCCGGCGGTACCGCGGACCAGGCGCGTGCGCAGCCGGGAGCGGCCGCGCCGGTCTATCTGATTCCGCTCAAGGGCGCCGTCGGCCCGGCCAGCGCCAGCTTCGTGCGGCGCGGCTTCGAACAGGCGCGCCAGGCCGGCGCCCAACTGATCGTGCTGGAGATGGACACGCCCGGCGGCCTGGACCCGTCGATGCGGCAGATCATCCAGGACATCCTCGCCAGCCCGGTGCCGGTGCTCAGCTACGTCTATCCGGGCGGGGCCCGCGCCGCCAGCGCCGGCACCTACATCCTCTATGCGAGCCACCTCGCCGCGATGGCGCCGGGCACCAATCTGGGCGCGGCCAGCCCGGTGCGGATCGGCATCGGCGGGCCGGATCGCGAAGACCGGGGGCAGCGCGGGGAGCGCCCGGTGCGTGCCGCGCCCGCGTCGGAAGAGGCGGCCAGCGCCGCGAGCGCGCCCGGCGGTGCCGCTTCGGACAGGAAGGACGACGCGCTGAGCACGCTCGAGCGCAAGCAGCTGCACGATGCCGCCGCCTATATCCGCGGCCTCGCGCAACTGCGCGGGCGCAATGCCGAGTGGGCCGAGCGCGCGGTGCGCGAGGCCGTCAGCCTGTCGGCCGACGAGGCCGCGGCGCAGCGCGTGGTCGACCTGATCGCGCCCGACGTGCCGGCGCTGCTGCGCGCGGTCGACGGGCGCGCCGTGGTTGCGGCCGGCGCGTCGCGCACGCTGCGCACCGCGCAGGCCAGCGTGGTCGAGCTCGAGCCCGACTGGCGCTATCGGCTGCTGGCCGTGCTGACCGAGCCGAGCGTCGCGCTGATCCTGATGATGATCGGCATCTACGGGCTGATCTTCGAATTCTCCACGCCCGGCATGGTGCTGCCCGGCGTCGCCGGCGCGATCTGCCTGCTGCTGGCGCTGTTCGCGCTGCAGATGCTGCCGATCAATTACGCCGGCCTGGCGCTGATCGCGCTGGGCATCGGCTGCATGGTGGCCGAGGCCTTCCTGCCAAGCTTCGGCGCGCTCGGCCTGGGCGGCATCGTCGCCTTCGCGCTGGGCGCCGTGATGCTGATCGACACCGACATCCCGGGCTTTGGCGTGCCGCTGTGGATGATCGGCACGCTGTCGCTGGCGGCCGCCGCGCTGAGCTTCGGCGTGTCCGCGGCGGCGGTGCGCGCGCGCCGCCAGCCCGCGGTGATCGCCGACACCCGCTTGGTCGGCAATGCCGGCCGCATCATCGACGAAGGGTGGGTCGAGGTGCAGGGCGAACGCTGGCGCGTGCACAGCGCAGCGCCGCTGCAGACCGGCCAGGCCGTGCGCGTGACGGGCCGCCGCGGCCTGGTGCTCGACGTCGAATCCGCCGACAGCCTCCCCGCCCCCGAACCCTCCCCCGCGCGGCCCCCGCCGCCCTCCCCCACGTCCCCACAAGGAGACCGACCATGATCTTCAGCCTCAGCGCCGGCACCCTCGTCATCCTGCTGGCCCTGCTGATCTTCTCCGCCTTCCGCGTGCTGCGCGAGTACGAACGCGGCGTGGTGTTCATGCTGGGTCGGTTCTGGCGCGTCAAGGGACCGGGACTGGTGCTGGTGATACCGGTGGTCCAGCAGATGGTGCGGGTGGACCTGCGCACCGTGGTGATGGACGTGCCATCCCAGGACGTGATCTCGCGCGACAACGTCTCCGTCAAGGTCAACGCGGTGGTCTACTTCCGCGTGGTCGATCCGCAAAACGCGATCATCCAGGTGGCCAATTTTCTCGAGGCCACCAGCCAGCTGGCACAGACCACGCTGCGCGCGGTGCTCGGCAAGCACGACTTGGACGAGATGCTGTCCGAGCGCGAGAAGCTGAATCTGGACATCCAGAAGGTGCTGGACGCGCAGACCGACGCCTGGGGCATCAAGGTGTCGAATGTCGAGATCAAGCATGTCGATCTGAACGAATCGATGGTGCGGGCAATTGCACGGCAGGCCGAAGCCGAGCGCGAGCGGCGCGCCAAGGTGATCCACGCCGAGGGCGAGCTGCAGGCGTCGGTGAAACTGCTGGAAGCGGCGCAGATGCTGTCACGGCAGCCACAGGCAATGCAGCTGCGCTATCTGCAGACGCTGACGCAGGTGGCGGGCGATCGCAGTTCGACCATCGTGTTTCCGGTGCCGATGGAGATGACGGAGATGTTGCGGCCGCAGGTGCGCGGCGCGGCGGCGCAGGCGGCCTCGGGCACCGGGGCGGCGATGGAGACCACCGCCAGTCCCGCGGACAGCGAGCCGCCGCATTGAGGCGGGGGCATTGAGTCATGCGCATTGAGTCAAGCGCATGGATACAGCCGCACCAGCCCCTGCACCACTACCGCGCCGCCGCATCGCGCCGGGCCCACCGCGCGACATCGTCGCGCGACGGGATCGCGATCAGGCTGCCCAGCGCGGCCGCCGCGGCAACGCGTGTCGCTTCGCTGCTGGCCGCGGACAGCGCCGGCACCAGCATCTCGATGCCGATCGCCGGCTGCGAATCGCTGGCATTGCCGATCAACGTCGCGGCGGCCCACCCGGCCTCGCGCTGCGCGACGCTCTCGCTGCCCAGCAACGCTGCCTCGGCCGCCTCGCGCAGGCGCTGCGGCGCGCCGGCATCGCCATAGAGCGCGGTCAGCACCTGCACCGCCCGTTCGCGCTCGCGCAGCCAGGCGTTGACCTGCTTGATCACGTAGCGCGGCATGGGCCGGTAGGGGCTGCCATCGCCCCTGGTCAGCGATTCGCACAGGCGCGCGGCACCCGCGGGCGTCCACGCGTTCCACGGCCAGGCAAGCAGCCAGGGATGGGTCTCGCGCAGGCCGATGTGCTGCAGCTGCGTACAGCCCCCCAGCCGCACCTCGGCCAGTTGCGGATTGTCGCGCGCCAGGCCGCGCAGCACCGGCTCGGTCAGCGCCACGCATTGGCCCGCATCGAGCCGGTTCAGCAGGCGTACGCCGTCCAGCTGCAGTTCACGCAGCGCCGAGCATCCGTCGACACGCAGCGTGCGCAGCGCCGGTGCGCGCAACCATAGCTTCTGCAGCCCACCGTTGCCGAACAGATCGAGCGTGTCGAGCGCAGCCCAATGCAGCGCGCCCCACTGCAACGGACCGTACGGCCCGATCAGCGGCGCGGCCGGGCGCTCGGCCAGCGTCAGCCCGCCCGACATCCAGTCCCCGGGCCAACGCATGGCGCGCAGATTCAGCATGCGCAGGGCCGGGGCAAGCGCCTGGACACGACGCAGGACCTGCGGCGTCAGCTGTGCGCAGCCGCTCAGGTCCAGCCGCCGCAATGCGGTGCCGGCGCCGTGCAGCAACCCTTCGAGCAGCGGATCGGTCAGCGCCGCGGCGAACGGGCTCAGGTCCAGACAGACAAAGGCCGTGCCGGCCATCGCCGCCAGCAGGCGGCGTTGATCGGCGACGGCGATGGCGCGCGTGTCGGCATGCAGCGCCATCGCGATCGTGTCGAACACCGCAGTGCGCTGGCGCAGCGGCAACGCCGCCAGGTCGCGCGGCGCCCCCTCCCGGCCGCCGAGCACGCCGACGACGAGGGATGCGAGATCGCGCGCCGGCGATCCCGTCAGCCACGAGAGCGCGCCGGCGGCCGATGTGGCGATGCCCAGCGCCGTCTCGCCCGTACCGACAGCTGCACGAGGATGAATGGCCGTGAGGCCAAAACGCGTGGCGTGGGCAATCGGGTCGGCACCGGCATAGCGGCCGTCGCCGTCGGGGCGCGCCAGCCGCTCGTCGAGGCAGGCGAAGCGCTGTGCGGGCGCGCCGGCGTCCGCGGCGCGTACGGGATAGCGCTCGAACGCTGCCAGGTAGGGCGCGGCAAGCTCGGGCTCCAGGCTGCGCAACCACGCCATGCCGGTCGGGGCGGTGCGCAAGCGTGCTGCCAACGCGGCCATGCCGATCACGCTTTCGAGCCGCTGACGCAGCGGCAGCATCGCCTCCGACGGTGTCACGCCCAGCAGGCCGGCGGGCGCCGCTCCCCCGCCATCGCCGAAGATGGCGCCATGGTCCTGCTGCAAGCGGAAGGCGTCCTCCAGCCAGCTGCGCAGCAGCGCGTCGGGCTGCAGGCGGCCCACTTCCTCGAGCACCGCCAGATCGAGCGGCTGCACCATCTGGTCCAGGCAGAACAGGTGGCTGCGAACGGGCAGGTGTGTCCGGCCGGAGGCCGCCAGCCCCAACATGCCCAGGCCGGCGCGGCCGCTGTCGGTCCGCTTCAGCGCCTGCCGCTCGCCGCGCTCGACCAGGAAATAGTCGTCGGCCTTGTCGTCGCCGGGCCCGCTGACCAGTTCGCGCAGCAGTGCGCGGGTGAACGAGGCCGGATTGATGGCGCGCAGCGCGGTGGGTTCCTCGCGCAGCAGCGTCGCCAACGAGCGGCCCGCGACGTCTTCGGTGACCTGCACGTTGAGGAGGCGGCCGTCGCTGCGCAGCTGGATCGCGAGGCTCGCCGCCATGCCGTAGCCGCCCGTCAGGCGACGGTCCAGCGCGTGCAGCAGCCGCTCGCTGCCGGGCGCCTCCGGGCTGAACTTGACCCAGCAAATCCACCTGCGCCCGTCGGCCTCGAAGCGCACCGGCAGCACGCAATGCGAGCCGGGTTGTCCGGCGGGCTTGGGCAGGACATTGCCATGGGCATCGAACAATTGCCGCGCGATGTCGGGCGACAGGCGGACCGCGCCGGCGCCGACCGGCGTGGGCACGCGCACCTCGATCGCCGGACCGGCAAGACCGGCGGCATCGGCGGCATCGACCAGCCAGCTTTCCAGTGCGCGGCGGAAGCTCGCTTGCGTTTCGGCCCATTGCGCGCGCCAGCCGTCGGGCCACGGCAGATGGCCGAGCGCGCGCAGCCGTCCCTCGTTGCCCGGCACCGCCCCCAGCGCGTCGCGCCAGGCGAGCCAGCGTTGCGTGGCCTCGCCGCGCGGCGCGCCGGCCATCGCGGCCTCATAGTAACGGCGCAGTTCCTCCGCTGGCGCGCGACGGACCGTCAGCGTGGCGGCGAGGTTGCGTGTCGCCGCCAGCGACAGCGGCCGGGCCGCGACGATCGCCGGCAGCGCCGGATCGACGTCGTCGAGGCGCCGCAGTGCGCGCACTGCCTCGATCACCGGCCGAGGCGGCCGCTGGCCCGTCCCCACGGGCGCGGACAGCGCGGCCCACAGCGGCCGCACCACCAGCTCTCGCGCCGTCTGCAGCATGTCGCGCTCGGGCCCCGTCAGCGGCACGTCGCCCCGCTCCTGACGCCGGCCCGCGTTCAGCTGCAGGCGATAGCGGACGGTCTGCACCGCGGCCATGGCCCAGCGCCAGTCGGCCAGGAACGGTGTCGAGAACCGCTTGAGCGCATCGAGGCGCGCCAGGGCCGCGCGCGGCGGCGCCGCCTCGTGGCCGAACAGCAGCGACAGTGCGGTCAGCGTATGCACCAGCGGTCCGCGACAGGCATGCTTCAGATCGGCGCCCCCACCTGCCCCTCCCGCCCCGCCCGCCAGCACGTCGCCAAGACGGCTCAGGTCGGCATGCAGCTGGCGCAAGGCGAGATCTTCGCGGGCGCACAGGCGGCCGGGGTCGTCCGCGTGCAGTGGCACGTCGACGGTGCCGGACATCGCGACCCTGAGCCGCCGCATCAGCGCCTCGTCGCCATGCGCCACGGATGGCGACAGCAACGAGAAATGCAGGCCCTGGTCGGCGTCGGGACGGTCGTTGGCATTGGCCGCGCTGCGCTGGCGCAGCGCGTCGGCGAGCTGCTCCGGCGTGCCGGTCCATGCCAGCGCCGAGGCGCCCTCGCGCACGCCTGCGTCGATCTGGAAGCCGGCCGGCACCGGCAGCGGATGATCGTGGCCCGGTGCCGTTTCGCCGAGGCCGCAGACGGCCAGATCGAACAGCCGGCAGTACCGCGCGAACCACGCGTGCACGGCGCTGTCGGGATGCGCCGGCTCGGCCAGCAGCACCGCATACTCGAAGTCGGAATACGGGCCCATGTCGCCGCGGCTCATCGAACCCAGGCCGACGATGGCGAACGCGCACGGCGGCTCGGTCAGCATCCATTGCCGGCACGTCCGCGCGATCTGCGCGATCAGCGTCTTGTAGCGCGCGGTCAGCCGTTCCTGCAGGCCCTCGATGGGCAGCGGGGTATCCCAGTCGCACAATGCCGCTCGATCCGTCGGGTCCGGCGGCGCCAGCGCGACCAGCTCCTCGGCGGCCTGCCGGCGCAATGCATCGACGCTGTCGCGCAATGCCCGCCAGACCGGCTGCGGCTGAACCGCGGGCCGGGCCGGCGCGCCGGCGCTTGCGCGCAGCGATTGCGCCAGGCGCCGATGTGCCGAGCAGTCGTAGCTCCTGAGCGAAGCCGCGCATTCCTCCTGTTCGACCTGGCGCACCACGCTGTCGCACCACGCCGCGCCGTGCGCGTTCAGGCCGACCGTACCGGCGGCTTCGGCCAGCAGCAGCACGCGATGCGCGTCTTCGATGAAGTCGATGGCGCCTTTGGCGGTTCTGCGCAAGCGGTCCAGCAGCGCAACGATCGCGGCGGTCAGCTGCCGCACCGGCACGGCCTCGCGCGGCGCCTCCTCCGGTGAGAAGGCCATGCGGTGGCTGGCCATCAGCGCTTCGGCGCGTGCGACCGCTTCCAACAGGCAATGCGCCCGCTCCAGCGTGCGCAGCGGCGCAGTCAGCGCTGCACACTGCGTACCGAGATCGAACAGCGCCGCGCGCAACTGTGCCTGTGCCCGCGGCGCCCACTGCGACAGGTGTTCCCGCACCATCGCGGCTTCGATCCGGTCGACGATGGCCTCCACGCCCGCCGCATCGCGCCCGCCCGCCGGCAGCAGCCGGCGCGCGTGATGGGCGTAGCAGAAGCCCTCCTGCCAATGGCTGCCGCGCATCCACACGCGCACCAGGGCCTCGTACAGGCACACCATCTCGTCGCGATGCGTTTGGTCAAGCCGCGGGTATCGCTGCAGCAGAAGGCGCAGGCAGGACAGGCAGGACTTCGCGCTGTCGGCATCGGCGTCGCGATACAGCGCGGCAAGGGTCCGCAGCAGCCTGCGCACGCGTGCGGCGGAATCAGCCTGCCCGGCCGGATCGCGTTGGCGCAGCCGGGCGGCGATACCCTGCAGGCGTTGTTCGACGGTGGTGTCCTCGCTCGGACCGGCCCACTCTCCGGCCCGCTCGCCGCCCCGGTCCGCTGCCTGCTGCGAACGTGGGTCCGGGACCTGGCCTGCACGATGCGCCGGTATGCACTCGCGCCGGCCGCTGCCGCGCAGCGCGCTCAGCACGGCGGGGTCGTACGGCACCTGGGCGGCAAGATCGAGCGGCGTCAAACCCTGGGGACTGCTTGCCGCCGGATCGGCGCCCGCTTCGAGCAAACAGGTGACGATGACGCGCCGGTCCGCGCTGCCGTCGCGCGCGGCGGCCCGCACGGCCCAGTGCAGCGGCGATTCGCCGTCCTCGTCGGCGCTCGCGGCCAGTGCCGGCGTGCCGGCCAGCAGATCCTTGACGAGCCTGCGGTTGCCGGCGTCGATGGCCTGGCGCAATGCCTCGCGCTCCGTGTTGCGCGAATGAGCGATCCCCAACGGGACCAGCATACCGATACGTGTGACAGCGGCGCTGAACATGGCGATGCGATTCCTCCGGGTCCGGCGTTGGTCGGATGACGCCGCGCGGCTGCCGGCACCGGCGGGCGGAACCGAACGGTAGGCGATGCCGTTGCAGCGAACCACTTGGCCCATGCCATTCGCGACAGAGGCGGTGCCAAATTCGACAGGCCTCTGCCTCGGCGCCGCTAGATTCGGGCCTCCATCCATCGAGGGCCGCTTGGCCCTGAACCTGCCATGCTTTCCATATCGGCCCACAACGCCATCACCGCACGCGCGGAGGCGCTGACGCAGCAGATGGCGCAGACCGCCATCGCGCACCATCCCGTGGTATCGCCCTTCGAAGAGCTGGAGCGATGGCTGAGCCGTCGTTCACAGGTGTTGCATCTGCAGTTGACGTTGTTGCGCGACGAGGCCGAGCGTCATGGCGATGCCAGCGCGGAGCAAGCGCTGGCGCAGCGCTATCGGGACGAGCTGGACGCGCTGGCCCGCACGATCGCCGCCCGCTATCGCGAAACCATCGAGGCGCGCATGCCGCCCGGCAAGATCGCTCATGTCGTCGCCGAGGACGGCAAGCGCTTCGTTCCCCTCGATGCCGACGAACTGGCGCGGCGGATGGCCCGTTTCGAACAGCGGCTCGGAGCCGAGATGGAGATGCACCGGTGCTTCTCGTTCGGTCCGCCGCCGCGGCGCGCGGCGTTGATCGACGATCTGCGGCAGGAAGCGGACTCGATCGAATCGTTGCTGTCGGAGCTCAAGGAGCAGCTCGATGCGTTGAACCTGCCGACCGTCGAGCTGCAAAGCCGGGTCGCGCAGACGCTGGCCCGGCTGCGCGGGGAGCGCCATGCCACCGTGATCGACGCGGGCCTGCATCAGGGCTGGCTGCGGGCCTGCGAGCAGGGCAGCCTCCACGCGGTGCAGGCGATCGTGCAGGCCGTGCCGGAAACGGAACGCCGCACCTTTATCGATCGGCTCGGCCCGGATGGCCGCAACGCCTTCCACCTTGCCTGCGCGCAGCAGGATCTCGCCCTCGCGGCATGGCTGCTGCAGCTTGGAGCCGACCCGCTGGCGCGCACCGGCCTGGGACTTCTGCCGATGCAACTGGCGACCCAGCATGACCGCGGCGAACGCACCCGTACGCTGCTTGCCTGGCTGGCATTGCACCGCGCCGATCCGCTGGCGCGCGACGAAAACGGACGCAGCGCGCTGAACGAAGCCGCATACCATGGCAACCGGTCGGCGATCGGCTGGCTGCTGGAGCACGGCGCCAGCCTGTGCGAGCGCGACGTCCAGCAGCGCACGCCGCTGCATGCCGCCGCCTGCGGCGGTCATGCCGCCACGGTGGCACTGCTGCTGGCGCGCGGCGCCGATCCGCACGCGCGCAACGCCGCGGGCGAGCGGCCCATCTTCGAGGCATGCAGGATGGGGCAAGTCGAAGCGATGCAGGCCTTCCTCGACGCCGGTGTCTGGCTGGACGCGCAGGAGCGCGAGCACCTGCGGCTAAGCGGCATGGTGACGGCGGAGAAAGTCCTCATGGCCTGCGCCGAGCCGCTCGCGCGCGCGCTCGCACAACTGTCTGCGCAGACGAAGGCGGCGCCGAGAGCGCGGGCGGAGCCTGGGAGGGATTTGCCCAGGACGGGCAAGACGGACGGCACGGGCTCGAAGCCGGCCGCCAGCGTGAACGCGGCCTCGCAAGCGAGGCCGGTGATCGGTCTGCCGCAGGCGCTGCAGCGCCTGCTCAGGAGGTGATCGCGGGAGGCTTACTTCTTGTAGTTCGCCACGCCGTCGGTGATTTCCTTGTGCGCTTCCTCGATGCCGCCCCAGCCCTCGACCTTGACCCACTTGCCGGCCTCGAGCGCCTTGTAGTTCTCGAAGAAGTGCTTGATCTGGTCCAGCGTGTTCTGCGGCACGTCCGACAGGCCCTTCATGTAGGCCGTGGCGGGCGAGAGCTTGTCCACCGGCACCGCGACCAGCTTGGCATCGACGCCGGCTTCGTCGGTCATCTTCAGCATGCCCAGCGCGCGGCAGCGCACCACCGCACCGGCCAGGATCGGGAACGGGGTGATCACCAGCACGTCGACCGGGTCACCGTCGCCCGACAGCGTCTGCGGAATGAAGCCGTAGTTGGCCGGGTAGCGCATGCCGGTGCCGATGAAGCGGTCGACGAACAGCAGGCCGGTTTCCTTGTCGGCCTCGTACTTGACCGGATCGCTCTGGGCCGAGATCTCGATGATCACGTTGAAGTCGTTCGGGATGTCCTTGCCCGGCGGGACGAGATTGAAGCTCATGCGGTTCTCCAGATGCCTGTATTCGGCCGGTATTTGGCCAAGGTTTGACGATGGCCGGCATTATAGCGGCTCGGTCTGACCCGGAACTGACAGCCCGGGCGGCCCTGCCATGGCTTCGCCGGCGCCGCGCGTTGCGGGCGCGCGCCCCGGCTGGGCGATAATGCCGGCTTGGAATTTTCAGCCGGAGCATGACGATGCACGCCCAGCACTTCGTTGCCAACCGCCTGATGGCGCCGGATTCCGGCATGCGCATCAAGGTGTTCGACCCCTCCACCGGCGCGCCCTTCGCCGAGATCGCCCGCGGCAACGCAACCGATATCAACGCCGCGGTCTATGCCGCGCGCCAGGGCTTCGAGGGCGCCTGGGGCGCGCTGTCCGCCGCCGAACGCGGCCGCCTGCTGACCGACCTGGCACGCAAGCTTGCCGAGCATGAGGCCGAGCTGGCCGCGCTCGAAGCGCGCGACACCGGCAAGCCGCTGAGCCAGGCCCACGCCGACGCGCGCGCGATCGCCCGCTATTTCGAGTTCTACGCCGGCGCGGCCGACAAGCTGCACGGCCAGACCATCCCCTATCAGAACGGCTATACGGTGCTGACCGTGCGCGAGCCGCACGGCGTCACCGGCCATATCGTGCCGTGGAACTATCCGCTGCAGATCTTCGGCCGCAGCGTCGGCGCGGCGCTGGCCGCGGGCAACGCGTGCGTGGTCAAGCCCGCCGAGGACGCCTGCCTGTCGCTGCTGCGCGTGGCGGAACTGGCCGCGGAAGTCGGCCTGCCCGAGGGCGCGCTGAACGTGGTGACCGGGTATGGCCACGAGGCCGGCGCCGCGCTGGCGCGCCATCCCGGCATCGACCACCTGTCGTTCACCGGCTCGCCGCAGACCGGCAAGCTGGTCGCGCAGATGGCCGCCGAGAACCATGTGCCGGTCACGCTGGAGCTGGGCGGCAAGTCGCCGCAGATCGTGTTCGCCGATGCCGACGTCGATGCGCTGGTGCCGGTCGTGGTGCGCGGCATCGTGCAGAACGCCGGGCAGACCTGCTCGGCGGGCAGCCGGCTGCTGGTCGAGCGTCCGCTGTACGACGCGCTGCTGGACCGGCTCGCGACGGTGTTCGAGTCGCTGCGGGTGGGCCCCGCCGAGCAGGACCTCGAGTGCGGACCGCTGATCAGCCGCAAGCAGCAGCAGCGGGTCTGGGATTTCGTCTCCGACGCGCAGCACGCCGGCATCCCGGTGATGGCGCAGGGCCAGATCGTGGCCGATGCGCCGGAGACCGGCTACTACCAGGTGCCGATGCTGCTGCGCGACGTACCGGCGACGCACCGGCTGGCGCAGGAGGAAGTGTTCGGCCCGCTGCTGGCGGCGATGCCCTTCGACGACGAACAGGACGCGATCGCGCTGGCCAACGGCACGCCCTATGGGCTGGTGGCCGGCATCTGGACACGCGACGGCGCGCGCCAGCTGCGGCTTGCCCGCAAGGTGCGCGCGGGCCAGGTCTTCATCAACAACTATGGCGCCGGCGGCGGCGTCGAATTGCCGTTCGGCGGCTCCGGACAGTCGGGCCACGGGCGCGAAAAGGGCTTCGAGGCGCTATACGGCTTCACCACCCTCAAAACCATCGCCATCCACCATGGGTAATATCAATTTCCTCTCGGTCGCCTTCGCCATCTTCTTTTTCTGGATGGCCTGGCACGTCAACCACAAGCGCGCCACCAATCCGTCAGGCATGCCGCGGCTGCAGGTATTCAAGCGTAAATGGGGCGAAACGATCGGCGACCGGGTGCACTGGTGCCTGTATGTCGCGCTGCCGTTCCTGCTGGCGCTGATGATGGTGGCCAATGCGCTGCGGGGGCGCGGGCCGTTTTCGGGCTAGGATTTCGGGCCAGGATGGCCGCGGCCGGACGGTGGCGGCGATGGCCACCGTCGGCCAATTCCTGTGCGGGGAGATGAGCGGAAATACCTGCTGGACAGCCCTCAGATCGCCACCATCTCGAAGTCTTCCTTGCGGGCGCCGCATTCCGGGCAGGTCCAGTTGATCGGCACATCCTCCCACTTGGTTCCGGGCGGGATGCCGTCTTCGGGCGCGCCGGCGGCTTCATCGTAAATCCATCCGCAAATCAGGCACATCCAGGTCTTGTATTCCATAGGGTGGTGACGTCTCGATTAAAATTCAGCGCAGATGGTACCGAATCGACGCGCGGCGCGCCACCGGCAACCCGGCATCTGGCGCCGAAATCGATGGCGATTGACGCGGATTGCAGCCGATCGCATACGGTTCGCGCGAATTGGCGTCCGCACGCATTCCTCCCGGCAGCGCCACCCCACCTCTTCCAGGCAGATCACGACATGTCACGAAACCAGCAGCTCTTCGACCGCGCCCAGCAGACCATTCCCGGCGGCGTCAATTCGCCGGTGCGGGCGTTCCGCTCGGTCGGCGGCACGCCTCGCTTCATCGAGCGCGCCGAAGGTCCCTATATGTGGGACGCCGACGGCCAGCGCTATATCGACTACATCGGCTCGTGGGGCCCGATGATCGTCGGCCATGCCCATCCCGACGTGGTGGCGGCGGTGCAGCGGGTCGCCGCCGGCAGCTTCTCGTTCGGCGCGCCGACCGAGGCCGAGATCGAGATGGCCGAAGAAATCTGCAAGCTGGTGCCGTCGATCGAGCAGGTGCGGCTGGTGTCCTCGGGCACCGAGGCCACCATGAGCGCGCTGCGGCTGGCGCGCGGCTTCACCGGGCGCGATCTGATCATCAAGTTCGAGGGCTGCTATCACGGCCACGCCGACAGCCTGCTGGTCAAGGCCGGCTCGGGGCTGCTGACCTTCGCCGACACTACGCAGAACGCGCCGTCGTCGGCTGGCGTGCCGGCCGACGTCACGCGCCACACGATGGTGCTCGAGTACAACAACGTCGAGCAGCTGGAACAGGCCTTCGCCACCCACGCCGGCGAGATCGCCGCGGTGATCGTCGAGCCGGTGGCCGGCAACATGAACCTGGTGCGCGCCAGCGACGCCTTCCTGCAGGCGATGCGCAAGCTGTGCAGCGCCGACGGGGCCGTGCTGATCTTCGACGAGGTGATGACGGGGTTCCGCGTCGCGCTGGGCGGCGCGCAGGCGCACTACGGCATCACGCCGGACATGACCTGCCTGGGCAAGGTGATCGGCGGCGGCATGCCGGCGGCGGCCTTCGGCGGCCGGCGCGACATCATGGCCAGGCTGGCGCCGCTGGGCGGCGTCTATCAGGCGGGCACGCTGTCGGGCAACCCGCTGGCGGTGGCGGCCGGCATGGCCACGCTCAAGCTGATCCAGGCGCCGGGCTTTCACGACAAGTTGGCGGCGCAGACCCGCAAGCTGGCCGATGGCCTGGCCGAGGCCGCGCGCGCCGCGGGCGTGCCGTTCGCCGCCGATGCGGTCGGCGGCATGTTCGGGCTCTATTTCCGCGAGGGCGTGCCGGCCAGCTTTGCCGAGGTCACGCAATGCGATACCGCGCGCTTCAACCGCTTCTTCCACGCGATGCTGGACAACGGCGTCTACCTGGCGCCGTCCGCCTTCGAGGCGGGCTTCGTCGGCGCGCAGCACGATGACGCGATTCTCGAGGCGACCTTGGAGGCCGCGCGCCGGGCGTTTGCCGCACTGTAAGCCTGCGCAAGGCCCTGCCCAAGGGCCCCGCTCCGTGGATGCATCAAGCGGCCGGTGCGCTACACTGCTGGCGTTCCGATGATCCACGGAGTTTTTCGATGCGCGCCTTCCTTTCTTCATCGCCGACCTTCGCTTCGTCGCGGTCTTCCCTGTCGACGCTGCGCCCGCTGCGCTGGCTGCTGCTGGCCTGGCTGGCGAGCCTGCTGAGCGCCTGCGGCTACAACGACTTCCAGGCCAAGGACGAAGCCATCAAGGCGGCCTGGGGCGAGGTCGTCAACCAGTACCAGCGCCGCGCCGATCTGATTCCGAACCTGGTCAATACCGTCAAGGGCTACGCCTCGCATGAGCGCGAAACGCTCGAAGCCGTGACCAAGGCTCGCGCCACGGCGACAAGCATCCAGGTCACGCCGGAAACGCTGAACGACCCGCAGGCCTTCCAGCGCTTCCAGCAGGCGCAGGGCGAACTGAGCGGCGCGCTGTCGCGGCTGCTCGCGGTCGCCGAGAACTATCCGCAGCTCAAGGCCGACGCCGCCTTCCGCGACCTGCAATCGCAGCTGGAAGGGACCGAGAACCGCATCACGGTCGCGCGCCAGCGCTATATCGCCGCGGTGCGCGACTACAACGTGCTTGCCCGCAGCTTCCCGACCAATCTGACCGCGATGGTCTTCAACTACGAGGTCAAGCCGTCGTTCACGGTGGAGAACGAGAAGGCGATCTCGACCCCGCCCGCGGTCAAGTTCTGATCCTCGTGCCGATGACCTTCGCCGCGGGACTCGGGCGCTGGCTGCGGGCCTCGCTGACGCCGATGCTGGCGCCCATGCTGGCGCTGGCGATGCTGCTGGGTGTGGCTGGCGCGGCGCATGCGCAGGCCGACGGCTTCGTCGCCGTGCCGCCGCTCGCCCAACGCGTCACCGACCTGACCGGCACGCTGGCGCCGGCGCAGCGCAGCGCGCTGGAAAACGTGCTGGCCGAATACGAGCGCACGCGCGGCAGCCAGATCTTCGTGCTGATGGTGCCGACCACCGAGCCCGAGACCATCGACGCCTACAGCATCCGCGTGGCCGACGCCTGGCGCGCCGGCCGCCAGGGCATCGACGACGGCGTGATCGTGCTGATCGCCAAGGACAATCCGCCCGGGCTGCGCAAGATGCGGCTCGAAGTGGGCCGCGGCGTGCAGGGCTCGCTGACCGATGCGATGTCCAGGCGCATCCTGCAGGACATCATGGCGCCGCATTTCCGCCAGAACGACTTCTATGGCGGCCTCGCCGCCGGCATCTCGGCGATCCAGGCGACCATCGACAAGGAGGGCCTGCAGGGGCCGCAGGCGCGCCGTCAGGCGCAGCAAAGCGGTCTCGCCGACTGGTTGCCGGTGCTGTTTCCGCTGCTGATCATCGCCTTCTTCCTGTTCTCCGCCACGCGCGGACGCCGCCGGCAGATCGTCGTCGGCCGGCGCGGCTGGGATACGGCTGCTGGCACGCTGGGGGGACTCGGCGGCCTCGGTGGCCTCGGTGGCGGCTGGGGCCGCCATCATGGCGGCGGCGGCTTCGGTGGTGGTGGTTTCGGCGGCGGTGGCGGCTTCGGCGGTGGAGGCGGCGGCGGCTTCGATGGCGGCGGCGCCTCCGGCAACTGGTAAGGGAACGACATCATGCCCACCCCTTCGCCTTCCCACGGACTGCGCCGCGCGCTGCGCCATGCGCTGACCCCGGTCTCGTTCGCGCACCGGCACTTCCCGCCCGATGCCTTGTCGCGGCTGCAACGCGCGGTGCGCGACGGCGAACGCCAGCATCGCGGCGAAGTGCGCGTGGTGATCGAATCGAGCCTGCCGGCGACGCAGGCCTGGGCCGGCGTGACGCCGCGCGAGCGCGCCCGCGCGCTGTTCGCCGCGCTCGAGGTCTGGGACACCGTCGACCACACCGGCGTGCTGCTCTATATCAACCTGGCCGATCACGCGGTCGAGCTGCTGGCCGACCGCGGCATCGATGCGCGGGTGGAACGCGAGACCTGGGCCGCGCTGTGCCAGTCGCTCGCGCACGGCCTCGCCGGCGACCTGTCGATCGAGCCGGTGCTGGCCACGGTGACGCAGGTCCACGCGCTGCTGGCGCGGCACTTCCCGCAGCACGGCGACGGCAATCCGAACGAGCTCGACGACCGTCCGATCGTGCTGTAGCTCGGGGGCGGCCCGCTAGGCCGCGGCGGCGGCGCGATGCCGCCGCGCGCCCATCCAGTACCAGATCGCCGCCAGCCCCTGCAAGCCGACCAGCACCGCCCAGGCCGCCAGATGCGCGCGCACCGGATAGCGCCCCGCCACCGCCGGCCACAGGTCAAGCACGATGCCGATGCCGAGCTGGCAGACGAAGATCGCCAGGAACACCGTCAGCGTCAGCGCCGTGGTCGCGCGCCCGATCATCGCGCCGTCGAACTGGCGCGCCAGCACCGCATAGGTCAGGATGCCGGTCGAGCCGAACACGCCGTAGCCCGCCCACAGCAGCCAGGCCGGCAGCGGCGCGCCGGCCATCAGCAGCGCCTGCACCACGATGAACATCGTCATGCCGGCCCCCGCAAAGGCGTACAGGCTGACGCCGAGCCGTTCGAGATGGCGCGCGGCCCAGCCGGTCACCACGCAGCCGCCCATCATCGCGAAGCCGATCAGCGAGACCAGCCGCGCCGCCTGTGCCGGCCCCACGCCGCCCACATCTCGCAGGAAGGCTCCGACCCACAGGCTCTGCACCGCCAGGAACACGCCCTGGTTCAGCAGCGTCAGCGGCACCACGCGCCAGAACGGCGCGCTGCGCAGGATCGCCACGGTGCCGCGCCATTGCGCCGAGAGGCTTTCGCGCGCGCCGGGCCGCGCCGCTTCGGGCGCGCCGAACCACAGCAGCAGCGCCATCGCCAGCGTGACGCCGCCCAGTCCCATGCAGACCGCACGCCAGTCCACCAGCGACAACAGCCAGTCGAGCGGCGTACCGACGGCCACCGCGCCGAGGCCGCCGATCGCCATCACCAGCCCGTTGAGCAACGGCATGCGCGACAGCGGAAACCACATCGACAGCGCCTGGATCGCGGCGCCGAGGCAAACGGACACGCCGACGCCGATCAGCATGCGCCCCGCCGCCAGCGCCGCCATGCCCTCGCCCAGCGCGAACAGCAGCGTGCCGGCCGCCGCCACCAGCAGCAAGGCGGCCTCGGTACGGCGCGGGCCGAAGCGGTCCAGCAGCAGGCCGGCCGGCAGCTGCGCGCAGGCAAAGCCGAGGAAGTAGCAGCTGGTCAGCAGGCCCAGATCGCCGGCCGACAGTCCGAGTTCGCTGGACAGATACGGCGCGAAGCCGAAATTGACGCCGCGATAGACGTAGGAAACGAAGAAGCCAAGCGAGAAGATCGCCAGCACGCGCCAGCGCAGGCCGCTGGCGGTGGCGGGAATTCCGGAAGGAGGGAGCGTTGCGGTTGTCATGCGCGGATTGTCCGCGCTCCGGCGTGCCGGCACCAACGAAGAATTCCAGCCCGGATTGTGAGTAGAATTTGACGGCGGCCTTCGATTGTGCCGCTTCCTCCATCTCTTGTTTCCTCGTCTCTTCCATCGATCCCATGGCCCAGGTTCCGCATCTTCCCCCGCTGCAGGCGCTGCGCGCGCTGGAGGCGGCGGCGCGCCATCGCAGCTTCTCGCGCGCCGCCGAGGAACTGGCGCTGACGCACAGCGCGATCAGCCACCATGTGCGCGCGCTGGAGCAGAGCCTGGGCACCAAGCTGTTCCAGCGCGCGGGCGCCCGCATGCTGCCAACCAGCGTCGGCGCGCGGCTGGCCGAGCGGGTCCGCGCCGCACTGGACGGGCTGCAGCAGGCGCTGAACGAGGCCGGCGGCCAGGGCGAGCAGCCCGCGGTCCGGCTCGAGGTCAGCGTGATGGCGGACCTGGCCAACGCCTGGCTGATCCGCCGGCTGCCTAGCCTGTACGAGGCGATGCCGATGCTCGACGTGCACCTGCGGCTGCACGCCGAGATCCCGCCGCCGGACCCGTACTCGGTGGACGTCGGCATCTGGCACCAGCGCGTCGACCTGCCCGGTTTCGAATGCCACCGGCTGATCGAGGACACCGTGATCGCGGTGGCGAGCCCCGCGCTGCTGGCACGCTATCCGGGGTTCACGGTGGCCGATCTGCCGCGCCTGCCGATGCTGCGCTTCGCGCTGCGGTCCTGGCGCGACTGGCTCGAGCAGGCCGGCCTGCCGACCCACGAGCCGGAGCGCGGGCCGATCTTCCAGGACGCCGGCATGCTGCTGCAGTCGGCGGTCGCCGGCGTGGGCGTGGCGACGGCGCGGGCGCTGCTGGCTCACGACTATCTGGTCAGCGGCGCGCTGGTGCAGATCGGCCCCACGCGCATTCCCTCGACGCTGCAGTACTGGATGATCTGGCGGGAGGGCCATCCGCACGAAAGCGCGATCCGGCGCATGCATGCGTGGCTGCGGGAGCAGATCGAGGCGTCGCGCCCGCCGGAAGACGGACGCATCGACTGACACGGCGGAGGTCGCAAGCCTTCGCCTCGCCCCTGTAGTTTCAGGATTGCAACCGAATCGGCGCGGATGCGCTTCGCCGCCGTCATCGGGCGGGGCTCATCCAATCGCATGACGGTGGACCATGCCGGCGTGTGCGCCAGGGTCCGATGGCGTCCGCTTGGCGACCCGACCTACGTCGTCTGGCCTAGCCCGATCGCATGCGACGCGCGCCGGCCTCTCTACGGCAGCGGCTCGCGGGTGTCCCCGCTGCTTCAGGAATGGAACACTCGCGGCAGGCTCCGACGGCGCCCCGAATATCCAGGGGCCGCATCGCCAGGCGCGCCGGCCGGTGTGTCTGCCCTCGAAAGCACGCCGCGCAAGCGCCGGCAGACGGTATCGCGACAGAAACATCTTGTTACATCAACCGTGTCTCGTAACATGTCGCGATTGTTTGACATCAACAAAATCAAAGACTTGCGCGGCATGGCATGCTCGTCGCTCTATTCGACGTTACAAACACCGCGGCCCTGGGCGAGGGCACGCAGTGGTACCCGGCAAGCCCGCCTTCCCACCCCGGGAGGCAGATCAACGACAAGACGGCCGAGCCGGGACCGGCGGGATGTGGGGGGCCCGCTGCACCGTTCGAACCCGGGGGAGCGCTCGATGCCGCATCGAGCCTGCCCCGGCGCCGTTCTCGGCGGTGGAGCGCCCACGTTCCGTGTAAATCGGAGAGATCGAACAGTTGGCGGCAGCAGGGCAACGGGGAGCCGATCATGAGGACGACAAAGCCGGCCGGCAGAGGCAGAAGCACCGATGTGGGATGCCCGGTCGCCGCTGGGCGGCTGCACTGGATGGGCGGCATCCTCGTCGCGCCGCGGCCGCCGCTGGCGATCGCCGGCCGCGGCGAAGCCCCGCCATGGGACCGCCTGCCGAAACGTTCGCGCCGACAGGCTGGGCGGGCTTGACCCGCCCGGTCGCATGCTGAACACTCCGATGGCACAGGCCCCGTGGAGGCCATCTGGAGGCGGCATGAAGCTACGCGTTCTGAGCGATCTGCATCTGGAACACCATACCCCCGAAACGGTCCCCGACTGCGATGCCGATCTGGTCGTGCTGGCCGGAGACATCGCCAACGGCCGCCACGGCATCGACTGGGCCGCGCGGCATCTGCGCGGGCCCATCGTCTATGTGCCCGGCAATCACGAGTACTACGACAGCACCTTCACGCGGGTCGATGCGCAACTGGGCGCCGCCGCGGCCGCGCATCGGCAGGTGCATCTGCTGACCGGCAGCGTGGCGGTGTTCGAACTCCCTGGCCAGGCGCCGGTGCGCGTGCTCGGCACGACGTGGTGGGCCGACTACGCGCTGTTCGGCCGCGAGCGCATCGAGGACGCAATGCAGGCCTGCGCCAAGGTGATGCTGGACCATCGGCTGATCTCGGTCGAAGCGGAAAACGACAGCGTGGACAGCGGGCACGGGGGCGGCGGGCTCCGCCACTTCACGCCCGCCGATGCGCTGGCGCGGCACCGGGCCGAGTCGGCGTGGCTGGCCGGCGAGTTGGAAACACCGTTCGCTGGCGCCACCGTGGTCGTCACCCACCATGCCCCGGACCTCGGCAGCCTCGACCCTCGCTATGCGCACGACCTCGCTTCGGCCGGCTTCATCTCGCGGCGACCGGATCTGGTGCAGCGCGCCGACCTGTGGATCCATGGCCATACGCACACCAGCTTCGACTACCGCGTCGACCGCGCGCGCGTGGTCTGCAACCCGCGCGGCTATGTGCGCCGTGGCGATGGGGCGCTGGAGAATCCGAAGTTCGATTGGGGGTATGTGGTCGAAGTGTGAGCGCTGTCCTTCTTCCCCCGGTTTTCTCCCCTCTCCCGCTCGGCGGGAGAGGGGTTGGGGGAGAGGGGAGAAAACCCAAAACAAAAAACCCCCACGGGCTTGCACCCGTGGGGGTTTCGACTGAAGCGATATCGCGCAGTCTGGGCAGTCGGCCGAAGCCGACGGCCGGCGTGATTACATCATGCCGTCCATGCCGCCCATGCCGCCCATACCGCCCGGCATTGCCGGAGCCGAGTCTTCCTTCGGCGTTTCGGCGATCGCGCAGTCGGTGGTCAGCATCAGCGAGGCCACCGAAGCGGCGTTCTGCAGCGCGGTGCGGGTCACCTTGGTCGGATCCAGCACGCCCATCTCGACCAGGTCGCCGTACTCGCCGCTGGCGGCGTTGTAGCCGAAGTTGCCGTTGCCTTCGATGACCT
>JAPSLC010000043.1 GCA_031181345.1 Cupriavidus sp. | reverse complement strand
CCGCCGAACAGCGACTGCGCATCTTCGAGCAGGCCCCAGGCATAGCGGTACGACAGCCCGATCGCCTCGCACGATTGGCGGATGCTGCCGGTGCGTTCGATATGGGCGAGCAGCGTCACCAGCCGCGAGACATCGAGCGGCTCGGCCCCGTTGCTGTCGTCGCGCACCTGCAGGTGCGGATGGATGGTGATCCTCAACATAGGCGAAAAATAGCATATTGCCGCTCTCGTTCGTGGTGCCTATAGTCCCGGCATAGCAAAAAACCCGGGAATTGAGCGCCGGTCGGCGTGCGAGGCGGCCGGGATGGAGTCCCGACAATATGCAAAAAATAGCCTATTTGGAAGACGTCGCCACCACGAAGGCGGCGGCCAGGACCACGGCGCCGGATGCAACGGAGCGCATCGCCGCCATCCTGCGCGCGCGCCAGCACCAGCCCGGCGCCTTGCTGCCGATCCTGCACGACATCCAGGACGCGCTCGGCTTCGTTCCTTCGGATGCGGTGCCGTCCATCGCCGGCGCGCTGAACCTGTCGCGCGCCGAGGTCCATGGGGTCATCAGCTTCTACCACCATTTCCGTGACCAACCCGCCGGGCGGCACGTGCTGCAGCTGTGCCGCGCCGAAGCGTGCCAGGCGGTCGGCGCCGACGCGCTGGCCGAGCACGCGCAGCGCGAGCTGGGCTGCGGCTGGCATCAGACCACCGCGGACGGCGCGATCACGCTGGAGCCGGTCTACTGCCTCGGCCAGTGCGCGGTCGGGCCGGCGCTGATGGCCGGCACCGAGCTGCATGGCTGCGTGACACCGGCACGGCTCGACGCCTTGCTGACCGCGCTGCGGCAGCGCGATGCGCGGCAGGAATCGGCCGCGGCAATGCCGGACGACGAGGTGGGCCGATGAGCGCAACAACGATGTCGATGTCGATGGCCACCAAGCCCGTGACGGTCTTCGTCCCGCGCGATTCCACCGCGCTGGCCATGGGCGCCGAAGCCGTGGCTCGTGCCATCGCCAGGGAAGCCGCGGCACGCGGCGAGGCCGTGCAGATCGTGCGCAACGGCTCGCGCGGCATGTTCTGGCTCGAGCCGCTGGTCGAGGTCCAGACGCCGGTGGGACGCATCGCCTACGGGCCGATCACGGCGACCGACGTGCCCGCGCTGTTCGATGCCGGCTTCCTGCGCGGCGCCAGCCATCCGCTGTGTCACGGCGTGACCGAATCGATTCCCTTCCTGCGCGAGCAGGAGCGGCTGACCTTCGCCCGCATGGGCATCACCGATCCGCTGTCGCTCGACGACTATCTCGCGCACGGCGGCTATCGCGGCCTGACGCGTGCGCTGTCGATGGGGGGCGCGGACATCGTGCACGAGGTCACCGAGTCGGGCCTGCGCGGCCGCGGCGGCGCCGCGTTTCCGACCGGCATCAAGTGGAACACGGTGCTGAAGGCGGACAGCGACATCAAGTACGTGGTCTGCAATGCCGACGAAGGCGACTCGGGCACCTTCTCCGACCGCATGGTGATGGAGGGCGATCCCTTCATGCTGATCGAAGGCATGACCATCGCCGGGCTGGCGGTCGGCGCCGAGCAGGGCTACGTCTACGTGCGCTCGGAATACCCGCATGCCGTCGCTGTGCTGGAACGGGCGATCGCCCTGGCCACGCTGGGGGGCTGGCTCGGCGACGATATCCGCGGCAGCGGCCGGCGCTTCGCGCTGGAGGTGCGCAAGGGTGCGGGCGCCTATGTCTGCGGCGAAGAAACCGCGCTGCTCGAAAGCCTCGAAGGGCGCCGCGGCGTGGTGCGCGCCAAGCCGCCGCTGCCGGCGATCCAGGGCCTGTTCGGCCGGCCCACGATCATCAATAACGTGATCTCGCTGGCGACCGTGCCGGTGATCCTGGCCGAGGGCGCGCAGCACTATCGGGACTTCGGCATGGGCCGCTCGCGCGGCACGCTGCCGTTCCAGCTGGCCGGCAATATCGCGCGCGGCGGCCTGGTCGAGAAGGCGTTTGGCGTCACGCTGCGCGAGCTGCTGTTCGACTACGGCGGCGGCGCACGCAGCGGCCGGCCCCTGCGTGCGGTGCAGGTCGGCGGACCGCTGGGCGCCTATCTGAACGAATCGCGCTGGGACGTGCCGCTCGACTACGAGGCCTATGCCGCGTTCGGCGGCGTGGTGGGCCACGGCGGCATCGTCGCCTTCGACGACACCGTCGACATGGCCCGGCAGGCGCGCTATGCGATGGAATTCTGTGCGGTCGAGTCCTGCGGCAAATGCACGCCGTGCCGGATCGGCTCGACCCGCGGTGTCGAGGTCATCGACAAGCTGATGGCCCAGCCCGACCCCGCGCAGCGCACGCAGCAGGTGCGGCTGGTGCGCGATCTGTGCGACACCATGCTGCACGGCTCGCTTTGCGCGATGGGCGGCATGACGCCGTATCCGGTGCTGTCGGCGCTCGACGGCTTTCCCGCGGACTTTGGCCTGCCGCCTGTGCCGGCGCGGGCCGCGTGAGCACGCATGCCATCCTCGCCCGCTAACTCGACCCCGCGGAGTCCCACCTTGCATCCCCACCACGATATCGATTACGGCACGCCGCGGCGCGAGGCCGAACAAACCGTCACGCTGGAGATCGACGGCGTCGCCGTTACCGTGCCCGCCGGCACCTCGGTGATGCGCGCCGCGGTCGAGGCCGGCGTCCATGTGCCCAAGCTGTGCGCCACCGACAGCCTCGAACCGTTCGGCTCGTGCCGGCTGTGCCTGGTCGAGATCGAAGGGCGGCGCGGCTATCCCGCGTCGTGCACGACGCCGGCGGAGCCCGGCATGAAGGTGCGCACGCAGACCGGCAAGCTTGCCGAGATCCGTCGCGGCGTGATGGAACTCTATATCTCCGACCATCCGCTCGATTGCCTGACCTGTCCGACCAACGGCAACTGCGAGCTGCAGGACATGGCCGGCGCGGTGGGCCTGCGCGAGGTGCGCTACGGCGACGACGGCGCCGGCCATCTCGATGCGGTCAAGGACCAGTCGAACCCGTACTTCGAATACGATCCGTCCAAATGCATCGTCTGCAACCGCTGCGTGCGCGCCTGCGAGGAAACGCAGGGGACCTTCGCGCTGACCATCAGCGGCCGCGGCTTCGATTCGCGCGTGACGGCGGGGCAGGGCGAGTCCTTCATGGAATCGGACTGCGTGTCGTGCGGCGCCTGCGTGCAGGCCTGCCCGACCGCGACGCTGACCGAGACCTCGCTGATCCGCATGGGCCAGCCCGAGCACAGCGTGGTGACCACCTGCGCCTACTGCGGCGTCGGCTGTGCCTTCAAGGCCGAAATGAAGGGCAACGAGGTGGTGCGCATGGTGCCGTACAAGGACGGCCAGGCGAACGAGGGCCATGCCTGCGTCAAGGGGCGCTTCGCCTGGGGCTATGCCACGCACCAGGACCGGATCCTGAAGCCGATGATCCGCGCCAGCATCCAGGACCCGTGGCGCGAGGTGTCGTGGGAGGAGGCGATCGACTATGCCGCCTCGCAGTTCCGCCGCATCCAGGCCGAGCACGGGCGCGACGCGGTCGGCGGCATCGTGTCGTCGCGCTGTACCAACGAGGAAGGCTATCTGGTGCAGAAGCTGGTGCGCGCGGCGTTCGGCAACAACAACGTCGACACCTGCGCGCGCGTCTGTCACTCGCCGACCGGCTACGGCCTGAAGCAGACGCTGGGCGAGTCGGCCGGCACGCAGACCTTCCGCTCGGTCGAGCGCGCCGACGTGATCCTGGTGATCGGCGCCAACCCGACCGATGGCCATCCGGTGTTCGGCTCGCGGCTGAAGAAGCGGCTGCGCGCCGGCGCGCGCCTGATCGTGATCGATCCGCGCCGCATCGATCTGGTGCAGTCGCCGCACGTGCGCGCCGACTACCATCTGCAGCTGCGCCCCGGCAGCAATGTCGCTGTGCTGACGGCGATGGCCCATGTGATCGTCACCGAGGGGCTGCTGGCCGAGGACTTCATCGCCGAGCGCTGCGAGGGCAAGGCCTTCGGGCTGTGGCGCGAGTTCGTCGCGCGGCCGGAGAACTCGCCGGAGGCGATGGCGGAGGTCACCGGCGTGCCGCCCGAGCAATTGCGCGGCGCCGCGCGGCTGTACGCGACTGGCGGAAATGCCGCGATCTACTACGGTCTGGGCGTCACCGAGCACGCGCAGGGCTCGACCGCGGTGATGGCGATCGCCAACCTGGCAATGGCGACCGGCAACATCGGCCGCGAGGGCGTCGGCGTCAATCCGCTGCGCGGGCAGAACAATGTGCAGGGGTCCTGCGATATCGGCTCGTTCCCGCACGAGCTGCCGGGCTATCGCCATGTCTCCGATTCGACCACGCGCGGCCTGTTCGAGCAGGCCTGGGACGTCGAGATCAGCCCCGAGCCGGGCCTGCGCATTCCCAATATGTTCGAGGCCGCGCTGGGCGGCAGCTTCAAGGGCCTGTACTGCCAGGGCGAGGACATCGTGCAGTCGGATCCGAACACGCAGCACGTGGCCGAGGCGCTGTCGTCGATGGAATGCATCGTGGTGCAGGACATCTTCCTGAACGAGACCGCGAAGTACGCGCACGTGTTCCTGCCCGGTTCGTCGTTCCTCGAGAAGGACGGCACCTTCACCAACGCCGAGCGCCGCATCTCGCGCGTGCGCAAGGTGATGCCGCCCAAGGCCGGCTATGCCGACTGGGAGGTGACGATGCTGCTGTCCAACGCGCTCGGCTATCCGATGGACTATCGCCATCCGTCCGAGATCATGGACGAGATTGCGCGGCTGACGCCGACCTTCGCCGGCGTCAGCTACGCCAAGCTCGACGAGCTCGGCAGCATCCAGTGGCCGTGCAACGCGCAGGCGCCGACGGGCACGCCGATCATGCACGTCGACACCTTCGTGCGCGGCCAGGGCAAGTTCATCATCACGCAGTTCGTGCCGACCGAGGAGAAGGTCAACCGCCGCTTCCCGCTGATCCTGACCACCGGCCGCATCCTGTCGCAGTACAACGTCGGCGCGCAGACCCGGCGGACCGAGAACGTGCGCTGGCACGACGAGGACCGGCTCGAGATCCATCCGCACGACGCGCAGGAGCGCGGCATCGCCGACGGCGACTGGGTCGGCATCGTCAGCCGCGCCGGCGAGACGGTGCTGCGCGCGCGGGTCAGCGAGCGCATGCAGCCGGGCGTGGTCTACACGACGTTCCACTTCCCGGAGTCGGGCGCCAACGTGATCACCACCGACAACTCGGACTGGGCCACCAACTGCCCGGAGTACAAGGTCACCGCGGTGCAGGTTCTGCCGGTCGCGCAGCCGTCCGAATGGCAGCGGCGCTATCGGGACTTTCACCACGAGCAATTGCGGCTGCTGCGGGCGGCGAGTGCGGTGGCCACAGACAAGGAAGAGGTCGGCCATGCTGGTCCGTGAGCGCGGTGTGGTCGCGCGCGATGACGCTGGCCAGTACGACAGCGAGCGCGATCTGCCGATGCCGTACGCGACTGTGGAGGTCGCGCGCTGGCACGAACAAGGGCGCGATGGGGAAGGCCACGAGATGGCGCTCGCCTTCGACGACCTCGCCGAGGAAGTTCCGGTCGCGCTCGAATACAACGGCATCTCGCACGCCGTGATGCTCGCCACGCCGACCGACCTCGAGGACTTCGCGCTCGGCTTCAGCCTGACGGAAGGCATCGTCGCCAGCGCGCGCGAGGTGTTCGAGATCGACACGCAGGTCGGCGAACAAGGGATCGCGATGCAGCTGCGCATCGCCGGCGATGCGTTCGCACGAATGAAGACGCGACGCCGCGCCATGACAGGCCGCACGGGGTGCGGACTGTGCGGCGTCGAGTCGCTGTCGCAGATGGCGCGCATGCCGGCTCCGGTCGCCAGTGTCGCGGGCTTCGACGGTGCGGCATTGCATGCGGGCTTTGCCGAGCTGCAGCGGCGCCAGGCATTGCTGCGGCATACCGGCGCAACCCATGCCGCCGCCTGGTTGCGCGCCGACGGCAGCGTGGCCTTCGTGCGCGAGGACGTCGGCCGCCACAATGCGCTCGACAAGCTGATCGGCGCACTGGCGCGCAGCCGCGAGCCGGTCGCCGACGGCGCGGCGCTGGTCACCAGCCGCGCCAGCTACGAGATGGTCGTCAAGACCGCCAGCGCCGGCATCGGCGTGCTGGCCGCCGTTTCGGGCCCCACCGCGATGGCGGTCCGGCTCGCCGAACAGGCCGGCGTCACGCTGGCCGGCTTCGTCCGCCCCGGCCGCCATGTCGTCTACACCCATTCCAAGCGGCTGCTGCCGCCACGCTGCTGATCATGAACGTCGACAACCTGGTCAAGATGGCCAACCAGATCGGTACCTTCTTCGCCGCGATGCCCGACCGCGACGAGGCCATGGCCGACATCGCCACCCACCTGCGCCGCTTCTGGGCACCGCCGATGCGCCGAGCCTTGCTCGACGGCGTGGACAACGGCCAGGCGGAGGCGGTCGCGCCGATCGTGCGCGCGGCGCTGGAGCGGCATCGGGGGGAGTTGTAGGGAGCTGGGCCGCGCGGTGAACCGAGAGTGCGGTCAGCCAATCAAGCGCGAGGCCGCTACGCCGCCTTGACCTTGCGCGGCGCGACTTCGGAGCGAATGGCGTCGCCCACCTGTTGTTCGGCGGTCTTGAGATCGTAGGCCTGCTGAAGGTTCAACCAGGTTTCTGCGTCGCCCCCAAAATAACGCGCCAAACGCAGCGCGATCTCGCTGGTCACGCCGGCATTGCCGCGCACGACAGCGTCGATTTGCGCGGTGCCGACATGCAATTCCTTCGCCAGTTCCGCGATCGATAGATCGAGCGGCACGAGATACTCCTCGCGCAGGATCTCGCCCGGATGAACCGGACGCATGCCGTTGTGAAAACGGGCCATAGCGCGCTCCTCGCCTACGTTGTTGCTGAACTCAGCGTTCGGCAACCGCGTGGATGTTGGCGAAACGTGCAACGCGCTGGCCTTCAAAGAGGGCTTGCGTGTCCATACATCGGAATGACTGGATCATTGGCGCGCTCGCAATCTACGTCATGTCGAGCGCGCAGCGTATCTAGATCCTTATCGCCCGTCCTTCCGAATGCGGCGACTCTATAGGATCTCAAGCTAGCCCACCATAGTAATGAGATTCGTGGACGCCGACGATGAAGAGCGCTACTTCACCCGCTGCAAGATCTCCAGAATCACCAGCGTAAAAATCGTAGCGAGCAGCGCGGTGGCTTCGCGGCCCATGCCGGCGGCGACGCCGATGGCGGCGACCATCCAGATGCTCGCCGCGGTGGTCAGGCCCTTGATGCTTTCCTCGCTGTTGAGCTTGATGATGGCGCCGGCGCCGAGGAAGCCGATGCCGGAGGCGATGCCCTGCAGCACGCGGCTCATGTCGGCCAGCGGCACGCCGGCCTGCAGCGGCACCAGCACGAACATCGCCGAGCCGAGCGCGACCAGCATATGGGTGCGCAGGCCCGCGGCCTTGCCGGCGGCTTCGCGCTCGTAGCCGATGATCGCGCCGAGCAGCATCGCCATGCCGAGGCGGATCACGATGCGGGTCGCTTCCTCGATGTCGGGGATGTCGGCGAACTCGGTGCGCAGCGCGCCCAGCATGTCTGACCAGATGCCATCCATCGTTGCCTCCCCCGAGAGTCCGCCGTCCTGGCGTTGTGTTGGGCTCCGGCGCAGGCGGAACCCGGCTGCCAGCAGCCTAGCATGGGTGCACCGGGCGGCGCAGTCGGTTCGGCACTGACACGGTCGGACCGAGGGGGGAGGGGGATGGAGGCTAACGCAGCCTCAGCGGTTCGAGCAGCGCGGCGTCGTACTGATGCCGGTCGATGCGGCCCAGTTCCAGCATGCGCAGCAGGATATAGGCCTGCCGCTGGCGGGCGCGGCGCGGATTGACGACCGGGTTGTTGGCCGATGGCGCCTTGGGCAGGCCGGCGAGCATCGCCGACTCGGCCAGCGTCAGTTCGCCGAGCGGCTTGCCGAAATAGATACGCGCCGCCTGCGCGAAGCCATAGGCACCTTCGCCGAGATAGACCTTGTTCATGTACAGCTCGAGGATCTCGTCCTTGCTGAAGGCCCCTTCGATGCGGTAGGCCAGCAGCGCCTCGTACAGCTTGCGGGTATAGGTCTTTTCGCGCGACAGGAAGAAATTGCGCGCGACCTGCATCGTGATGGTGGACGCGCCTTGCGACAGATCGTCGGACAGATTGGCCAGGCCCGCGCGGATCACGCCGACGTAGTCGATGCCGTCATGCAGATAGAAGCGTTCGTCCTCGATGGCGACCACGGCCTGCGTCAGCGCTGGCGGCATCTTGTCGAGCGGCACGTAGCCGGCCGAGTGGCGGAACGCGGCGATGGCGTCGAGCGGGGGCAGCTGGCGGCCGGCGACCACCACCGCGAGCGTGGCGAGCAGCGCGCAGGTTGCCACCACCAGGATGAACAAGCCGAGAAGATGCGACCAGAGACGTTTCATGGGCCGCTATTTTGCCAGTGTCGGGTGGCGGTGCTGTGATCGCGGGGTTGGGCGGTGTCGGTGAGGGGCGCGGCGTTTGCCCTCTCCCCGGCCCTCTCCCGCAAGCGGGAGAGGGAGAACACCGTCGGCAAGCGCCTGCCACAGTGACGCCCACGCTCCCGCGAGCATTTCGCTCCCCTCTCCCGCTTGCGGGAGAGGGGCTGGGGGAGAGGGCAGCCCGCCCCCGATCGACCCCTCACCGCTTCAGCAACGCCGCCAGCAGGTCCGATTGCGTGATCAGTCCGAGCAGCCGCCGTTGCTCGTCGACCACCGGCATCAGGTGCCAGCCGCCGTCGGACATCGCGCCGGCCAGTTCGACGATGGGCTGGTCGGGGCGGGCGGTCGGCAGTTCGGTCAGCATCGCGTCGCGCACCAGGCCATCGGGCCGGCGTTGGCCCTTGGCGGGGTCGCCGGCGAACAGGTCCGGCAGCGCGATGAGGCCGACCAGCCGGCGCTGGCGCGGCGACACCACCGGCAGTGCCTGCAGCCGGTGGCGGGTCAGCAGCGTCCAGGCCTCGCTGATGCGCTGGCCGGCGTGGACTGCCACCACGTCGCGCGACATGATGTCGCCGCAGCGTACGTCGCCGAAGCGCCGTCCGAACGCGCGCAACTCGGCGGCGACCAGGATTTCTTCGAGGTCGTCGCGGTCGACGTCGAGGAATTCGCCGCGCGCCGCCAGCACTTCGTCCAGGTCCGCGCGGGTGAAGCCGACACGCTGGCCCGGCGGCGGATCGCTGGTGCCATGTCCCGGCACCGGAGGCGGCGGCCGATGCGGATAGCGGCGCCCGGTCAGGTTATTGAACGACAGCGCGATCAGCAGCATCAGCATCGAATTGAGCGCGACCGGGAACAGCACGAAGGCATAACCGAGCTTGGCGACCGCCGGGCCGCCGAACACCGCGGTGATGGCGACCGCGCCGGCCGGCGGATGCACGCAATGCAGATGGAACATCAGCCCGATCGCCACCGCGACCGCGACGGCCGCGGCCAGTCCCGGGTCGGGAATCCAGCGCGCGCAGGTCACGCCCACTGCCGCCGCCAGCAGATTGCCGCCGATCACCGACCACGGCTGCGCCAGCGGGCTCGACGGCACGGCGAACAGCAGCACCGCGGAGGCGCCCATCGGCGCGATGAACCAGGGGTTGTGCCCGCCCAGCATATGCCGGCTGATCCACTCCGTGCAGGCCAGTGCAAACAGTGCGCCCAGGCAGCTCTTGATCCGTTCGCGGCTGCTCGCCGCCACCGGCATCGGAACGAAGGCGGCCAGCCAGCCGCGCCAGCGCAACCGGACTTCGCCAGCCAGGGCAAGGAGGGGAGAGGATCGGGAGGACATGAAGGCGCCAGCGCATGCCGCGACGCAGCAAAAAAAGCGTCGCGCAAAAAAGCCGTCAATGTATCACGTGATGACATACCTTGCCGGCGGCGCCCCGTGGGAACAAGGTTGGCTATGCCCGGCGCGGTAACATAGCGCCGTTCCGACCACCCTCGCGCCGCCCCGTGGCGGCGCCATGCCTCATGCTCGAACTTCAGGGCGCGATCTGGTTTCGCGCCGGCAGCCAGGACCTCGGCGGCAAGGACCGCATCGCGCTGCTCGCCGCGATCGCCGAACACGGCTCGATCACGGCGGCCGCCAAGGCGGTCGGGCTCAGCTACAAGGCGGCGTGGGACGCGGTCGACGCGATGAACAACAGCGCCGGCGAGCCGCTGGTGGTACGCGCCGCCGGGGGCAAGGGCGGCGGCGGCACCATGCTGACGCCGCGCGGCGAAGGGCTGGTGCGCACCTACCGCGCGCTCGAGGCCGAGCACCGCGCCTTCGTCGCGCAGCTCTCGCGCGTCAGCGAACAGCTCGACGCGACGGCCGCCGACGCGCTGCAACACGATATCCATCTGATCCGGCGACTGATGATCAAGACCAGTGCACGCAACCGGCTGTTCGGCACCGTGACCCAGGTCCGGACCGGCGCGGTGAACGACGAAGTCACGCTGGCGCTTCCCGGTGGCCAGCAGGTGGTCGCCACGGTCACGCACGAGAGCGTCGAGACGCTGGGGCTGGCCCCGGGCAGCGAGGCATTCGCGCTGGTCAAGGCGTCGTCGGTGCTGATCGGCGTGCCGTCGCCGGGCCTGAGGCTGTCGGCACGCAATCAGCTGCCCGGCACGGTGGCGCGCATTGTGCCGGGGGCGGTCAATGCCGAGGTCGTGCTCGCCCTCGATGGCGGCGCCACCGTCGCGGCGATCGTCACGCATGCGGGGCTGGACGAGCTGGGGCTGACCGAAGGCGCGCCGGCGCTGGCGATCTTCAAGGCATCGAGCGTGATCCTGGGGACGATGGATTGAGGCGCGCAGCTGTCGCGGGCGGTGGTTTTCTCCCCCTCCCGCTTGCGCGAGAGGGACGGGGGAGAGGGCAAGGGGCGCTGGTCTTGCTACTGTGGCTTGAAACCACCCCCTCTCCCCAACCCTCTCACCCCTGAGGGGGAGAGGGAGAACACCACGGGATGTGGTCAAACGCGCGGCAAGCCGACTTGACCGCGCCTGCTATTACCCCTCCGCCCCATGGATCCGCCCGTCCCGAATCTCCATCACATGGTCCGCCAGGGCTGCGACATCGTCCGGATCGTGCGAGATGACCAGCATCGGCACTTCCAGGCTGGCCTGCAGCGCACGCAGCTCGGCCCGCATGCGCGCACGCAGCGCGGGGTCCAGCGCGGAGAACGGTTCGTCCAGCAGCACGATATCGGGCCGCGTTGCCAGCGCCCTTGCCAACGCCACGCGCTGCTTCTGGCCGCCGGAGATCTGCGCCGGATAGTGGCCGCGAACCTCCTGCAGGCCGAAGGCGTCGATCCAGCGTTCGGCATCGTCATGGCTCTTGCCGCGCGGCGGATTGCGCCAGCCGCGCGCCAGACCGAAGGCGACGTTCTGCGCGACGGTCAGATGCGGGAACAGCGCATAGTCCTGGAACAGATAGGCCACGCGCCGCTGCTGCGGCCGCACGTCGATCCCTGCCGCTTCGTCGAACAGCGTGCGCTCGCCCAGCACGATGCGCCCGCGGTCGGGTCGCAGCAACCCCGCGATGGCCCGCAGCGTCAGCGTCTTGCCGGCGCCCGAGGGGCCGAACAGCGCGATGCGGCGGCTGGTGGACGAGAAGCCGATATCCAGCGCGAAATGCCGGTCGGCGGTATCCAGCCGTTTGCTGACCTGGACCTGGAGCGTCATGGCCTTCGGTACGGTGACGGGCAGAGAGCCAGGCGTGGTCACGGGCATGCAGCGTCCATTCAGCGCACCGGCTGCCGCGTGCTCGGCACCAGGCGGCCGGCGATCACCAGCAGCAGCACGCAGGTGATCGAGGTCACCAGCACCAGCAGATTGGCGGTGTCGTCGTCGCCGGCCTGCACCGCTTCGTAGATCGCCACCGACAGCGTCTGCGTGCGGCCGGGCAGGTTGCCGGCCACCATCAGCGTCGCGCCGAATTCGCCGAGCGCCCGGGCGAAGGCGAGCAGCACGCCGGCGGCGATGCCGCGCACCGCCAGCGGCAGCGTCACGCGAAAGACGATGCCCGTCTCGCTGACGCCCAGCACGCGCGCGGCATGCTCCAACTGCGGATCGACGCCCTCGATCGCCGCGCGGGCGGACTTGAGCACCAGCGGAAAGGCGACGATGGTCGCTGCCAGCACCGCGCCCTGCCAGGTGAAGACCAGTTCGATGCCCATCGACGACAGCCATTCGCCAAACACGCCGCGGCGCCCGACCAGCACCAGCAGGTAATAGCCCAGCACGGTCGGCGGCAGCACCAGCGGCAGCGTCAGCACGGCATCGACCAGATCACGCAGCGGCGAGCGCCAGCGCGACAGCGCCACCGCGGCGGCAACGCCGAGCACCGCATTGATCGCGGTGGCCCAGCCGGCCACCTTCAGCGACAGTGCCAGCGGGACCCAGACCGATTCCATCAGCGTACAGGGAGAGAGAAGAAGGCTCAGCGCGGCCGGAAGCCGTGGCGCGCGAGCAGCGCCTGGCCTTCGGCGGACAGCACGAAGTCGACAAAGCGCGCCGCCTCGTCCTTCTGGCGCGAGCGGGCGGTCACGGCGATCGGATAGGTAATCGCGGTGCGGGTCGGCACCTGCGCGACGATACGCACCCTGGACGGCATCACGGCCGCATCGGTGGCGAAGACGAAGCCGGCATCGACCTCGCCGCGCGCGACGTAGTCCAGCGCCTGCCGCACGTTCTGCGCCGGCACGCCCTTGGCCGAGACGGCCTGCCACAGCCGGGCATCCTCCAGCGCATCGCGCGTGTAGCGCCCCACCGGCACCGAGGCCGGATTGCCGTAGGCCACGCGCCGCACGTCGTCGCGCAGCAGATCGCGCGGCGAGGCCAGCTTCAGCGCGCTGTCGGCCGGCTCGATCATCACCAGCGCATTGGCGGCGAAATCGCGGCGCGAGCCCGGCACGATCATGTGCTCGGCCTGCGCCTTGTCCATGGCCTGCTGGTCGGCCGAGGCAAACACGTCGGCCGGCGCGCCTTGCACGATCTGCTGCATCAGCACGTCCGAGGCGCCGAAATTGAGCACCAGCTTCGTTCCCGGATGCGCCTGTTCATAGGCGGTCGCCACCGCGCGGAAGGCATTGGTCAGGCTGGCCGCGGCCGAGACCACCAGTTCGGCGGCCGCTGCGGGCCGGACCGGCAGCAGCGCCAGCACGGCCAGCGCCGCCGCGGCGAAGGCGCCGGACAGACCGGAGCGCGCACGCACGGGCGCGGTGGCAATGGCAACAACGGGGAAACGACGAGCAGGCATGACGGCCACCGGATTCGCTGATTCGATCAATGAAGCGGGCCGGCCATCGAAGGCGCCTCGCCGCAGAAACCGGGCGCCGCAGGGGGACACCCGAGTCACATCGAGCGCAATATACGGCGGTATATAGCGCTGCGTCAATGCACTCGCGTGCAGCGCAGCCGATACCCTGGCGCGGGCAAATCGGCCGCGCTCAGGGCAGCTCGGGCACCAGCAGGTCTTCGAGGAAGTAGGCCGCCAGCTCATGCCGGCCGCGCAGGCCGGCCTTGGCGTAGATGTTGGTGGCGTGCTGGCGCACCGTCTTGGGCTTGCTGTCGCGCACGCCGGCGATCTCTTCCAGAGACAGGCCCTTGATCAGCAGGTAGGCGACCTCGCGCTCGCTGGTGGTCAGGTTCCAGCGATCGAACTGGCTGCTGATCGCATGCCGCATCTGCAGCCCTGCTTGATGCGCGGCAGCGTCGCGCTGCGCCAGCGTCCGCTCGGCCTCTCCCAGCGAGGCGCGCAACTGGCGGATCTCCTGATCGGTGCGCAGGCGTTCGCGCGCCAGCATGAAGACGCCGGCCAGCGTGATGGAAGTGCCGATCGCATCGATGATGACGTGCTGCAGCCCTTCGGCCTCGTTGTAGTCGAACACCAGGTCGAAGCAGGCGTACAGCGCGATAAAGACGAACAGGTAAAGGAAATGCCGTGGCATGGCTGGCACGAGGGCAGGGCGTGGGAGCGGAAATCGCGCGGCGCGGCGCTCCCGGGAGAGCGCCGCGCCGCGGCATGGGGCCGGGCGGCAAGCCCGCCGAGGGTCTTACAGGATCGGCGTCAGCACCTTGCCGGTATCGAGGAAGGCGCGCAGATTGTCCAGCATCAGCGCCTGCATCGCGCCGCGGGTCTCGACCGTGCCGCTGGCCATATGCGGGGCCAGCACGACGTTGTCCAGGCCGATCAGCGCCGGCGGCACGCGCGGTTCGTCGCGGAACACGTCGAGCCCCGCGGCGCCGAGGCGGCCATCGCGCAGCGCCTGGACCATCGCCTCCTCGTCGATCACGCTGCCGCGCGCGACATTGACCAGCACGCCCTTCGGACCGAGCGCCTCGATGACCTGGCGCGACACCAGACCCTCGGTTTCGGGGCCGCCGACGCAGGTCACCACCAGGAAGTCCGCCCATGCGGCCAGCGCCAGCAGGTCGGGCTCGTGGCGCCACGGCGCCCCTTCGCGCGGACGCCGGTTGTTGTAGGCGATCTCCATGTCGAAGCCCTGCGCGCGGCGCGCCACCTTTTCGCCGATGCGGCCCAGGCCCAGGATGCCCAGGCGCTTGCCGGATACCCGGCTGGTCAACGGGAAGGGGCCCTGGTGCCAGCGGCCGGCACGCACGAAGCGGTCGCCGTGCGAGATGCCGCGCGCGGCATCGATCATCAGGCCGAAGGCGAGGTCCGCCACGCAATCGTTGAGCACGTCGGGCGTGTTGCTGACCTGGATGCCGCGCGCGCGGGCCGCGTCCAGCGCGATGCTGTCGTAGCCGACGCCGAAGCTGACGATTGCCGCCAGTTGCGGCAGCGCGTCGATCACCGCGGCGCTGCAGCCGTGCCGGGCCGAAGTCACGACCACGCGCGCCTGCGCGCCATGCTCGCGCAGCCAGGCGGGCCAGTCGTCCTGCTCCCACAGCGCGGCGGCGCCGTGGCGCTCCTGCAGCGTGGCGTTGAGGTGCGGCGCGAGCGGGCCGATCTGGATCAGGTCGATGGCGGGCATGATGTCAGCTTCTTGTTGAGGGCAAGGCGGGAAAAAGACAGCAGAGTGTATCCTGCCGGACGGCCTCCTGTCCGTGCTGGCGGCCTCGCGGCAGCCCTCCTGCAGGGCCGGCAGCTGGCTATCATGTCGTTCCCGCGAACGCGGGAACCCAGCGTCTTCAGGAGTCACTGGGTCCCCGGCCTTCGCGGGGACGACGCGTTTGTCAGCAATTTGGATCACCCCAGCGCCATCCAGCCCCGAACATCAATGCCCACCGTCTACCTCGCCGGCCCCGATGTGTTCCGTCCCGATGCGATGGCCCATGGCCAGGCGCTGAAGGAGCTCTGTGCGCAGCACGGTTTTACCGGCCTGTTCCCGCTGGACCATCAGCTGCCGGCGGGCCTCGCCGGCGCGGCCGCGGCGCGCTGGATCTATCAGGCCAATGTCGCGCTGATCCGCCGCGCCGATCTGGTGATGGCCAATCTGGACGACTTTCGCGGGCCGGCCGAGCCGGATTCCGGCACGGCCTTCGAGGTCGGCTTTGCGGTCGCGCTGGGCAAGCCGGTGTGGGCCTATACGGGAGATCGCGGCACCATCGTCGATCGCGCCGCGGCAGGCCACGATGCGCAGGGCCGGCCGCTGGATGCGCGCGGTTTCCATGTCGAAGACTTCGGCCTGGGCAAGAACCTGATGCTGGCCTGTTCGGTACAACTGGTGCACGGCGGGCCGGCTCAGTGCCTGGCGGCGATGGCGGCGGCGCGGGCCGGCGCCAGCCCGTAAGAGGACCGGGCGGTGCCTGCGGGCACCCGCGGTCGCCAGCGGATGCCGAAGCGCTAAGGTTGGCGGCTGGCTGTCGCCGGCTCTGCCCGCAGCGAGGCCACGCCGGCCGCGATCTGCGCGGCGGTATCGGCCACCACCTGCCGCACCGCCGCGACCACGCCGCCGACGTCATTGCCGCCGCCCGTTGCGGGCAGTTCGGCCTGCGTACGCCCGGCGAGCGTGCGGCCATCGGGCAGCCGCCGCACGGTCCAGTTGACCGTCGCGCCGACCCGCGCGCCCGGCTGCGCATCGAGCCGCACCACCTCGGTGGTGATCCGGTACAGCGGCTGCACGCCGCTCAATCCCTGCTGATAGACATCGACCGCGCCCAGCACGATCTGCAGCCGCTGCGACAGCGCATCGCGCCACTCGTCGGGCAGCGGCGCCGACCAGCGCGCCATGTCGAGCGGCGTCACGCGGCCGTCCGGGCCGCCGATGACGATCTGCTGACGATTGAGCCGCTCCGGCACGCGCGCGGGAGCGACCTCGATCCACAGCGGCTGGCTGGCGGCGATCGTGCCCGTGCTTGTGTTCGTCGGCGAGGTGGTGCCGCTCGCCACCGTGGTGGCAGCCAACGCGGCGCCGGCCGCGCCGCTGTCCCCGGAATGGGCCAGCGTGTAGTAGCGCGGCTCCGACGACGACGCGCAGCCGCCCAGCAGCAGGGTGCCGGCGCAGGCGGTGGCGAACAGCGCGGCGCGCAGCCGGCGGGACAGGATAAGCGGGCCCTTCATCGTTGTGTCTCCGTCTTGCCGCGCAGCAGCGCTTCGGGATGGCGTTCGAGATAGTCGGTCAGCGTACGCAGCGAGACCGCGGTGCGCGTCAGCTCCTGCAGCATGCGGCGCGTGTCCTGCTGCAGCGGCGCGTCGGACGACAGCGTGCCGTTGGCCGACTGGATCGTGCGGCGCGCGTCCTGCAGGGCGGCCAGCACTTCCGGCGCGACGTCGCCCTGCAGCTGCGCGACCAGCTTGTCCGCGCTGGCCAGCGTGGTGTTCAGCTGCGCCACGGTCTTGCGCAGGTCCTGGCCGATCTGGTCGAACGGCACCTTCTCGATCTTGCCGACGATGCTGCCCAGCTTGGCCTGCAGTTCGTCGAGCGCGCCCGGCATGGTCGGCAGCTCGGCCAGCGCCGTATCGGCCGGCGCCTTGACCGGCTTGGCGTTGGGGAAGAAGTCGAGCGCCACGTACAGCTGGCCGGTCAGCAGGTTGCCGGTGCGCAGCTGCGCGCGCAGGCCGCGCTGGATCAGGCCCAGCATCAGCTGGCGGGCGCGTTCGCGGTCGGCCAGGTCGCGCTCGCGGAAGCCCATCCGCGACGGATAGAGCTCGACCACCACCGGCAGCCGGAACGACTTGGTCTCGCGCACGTAATCGATGCCGATCGAGCGGACCTGGCCGACCACCACGCCGCGGAAGTCCACCGGCGCGCCGGGCGCGAGGCCCCGCACCGATTGCTCGAAGTTCAGCACCGCCAGCGTCGGCGCGAGCTCGTCCGGCTCCTTCATCGCGTCGGCCTGGTCGCCGGCCAGCAGGAATTGCGTGTTCTCCCTGGCCGCCTCGGTCAGGTGCGAGTTGGGCGGCGCCTGGAAGGCGACCCCGCCCAGCAGCATCGTCACCAGCGACTGCGTATTGAGCTTGAAGCCGCCCGCATCCAGCTTCAGGTCGACGCCGCTGGCGTGCCAGAAGCGCGTGTCCGCGGTGACCAGCTCGTCGTAGGGCTTGTTGATGAAGACGCGCAGCGTGATGTCGCGCCCGGCCGGTTCGAGCTGATAGGCCACCACCTGGCCGACCTGCACGCGCCGGTAGTAGACCGGCGAGCCGATATCGAGCGAGCCCAGGTCGGCGGCGCGCAGCACGAACTGCTTGCCCGACGAATCGGTGGTGACCACCGGCGGCGTCTCCAGGCCGACGAATTCGCGCTGGGTTTCCTCCGACTTGCCGGCATCGACGCCGACATAGGAGCCCGACAGCAGCGTCTCGAGCCCCGACACGCCGCTGACGGCCAGCCGCGGGCGCACCACCCAGAAGCGCGTGTCCTTGACCGCGAAGTTCTCGGCGTCCTTGCTCAGGTCGATGGTCGCGACCACATGCGAGCGGTCCGGCGCCAGCCGCACCTGCTTGACCAGGCCGATATCGACGTCCTTGTAGCGGACCGGCGTCTTGCCGGGGGCCAGCCCCTCGGCGGTGCGGAAGGTCACCTGGATCTCGGGGCCGCGCTGCGACAGCGTATGGAACAGCAGCGACAGCCCGACCACGGCGGCGACGATGGGAATCAGCCAGACCACCGACGGCAGCCAGCGCGCGCGGCGCCGGCGCGCCGGCTCACGGGGCTGCGGGGGCTGCGGCGGCTGCGGGCGCGGAGGAGGAGAGGAGAGGTTGTCCGGATCGGGCATCGATGAAGGTCCAGCGTACGTCGGCGTTCGGTATTGATATTCGGTATCGGTATCCGTCTCGGCGGCTCAGTCGTTGGCCTGTGCCGAAGCGGGGGCGGCGCCGGCTGGCGCCTTGGGGTGAGCGTCCTTGCGGTTCGTGCCCTCCAGGGCCGCGTGGTCGTGCGCATCCCACAGCAGGCGCGGGTCGAACGACAGCGAGGCCAGCATGGTCAGCACCACCACCATGCCGAACGCGGCCGCGCCCGTGCCCGGATCGACCTGCGCCAGCGCGCCGGCGCGCACCAGCGAGGCCAGCAGCGCTACCACGAAGATATCGAGCATCGACCAGCGGCCGATCAGCTCGACCAGGCCGTACAGCCTGGTCTGCTGCCGCAGCCGCCAGGTCGAGCGCAGGTGCACCGACAGCAGCAGGAAGGTCAGGATCATCATCTTGAGCAGCGGCACCACGATGCTGGCGATCAGCACCACGATGGCGAGCATGCGCGAGCCCGACACCCACAGATAGATGATCCCCGACAGGATCGTGTCCTCCTGCGTGCCGAGGATCGAGCGGGTGATCATGATCGGCAGCACGTTGGCCGGTATGTACAGGATGTAGGCCGCCAGCAGGAAGGCCCAGGTGCGCGTCAGGCTGGCCGGCTTGCGATGGTGCAGCGTGGCGCCGCAGCGGCGGCACGGCTGCCCTTCCTGGTCGAGCGGGCTGAGCGCGTCGCAGGCGTGGCAGGACAGCAAGCCCATCGACGTGGCGGTGGGCACCTCGGGAAGCGGCGTGCGTTCGTCGTCGTCCGCGAGCTCCTGCACCACGCCGGCGACCACCTCGCGCGAGCGGCGCAGCGCGCGCTGGCGCGCCGAGGGTCTGGGCTCGTTGCGGTTCATCGCAGCCCCGCCTCCTGGCGGCGCTCGGCATGGCGCCACAGGTCGCGCGGATCGTAGGTCAGCATCGTCGCCAGCACGATCACCAGCGCGCCGAACGACCACAGCGCGATGCCGGGCAGCACCTGGGCCATCGTCGAGAGCTTCACCAGCGTGACCAGCACGCCCATCATGAAGACCTCGAGCATGCCCCACGGGCGGGTCTGGCGGATGCCGCGCATGATGCGCTCGAACCCCGGCGGGACGCTGCCGCGCGCGAGCGGCACCAGCAGATAGGCCATCATCAGCATCTCGGCCAGCGGGAACACGATGGTGGTGGCGAACACCAGCAGCGCCACCAGCGTCATGTTGTCGGCTTGCAGCGCCTGCACCGCGCCCCAGAGCGTGGTGCGCGTGCGCACGCCCTGCAGGTCCATCTCGACGATGGGATAGGCGTTGGACACGATGAACAGGATCAGGGCCGTCAGCACCAGCGGCAGCAGCCGCCGATAGGCGCGCCGGCTCTCGTGGTACAGCTCGCCGCCGCAGCGCAGGCACTGGGCCCGCTCGCCGGGGCCGAGCACGAGGCGGCGGTAGACCGCGTCGCAATACTCGCAGGCGACCAGCCGGTCCAGCTCGGCGCGGTCCGCGACGGCAGGGCCCGGCGGGACCCGCTCCATCGACTTCTCAACCGGATTGCCGGACGTCATTCGAACAGATCTCCAACTACCCGCCTTGGCGGCGGGAAACACATCAATATATCGGAATTTGCGGATGGGACTTACGAATCACGTCTCTGAATAGGGGGCGGCGGTGAGATAGCGAGCGCGGTTGCCCTCTCCCCAGCCCTCTCCCGCCAGCGGGAGAGGGAGAACACCGTCCAGCATTTGCGCTCGCCTGTGGTTCGGCTCCCCTCTCCCGCTTGCGGAGAGGGGTTGGGGGAGAGGGCAAGCAGCCATCGGCATCCCGACGCCTTTCCAAGGCCTCAGAGCTTGTAAGTCGACAACAGGATGCTGGTCTCCGTCGCCCCAATCCCTTCGATCAGCCGGATCCGGTCCAGCGTCCGGTCGAACGCCTCGAGCGTGTCCGCGCGCAGCTCCGCGATGATGTCCCAGCGTCCGTTGGTGGTATGCAGCGTCTGCACGTTGGGCTCGCCGCGCAGGGCCTGCAGCACCTTGCCGATGCGGTTGCCCTCCACCGAGATCATCGCCAGCGCGCGGATGCGGTGCGGCTCGGCCTCGGGCTTGAGCCGCACCGTATAGCCGACGATCACGCCGGCCTCGTGCAGCTTGTCGATCCGGTTCTGCACGGTCGCGCGCGACAGGCGCAGCGCCTTGGCCAGCGCGGTGGTCGGCGTGCGCGCATTGTCGCGCAGCAATGCCAGCAGTTGGCGGTCGATGTCGTCCATGGCGGCTTGCAGGTCCCCCGGGCGGATGGCTTGGCAAAACGCCAACCTATGCCGGCATTCTGTCATAGCGACCGCGCTTTTTGCGCAGGGTGTGCGCTATCCGCTGGCGCGGGTGTGCACCACAATCCATTCCGATAACAACCCGAATCGGAAGGAGCGCGGCGTGATCACCGAACCCACCATCCTGCTGGTCGAGCCGACCCACTACGACGTGTCGTACAGCATCAATCCGTGGATGGACCCGCTGCGCTGGGCCGCCGATCCGCACGGCATGCATCGCGGCGCGCTGCGGGCCTTCGCCGCATTGCGCGAAGCCCTTGAAGCGGCGGGGTTCGCGGTCGAGGTCGCCGCGGGCGAACCCGGCCTGCCCGACATGGTGTTCCCCGCCAATGCCGCGGTGGTGCTCGACGGCCGCGCGCTGCTGGCGCGCTTTCGCTACCCCCAGCGCCAGGGCGAGGAGGCGCCGTTCGCGCGCCTGTTTGCCAGCCTGCGCGAGCGCGGCCTGCTCGACGAGGTGGCGACGCTGGCCGACGGCTGCTACCAGGAGGGCGCGGGGGACTGCATCTGGGACGCGGTGCGCGGCCACTTCTGGGCCGGCTTCGGCCCGCGTTCCGCGCGCTGCGCGGCCGATGCGGTGGGCGCGTATTTCGGGCGCGAGGTGGTCGCGCTGGAGCTGGCCACCGCGCAGAGCTACCACCTCGACGTCTGCTTCTGCCCGCTGGCCGGCGGCGAGATCCTGTACTACCCGCCGGCCTTCACCGAGGCGTCGCTGCGCGAGCTGCACGCGCGCCTGCCGGCCAGCCAGCGCATCGAGGCCAGCGCCGACGACCTGCGGCATTTCAGCGTCAACGCCGTCAATCTGCACGACCGCATCGTGATGGCGCGCGCCACGCCGCGTCTGCGCGATGCGCTGGGCAAGCGCGGCTATCGCGTGCAGGAGGTCGATCTTGCGCCCTTCATGCTGTCGGGCGGCGGCGCCTATTGCATGACACTGCGGCTCGATCGCAGCAGCAGCGCCCGCCAGGGGATCGACGAAGCGACCGGAGGCCGGGCCACCGTCGCGGCGGCCTGACGGTCCCACAGGCCTTCAAGGCAGAACCACAAGGAGACGACGATGAAGGAGACCGCGATGACCCGCTTCCTGGACGCGGCGGCGGTGGCGGCCCTGGTGCGCGGCATCGGCCTGCAGACCGCGCTGCGGCAACTGGCCGAGCACGTGCGGCAGGACTTCCTGCGCTGGCACCGCTTCGAGAAGTCCGCGCGGCTCGCCAGCCATTCGCCGGTCGGCGTGATCGAGCTGATGCCGGTCACCGACGGCGAGCAGTACGCGTTCAAATACGTCAACGGCCATCCGCGCAACGCCGCGCACGCGATGCCGACCGTGATGGCGTTCGGCGCGCTGGCCGAGGTGTCGACCGGCTTTCCGCTGCTGCTGGCCGACATGACGCTGGCTACGGCCTTGCGCACCGCGGCGACCTCGGCGGTCGCCGCCAGGGCGATGGCTCCGCACGGCACCACCGCGATGGCGCTGATCGGCAATGGCGCGCAGGCAGAATTCCAGGTGCTGGCCTTCCACGCGATGCTCGGCGTGCGCGAGATCCGTGCCTACGACGTGGATCCGGCGGCGACCGCCAAGCTGCAGCGCAACCTGGCCAGCCTGACAGCTGCGGGCGAGCTGCGCATCCTGCCAATGGCGTCGATCGACGAGGCGCTGGCCGGCGCGCACATCGTCTCGACGGTGACAGCCGACAAGACCCGCGCGACCATCCTGCGCGACCAGCAGATCGCGCCTGGCGTGCATATCAACGCGGTGGGCGGCGATTGCCCCGGCAAGACCGAGCTGGACCCGGCACTGCTGCGGCGTGCCCGCGTTGCGGTCGAATACGAGCCGCAGTCGCGACTGGAAGGCGAGATCCAGCAGATGCCGGCCGACTTTCCCGTGATCGAGCTGTGGCAGATATTGAATGGCGAGGTAGCGGGCCGCACCGCGGTCGAGGACGTGACGCTGTTCGATTCGGTCGGCTTCGCGCTGGAAGACTATTCGACGCTGCGCTGGCTGCACGCCGCGGCCTGTGCGCGCCACGCGGGGCGCTATGTGGAGCTGGTGGCGACGCCGGACGATACGCGCGATCTGTATGGCTGGCTGATGCGGCAGGATGCGGGGGAAGAGGGCGCCCGCAGAGTGGCAGCCTGAACGCGTGCGCGGGAACGACAGCAAATCGGTGGGCCGTTGAAACGGCCTACACCCACACCGCCGGATGGCGCATCAATCGCTGCACCCGCACGAAGGCCTCGACCTCCTCGTCGGTCGGGACCTTCAGGAACACCATGATGCCCCAGCGCTGCAAGGTCTCGGCCATGCCGCGCGCCGCCTCGTCGGGCGCCACGACGGCGAACAGCACGTGGCGCGCGGTGCAGAACGACTGCAGCTTCTCCAGCGGCTCGAGATCGCTTTCGCGCAGGCGCTCGACCTGGCACAGCACCAGCGTCGGGTGCGAATCGCCGGCGCCCATATAGGTGATCAGGGTCGCCTTGCCGCGCGTCAGCACGGTCCTCTCGAACGGCGACCGGTGGCTCGACATGCCGGCGCAGGATCTGGGATCGGGCTTCATCGCGGGGGCTTCCTGGCAGGGAACGGGCGGAGCCGGCCGCCGTGCGGCCGCTCCGGGCATGGCACCGCGGATCGTGCCCGCGGCGCTTTGCGCAGAGTATCCCTGCTGCGATGGCGCCCGCTCTGTTCGCTAGCCGACAGAGGGTGCAAGGCCGGATCGGGCCTGCGGCCCGAGGGTTACCGTCCGGGGGTTACAGCGCGTACTTCCTGACCTTGTCGAACAGCGTCGTCTTGGCGACCCCCAGCGCCTCGCTGGCCCGGCTCAGATTTCCCTCATGCCGCCGCAGCGCGTCCGCAATCAACGCCCGCTCGAACTGCTCCACCGCCTGCGCCAGCGGCAGCAGCGCCGGTTCCTCGGTGCCCTGTTCGGGATTGCACCCCAGCCCCAGCACATGCCGCTCGGCCAGATTGCGCAGCTCGCGCACATTGCCGGGCCACGGATAGGCGACCAGCCGCGCCAGTTCGGCGGGGGAGGCGGGCCGCGCGTCGCGCTCGAAGCGCAGCGCCGCCTGGGCGACGAAGTGGTCGAACAGCAGCGGCACGTCCTCGCGCCGCTCGCGCAGCGGCGGCAGTTCGAGCGTGATCACGTTGAGCCGGTAGTAGAGGTCGGCGCGGAACTGGCCGGCGTCGGACAGCGCCTTCAGGTCCCCCTTGGTCGCCGCCACCACGCGCGCGTCGACCGGCACCGGCGTGTTGGAGCCGAGCCGTTCGACCACGCGCTCCTGCAGCACGCGCAGCAGCTTGATCTGCATCGGCATCGGCATGCTCTCGATCTCGTCGAGGAACAGCGTGCCGCCCTCGGCGTGTTCGATCTTGCCGATGCGGCGCTTGGCGGCGCCGGTGAAGGAGCCGGCCTCGTGCCCGAAGATCTCGCTCTCGAACAGCTGCTCGGGCAGCCCGCCGCAGTTGATCGGCACGAAGTTGCGCGCGTGGCGAGTGCTGGCGTCGTGCAGGCAGCGCGCCACCAGTTCCTTGCCGGTGCCGGTCTCGCCGTGGATCAGCACGTTGGCGCTGGTATCGGCCAGATCGGCGATCAGCCGGCGCAGCCGTTCCATTGCCGGCGACACGCCGATCAGCCGCGCCTCGAGCCGTTCGCGTCCGGCCAGCCGGTGGCGCAGCTCTTCCACCTCGAGTGCGAGGCGGCGCTGCTCCAGCGCGCGGCGCGCGACCTCGACCAGCCGCTCGGGCGCGAACGGCTTCTCCAGGAAGTCGTAGGCGCCCTGCTTCATCGCCTGCACGGCCAGGCCGACGTCGCCATGGCCGGTGATCATCACCACGGGCAGCGCGGCGTCGCGGGCCTTCAGTTGCGTCAGCAGCGCCATGCCGTCGATGCCGGGCAGGCGGATGTCGCTGACGACGATGCCGGGGAAGTGCGGCGCCACCGTCTGCAGCGCGGCCTCGGCCGTGCCGACCGCGCGTGTGGCGATGCCTTCGAGGCGCAGCGCCTGTTCGCAGCCGAGCCGGACGTCGGGGTCGTCCTCGACGATCAGCACCGACAGATCATTGAGTTTGGGCGCCATCGCGCGTCTCCTTGCCGGCCATCGGCAGCACCATCGTGAAGCAGGCGCCGCCGTCGGGATGATTGCTCGCGACCAGCGTGCCGCCGTATTCGTCCAGGATGCCGGCCGACAGCGTCAGGCCGAGGCCCAGCCCCTGTCCCGCCGGCTTGGTGGTGAAGAACGGCTCGAACAGCCGTGCGAAGGCTTCCTCGGACAGCCCCGGGCCGTTGTCGCGGATAGTGCAGCGGACCATGCCTTCGGCGACCGCCGCGCGCAGTTCGAGGCGCGGCGGTCGCGGGCGCTGCGCCGGATCGGCCGCCATCGCGTCGAGCGCGTTGCCGATCAGATTGACCAGCACCTGTTCGAGCCGGTTGGGATCGCAGGCGACCACCAGCGTGCGGTCGACATCGCGTACGATCTGCGGCTGCACAGCCTGCACGCGCGTCTCCAGCAGGAACAGCGCGTTGTCGAGCGCATCGGCCAGCAGCGCGCTGCCCGTGCCGTTGCGGCCAGGCTTGCGGGCGAAGGACTTGAGCGCGCCGGTGATGCGGCCCATCTTTTCGACCAGGCCGATGATGGTGCCGAGGTTCGCCTGCGCCGTGGCGAGGTCGCCGCGTGCGAGGAATTTCTGCGTATTGCCCGACAGCGTGCGCAGTGCGGCCAGCGGCTGGTTCAGCTCGTGCGCGATGCCGGTCGACATCTGTCCGACCGCCGCCAGCTTGCCGGCCTGCAGCAGGCCGTCCTGGGCCTGGCGCAGTTCGCGTTCGGTGCGGATGCGTTCGGCGATCTCCGTCTGCAGCAGATGGTTGGCGCTGGTCAGGTCAGCGGTCCGTTCGGCGACCTTGCGTTCGAGCTCGCTGTTGGCCGCCTCGAGCGCGGCGCGCGCGGCCAGCCGCTCGCTGACGATGCGCCGGCGCACGTTCCAGGCGGCGCCCAGCAGCAGCACGAACGCTGTCAGCACGCCGCACAGCGCGGCGGTGTTCAGCGCGGCCATGCGCGCCTGCGAGGTATCGGTCAGCAGCGTCAGCTGCCATTCGGTGCCGGGCAGCATCGCGTTCTGCTCGAGCATCGATGGGCCGCGGCGCATGCGCACCAGCGCGTCGCCATTGTTCATCGCCCGCACGCGGGTGAACTCGAGCGGTTCCAGCGGCGCGCGGTTGTACTGCAGGCTGCGGTTCAGTCGCTCGCGCTGCGCGGCGCTCAGCGGCCGGCGCGCGCGCAGCTTCCACGACGGCTCCGAGGCAAGGATCACCACGCCGTTCTCGTCGGACAGCAGCATCTGCATGTCGGCGCTCTGCCAGCGTTGTTCCAGCGGCTCCAGGCCGACCTTGACCACCGCGACGCCGCCGGGCCGCTGGCCGTTGCCATTGCCCAGGGGCGCCGACAGGTAGTAGCCCGATTCGTCGCGCGTGGTGCCGACGCCGTAGAAGCGGCCCAGTTGGCCATCGATGGCGGCCTGGAAATACGGGCGGAAGCCCAGGTCTTCGCCCAGATAGCTGTCGGGGCGCTGCCAGTTGCTGGTGGCGCGCACCCGTCCCTGCCGATCGAGGACGAACACGGCCAGCGTGCCGGCGCGCGCATTGACCGCAGCCAGGTGCGCATTGGCCGCGGCGACGCGGGCCGGATCGTCGGGGCGGCCCAGCAGCGCGCTGATCTCGTCGTCCAGCGACAGCAGACTCGGCACGAAGTCGTAGCGCGCCAGTTCGCTCGACAGGGCCTGGCCGTAGAGCCGCAGCTGCACCTGGCCGCGCTCGGCCTGGCGCGCCAGCGCGGCGTCGAAGGTATAGCGGTAGCCCAGCCAGCCGGCGAGGCCCACCAGCCCGGCCAGCGCCAGCAGCGCGAGCAGCTGCGCGGCGGCGGCCAGGCCGCGCTGGCGGCGGGGCGGACGATGGTGCGGAGCGCGGGCCGGGCGGGAAGGGGGCGAAGACACGGCGGAAGACTGGCGGTTCGGCATTGCGGTTATCTGCATGCGCTCTCTTTTATCACACCCGGTGAGCCAGCTCGGGCGCTCGGCATCGGCTCCCCTCTCCCACGTGTGGGAGAGCGGTGGGGGAGAGGGCAAGGACGTCGGCATATCGGGAAACGGTTGCGCATGGCGACCGCCTTTCCCTCTCCCCCGGCCCCTCTCCCGCCGGGCGGGAGAGGGGAGAAAACCTGCGGCTGACATGGCCCATGAAAAAGGCCCGGCCGCCGGATTGGCGGTCGGGCCCCTGGCACGCCCCGTCAAGCAAGCAGGGAGGCTACTTGCTCGCCAGGACCTGGACGGGTGCCAGGTCGGCAGCGCCGTCTTCAGCGGTGTCTTCCGCTTCTTCCGGCACCGGCGCGCCGATCGCGCCTTCGCTTTTGGCGACGACGGTCGTGGCAATGGCGTTACCGAGCACGTTGGTCACGGTACGGCCCATATCGAGAACATGGTCGATCCCCAGCACCAGCAGGATGCCGGCCTCGGGCAGGCCGAACATCGGCAGCACGGCGGCGACCACCACCAGCGAGGCGCGCGGCACGCCGGCGATGCCCTTGCTGGTGACCAGCAGCACCAGCAGCATGGTGATCTGCTGGGTCAGCGTCAGCTCGATGCCATAGACCTGCGCGACGAACAGCGCCGCGAACGAGGTGTACATGATCGAGCCGTCGAGGTTGAACGAGTAGCCGAGCGGCAGCACGAAATTGGTGATGCGCTCCTTGACGCCGAAGCGGGTCAGCTGGTCGATCACCTTCGGATAGGCCGACTCGCTGCTGGCGGTGGCGAAGCCGATCATCAGCGGCGCGCGCAGCGTCTTGAGCAGGCGGAACACGTCGCGGCCGAGGAACAGATAGCCGCCGAAGATCAGCGCGGCCCACAGCAGCGCCAGCGCCAGATACAGGCTGCCGAGCAGCTTGGCGTAGACCGTCAGCACGCCCAGGCCCTCGGCGGTGATCACCGCGGCGATGGCGCCGAACACGCCGACCGGGGCGAACGCCATCACATAGTTGGTGACCTTCAGCATTACCTTGGCCAGGCCCTCGATGGCCGCCAGCAGCGGCTTGCCCGGACCGTCCTTGACGGCGCCCAGCGCGAAGCCGAAGAACAGCGAGAACACCACGATCTGCAGGATCTCGTTGTTCGCCATCGCCTCGGCGATGCTCTTCGGGAACATGTGGGTGACGAAGTCGCGCAGGTTCAGCGCGCCGGTCTTCAGGTTCGAGGCCGCGTCGGCCGGCGGCAGCGGCAGGTTCATGCCGTGGCCGGGCGTCAGCAGGTTGGCCATCACCAGGCCGAGCAGCAACGAGGTCACCGATGCGATCACGAACCAGCCCATTGCCTTCAGGCCGATCCGGCCCACGGCCTTGCCGTCGCCCATGCTGGCGATGCCGCTGACCAGCGTGGCGAACACCAGCGGGCCGATGATCATCTTGATCATCCGCAGGAACACGTCGGTCAGGATCGACAGATGGCCGGCGATCGATTTGGCCGCGGCGGCATCGGGCGCAAGGTGGTGCGCGGCGGTGCCGGTCAGCAGGCCGAGCAGCATGGCGAACAGGATCAGGGTGGGCAGTCGGTTCAGTTTCATCGTGATTCAAACCTGAGGCGTCCGGCGCGGGCCGGACAGCTTGGCAAACGAAAGTGGCAACGGAAGACGGGCAAGGCGGGGCACCGCCCCGCACAAGTCGACGGATGCCGGAGCGCCCGTGCGGCGACGCGGGCCGGCTTCAGGGCAGCAGGCGGGGACGCGTTCGAGGGCGCTGTGTGGTCCAGGCCGGCAGGGTTGGGGCAGCCATGTCGTTTCCTCCATCGTTGTGGCGCAGCCGGGGGCGGCGGCGCTATAGATGGGGCCTAGTTCGCACGAGGCGTGCCAGCTTGCGCAGGCCGCAAGAGAAGCGCAAGTGATTGAAACGAAAGGGAAAAGTCTGCCGCGTCGGCGGTCGCGTTCGGATTTCCGGGCGGGCGTGCCGCCGGCGTGTTCGGATTCCCGAACGAGGGATCAGCCGCCACCCTCGCTCACGGCGCCGACGGGATCCCGGCGTCCGGACCGCCGCGCCGCCACGCGGCGCTGGCCAGCTTCAGCGCGCGAGCACGTTCGAGCAGCCGATCGAGCGCCCGCGTGGCGAGCCTCAACGGCCAGGGCACCTCGCGCCGGCAGAAGGCGATCTTGCGCACATGGCGATCGACCTCCCACAGCCATGTGGTGTGGGCGGGGAAGTGGCCCACGTCGCCGGCCCGCAGCGTGCGGACCTGTCCGCCGGGGCTGGTCACTCGCACCTCGCCGTCGAGGATCAGCACCGTCTCCTCGACGCTGAAGCGCCAGGCGAAGGCGCCGGCGCTGCATTCCCACAGATGGGTCGAGGCCAGCCCGTCGCGCGCCAGCGCATGGGTCGCGGCGCGGGCATGCGGCCGGCCGGCGCGCACCCAGCCGGGGTCGATCGGGCAGTCCTCCAGCGTCATCGCATCGATGCGGCTGAACACGCCTTCGATGCGGGCGTCGTGCGCGGATGCGGACCTGCGTGGCGGCATGGCGCGGTCTCCTCTCTCTTTGTCTGTGTTTTCCGGCAGCGCGGACGGACCCCGGCGGGCGTCGGCCCCAGCGTAGCGACGCCGCACTTTCGGTCTCTGTGCGTTCACGCACGATGCCATCCCACCTTTGCGGATCAAGATCGAGGCGAGGTCCTTCCGATTCGCTTGCCCGGAAACTAAAGAAGCACGCATTCCGCGTGACTTTTGCAGTTGCACACGTCGTACATTCCCGCCATCCAGAGTTCGATAGTGCGCCGCACCATACGGTGCGTCGGTCCTGTGTCCGCAGTGTATTTGCGATGTGTCGCCAGCCGACGCCGGCGACCGTTGCGGGGAAGACCATCATGCCTCTGACCGGCCTTGCTACCTCCTTCACGGCTTTACCACCGACCACGCCATGGCGGCAGCACCCGTCGCCGCCATCTCCAACGGCGGGCAAGGCCGGCGCCGACGCCGCGGTACTCGGCGGCGCGGTCTCGCGCATCGTCGCCGACAAGGCCGAGCATCCGTTCGGCCGGATCCGCGCCCTTGAAGTCGTGCTCTATCCGGCATGGATGCTGGCGGTCACCGCGCTGAACGCGGTGCGCGCCGCGCAACTGCCCGACTTCCTGCGCAACGGAGGAAGCGCCGGCTTGCTGTCCGCGTGGAGTATCCGGATCGGGGCCGCATTGCCGGTGCTGGCGGCGGTGGAGGCGGGCGTGGCGATCGTGCGATTTGCCAAGGTGGTCCGCAAGCGCGGCCGTCTGGACGCGCGCATCCGGGACGCCGCCGCAGGCCACGCGCAATGCGAAGCGGCGCTGCGCCGCCGGCTGGCTTCGCGCGCCGAGGCGGCGCTGCCCGCCGAGCGGGCGATGCGGCAGCAGCAGCGGCAGGCCCTGCGCGAAAACGGCAGTCTCGACGCCTTCCTCGTGTATCGCCACTCGTGTGCCGAGCGCCGCGACTGCGGCGGCAAGCTGTTCGGCAGTGCGCTGACGCTGTCCCGCGACGCCGTCGTGCAAGGGGCAGCCGCCGCGTCCGGTGCGGCGCAAGCGGTCGCCAACCTGGTTCCCACCGTGGCAGCCGCCTTGCCATGGACCGGCATCGTGGGATGCGCGACGTCGGTGGCGATGTCGATCGCCCATATCGCCACCGGCATCGCGCAGCGGCACAAGGCGGGCAAGCTGCGCGCGGAACTGACCCGGCGGCGCGAGGCGCTGCGGCAATCGCCGCTGGCCGCCGCGCTGGCCGGCCTGGAGAGCAACGGGGCGGCGGCTACCATCTGCAGGGCGCAGCCGCTGTCGACGCGACAGCAGGGCATCGTGGGGCAGGCGGACCCCGCGCAGCTGCAGAAGACCACGGCGTTCTATCGCACCGTGATGGAATACTGCGACGGCCGGCTGGGCGGCGCCATCAAGGCTGCGAAGCGCGAGCGGCGCAACGCCGGGCGGCGCATCGCTTACGGCAGCGGCACGCTCATGGTCAATGGCGCCGCGCTGGGGCTGACGGTGGCCGCGTTGACCACGGTGACCGCGGCCACGGCGGGGCTCGGCCTCGCGGTGATCGGCGGGGTGCTGGGGTTGTGCTGGCTGGGTTTCGCGGTGTGGAAGATGATCCGTTGCTGGAAAGAGCGGCACGAGCTGCAGGACGTTGCGCTGACGGCCAAGTGGGCGCTGGAGCCCGCCGCCGGCGACGACGCCGCCACCGCCAAGGCGATCGGCACGGCATGCGCGCGGGTCGATGACACCAGCGCAAAGTCGTATCGCCATCTGATCGCCGCACGCGTGATGCAGCATCTGCAGGCGCGCGGTTCCGCGCAGGCGCTGGCCGAACGCAGCCTGGCCCGCGCGCTGATGCGCTCGCTCGGTGCCGATGCCGAAGTGGTGGCCGCGATCGAGTCGGCGCAGACGCCCGAGCAATGCCGGGTGGCGCTCAAGCTGGTGCTGCGTCATCTCGACGGCGCCTTCATCGATCCCGAGCGCGCGCGGCAGACCGGGCCGGGGCGCGATGCCGATGGCGCGTCGGAGTGGACCGTGGACGACCGCATGCCGCTGTTGGGCAGGACCGCCGATGCCGCAAGCGCCGGCTGACATTCCCGCCGCGGCAGTCCGGGCGAGCCGACGCTGCTCCGATTGCCGTGATTCCGACTGCGGTGATTCCGACCGCCGTTATTCCGGCTGCCGCTGCGCCGTCTCGCCTGGCACGCCGCTCGCGCAACGCGCCAGGTAGTCCTCCAGCGGCATCGGCCGGCCGATCGCATATCCCTGCGCATAGTCGACGCCGATCTCGCGCAGCACGTCCAGCGTGGCTTCGTCCTCGACCGATTCGGCCACGGTGCGGATGCCAAGCCGGTGGCCGATGTCGTTGATCGAACTGACGATCTCGCGATCCACGGCGCTGGCGGCCAGATGCCGGATGAAGCTGCCGTCGATCTTCAGGTAGTCGACCGGGAACTGCTTCAGATAGGCGAACGAGGACAGGCCGGCGCCAAAGTCGTCCAGCGCCATGGTGCAGCCGGCCTTGCGCATGTCGGCGACCAGCCGGTTGGCTGCGGCCATGTTGTTGATCAGCGCGGTCTCGGTGATCTCCAGGCGGATGCGGCTGGCCGGCAGCACCGAGTTCGACAGCTCGGCATGCAGGAACGGCAGCAGGAAGGGCTCGCCCAGCGAATTGGCCGACAGGTTGATCGACACCGACAGCCCGGGCACCGCCAGCAGCTGCGCGCCGAAATCGCGCAGCACATGCTGGATGACCCAGCGGTCGACGTGGCCCATCAGGTCGTAGCGCTCGGCCGCGGGGATGAAGGCGCCAGGCATCACCAGGCCGCCGTGCTCGTCGAGCATGCGCACCAGGATTTCGATGTGGGTCGCAGGTGGCGGTCCAGGTGGCGGTCCAGGCGGCGATGCAGGCGGCGATGCAGGCGGCGATGCAGGCGGCGATGCAGGCGATGCAGACGCGAGCGCCGGCGGCGTGGACGAGGACTCCGGGGCGAGCGCGCGGATCTCCTGCGCGAACAGCCGGAAGCGGTTGGCCTCCAGCGCCGAATGGATGCCCGCGGCGACCTGCAGCTCGCGATGATGGCGGCGCGCATCGCTCTCGTCGCGACGATAGACCGAGACGCGGTTGCGGCCCGCCGCCTTGGCGGCGTAGCACGCCACGTCGGCGCGGCTCATCAGCTCGCCCAGCGGCGGCGCCTCGCGGTCGATCGCGGTGATGCCCACACTCGCGCCGACATCGTAGACGCGGCCTTCCCAGGGGAAACGCCGGGCGTGGATCGCATCGATGACCTTCAGGCAAACGTGCTCGCCCTGGTCCACCGAGCAGTTGCGCAGCAGCAGCGCGAACTCGTCGCCGCCCAGGCGCGCCAGCAGATCGCCCGGACGCACCTGGCTGCGGATCACATGACCCAGCTCGCGCAGCAGCACGTCGCCGGCCGCATGGCCCGCCGTATCGTTGACGATCTTGAAGCGGTCCAGGTCGATGAAGCACAGCGCATGGTGCTGATCGAATTCGCGCGCCGACTCGCAGGCCTCGCGCAGGCGCTGCTCGAACCAGATCCGGTTGGGCAGCCCGGTCAGCGCGTCGTGCATTGCCGAATGCGCGAGCTTGCGCTGCAGGGCGCGCGCGGTGGTGATGTCCTGGAACACCAGCACCGCGCCGATCACGTCGCCGCGCGGCGTCAGCACCGGCGCGGCGGAGTCCTGCACGTCGTGGCGTTCGCCATGGCGGCTGATCAGCACCGCGCCGTCCTCGAGATAGACCGGCCGCAGCGTCTGCAGGCACTTGGCGACCGGGCACGCAATCGGCTGGCCGGTGGTCTCGTCGACCACGTGGAAGACCGTGGCCAGCGGACGGCCGTCGGCCTCGGCCATGGTCCAGCCGGTCAGCTGCTCGGCGATCGGATTGATGAACGTGATGCGCAGCGAGGCGTCGGTGCAGATCACCGCGTCGCCGATCGAACGCAGCGTGATATGCAGGCGCTCCTTCTCCTCGAACAGCGCCTCGGTCAGCCGACGGTGCTCGGTGATGTCCCAGTTGGTGCCGACCATCGACAGCGCCGTGCCATCGTCGGCGCGCGAGACCATCGCCATCGCACGGATATGCCGCACCTCGCCGTCGGGCCGCAGGATCCGGTACTCGGTATCGAAGGGCTGCGTGCCCTTGACCGCCTGGCGCATTTCGTGCCGGGCGCGGACGACGTCGTCGGCATGCACCATCGCGATCCAGCCGTCGACGTCCGGTGGGCCGTCGGCGGCCGCGGTGCCGTGCAGCGCGTGCATGCGGCGATCCCACGACAGCGTGCCGGCGGCGATGTCCCATTCCCAGATGCCGACCCGGCCCGCCTCGATGGCGAGCTCGGTGCGCCGCGACAGCGCCTGCAGTTGCTGCTGTGCGACCTTGTGTTCGTGGATGTCCTCGACCTGCGCGATGAAATGCAGCGGGGCGCCGCCGGCCTCGTCGCGCACCAGCGAGACGGCCAGCAGCGTCCAGATATGGCGGCCGTCCTTGCGCCGATAGCGCTTCTCCATCCGGTAGCTGTCGATCTCGCCGGCGACCAGCCGTTCGAGCTGCCGCAGATCGGCGGCCAGGTCGTCCGGATGCGTGATGTCCTGGAACGCGATGCGGCTCAGTTCCGCGGCGCTGTAGCCGAACAGCTCGCACATCGCGCGATTGACCTGCTGCCAGCGGCCGTCGAGGCTGACCAGGGCCATGCCGATCGCCGAATGCTGCATTGCCTGGCGAAAGCGCCGTTCGCTGCCGCGCAGCTCGCTGCGGTCGCGGCGATTCTGCTCGCTCAGGTAGGCGATGCAGACGGGGAACACCAGGATCAGGCTGGTCGACAGCTTCATCGCGTGCGTCAGGAATGCCGGCGCGTCGATCAGGCCGGCCTGTGCCGCGGCCAGTCCCAGCATCACCGTGACGAGCATCGACAGCAGCGTCAGCAGCGAGGTGGCGAAGGGATTGGTGAACAGCGCCGCGACGACCAGCGGCACCGACAGCGCGCCGAAGGGATCGTGGGTCTGCAGTACCGCCATGCCGCCGATCGCGACGGTCAACAGCAGCAGTCCGACCACGCGCGGCAGACGCGTGCGGCGGAAGGTATCGCGCAGTCGGTCGCGCGAATAGGTGACCGACAACGGCACCAGCATCAGCATGCCGATCGCGTCGGCGCTCCACCAGGTCCACCAGATCTGGCCGAGCGGTCCCCCATAGGCGGTCGAGATCGCCACGGCGCCGGCGGTGGCGCCGATCATCGGCGAGAGCGTGCAGGTCGCCCCCATCATCAGCGCGAAGCGCGCCAGCGGCACCGCGCTGGCGCGGCCGACACCGCCGCTGATGGCCGGCGCCAGCCACGCGACGAACAGGATCTCGACGATATTGGAAGCGCCCAGTACCAGTGCGAGCCACCAGGGATCACCGAACATCGCGTTGGCGGCGATGCCCGCCGCCAGCATGCCGGCCAGCATCCACGCGCGCTCGCGCGGCCGCTGGTGCAGCGTCACGCCGGCGCCGAACGCGGTCGCCAGCCAGACGATGGCCGCGTTGCCGGGATAGCGCGTCAGCGCGATGCCGGCGACTGCCAGCAGGAAGAACAGCGCGGAGGCGAGCGATACGCGCTGCCAGCGTGGCAGGGCGGGCGGGGACGAAGCTTCCGGAGCGGACGTCATGGGAACGGGTGATGGCGCATGCCGTGGTGCCGGGGGGCGGGCGATAAAGGTGCGGTGCGGGCGAACGGCGTCCCGCGCATGCGGCGTGGTGCCGGGGCAGGGGAAGCCATGCCGGACGCGGGTCCGGCAGCATCGGGCGACTATAGCGTCGGGTCGATGTCGGCCAAGCGCCGAGCAGGCGCAATGTCGGGGCGCATTTTGGGGATGGCGTTCGGCGGCGTTTTGAGGTAGGGGCCGCGGGTATTGCGGCCATGACCGGGGCCATGACCGGGACCATGACCGGGACCATGACCGGGGCCATGACGTCGGCGATTACCGCGGCGATTACCTCGCAGGTCATCGCATTGCGCGCGGCCAGCGACGATGATGAAGCCATCGCAACCTCTTTCCTTTCCCTTCCTTACCCTTCACCCCTACGGAGATCGACCATGCAAACCGTCCAACCGACCCGCCTGCTGCGCCATGCCCTGCTTGCCGACGCCATCGTCAGCGGCCTGATGGGCCTGCTGATGGTGTTCGACGCCAACGTGCTGTCGAACTGGTTCGCCATTCCGGCGTCCTGGCTGCGCTATGCCGGCCTGGTGCTGCTGCCCTATGCCGCCATCGTCGGCTTCCTCTCGACCCGCTCGCCGATGCCGCGCGCCCTGGTGCTGGCCGTGATCGTCTGCAATGCGCTGTGGGCGATCGACTGCATGCTGCTGCTGGGTACCGGCTGGCTGTCGCCGACCTGGCTGGGCAGCGCCTTCGTGCTGATGCAGGCCTGGGGCGTGGCGATGTTCGCGTGCCTGCAGTGGGTGGGCCTGCGCCGCGCGCAAGGGCAGGGCACCGCGATGGCCTGAGCGCCCGGCGCCCGCGCCTCCCACACGCCGCCCGCCGATGCGGGCGGTTTTTTATTGGCGAGACCCGCAAAGTCACTGGGTCCCCGCATTCGCGGGGACGACGGTATCGCTCCACGTCGTCCCCGCGCAGGCGGGGACCCAGCGTCTTTTGCCCGCTCGCAGCCCCAATCTGACACCAGGCTGTCACCCAGCTTGCACCCCGCTGACAGCGCCGATTCCGGTCCAAACAAACGCGCGACTTTGCACTATGCTTGCCTCGTTTTCGCGCGCCCCGGCATTCCGTCCCCTGCCGTCGCGCGCGCTGCAGGCGGACCGGCAAGGGGGCGGCAAGACAAGGAACGATCCCCATGACGACGCTGGAAATCAACGGCAAGCCGATGCAGGTCGACGCCGATCCGAGCACGCCGCTGCTCTGGGCGCTGCGCGATCAGCTGCATATGACCGGCACCAAGTTCGGCTGCGGCATCGCGGCCTGCGGCGCCTGCACGGTGCACATGAACGGCCAGCCGATCCGCGCCTGCGTGACGCCGATCTCCGCGCTGCAGGGCGCGCGTATCACGACGATCGAAGGCACCGGCACCGACAAGGTCGGCCGCGCGGTGCTCGATGCCTGGGTCAGGAACGATGTGTCGCAGTGCGGCTATTGCCAGAACGGGCAGGTGATGAGCGCGATCGGGCTGCTGCGCAACAAGCGCAAGCCGACCGACGCCGATATCGACCAGGCGATGGCGGGCAACCTGTGCCGCTGCGGCACGTATCAGCGCATCCGCGCCGCCATCAAGGACGCGGCCCGCACGCTGGGCTGATCGGGAAGGGAGACACCATGCAAATGCAACGACTTGGCGCGCGGCTTGCCGCGCTATCCGGCGGCGGCGCCGACGGCCCACACGGCCCACACGGCGCGCATGGCTCGCATGACGCCCCATCGGCCGGCATCGACCGGCGTACCTTCCTGAAGCTGACCGGCATGGCCGGCGGTGGGCTGGCGCTGGGCTTCGCGCCTTTGGGCGCGGCGGCGGCCGACGAAGCCGCGGCGCCTGTCGCCAAAGGCCCGGCCGCCGCGCCGCAGGCCTTCATCGTGATCGCGCCCGACAACACCGTGACGATCGCGGTCAACCGGCTCGAGTTCGGCCAGGGCGTGCACACCGCGCTGCCGATGGCGCTGGCCGAGGAGCTCGACGTCGACTGGCGCAACGTGCGGGCTGTGCTGGCGCCGTCCGGCGAACCGTACAAGGACCCCGCGATGGGGATCCAGATGACCGGCGGCTCGACTGCGGTCAAGCACTCGTACCAGCAGTATCGCGAGCTCGGCGCCCGCGCCCGCGCGATGCTGGTGGCGGCGGCCGCGCAGCAGTGGCAGGTCGATCCGTCGGCGTGCACTGCCGCGCAGGGCGTGGTCACCGCCGGCAATCGCCGCGCGACCTATGGCGAGCTGGCGCAAGCGGCCATGGAGATGCCGGTGCCGCAACAGGTCACGCTGAAGGATCCGTCGCGCTTCACGCTGATCGGCAAGCCGACGCCGCGGCTGGACACGCGCGGCAAGCTCGACGGCTCGGTCGGCTTCGGCATCGATACCCAGCTGGACAACCTGATGGTCGCCGTGGTCGCGCGGCCCCCCCGGTTCGGCGGCAAGGTGCGCCGCTTCAATGCCGACGCGGCGCGCGCCGTCAACGGCGTGGTCGAGGTGATGGAGGTGCCGACCGATGGCGGCGGCACCGGCGTCGCCGTGGTCGCCAATGGCTATTGGCCGGCCAAGCAAGGGCGCGATGCGCTGCAGGCCGAATGGGACGACAGCGGCTCGACGGTCTCCACCGCGGCGCTCTACGAGGAATACGCGAAGCTGGCGCGCCAGCCCGGCAGGACGCCGCGGGCCGATGCCTTTGACCTGGGCGGGGCTGCGCGCACCGTCGAGGCCGAGTACCGCTTCCCGTATCTGGCGCACGCGCCGATGGAGCCGCTGAACTGCACGATGCAGGCCGAGGTGGCCGGCGACAAGCCGGCCCGCGTCAAGGTCTGGGCCGGCACGCAGTTCCAGACCGTCGATCACGGCGCGCTGGCCAAGGCCTTCGGCCTGCCGCCCGAGCAGATTTCGATCGTGACGATGATGGCCGGCGGCGGTTTCGGCCGGCGCGCGGTGCCGACCGCGGACTATCTGGTCGAGGCGGCGCAGGTGATGCGCGGCTGGGTCGCCAAGGGCCATCGCGAGCCGGTCAAGGTCATCTGGAGCCGGGAGGACGATATCCGCGGCGGCTATTACCGGCCGCTGCATCTGCACCGCGCCCGCATCGGCGTCGATGCGCAGGGCAAGGTGCTGGGCTGGGAGCACGCGATCGTCGGCCAGTCGCTCGTGATGGGATCGCCGTTCGAGGCCTTCCTCGTCAAGGACGGCGTCGACCACACGATGACCGAGGGCATCGTCGATCATGACTATGGCTTCCCGCTGCGGCTGTCGGTCCATCACCCGAAGGTGCAGGTGCCGGTGCTGTGGTGGCGCTCGGTCGGCCATACGCATACGGCCTTCGTCAAGGAGACGCTGATCGACGAACTGGCGACGGTGGCCAGACAGGACCCGGTCGCCTATCGGCTCGCGCAGCTCGATCCGGTCAAGGGCGCCCGTCAGCGAGCGGCCTTGCGGCTGGCGGTGGAGAAGTCGGGCTACGGCAAGCGCAAGCTGCCGGCGGGCCGCGCCTGGGGCGTCGCGGTGCACCAGTCCTTCGATTCCGCGGTGGCCTATGTGGTCGAGGTCTCGCTGCAGAACGGACAGCCGCACGTCCATCGCGTGACCGCCGGCGTGCATGCCAATCGCGTGATCAACCCGCTGTCGGCGCGCGCGCAGATCGAGGGCGGCTGCGTATTCGGCCTGGCGATGATCCGGCCCGGGTTTGCCATCGAGATCGACAACGGCGCGGTCAGGAACAGCAACTTCGGCGACTTCCCGCCGGTGCGCATCAACGATGCGCCGCCGGTCGAGGTGCACTTCGTGCCGTCCGACGAGCCGCCGACCGGGCTCGGCGAGCCGGGCGTGCCGGTGATCGCGCCGGCGGTCGCCAACGCGGTCTTCAAGCTGACCGGCAAGCGCCAGCGGCAGTTGCCGTTCGTGATGGCGTAGATGGTGGTGTTGGCTGTCGAGCCATCGCCGGTTGCCGTCCCCGCGCAGGCGGGGACCCAGTGGCGTTAAAGGACGCTGGGTTCCCGCCTGCGCGGGAACGACATGATGGCGCCCCGGGATGCCGTGCGTTGCTTACAGCGCCAGGTAATGCGCCATCAGACGCGGCATCGACATCAGCCGCACCGTTTCCGCACCGTCCGGTCCCGGCAGCGCGACACGAATCAGGCCGGACTCGTGGGCCGACAGTGCGCCCTGCCGGGCGACCGGCGTGTGGCGCGTCAGAGAGAGCGAGCCCGACACCGCGCGCGGTCCCGTGGCCGCATCCTCGAAGACCAGCGGCTGCGGCGTATCGATCTCGACAGCCTGGCTCATGCCGCGCAGCTTCAGCGCCGCCTTGCCCGTGCCCGTGGCCGAATTCGAGCCGAAGTCGCTGCTGGCATCGAGCCGCACCTGCATGCCCTGCGTCATCGTCGTCGCGCCGCCCGGCCGCGCCATCATGAAGTACTGGCTGTCGATCCGCACCAGCGGCGAGGTCCCCGCCAGCAGCGGCCCGCCGGCGCCGACCGGATCGCCGAACGCCAGCCAGTCGGTCCACATGCCGTTGGCCTGCAGCAGCGGCTGCGCGCCGCTCGCGTCCGGGTTCGACAGCGCGATGTCGAACTGCACCTGACCGCTGGCGCCGAAGACGCCGCGTTCTCCGGCGAAATAGGTCACGGTCATTCGACCCGAGCGCGACAACGCGAGGCCCGACAGCGGCTCGCGCGTCAGGCACTGGCGATAGTCGAGCGCGAAGACATCGCCGTGGTCGAGCACGCCATTGGGGGTGGCGTCCTCGTAGGAGATCGTGACCTCGCCGTGCGTGCGTTCGCCCGCGCTGCAGGCATAGGTAACCGTGCCCTTGGCTCGCGCCTCGCTCAACCGCGCCGGCGTTTCCGCGCGCAGCAGCAGCGGCAGCGCGGCGGCGCGCAGGGTCGCGGTCAGGTCCTCGCTGTCAACGGGTGCCTGCCCGGCGACCTGCTGCGCGCGGGCCGTCACGTCAGGAGGGCTCTGCATATGGGTCTGCATCAGGACCGTGGCGCGATCGGCGACGGCCCCCACATTCATCGCGTCCGCAGCGGTGCGCGCATCGATGCTGGCCTCGAGGGTCGCCTGGACATACCCCTTTGCCCAATCGCTGACGGTCGCTCCAACCCTCGGTCCGGCCGGTTGGCTCTCCGCCATGGCCTTTGCCATCCACGCGGCGTAGTTGGCAAACGTGTTGGCCGACATCGACGCCAGCCCGGTCACGGTCCCATGCTGCCGTTCGCGCAGCGCGTGCAGCGTCGCCGCGACGACGCCGGCCGTATCCGACGGCAGCGCCGAATTGCCCGACAGCGCCTGCGAGATCGGCGTGGGCACGACGCGCGCATAGTCGCGCGGCAGCAGCAGTGCGTTGGCGATGATCTGCTCACCCTCGTCCTGCATCTTGCCGATGATGGCCGTCATTTCCTCGCGCAGCCGGGCCGCTTCCTCGGCCGCGGCGTTCCTGGCCGCTTCCATGTTCTGCTGGAGGGCGAGTCCCTGCTGCAACGGCAGATGCAACAGCAACTCGTCGAGCAGGCTTACCGATTTCGGACCCTCGACCTTGCAGATGTCGGGCACCAGCGCCCGGATCTCATCGGTGGCGCGCAGCGGTTGCTGCTGGCCGGTGGCTTCGTCGAAGAACTGCGCGGAAGGGCCGCCGCTGACCGTGATCAGGCCCGGTCCGCAGTCGGCCTCCGGGATGGTCAGCGTGATCTGCCCGGTCGGCCCGCTCGACCCGATCGTGCCCGTCGCGACGACGCCCTTGCCGGCGGCCAGCCCCAGGATCGTGATCAGGCCTTGGGAGACCGTACCCAGATGGGGCTGTATCGTCAGCGTATAGGTGGCCGGTGCCGGAGGCGTGCCGTGGTTGCCGCCGGTATTGCCGCTGCCGGCTTGGCCGTTGTCGCCGTCGCCGCCGCATGCCGCGAGCGTGCCGACCGCGATGGCCGCCAGCACGCGCAGCGCGGTGCGCGCTGTGTTGCCCTGCCTCATTTCCCTTCTCCCGTCCAAGGCATCGATGCGGCGCGCCGGTGGGAGCGCCGGCTCGATGCCGACCCGTTCTTGTTTATGTGTGGCTCTGATGTGGCTGTGGTGTGCCCTGTGCCCGCAATGCGCTGCAATGGCGCGCCGCGTGCCGGCGGCGCACAGGCTAGCACAACGGTTGCGTGTGTCATCCCCCGAACGCGGCTTGCCAATGCCCGATGTGGCGCCTAATGTACGGACATGGACCCCAAGCAGGAAGCCACCTTGAGCTATGCATTGCTGGCTGATCCGGCGCGCGCCGACATCTGCCGCGCGCTGCTGGAGGCCGGCGATGTCTGCGTGCCGGCGGCCGATCTGGCCGCCGCGGCGGGTCTGACGCTGCGTCGGGCGGGGCGGATCTTCCAGGAACTGCTGCAGGCCGACATCGTGGCCCTGACCGTGCGCGACCGGCAGGTCTGCTACAGCCTGAAGGCACGCCGGGAAATACGGCAGGCCCTTGGGTATATCGAGGACTCGGGGCTGTTGTCCTAGCGGTCCGAGAACTCGCCGCACCGCTGGCCGCGCCACTCGCCTTCTTCCCGGCTACTCGTTCCGCTTCCCAATCCCTCACACCCCTGTCCGCGTCGAAACATCCCCGTCGGAAAAAATTACCGCGCGCGCGCAGGATTTGCGCATCGGCCCGCGAGGCCGGCGCGTCTATATCGCCTGGGCTTCGGACGACACCGCAGATGCCGCCAAACAGGCATGGAAGCTGCATCGATGGCCGGATGACAACCGTCATTGCCAGCGTGCCCATGAATGTGAACGTCCGTGCCACCGCACCGGCCGAGGCCATGCCCGGCCCGCCGCCCGATCCCTCGCAGACCGTCGAAGCCACGCGCGACACCTCGGTCTGGTGGAAGAGCGCCGTGGTCTATCAGATCTACCCGCGCTCCTTCGCCGATGCGAACGGCGACGGCGTCGGCGACCTGGCCGGCATCATCGAGCGGCTGGACCACGTGCGCGCGCTGGGCGCGGACACGATCTGGATCTCGCCGATCTATCGTTCGCCGATGGCCGATGCCGGCTACGACATCAGCGACTACCGCGATGTCGATCCGGTGTTCGGCTCGCTGGCCGATGCCGACCGGCTGATCGGCGAAGCGCATGCGCGGGGCTTGCGCGTGCTGCTCGACTTCGTGCCGAACCACACCTCGGATCAGCATCCGTGGTTCATCGAATCGCGCTCCTCGCGCGACAACCCCAAGCGCGACTGGTACATCTGGCGCGACCAGCCCAACGACTGGCGCGCGGCGCTCGGCGCCGGCAGCGCCTGGACCTGGGACGAGGCCACCGGCCAGTACTACCTGCACCTGTTCCTGCCGCAGCAGCCCGACCTGAACTGGCGCAATCCCGAGGTCGTGCAGGCCATGCACGGCGTGCTGCGTTTCTGGCTCGATCGCGGCGTCGACGGTTTTCGCATCGACGTCGCGCACTGCACCGGCAAGGACCCGACCTTCGCCGATCATCCGCGGTGCCTGGCCGGCGAGCCGCTGGCCGATTTCAACGACGATCCCTACAGCCACGAGGTGCTGCGCGGCATCCGCAAGCTGGTCGACAGCTATCCCGGCGACCGGGTGCTGGTCGGCGAGGTCAATATCCGCTCGACCGCCACCGTGGTGCAGTACTACGGCGCGGGCGACGAGCTGCATATGTCGTTCAACTTTCCGCCGCTCGACGCGCCCTGGGACCCGGTGGTATTCCGCACCTGCATCCGCGAGGTCGATGCGCTGCTGCAGCCGGCGGAGGCGTGGCCGACGTGGGTGCTGTCGAACCACGACAACGAGCGCCATCGCACCCGCTACGGCGGCTCGATGCGCCGCGCGCGCGCCGCCGCCGTGATGCTGCTGACGCTGCGCGGCACGCCGTTCATCTTCCAGGGCGAGGAACTGGGGCTCGAGGACGTGGTGGTCGATCCCAGCCAGCGGGTCGATCCGGGCGGGCGCGACGGTCCGCGCGGGCCCATCCCCTGGGACTTCGCACCGCCGCATGGCTGGCGCGCGGCCCGCACGTGGCTGCCGTTCCCGCCCGAGGCCGCCGCGCTGTCGGTGCAGTCGCAATGGTCGCAGCCCTCGTCGATGCTGCATCTGTACCGCACGCTGATCGCCGCGCGCCGCGCCAGTGCGGCGCTGCGCCTGGGCAGCTGGGAAGAATTGCCGTCGCCGCCCGAGGTGCTGGCCTATCGGCGCCGGCATGGCGAGGACGAGCGCGTGGTCTGCATCAACTTCGCCGACCGGCCGCTGCCCTTCGATCTCGAGGGCGACTGGCGCGTCGCGATCGACAGCCTGCCGGAAGGTCCGGACCGCCGGTTCGACGGCATGCTGCAGCCCGAGCAGGGCGTCCTGCTGGAGCCACTGCACCCGCAGCACCCGCAGCACCCGCAGCACCCGCCGCAGCCATTGCGGCCGTAATGGATGCGGGCGGTGCGGCACGGTCCGCCCGATGCCGCTGTTCAATCGTCAGGAGGGAGAGTCCATGCGTTCGCTCTGGTACCGCAATGCGATCATCTACCAAATCGACGTCAGCGTATTTCGCGACGGCAATAACGACGGATGGGGCGATCTCCAGGGTTTGACGGCGCATCTCGAATACCTGCGCGGGCTCGGCGTGACCTGCATCTGGCTGTCCCCGTTCTACCAGTCGCCGTTTCGCGATGGCGGCTACGACATCACCGACCATCTCGCCGTCGATCCGCGCTTCGGCAATCTGGCGGACATGGTGGCGTTGCTGGAGAAGGCCGAGGAGCTCGGTATCCGCGTGATGGTCGAACTGGTGGCGCACCACACGTCGGATCAGCATCGCTGGTTCCAGGAGGCGCGGCGCGACCGCAATTCGCCGTACCGCGACTACTACGTCTGGGCCGACGAGCCCGAGGAGACCCACGTCAAGCCGATCTTCCCGACCGTCGAGGACAGCGTGTGGACCTGGGACGAGGAAGCGGGGCAGTACTACCGGCACGCCTTCTATTCGCACCAGCCCGATCTCAACATCGCCAATCCCGCCGTGCGCGCCGAGATCGAGGAAATCATGTCGTTCTGGCTGCGGCTTGGCGTATCGGGATTCCGCATCGATGCCGCGGGGCACATGATCGACGGGGCCAGGGAAGCGGACCCGCGCGACGACGGCTTCTGGCTGCTGAACGACCTGCGCGCGTTTGCGACGCTGCGCCGCTCCGACGCGGTGCTGCTCGGCGAGGTCGACGTGCCGGCCCAGGACTACGCGCGTTACTTCGGCAAGGGCCATCGGCTGACGCTGGTATCCAACTTCTTCCTGAACAACTTCCTGTTCCTCGCGCTGGCCCGCGAACAGGCCGAGCCGATCGAGCGCGCGCTGCGCGAGCAGCCCGATCCGCCCGAGCGCGCGCAATACGCCGTATGGGTGCGCAATCACGACGAGCTCGATCTGGAGCGCCTCAGCGAAGACGAGCGCGAGGAAGTGATGCAGCGCTTCGCGCCGGACGAGGACATGCGCGTCTACAACCGCGGCATCCGCCGACGCTTGCCGCCGATGCTCGATGGCGACGAGCGCCGCATCGCGCAGGTCCATGCGCTGGTGTTCTCGCTGCCGGGCACGCCGATCCTGCGCTACGGCGAGGAGATCGGCATGGGCGAGGACCTGTCGCTGAAGGAACGCCACGCGGTGCGCACCGCGATGCAGTGGTCCGACGAAGTCAATGGCGGCTTCTCGCCGGCCGATCCCGAATCGCTGCCGGTGCCGGTGATCCGCGAGGGCCCGTTCCGCTACGACAAGGTCAACATCTACGACCAATTGCTGCGCGACGATTCGCTGCTGGCCAGGACCGGCAAGATGATCCGCGCGCGCGTCGGCATGCCGGAGATCGGCTATGGCGAATGCACGGTGATGGAGGTCGGCTGTCCCTCGGTGCTGGCGCTGCGGCACGAGCTCGATGGACAGGTGGTGTTTACCTTCGCCAATCTGTCGGGCAAGGACGTCGAGATCAAGCTGCCCGATGTCGAGGTCGGCGAGCTGCGCGACATGCTGGTCGATGGCCCGTATCCGCCGGCGCAGGCGGCGCATACGCTGAAGCTGCGCGCCTACGGCTATCGGTGGCTGCGGCAGCGGCCGTGTTTCGGACCATGATGTCGGCCATGATTCGGGCCATGACACCGACAACAAAGGAGAACGCGATGGAAGCAATCGGACAACGGCGCTGGGTGATTGCCGAAGGCTATCTGCCGCCGACCGACCCGGCCGCGAGCCGGCAATTGAACAGCCACGAAGCGGCCTGCCTGCTCAATACCGGCGATACCCCCGCCAATGTCACCGTGACGATCTTCTATGCCGACCGCGAGCCCGTCGGTCCGTACCGGCTGACGGTGCCGGCGCGCCGTACCTTGCATCTGCGCTTCAACGACCTGCGCGACCCCGAGCCGATTCCCGAGGACACCGATTACGCCAGCGTGATCGAGTCCGACGTGCCGATCGTCGTCCAGCACACCCGGCTCGATTCGCGCCAGGCCGCGCTCGCGCTGATGACCACGCTGGCGTATCCGGTCCCGGCTTCGGCCGCCGCTGGCTGACAGCGGCGCGCCAACCCATCCCGCCCCAGGAGTTCCGCCATGCCCTTGATCGGCTATCACGCCTCGCACGAACAGTTCTCGCCGGGCGACCTGCTGCGCTACGCGCGCGCCGCCCAGTTGGCGGGCTTTACCGCGCTCAGCAGCTCGGACCATTTCCATCCGTGGAGCGAGCGGCAAGGGGAGAGCGGTCATTCCTGGTCCTGGCTCGGCGCCGCGATGGCGACCGTCGATCTGCCGACCGGCGTGGTCGCCTGCCCGTTCGGGCGCTACCACCCGGCCGTGGTCGCGCAGGCGGCGGCGACGCTGGAGGCGATGTTTCCCGGCCGCTTCTGGATCGCGCTGGGCACCGGCGAGGCGCTGAACGAACACATCACCGGTCGCCCGTGGCCGCCCAAGCCAGAGCGCCAGGCCATGCTGGCCGAGTCGGTGGACGTGATGCGCGCGCTGTGGCGCGGCGAGGAGGTGTCCCACCGCGGCAGCATCGTCGTGGACCGCGCGCGGCTCTACACGCTGCCGCAGCGTCCGCCGCCGATCTTCGCCGCCGCGCTGACCGAACAGACCGCGCGCTGGGCGGGGCGGTGGGCCGACGGCCTGATCACGATCTCGGGCCCGCGCGAGACCATGCGCGCGGTCATCGACGCCTTCCGCGAGGGCGGCGGCGAAGCCAAGCCCGTCCATATCCAGGCCAAGATCGCCTACGCCGATCCCACCCAGGGCGACGAGGCGGCGCGCCGCATGGCCTACGAGCAGTGGCGCACCAATGTGTTCGACAGCGAAACGGCGGCGAATCTGGCAACCCCGGCCGAATTCGACGCCCGTGCCCGCACGGTGTCCCCGGACGACATCGAGCAAGCGGTCCGCATCTCCTGCGACGCCGCGCAGCAGGCCGCCTGGCTGGCCGAGGACCTGGCGATGGGCGCCGATGCGGTCTTCCTGCACAACGTCTGCGGCAACCAGCAGGCCTGGATCGACGCCTGCGCGCAGACGGTGCTGCCGCAGTTGCGGGGCGGGATGTAGTTTTTCGTCGTCCCCGCCTGCGCGGGGACGACAGAGACAAAACAAGACACCTCGCGCGGCACCTCGCCCCGCCCCGCCGACATCCGCCTGCAAAAATACCGGCCGCACAATATAAGAGACAATGCCCGTCCGGCCTTGCCCCGCGCGGGGCCGCGGCGTTTGCCCTTCCTTTATACGGGTAAACCCGTATTCAGACCTCGTCTTGAAAACCCGAAACCCCGTCCCTATAATTAGCACTCGCCGGGTGCGAGTGCTAACAGCGTGCTGTAGCCTGCATCCGGCGTCCGATTTCAAGGGCCTCCGCAGTCCCGCGGCGGCCACTTTGCAAATAAATGCTCACTTGTACTAAGGAGTCCGTATGAATCTGCGTCCTTTGCACGACCGCGTGATCGTCAAGCGTCTGGACAACGAAACCAAGACCGCTTCCGGCATCGTGATTCCC
>JAPSLC010000042.1 GCA_031181345.1 Cupriavidus sp. | reverse complement strand
CGTACCTGGATTACGCGATGAGCGTGATCGTCGGGCGCGCGCTTCCCGATGTACGGGACGGCCTGAAGCCCGTCCATCGGCGAGTGCTGTTTGCGATGCACGAGCTGAACAACGACTGGAACCGCCCTTATAAGAAGTCGGCGCGTATCGTTGGCGATGTGATTGGTAAATATCACCCGCACGGCGATACCGCGGTCTACGACACGATCGTCCGTATGGCGCAGGATTTTTCGCTGCGTTATATGCTGGTCGACGGCCAAGGCAATTTCGGTTCGGTCGACGGCGACAATGCCGCGGCCATGCGTTATACGGAAATCCGGTTGTCCAAGATAGCGCATGAAATGCTGCTGGACATCGATAAGGAAACCGTCGATTTTGTCCCGAACTACGACGGCTCCGAAAACGAGCCGCAAATCCTGCCCGCCCGTATCCCGAATCTGCTGATCAACGGTTCGTCGGGCATTGCGGTCGGCATGGCCACCAATATCCCGCCGCACAATCTGAACGAAGTGGTCGACGGCTGTCTGCATCTGCTGCGCAACCCGCAGGCGACGGTCGACGAGCTGATCGAGCTGATTCCGGCGCCCGATTTCCCGACCGCCGGCATCATCTACGGCATCCAGGGCGTGCGCGAAGGCTACCGCACCGGCCGGGGCCGAGTGGTGATGCGAGCACGTACCCACTTCGAGGATATCGACCGCGGGCAGCGGCAGGCGATCATCATCGACGAGCTGCCCTACCAGGTGAACAAGCGCACCCTGCTGGAGCGCATCGCCGAGCTGGTCACCGAGAAGAAGGTCGAGGGCATCTCCGACATCCGCGACGAATCGGACAAGTCCGGCATGCGCGTGGTGATCGAGCTCAAGCGCAACGAGGTGCCCGAGGTCGTTCTGAACAACCTATATAAGAACACCCAGCTGCAGGACACCTTCGGCATGAACATGGTGGCGCTGGTCGACGGCCAGCCGCGCCTGCTGAACCTGCGCCAGATGCTGGAGTGCTTCCTGTCGCATCGGCGCGAGGTGGTGACCCGCCGCACCGTGTTCGAGCTGCGCAAGGCCCGCGAGCGTGGCCATGTGCTGGAGGGCCTGGCGGTGGCGCTGGCCAACATCGACGAGTTCATCGCGATCATCAAGGCCGCGCCGACCCCGCCGATCGCCAAGCAGGAGCTGATGGCCAAGTCCTGGGATTCGCAACTGGTGCGCGAGATGCTGGCGCGCGCCGAGACCGATACCCCGGGTGGCCGCGCGGCCTACCGCCCGGACGGCCTGCCGCCGGTGTTCGGCATGCAGGACGATGGCCTGTACCGCCTGTCCGACTCGCAAGCCCAGGAAATCCTGCAGATGCGCCTGCAGCGCCTGACCGGCCTGGAGCAGGACAAGATCGTGCAGGAGTATCGCGACGTGATGGACGCCATCACCGACCTGCTCGACATCCTGGCTCGTCCGGAGCGCATTACCACCATCATCACCGACGAACTGACCGCGATCCGTGCCGAATTCGGCGACGACCGCCGTTCACAGATCGAGCTGAACGCGACCGAACTCGATACCGAGGACCTGATCACCCCGCAGGACATGGTGGTCACGCTGTCGCACAGCGGCTATATGAAGAGCCAGCCGATTTCGGAGTACCGCGCGCAGAAGCGCGGCGGCCGCGGCAAGCAGGCGATGGCGACCAAGGAAGACGACTGGATCGATACGCTGTTCGTCGCCAACACCCACGACTACATCCTGTGCTTCTCGAACCGCGGCCGCCTGTACTGGCTGAAGGTCTATGAAGTCCCGCAGGGCTCGCGGACCTCGCGCGGCCGGCCGATCGTCAATATGTTCCCGCTGCAGGAGGGTGAGAAGATCACGGTGATCCTGCCGGTGCGCCAGTTCGACGCCGAGCACTTCATCTTCATGGCGACCGCCCGCGGCACCGTCAAGAAGACCGCGCTGACCGAATTCTCCAATCCGCGCAAGGCCGGCATCATCGCGGTCGACCTCGACGAGGGGGACTACCTGATCGGCGCGGCCATCACCGACGGCCAGCACGACGTGATGCTGTTCTCGGATGCCGGCAAGGCGGTGCGCTTCGACGAGAACGACGTGCGTCCGATGGGCCGGCAGGCCCGCGGCGTGCGCGGCATGAACCTGGACGACGGCCAGACCGTGATCGCGATGCTGGTCGCGCCGGCCGAGAATGCCGAGGATGCCGGCTCGGTCGGCAGCGTGCTGACCGCGACGGAGAACGGCTACGGCAAGCGCACGCCGATCACCGAATACACTCGACACGGCCGCGGCACCAAGGGCATGATCGCGATCCAGACCAGCGAGCGTAACGGCCGCGTGGTCGCCGCCGCGCTGGTCGCGCCGGAGCACGAGATCATGCTGATCACCACCGGCGGCGTGCTGATCCGCACCCGCGTGGCCGAAATCCGCGAGATGGGCCGCGCCACCCAGGGCGTCACGCTGATCAACGTCGACGAGGGCACCAAGCTCTCCGGCCTGCAGCGCATCGTCGAAAGCGATGCCGATAATGGCGAGAACGGCGACGGCAGCGATACGGATACCGATGCCGATATCGATGCCGATACCAACGGCGACGACAATGGTGCCGGCAACGGCGCCGATGATGTCGCAAATGGTGACAATGGCGCTCAATCGTAATCAGATGCAACAATGGCGCGGCCGCTGGAACTAGGCCAGTCGCTACCGGACTAAACCGGACGAATTCATCAGGGAGTCATAATGCTCAACACCACCCGACGTATTGCTGTGCTGGCTGCTTTTGTTCCGGCCTTGATGGTCGCGCAGCATGCGCGCGCGCAGGACGCGGACAAGACCGCGGCGATCAAGGAACTGCTGTCCGTGATGCAGGCCGATCAGGCCGTCAAGGGCCAGGCCGAGAACTGGCAGGCCGGCGCCAAGCAGGAAGCGCCGCTGGTGCTCGAACAAGTGCTGGTCGAGAACAAGACGCTGAGCGACGCGCAGAAGCAGGCCGCGGTCGAAAAGCTGAAGAAGAACGGCGCGGTGCAGCGCATGGTCGACGGCGCCGGCAAGCAGTTCGGCACCGATGCGTTCAGGAACGACGCCATCAAGGCCCACTATGACGCCTTCGGCAAGTACTACACCGCGCAGGAAATCCGTGACCTGACCACCTTCCTGAAGTCGCCGACCGGCCAGAAGTTCATGGCGAACCAGGGCAAGGCGACGCAGGAGATCTGGGGCTCGATGATGCAGAAGTACGGCCCGCAGGTCGGCAAGTCGATGCGCGACGCCGCCGAGAAGGAAGTCACCGCGGCATCGAAGTAAGCCGGGCGCCGGCGTCCGGTGCGCCGCCGTGGCGACGCCGGGATGCCAACGGAATGCGTCTTTAGGTAATAATGGCTGCTTGGGCTTCCCAAGCAGCCATTTTTCTTTCCGTTCATGAACGATCCCCAGAATCCCGCCCTTGCCGCCATGATGCAGCGCGCCATGGCCGAACGTGTCTACAATTTCTCCCCGGGCCCTGCGACCCTGCCGGCCGAGGTGCTGCAGCAGGCAGCCGAAGAAATGCTCTCCTGGCACGGCACCGGTATCTCGGTGATGGAGATGAGCCACCGCAGCAAGGAGTTCGAGGGGATCCACAACGGGGCCCTGGCCGATCTGCGCGAGCTGCTGAAGATCCCCAAGGAATTCCGCATCCTGTTCCTGCAGGGCGGTGCGATCGGCGAGAACGCCATCGTCCCGCTGAACCTGATCGGGCGCCTGAACCCGCAACGGCCCAAGGCCGATTTCGTCGTGACGGGCACCTGGTCGGTCAAGACCGAGCAGGAAACCCGCCGCTACGGCGCCAGCCATATCGCCGCCAGCAGCGTGGACCAGCGCTTCGCGCGCATTCCTGATCCGGCGAGCTGGCAGCTGTCCGACGATGCCGCCTACGTGCACCTGTGCACCAATGAGACCGTGGTTGGCGTCGAGTTCCAGCACATACCCGATATCGGCCAGAACCACGGCCGCGTGGTGGTTGCCGATGCATCGAGCCATATCCTGTCGCGGCCGATCGACTGGTCGCGCGTGCAGGTCGTCTATGGCGGCGCGCAGAAGAATATCGGCCCGGCCGGCGTGACCATCGTGATCGTGCGCGAAGACCTGCTCGGCCACGCGCATCCGCTGTGCCCGTCGGCGTTCAACTGGCGCATCGTCAACGACAACAATTCGATGTACAACACGCCGCCGACGTATGCGATCTACATCGCCGGGCTGGTGTTCAAATGGTTGAAGCGGCAGGGCGGCGTGGACGGCATCGAGCAGCGCAATATCGCCAAGGCGCGCGCGCTCTACGACTTCCTCGACCAGAGCGCCTTCTATCGCAACGAGATCGATCCGAGCTGCCGGTCGCGCATGAACGTGCCGTTCTTCCTGGCCGACGAGTCGCGCAACGAGGCCTTCCTGGCCGGCGCGCGCGCCAACGGCCTGGTCCAGCTCAAGGGCCACAAGTCGGTGGGCGGCATGCGCGCCAGCCTGTATAACGCGATGCCGCTGGAAGGCGTCACCGCGCTGATCGACTATATGCGCGAGTTCGAGCGCAGCGCCGCCTGAGCGGCGGCCATTGCGCCATCGGCGGCGGGACCGTCCTGCGTGGGCGCGGCTGGCCGCTCGATGGCGAATCGGGATTTCCATCATGACGAACCAAGATAAAAGCGCTGCGGCCCCGGCCCAGGGCCAGCAGCCGGCCATGCCGACCGAGGAGCAGGAGCGCGCGTTGTCTGTAGAACTGGCGCCGCTGCGCGAGCAGATCGACGCGGTCGACCGCGAGCTGCTGGCGATGCTGAACCGCCGCGCACAGCTGGCGCTCGATGTCGGCGAGGTGAAGAAAAAATTCGGCGCGCCGGTGTTCCGGCCGGAGCGCGAGCTGCAGGTCATTCGCAAGGTCCAGGGCAACAACCCCGGGCCGCTGCGCGGCGACAGCGTCGCGGCCATCTGGCGCGAGGTGATGTCCGCCTGCCGCGGGCTGGAGAAGCCGCTGGAAGTCGCCTTCCTCGGCCCGGCCGGCACCTTCTCCGAGCAGGCGCTGTACGCGCACTTCGGCCACGAGGTCGCCGGCGTACCGTGCCCGAGCATCGACGAGGTGTTCCGCGCGGTCGAGGCCGGCACCGTCGAGTACGGCGTGGTGCCGGTGGAGAATTCGACCGAGGGCGCGGTATCGCGCACGCTCGATCTGTTCCTGCAGACCTCGCTGAAGATCAGCGGCGAGATCGCGCTGAAGGTCCATCACAACCTGATGGCGTCGTCTCCCGACATGAAGGGCGTGACCGTGGTGCGTGCCCATCCGCAGGCGCTGGCGCAGTGCCAGCACTGGCTGACCGCCAACTATCCTCACCTGGAGCGCCAGGCGGTGTCGAGCAACGGCGAGGCGGCGCGGATGGCCAGCGAAGATCCGACCGTGGCGGCGATCGCCGCCGAGACCGCGGCCAATCGCTATCACCTGCACATCATCCGCTCGCACATCCAGGACGATCCGCACAATCGCACGCGGTTCGCGGTGATCGGCCGCTACGAGACCGAGCCCTCGGGCAGCGACCAGACCTCGCTGATCCTGTCGGTGCCGAACAAGGCCGGCGCGGTCTACCAGCTGCTGGCGCCGCTGGCCGACAACGGCGTGTCGATGTGCCGCTTCGAGTCGCGGCCGGCGCGCAGCGGGGCCTGGGAGTACTACTTCTACGTCGATATCGAGGGGCACCAGCGCGATGCCGCGGTCGAGCGCGCGCTGCAGCAGCTGCGCGCCAACGCGGCGTACTTCAAGGTGCTGGGCTCGTATCCGTCAAGCAAGTAGGCGCACAGGCAGGGAAGCTGGAATACCAGGGGCCCGCGGCGGGCCGAGGCAATGCAATCAGGAGTCGATATGGCAGAGCAAGGCAGGCAGTTCGGTCCGGAATATGTGCGGGCGATTTCCCCTTACGTCGCGGGCAGGCCGATCTCCGAGGTCGCGCGCGAATTCGGCCTCGACGAGGCAAGCATCGTCAAGCTGGCCTCCAACGAGAATCCGCTCGGCATGCCGGAATCGGCCAGGACGGCGATGGCGGCCGCGGTGGCCGAACTGGCTCGCTACCCCGATTCCAATGGCTTCGAACTGAAGGCCGCGCTGTCGGCCCGTTACGACGTGCCGGCCGACTGGCTGACGCTGGGCAACGGCAGCAACGACATTCTCGAACTGGCCGCGCATGCGCTGGTCAAGCCGGGCGAATCGATCGTCTACGCGCAGTACTCGTTCGCGGTCTACGCGCTGGCGACGCAGGAAATCGGCGCACGCGCGATCGAGGTGCCGGCGCGCGACTACGGCCACGATCTCGACGCGATGGCCGCGGCAATCGCGCCCGATACCCGCCTGGTCTTTATCGCCAACCCGAACAATCCGACCGGCACCTTCCTGCCCGCCGCGCAGATCGAGGCCTTCCTCGCCAAGGTGCCGCCCGACGTGGTGGTGGTGCTCGACGAGGCCTATAACGAGTACCTGGACCCCGAGGACCAGTACGAGTCGGTGCAGTGGGTGCGCAAGTATCCGAACCTGATGGTCTCGCGCACGTTCTCGAAGGCCTATGGCCTGGCCGGGCTGCGGGTCGGCTATGCGGTCGGGCAGCCGGCGCTGACCGATCTGCTGAACCGCATCCGTCAGCCGTTCAACGTCAACAGCCTGGCGCAGGCGGCCGCGGTGGCCGCGCTCGGTGACGAGGCCTTCCTGCGCAGGAGCGCGACGCTCAATCGCGAGGGCAAGGCCCAACTGGTGGCGGCCTTCGATCGGCTCGGCCTCGACTATGTGCCTTCGTACGGCAACTTCGTACTGGTCCGCGTCGGCGACGACAACGAGGCGGGCGCGCGCGTCAACCTGGCGCTGCTCAAGCAGGGCGTGATCGTGCGGCCGGTCGGCAGCTACGGGCTGCCCCAATGGCTGCGCGTGACCATTGGCCTGCCGCAGGAGAACGAGGCCTTTATCGCGGCGCTCGAGCGCGCGCTGCAGTAGCCCGGTCGCGGGCTCGACGGTCTCCGCTGGGTTCCCGCGAAAGCGGGAACCCAGCGTCTTTGTACGCCGCTGGGTCCCCGCATGCGCGGGCGACGAGGTTGGCCGGTCATCCCACAGGGCGCCGCTGGCGCCCTGTTTGCCATATCGTGCCCGTCCGGGCACAGCGAGCGGCTACAATGCCGGTTTTCCTCCTTTCCGCCGCCGGTCTCGGCGTACTGTCGTGAGTGCCCTGCATTTTTCCCGTGTCGTGATCGTCGGCGTCGGCCTGATCGGCGGTTCCCTGGCCCGAGCCCTGAAGCGTGCCGGTGTCGTCGGCGAAGTCGTCGGCGTCGGTCGTTCGCCCGCCTCGCTGGAACGCGCACTCGCGCTTGGCGTGATCGACCGCGCCGCCCCGCTCGAGCAAGCCGCGCAGGGCGCCAGCATGATCGTGCTGTGCGCGCCCGTGGCGCAGACCTTCGCGCTGCTGCATGCGCTCGAGCCGCATCTGCAGCCCGGCACCATTGTCACCGATGCAGGCAGCACCAAGTCCGACGTGATCATGGCGGCCAAGACCGCGCTGGGCGACAAGGTCGCGCAGTTCGTGCCGGCCCATCCGATCGCGGGACGCGAGCTCAACGGCGTCGAGGCCGCGCTCGACGATCTCTACGACGGCAAGAAGGTGGTGCTGTGTCCGTTGCAGGAGAACAGCCGTGCCGACGTCGCGGCGGTGCGCGCGATGTGGGAAACCGCCGGCGGCGTCTGCGAGATCATGTCCGCCGTGCAGCACGACGCGGTGTTCGCCGCGGTCAGCCATCTGCCGCATCTGCTGTCCTATGCGCTGGTCGCGCAGGTCGCCAATGCCGAGGACGCGGCGCTCAAGCTCGCCTGCGCGGGCGGCGGCTTTCGCGACTTCACACGGATCGCCGCTTCGTCGCCGGAGATGTGGCGCGACATCTGCCTGGCCAATCGCGAGGCGCTGCTGCGCGAGCTCAATACCTACCAGTCGGTGCTGGCGCATCTGAAATCGCAGATCGAGGCCGGCAATGGCGACGCGCTCGAACGCGTATTCGCGCGTGCCAGCCAGGCGCGGCTGCAGTGGGGCGCCGAGCGCGCCGCCGCGGCCGACGTCGAGCCGTGATCCCCGCCAAGCCGGCGACCGCTTGCCGCCCCTTGCAAGCCCTACCGACCGAAGCCCGACCATGGAACATCTGACCCTTGGCCCCTTCACCCGCGCCGCCGGCACGGTCCGTCTTCCCGGCTCGAAGAGCGTCTCCAACCGCGTGCTGCTGCTGGCCGCGCTCAGCGAGGGCGAGACCCGCGTGCGCGATCTGCTCGATTCCGACGACACGCGCGTGATGCTCGGCGCGCTCAAGACGCTTGGCGTGGCGTGGCGCAAGGACGGCGACGATCATCTTGTCACCGGCGTCGGCGGCAAGTTTCCGGTCAAGGCGGCCGAGCTGTTCATGGGCAATGCCGGCACCGCGATCCGTCCGCTGACCGCGGCGCTGGCACTGCAGGGCGGCGACTATCGGCTGTCCGGCGTGCCGCGCATGCACGAGCGGCCGATCGGCGATCTGGTCGACGGCCTGCGCCAGGTCGGCGCGCATATCGACTACCTCGGCAACGAGGGCTATCCGCCGCTGCACCTGCAGCCCTCCGAGATTCGCATCGACGGCCCGATCCGCGTGCGCGGCGATGTATCGAGCCAGTTTCTGACCGCGCTGCTGATGGCGCTGCCGCTGGCCGACGCGCCGGGCGGCCGCATCGAGATCGAGGTGGTGGGCGAGCTGATTTCGAAGCCCTATATCGAGATCACGCTGAATCTGCTGGCGCGCTTCGGCATCGAGGTCCAGCGCGACGGCTGGTCGCGCTTCGTACTGCCGGCGCGGGCGCGCTATCGCTCTCCCGGCGAGATCTTCGTCGAGGGCGACGCGTCCTCGGCATCGTACTTCCTTGCCGCCGGGGCCATCGGCGGCGGTCCGGTACGGGTGGAAGGGGTGGGGCTGGCCAGCATCCAGGGCGACGTGCAGTTCGCCGATGCGCTGAACCGGATGGGCGCCAATGTGATGGCCGGCGCCAACTGGATCGAGGTGCGCGGCGTCGACCGCGACGACGGTCGGCTGCAGGGCATCACGCTGGACTGCAACCACATTCCCGATGCGGCGATGACGCTGGCGGTGGCCGCGCTGTTCGCGGACGGGCCGACCACGCTGACCAATATCGGCAGCTGGCGCGTCAAGGAGACCGATCGCATCGACGCGATGGCGGCCGAGTTGCGCAAGCTCGGCGCCGACATCGAGGCCGGCCAGGACTACCTGCGTATCGCGCCGCCGGCGCAGTGGCGCACGCCGGCCGACGGCATCGACACCTATGACGACCACCGGATGGCGATGTGCTTCTCGCTGGCGACCTTCGGGCCTTTGCCGATCCGCATCAACGATCCGCGCTGCGTGGCCAAGACGTTTCCCGACTATTTCGACGTGTTCGGCCAGGTGGTCCGCTGAGCGTCGGCCAAGGCGGCAAGCGGCTTATTGCACCGACACCGGGGCCGGCGCCATCGCCATGCCGGCGTCATGCTGCTCACGGGCCGGCGTGTCGGCCTGCGCGGCCTTGCGCCGCTCGCGTTTTTCCCAGTAACGGTCGAAGAAGTAATGGGCCACCGTGTTGACGGCTGGTTCGATGAAGGTGACGGCGCCGCTGATGGCAATGCTGCCCGTCAGCGCATAGGTCACGCTGAACGCGATGCCAAGGTGCATGATGCCGAACGACAGGGTTTTTGCCATGGTAGATTGCCTCGTTGGTCTGCGGGCGCCGCGGATCGACGCTCCCTACCGATGGAAGAATGATAATGGTTCTCAATTAGATCGAGAAATTGATCGTTGTTTTCGCTTTGATAAGAAATGACTATCGCTGAAGTCGTCACCATCGACGGGCCAACGGCCTCCGGCAAGGGAACCGTGGCGCACAAGGTCGCCGACGCGCTGGGCTTCCATCTGCTCGACAGCGGGGCGTTGTACCGTCTGGTGGCGCTGGCCAGCGAGCGCGCCGGCGTCGACGAGTCCGACGTGCCGGCGCTGGCAAACCTGGCGGGCCGCCTCGATGTGAAATTCGGTCCGGACCGGGTCTGGCTTTCCGGCGAGGAGGTCAGCCTGGCCATCCGCGCCGAGGCGATCGGCAACCGGGCCTCCGCGCTGGCGGTCCATCAGCCGGTCCGCGATGCGTTGACGGCACTGCAGCGGGGCTTTCGCAAGCTGCCCGGCCTGGTGGCCGACGGCCGCGACATGGGCACGGTGATCTTCCCGGACGCGCGCCTGAAGGTGTTCCTGACCGCAAGCGTCGAGGCACGCGCTCGCAGGCGCTATAAACAATTGATTGATAAGGGAATTTCTGCTAGTATCGAAAACCTTTTGCGTGATTTGGAAGCGCGCGACGCGCGGGACCGTTCCCGTGCCGCCGCGCCGCTTCGTCCCGCGGAGGATGCGCGACTGCTCGATACCTCCGACATGACGGTGGATCAGGCGGTGGCGCAGGTGCTGGCGTGGCACGCCGAACTGGGTCCGCTGACCCAGGGGTGACCACGCTGCGCGATGGGGCGCCGGCAGCCGGCCGCAGCGGAACGCGACAATCAACGCGACCGCAAGCGGAACGGGCCGCCGGCATGGTTCAACCTGACCCCGCTACCCTGGCAGACTGAGCGTGATCGTCGCGCCGGCCACGGTATTGCGGATTGCTAACTTACGTTTATGTCCGACCTGCAAAACAACGAATCCTTTGCCGCACTGTTCGAGGAATCCGTCGCCCGCTCCAATATGAAGGCTGGCGAAGTGATTTCGGCCGAAGTCGTGCGCATCGACCACAATTTCGTGGTCGTCAACGCCGGCCTGAAGTCTGAAGCCTTCGTCCCGGTGGAGGAGTTCCTGAACGACCAGGGCGAACTCGAAGTGCAGGCCGGCGACTACGTTTCCGTGGCCATCGACGCGCTCGAGAACGGCTATGGCGACACCATTCTGTCCCGCGACAAGGCCAAGCGCCTGGCATCGTGGCTGAACCTCGAGAAGGCGCTGGAAGACGGCGAAATCATCTCGGGTACCGTGACCGGCAAGGTCAAGGGCGGCCTGACCGTGATGGTCAACGGCATCCGCGCGTTCCTGCCGGGTTCGCTGGTCGATGTGCGTCCGATCAAGGACACCACGCCGTACGAAGGCAAGACCCTGGAATTCAAGGTCATCAAGCTGGATCGCAAGCGCAACAACGTGGTGCTGTCGCGCCGCGCCGTGGTCGAAGCGACCCTGGGCGAAGAGCGCCAGAAGCTGATGGAAACCCTGAAGGAAGGCGCCATCGTCAACGGCATCGTCAAGAACATCACCGACTACGGTGCGTTCGTCGACCTGGGCGGCATCGACGGTCTGCTGCACATCACCGACCTGGCATGGCGCCGCGTTCGCCATCCGAGCGAAGTGCTGTCGGTTGGCCAGGAAATCACCGCCAAGATCCTCAAGTTCGACCAAGAGAAGAACCGCGTCTCGCTGGGCGTCAAGCAGCTGGGCGAAGATCCGTGGGTCGGCATCTCACGCCGCTACCCGCAAGGCACCCGCCTGTTCGGCAAGGTCACCAACCTGACCGACTACGGCGCGTTCGTCGAGATCGAAGCCGGCATCGAAGGCCTGGTGCACGTGTCGGAAATGGACTGGACCAACAAGAACGTGGCCCCGTCCAAGGTTGTCCAGCTGGGCGACGAAGTCGAAGTCATGGTGCTGGATATCGACGAAGACAAGCGTCGTATCAGCCTGGGCATGAAGCAGTGCAAGGCCAATCCGTGGGACGACTTCAGCCGCAACCACAAGAAGGGCGACAAGCTGACCGGCCAGATCAAGTCGATCACCGACTTCGGCGTGTTCATCGGTCTGCCCGGCGGCATCGACGGCCTGGTGCACCTGTCGGACCTGTCCTGGCAAGAGTCGGGCGAAGAAGCCGTGCGCAAGTACAAGAAGGGCGACGAAGTCGAGGCCGTGGTGCTGGGCATCGATGTGGACAAGGAACGCATCTCGCTGGGCATCAAGCAGCTGTCGGGCGATCCGTTCAACAACTTCATCTCGGCCAATGACAAGGGCTCGATCGTCACCGCGACGATCAAGACCGTCGACCCGAAGGGTGCCGTGGTGCAGCTGGCCGACGACGTCGAAGGCTATCTGCGCGCCTCGGAAATCTCGGCCGACCGTGTCGAGGATGCCCGCAACGTGCTGAAGGAAGGCGAGCAGGTGACCGCGGTGATCGTCAACATCGATCGCAAGTCGCGCAACATCAACGTGTCGATCAAGGCGAAGGACTCGGCTGAGCAGCAGGAAGCGATGCAGAAGTTCCAGGCCGACACCGGCACGGCTGGCACGACCAACCTGGGCGCGCTGCTGAAGGCCAAGCTGGGCCAGGACAACCAGTAATCGCGTTCATCGCGACCGTCCAACTCACGCGCGGATGCCATGACCAAGTCCGAGCTCGTCGAAAAGCTGGCTGCCCGCTTTCCGCAGTTGCTGCTGCGGGACGCGGACATCTCGGTCAAAACGATCCTCGACGCGATGTCCGATGCGCTGGCCGATGGCCATCGCATCGAGATCCGCGGGTTCGGCAGCTTCGGTTTGAATCGTCGGCCGCCGCGCGTGGGGCGCAATCCCAAGTCTGGCGAGCGGGTGCTGGTGCCCGAGAAACGGGTGCCGCACTTCAAGGCGGGCAAGGAGTTGCGCGAGCGGGTCGACCGCAATCCGGCGGCCGGCAACGGCAGCGGTAACGGCGATCACGGTGTCAATGGCAACGGCGGTAACGGTGTCGATGGCACCGCGCTGGGCCTGAACGGCAATGTCAGCGGCAATGGCGGCGGCGCCGCCGCCAACGGGCATGTCCCGCTTGGCGGCGAACGCGGTCCGTTGACGCATGGCACCGCGATGCCTGGCGTCCAGCAGGAAGGCTCCGGCCTGAATCTGGCGCAGTCCTGAGTTCCAGCAGGCTTCGGCAACGAAGCCGGCCAAGGAAATCGAAAAGCGCTCCGCAAGGAGCGCTTTTTTTATGCGCGTCGCCGGCCGAAGCGAGGAACTGTGGTACGGATCGGCGAGTCTGAGTGGCCTTTCCGTATCCCGATGCGACGCCAGAATTGCCCGCATCGCCAGCCTCGATCGCGCCGTGTGCGCCAATCGATTCCGCTACAATGCCGGGGAACCGCCGCCCGCGGCCGGCCTGCCGTTTGGACATCCGGCAGCCGGCGCGCCGACGGACGCCTTTTCGCCCTTTCGCGCTTTTTCGCCGCCACGCCGCCGCAGACATCTCGTCAATCGCATGAAACTTGTCGCCTGGATTATCCGTATCGTCCTGTTCGCGCTGCTGTTCGTGCTCGCCCTGCGCAATACCGCCGATGTGTCGCTGCAGCTGTTCTTCGATGCGGTCTGGCGCGCGCCCCTGATCCTGATCCTGCTGGCCGCCTTCGTGCTCGGCGCGCTGGCCGCGCTGATCTCGGTGGCGCCCAGCCTGATGCGTCAGCGGCTGGAGATCGCCCGCCTGCGCCGCGCGGTCGGCAATGCGCGCACGCCGGTCGACGACGGCGCCGGGGCGTCTTCCCCCAAGGCCGTGGCGCCTTACAACGTAATCGGCCCGAAAGTCTAAGCAATGAATTTTGAAACCTGGTGGCTGCTGGCCCTTCCGCTCGTATTCGGGCTCGGCTGGATGGCGGCCCGCCTCGACCTGCGGCAGGCGATCAGCGAGCAGGGCGCCTTGCCGCGCTCGTATTTCAAGGGCCTGAACTTCCTGCTCAACGAGCAGCCCGACAAGGCGATCGATGCCTTCATCGAGGTCGCGCGGCTCGATCCCGAAACCACCGAGCTGCATTTCGCGCTCGGCGCGCTGTTCCGCCGCCGCGGCGAGACCGAACGCGCGATCCGCGTGCACCAGAACCTGGCCACGCGCCCCGATCTGCCCGACACCGAACGCGAGCATGCGCTGTACGAACTGGGTCAGGACTATCTGCGCGCCGGCCTGCTCGACCGCGCCGAGGATGCGCTGCGTGCGCTGATGTCGGGCCCCTATGCGGCCTCGGCCAAGCGCGTGCTGCTGGAGCTGTACGAGGTCGAGAAGGAGTGGCGCAAGGCCATCGACGCCGCGCGCGAACTGCAGAGCGCGACCCAGCAGGATTACAGCGTGCAGATCGCGCAGTTCTGCTGCGAGCTGGCGCAGGACGCGCTGCAGCGCAAGCAGCCCGACGAGGCGATCGGCTGGCTCGAGCAGGCGCTGCGCGAGAATCCCAAGAACGTGCGTGCGCCGATCCTGCTGGGCGACGTCGCCATGGCGTCGGGCGATCTCGGCGCGGCGCTGGGCCACTGGCTCGGCATCGAACGCCAGGACGCCAGCTATCTGCCGCTGGTGGCCGATCGCGTGGTCAAGGCGTACCGCGACCTGGGCGAGCAGGGCAAGGCGCTCGAATGGCTGCGCGGCCTGCTCAAGACCGGCCTTGCGGCGGAGCTGCTCGATACCGCCTATCGCACCGAACTGGAACTGGCCGGCCCGGCGGCCGCCGCCGCGCTGATGCGCGAGCAGCTGCGCCGCCAGCCCTCGCTGCAGGCGCTGACGCGCTACTTCGATGCGCGCGCCGCGCTCGCCGCGCCCGCACCCGCGCCGGCGACCGCGGACGTCGCCGAAGGCAATGGCGCGCCGGCGGCCGATGCCGCCGCCGATGCCACCGTCGATGCGAGCACGCAGGAAGACGCTGCGATCCGCGACCTGCTGCAGCTGCGCACTCGCAACCTGGCGCGCTATACCTGCCGCGAGTGCGGCTTCCGCGCCCGCCTGTTCTACTGGCAATGTCCCGGCTGCAACCGCTGGGAATCCTACGCGCCGCGGCGCACCGAAGCGCTCGGCTGAGCCCGCGTCCAGCCTGATCCGCCCCGTCTCACGGAGTCGTCCTCATGAAAGTCACCATCATCGGCAGCGGTTATGTCGGCCTGGTCACCGGCGCCTGTCTCGCCGAACTCGGCAACGATGTGTTCTGCCTCGACGTCGATGAAGAGAAGATCGCGCTGCTCAACGCGGGCGGCGTGCCGATCTACGAGCCGGGCCTGAAGGACCTGATCCAGCGCAACCGCGAAGCGGGACGGCTGGTGTTCTCGACCGATGTCGCGGCCGCGGTCGACCATGCCGATGTGCAATTCATCGCGGTCGGCACGCCGCCGGACGAGGACGGCTCGGCCGACCTGCAGTATGTGCTGGCGGCCGCGCGCAATATCGGCCGGCATATGACCGGCTTCAAGATCGTGGTGGACAAGTCCACCGTGCCCGTCGGCACCGGCGACCGCGTCGCCGCGGCGATCCGCGAGGAACTGGCCACGCGCGGGCTCGAGGACCTGCAGTTCTCGGTGGTCTCCAATCCCGAATTCCTGAAGGAAGGCGCCGCCGTCGAGGACTTCATGCGCCCCGACCGCATCGTGCTCGGCTGCAACAACGATGCCGCCGGCCGTCATGCGAAGGCGATCATGCGGCAGCTGTACGCGCCGTTCAACCGCAATCACGAGCGCACCTTCTACATGGACGTGCGCTCGGCCGAATTCACCAAGTACGCGGCCAACTCGATGCTGGCGACGCGGATCTCGTTCATGAACGAGCTGGCCAACCTGGCCGACGTGGTCGGTGCCGATATCGAGCTGGTCCGGCTTGGAATCGGCTCCGATCCGCGGATCGGCTACAGTTTCCTCTATGCGGGTGCCGGCTACGGCGGCTCATGCTTTCCGAAGGACGTGCAGGCGCTGATGCGCACGGCCGCGGCGAGCGGCAAGCCGATGCGCGTGCTCGAGGCAGTCGAGGCGGTCAACGACGCGCAGAAGCGCGTGCTCGGCGACAAGGTCGTGCAGCGCTTCGGCGAGGACCTGAGCGGGCGCACGTTCGCGATCTGGGGCCTGGCGTTCAAGCCGAATACCGACGACATGCGCGAGGCGCCGTCGCGGGTGCTGGCGCGCGAGCTGGTCTCGCGCGGCGCGTCGCTGCGGGTCCACGATCCGGTGGCGATGCAGGAAGCCCGGCGCGCGCTGGCGCAGGACCTGGCGGGGATCGAAGGCGGCTTCGAGCGCGTGACGTTCTGCGACGCGCAGATGGAGACGCTCGACGGCGCCGACGCGCTGGCGATCGTCACCGAATGGAAGGTGTTCCGCAGCCCGGACTTCGCGCAGATCCGGCGGCGCCTGAAGACGCCGGTCGTATTTGACGGGCGCAATCTGTATGAGCCGGCCGCGATGCAGGAGGCCGGCATCGAATATCACGCGATCGGCCGGCCCGCGGCGGCGGCCTGACGCAACATGCCGGTGCGGCCGCCAGGCGGCGTGCCGGCCAGAAAGGAAGCTCATGAACAGGAACCCGATCTCTCGCGAACAGATCCAGCAATCGCGCATCCTGGTGGTGGGCGACATGATGCTGGACCGCTACTGGTTCGGCGATGTCGACCGGATTTCGCCGGAAGCCCCGGTCCCGGTGGTCCAGGTCAAGCGCAGCGAGGAGCGCCTGGGCGGCGCCGCCAACGTGGCGCGCAACGCCGCCGCGCTGGGCGCGTCGGTCGGCATGCTGGGGGTGGTCGGCGACGACGAACCGGGCAGCATGCTGGAGAACCTGCTGGCCGCGGAACACGTGCAGCCGTTTCTCTATCGCGACCGCAGCGTCAATACCACGATCAAGCTGCGCGTGGTCGCGCACCAGCAGCAGCTGCTGCGCGTGGACTTCGAGAACCCGCCGGCGCACGAGGTGCTGCTGTCCGTGCAGGACCGTTTCCAGGCGCTGATCGGCGACTACGAGGTGCTGGTGCTGTCCGACTACGGCAAGGGCGGGCTGACCCATGTCTCGCGCATGGTCGAAGGCGGCCGCGCCGCCGGCAAGATGGTGCTGGTCGACCCCAAGGGCGACGACTATTCGCGTTACCGCGGCGCCACGCTGATCACGCCGAACCGCGCGGAAATGCGCCATGTGGTCGGCGCCTGGAAGACCGAGGCCGACCTGACCATCCGCGCGCAGAACCTGCGCCGCGCGCTGCAGCTCGAAGCGCTGCTGCTGACGCGCTCCGAGGAAGGCATGACGCTGTACACCGAGGCCGAAGTGCTGCACGTCTCCGCGCAAGCGCGCGAGGTCTACGACGTGTCGGGCGCCGGCGATACCGTGATCGCGACGCTGGCCACCATGCTCGGCGCCGGCGTTCCGCTGAAGGAAGCGGTGCAGCACGCCAATCGCGCCGGCGGCATCGTGGTCGGCAAGCTGGGCACGGCCGTGGTCAGCTATCCCGAACTGTTCGGCGCGGCGCAAGGCTGACGCGCCCCTTATCACTGCTGGATCCACCATGACCATTATCGTCACCGGCGCCGCCGGTTTCGTCGGCAGCAACCTCGTCAAGGGGCTGAACGAGCGCGGCGAGAACAATGTCATCGCGGTCGACAACCTGACCCGCGCCGACAAGTTCCACAACCTGGTCGATTGCGAGATCGCCGACTATCTGGACAAGACCGACTTCCTGGACCGCTTCGCGCGCGGCGAATTCGGCAAGGTCCGCGCCATTTTCCATGAGGGCGCCTGTTCGGACACGATGGAGACCGACGGCCGCTACATGATGGAGAACAACTACCGCTACACCAAGGCGCTGATGCAGGCGTGCCTGGAGCAGGGCGTGCAGTTTCTCTATGCGTCGTCGGCGGCCACCTACGGCGCCTCGCAGACCTTCAAGGAAGACCGCGAATACGAGAAGCCGCTGAACGTCTACGGCTACTCGAAGTTCCTGTTCGATCAGCTGGTGCGGCGCACGCTGCCGAATGCGCACTCGCAGATCGTCGGCTTTCGCTACTTCAACGTCTACGGTCCGCGCGAGGGCCACAAGGGCCGCATGGCGTCGGTGGCCTTCCACAACTTCAACCAGTTCCGCGCCGACGGCACCGTCAAGCTGTTCGGCGAATACGGCGGCTATGGCCCGGGCGGCCACAGCCGCGATTTCGTCTCGGTCGAGGACGTGGTCAAGGTCAACCTGTTCTTCCTGGACCATCCCGAGAAGTCCGGCATCTTCAATCTCGGCACCGGACGCGCGCAGCCATTCAACGACATCGCCACCACCGTCGTGAACACGCTGCGCGGCGCGGAAGGCAAGCCGCCGCTGACGCTCGACGAGATGGAGCAGGAAGGGCTGATCGAATACATCAAGTTCCCCGACGCGCTGCGCGGCAAGTACCAGTGCTTCACGCAGTCCGATGTGTCGCGGCTGCGCGGCGCAGGCTATACGGCGCCCTTCTATACGGTCGAGGAAGGCGTGGCGCGCTATTGCCGCTGGCTGCTGGAGCGGGGCGGCTGAAGCCCGTGCGGCCGCCTGGTTATGACCCGCGGTCGCCCCTCCACTGTCGTTTCCCCGCAAACCGGCGGCGTCAACATTTGTTGCACGGCGCGCCGCCAGTCCCCGTGGCTCTTATTCTCGGCCTACCCCGTCGCGACGACGGGGCGGCATGCCCGCCCGGGCATCGCCAACGAAGCCGAACTCCGGTCACCGGAGAAGGAGCCTGTTCATGATCAAGCAAACCTTGCTGGCGCTGGCATGGTGCCTGGGCCTGTCGATCGCGCTGGCCGGCAGCGCGCTGGCCGCCGTCGACGTCAACAGTGCCGACGAGGCGGCGCTGACCACCGTCAAGGGAATCGGCCCGGCGATGGCGCGCCGGATCGTCGAGGAGCGCGGCAAGCAGGGCGCGTTCAAGGATGCCAGCGATCTGGCCGAGCGAGTCAAGGGCCTGGGGCCGAAGTCGGTCGTGCGCCTGCAGGGCGAGGGACTGAACATCGGCAAGAGCGGGGCGTTGCCGGCAGCCAGGGGCGCCAAGCCGACCGCCGCCGCACCGACGGCTGCCGCAGTCGCGCCGGCCGGCAAGGGTTCAGGCAAGGCCACCAGGACCGCGCACTGAGCGGCACGGCCTCCATCGCCGCCCTGCGCGGGCATGGCTCGTGCTAACGCCTGAGCGGCACGGCAATGTCGCGGCGCCGCCAATCGGACGCCGTGGCGCTTCGCAGGCCCTGGACCAGGGAGTATGATGCGGGCGCTGCGGCAGGGCGCCTCGTTCGTCTCTCGATGGAGAGGCAAGCGTAGGGGGCGAAGCGAGCCGGCGGCGCAAGGCGCGACCCGGGAGCCACCGGTGACGCATGCCGCGCCCTGCGGACGAAAACACATCATCTAGAACGGCCGGGCGCGGCGCGCCAGCGGCCACCTCAGAACGGGAGCTGAACGATGGCGAATGGCGACGAGGCGGGATTCCTGCCGCGCTGGACACTGAAGACCGAGGGCGTGATCGCGCCGGACGAACGGCTGCCCACCGGGCAGACGGTGCTGGCAGGCATCCAGCACGTGGTGGCGATGTTCGGCTCGACCGCGATCGCGCCGATCCTGATGGGCTTCAACCCCAATATCGCGATCCTGTTCTCGGGCATCGGCACGCTGATCTTCTTTTTGTTCGTGCGCGGCCGCGTGCCGAGCTACCTCGGTTCCAGCTTCGCCTTCATTGCGGTCGTCATCGCGGCCACCGGCTATGCCGGCAGCGGCCCGAATCCGAATATTCCGCTGGCGCTGGGCGGCATCATCGCCGCCGGCCTGCTCTATACCGTGATTGGCCTGGTGGTGCAGGCCGCCGGCTATGGCTGGGTCGAGCGGCTGATGCCGCCGGTGGTGACCGGCGCCATCGTCGCCGCGATCGGGCTCAACCTCGCACCGGTCGCGGTCAAGGCGGTCAGCGCCGCCGCGCTCGATACCTGGATCGGCCTGCTGACCGTGGTCGCGGTCGGGCTGGTGGCGGTGCGCGCGCCCGGCATGATCGGTCGGCTGCCGGTGCTGATCGGCGGGCTGATCGGCTATCTGGCCTACTGGGTGTGCGCCAATGCGTTCGGCCTGGGCAAGCCGATCGACTTCTCCGGCGTGGCCAGCGCGAGCTGGTTCGGCCTGCCGGCGTTCACCACGCCGGTCTTCGAACTGAACGCGATGCTGCTGATCGCGCCGGTGGCGATCGTGCTGGTGGCGGAGAACCTCGGCCATATCAAGGCGATCGGCGTGATGACGGGCCGCAACCTGGACCCGTATATCGGTCGCGCCTTTATCGGCGATGGCGTCGCCACGATGCTGTCGGCCGCCGGCGGCGGTACCGGCGTGACCACCTATGCCGAGAACATGGGCGTGATGGCGGTGACGCGGATCTACTCGACGCTGATCTTCGTGGTGGCCGCGCTGGTGGCGATCCTGCTGGGCTTCTCGCCCAAGTTCGGTGCGCTGATCCTGACCATTCCGGGTCCTGTCATCGGCGGCCTGACCATCGTGGTGTTCGGCCTGATCGCCGCCACCGCGGGCCGTATCTGGGTCGAGAACCGGGTCGACTTCTCCGATTCGCGCAACCTGATCACGGTCGGCGCCACGCTGACGGTTGCGGCCGGCGATCTGACGCTGCGCTTCGGCGGCATGACGCTGGGCGGGATCGGCACCGCCACCTTCGGCGCGATCCTGCTGTACCACCTGCTCGGCAAGGGCCGCACGCGCGTCTGATGCACTGGCGGCGGGGCAGCACCATCGCTGATCGCTGCCCCGCCGCGCCTGCCGCCCCGCCGACGGCAGGGTCATGACGACTGCATTACAATGGGCGCCGACATTTGGACTCGCCCCATCATGGCCTACAAGACGATCGAAGACACCATCGGCAACACGCCGCTGGTGCAATTGCAGCGTATTCCCGGAGCCGCCAACGCCGAGCGTGGCAATGTGATTCTGGGCAAGCTCGAAGGCAATAATCCCGCCGGTTCGGTCAAGGACCGGCCAGCGCTGTCGATGATCGCGCGCGCAGAAGCGCGCGGCCGCATCAAGCCCGGTGACACCCTGATCGAAGCGACGTCCGGCAATACCGGCATCGCGCTGGCGATGGCCGCCGCGATCCGCGGCTACAAGATGGTGCTGATCATGCCCGAGGATCTGAGCATGGAGCGCCGCCAGAGCATGGCGGCCTACGGCGCCGAGATCATCCTGACCCCGGTCAAGGGCGGCATGGAGTACGCGCGCGACCTGGCCGATTCGATGGAGCGCGACGGCAAGGGCATCATCCTCGACCAGTTCGCCAATCCGGATAATCCGCAGTCGCACTACGAAACCACCGGTCCGGAAATCTGGCGCGACACCGAAGGCCGCGTCACGCATTTCGTCTCGGCGATGGGCACCACCGGCACCATCACGGGCGTGTCGCGTTACCTGAAGGAACAGAATCCGGCGATCCAGATCGTCGGCGCACAACCGGCCGAAGGTTCGCGCATTCCGGGCATCCGCAAATGGCCGGAAGCCTATATGCCGAAGATCTACGACCCGCGCCATATCGACCGCACCGAGCCGGTCAGCCAGGCCGACGCCGAGCACATGGCGCGTCGCATGGCGCGCGAGGAAGGCATCTTCTGCGGTATCTCGGCCGCCGGCGCGCTGTGCGTGGCGCTGCGGATCGCCGAGGAGGTGCGCGACGCGACCATCGTGTTCGTCGTCTGCGATCGCGGCGACCGCTATCTGTCGACCGGCGTCTTCCCCGCCTGAACGCGGGTCATCGACCCGGTTCTGTGAACCCCAGCCGCTGAAGGCCGGCGCTGCCCGCTGAAGCAGGTAAAGCGCCGGCCGGACCCGGACCCGGACCGGTCAGTCCTTACACCATCGCGGCCTTGACGGCCTCGCCCAGCTGATAGACCGCCAGCGCGTAGAAGAAACTTCGGTTGTAGCGCGTCAGCACATAGAAATTGCGCAGCCCGAGCATGTAGTCGGTCGGCGCATCGGGCGTCGGCAGGTCCACCACCAGTACCCCGGTCTCGCCTTCGCGCGCGACGTCGATCGGCTCGTCCAGCCGCAGGCCGGCGCGCGTCAGCTGATTGAGCGTGCGCGTCGGCCACGGCTCGCCGTCGGCCGCGGCCGACGCGATGCCGCGGCTGCCTTCATCCTGGGCCAGGCGCCATACCACCGGCCGGCCCGGCTCCCATCCGTGCAATTGCAGAAAGCGGCCGACGCTGCCGATCGCATCGACCGGGCTGTTGCGCAAGTCGATATGGCCATCGCGGTCGAAGTCGGTCGCGTATTCGCGCAGGCTGGTCGGCATGAACTGCGGAATGCCGATCGCACCCGCATACGAGCCGAGCACCGAGAACACGTCGGTGCGGGTATCGCGGCACCACAGCAGGTAGTCCTGCAGCTGCGCGCGGAACATTGCCGAGCGGCTGGCGCGATTGGGCGTATCGGGATAGTCGAAGGCCAGAGTCGACAGCGAGTCGAGCACGCGGAACGTGCCCATGTCGCGTCCGTAGATCGTCTCGACGCCGATGATGCCGACGATCACCGAGGCCGGCACGCCGAACTCGCTTTCCGCGCGGCGCAGCGTGTCGCGGTGCTGCTGCCAGAAGCGCACGCCCGCGTTGATGCGGATCGGTTCGATGAAGCGGGAGCGGTAGGTGCGCCAGCTTTTACGGCCTGGTGTTGCCGGCGGCATGATCAGGCGCGCCACCGTGGCCGAATAGACGGCCTGTCCGAACCAGTCGTTCAGGGTCGCGCGCGAGAAGCCATGCTTCGCGACCATCTCGTCGATGAAGGCGGCCGCCTGCGGGTTGCCGCCATTGCGATAGCGGCCGGGATCGATTTCTTCCTCCTGGAAGCTGACGCGGCGCTTGCCGGCCGCCAGCAGCGAGGGCGTGGCGCCGCACAGGCCAAGCGCCACGGAGCAGAGCGCGGCGCCCAGCAGAGGGCGGCGCAGGGTACGCGTGTGTTCGGTCATGGTGTCCTTTGCAAGTCGGGACCGAGTATAGCGGACGCATCCGGCGCAAAACATCACGGGACGATACGACCGGACGGGGAAGGCGGCTGCCGCGTTGCCGGGCATCCGCTGTGCTAACGTACGGGGATGGAGACAGCGGCGCACCCAATGGAGTGCCCGCCACGCGCCCAACAACGCCTCGATAAACGCGCTGAAATCCCATGCCGACCGGCTACTACACGCATCCCGAATTCCTGCTGCACGAGATGGGGCAGTTCCATCCCGAGTGTCCGGAACGACTGACCGCCATCGAAGACCACCTGATCTCGCACGGCATCGACGGCCTGCTGGACCGCCGCGAGGCGCCGGCCGCCAGCCGCGAGCAGATCGAGCGCGTGCACCTGTCCGGCTATGTCGACGGACTGCACGAAGCGAGCCCCGCCAGCGGCTACCACGCGATCGATCCCGATACCGCGATGAACGCGCATACGCTGGCCGCGGCCACGCATGCGGCCGGCGCCGCGGTGGCCGCTACCGACGCCGTGATCGCCGGCGAGCTGGAGAACGCCTTCTGCTGCGTGCGGCCGCCGGGCCATCACGCCGAGCCCGATCGCGCGATGGGCTTCTGCTTCTTCAACAACGTCGCCATCGCCGCTCGCCATGCGCTCGACGCGCACGGGCTCGAACGGGTGGCCATCATCGACTTCGACGTGCATCACGGCAACGGCACCGAGGCCGCCTTCCGCGGCGACGAGCGCGTGCTGATGTGCAGCTTCTTCCAGCATCCGTTCTACCCGTACAGCGGGACGGAGCACGTCGCCAACAACATGGCCAATATTCCGCTGCCGGCCTACACGAACGGCATGGCGGTGCGCGAGGTGGTCGAGACGATCTGGATGCCGCGGCTGCAGGCCTTCCGCCCGCAGATGCTGTTCATCTCGGCGGGTTTCGACGCGCATCGCGAGGACGACCTGGGGCAGATGGGGCTGGTCGAGCAGGACTATGCCTGGATCACGACCGAGCTGATGACGCTGGCGCGGCAGCATGCGCAGGGGCGCATCGTCAGCTGCCTGGAAGGCGGCTACAACCTCAGCGCGCTGGGACGCAGCGTGCTGGCGCATCTGAAGGTGCTGCTGGAGCGGTAGGGCAAGCGCACTCGTTCCGCCACAGCACGACAGCACGCCAACACGACAACAGGAGACGATCATGGCCGAATCGGAACACGTACAAGCTGCCGGGGCGCTGCTGGTGCAAAGCCAGGATGCCCCCGGTGTGCTGCGCCTGACCCTGCAGCGTCCGGACGCCTTCAACGCGCTGTCCGAGGCGCTGATCGATGCCGTGACCGAGGCGCTGACCCGCATCGCCGGCGATCCCGCCGTGCGCGTGGTGGTGCTGGCCGGGGCCGGTCGGGCCTTCTGCGCCGGGCACGATCTGCGCGAGATGCGCGCCCAGCCGTCGCACGATTACTACCGCCGCCTGTTCGACCGCTGCACGCGCATGATGCTGGCGATCCAGCGCATGCCGCAGCCGGTGATCGCGCGCGTGCACGGCATCGCCACCGCGGCGGGTTGCCAGCTGGTGGCGATGTGCGACCTGGCGGTGGCGGCCGACGACGCGCGCTTTGCCGTGTCGGGCGTCAACCTGGGTCTGTTCTGTTCGACGCCCGGCGTGGCGCTGTCGCGCAACCTGCATCGCAAGCACGCGATGGAGATGCTGCTGACCGGCGAGATGATCGGCGCCCGCGAGGCGCAGGCGCGCGGTCTCGTCAACCGGGTGGTGCCGGCCGCCGAACTGGACGGCGAGGTGGCGAAGCTGGCCGCCAGCATCTGCGCCAAGCCGGCCGCGGCGATCGCGGCGGGCAAGGGACTGTTCTACCGCCAGCTGGAAATGGGTGTGGAGGCGGCCTATCAGCTGGCCGGGCAGACTATGGCGTGCAACATGATGGACGAGTCGGCGCTGGAGGGCGTGCAGGCGTTCATCGACAAGCGGCCGCCGGCATGGCGCCCGAGTTGACATGCCGGCACTCAATACCGTCGCCTTATTCCCTTTTCGTCTAAAGACATCGGCAAAAAGTCGTTTCTGGTAAGAAGCGGATCGCTTAAAATAGCCCGTTACATCCAAAAACGATAAATGCGGCAGCAGCGCTGGAGACCCCGTCCCGGCTGTTGCCGTTTTCTTTTCGCTCTGTCTCATGATCGAACTGCAAGGTCTCTCGCAGCGATTCCCCGGTGCGACCGGGGATGTGCACGCTTTGCGGGATGTCAGCCTGTCCATCGCGCCAGGCGAAGTCTTCGGCATCATTGGCCGCAGCGGCGCCGGCAAGAGTACGCTGGTGCGCGCCATCAACCTGCTGAACCGTCCGACCGCCGGCCGCGTGATCGTCGCCGGGCAGGACCTGACCGCGCTGGATGCCTCCGCGCTGCGGCTGGCGCGCCGCGACATCGGCATGATCTTCCAGCATTTCAACCTGCTGTCCTCCCGCACCGTCTACGACAACGTGGCGCTGCCGCTGGAGCTGGCCGGCAAGAGCCGTGACGAGATCGCGGCGACGGTGCTGCCGCTGCTCGAGCTGGTCGGACTGTCGGCGCTGAAGGACCGCTATCCGGCGCAGATCAGCGGCGGGCAGAAGCAGCGCGTCGGCATTGCCCGCGCGCTGGCCAGCAAGCCCAAGGTGCTGCTGTCGGACGAGGCCACCTCGGCGCTCGACCCGGAAACCACGCGTTCGATCCTCGACCTGCTCAAGCAGATCAACCGCGACCTGGGGCTGACCATCGTGATGATCACGCACCAGATGGAGGTCATCAAACAGGTCTGCGACCGCGTCGCTGTGCTCGATGCCGGCTGCGTGGTGGAGCAGGGCCAGGTCATCGATGTCTTCCTGCGGCCCCAGCATGCGGTCACGCGCGCGATGATCGGCGACGTGATCGCGCAGGAGCTGCCGGCCAGCGTGCTCAAGCGCGTCGAAAGCCGGCTCGGCAACGGGCGCGACCATGTCTACCGCCTCGCCTTCACCGGCGAGGGCGTCGACCAGCCGGTGCTGGCGCAGGCGATCCGCCGCTACGGGCTGGACTTCAACATCCTGCACGGGCATATCGACGAGATCCAGGGACAGGCCTTCGGCTCGCTGGCCATCATGGCCACCGGCGAGGCCGACAACGTCAAGGCGGCAATGGCATTCCTGCAGGAGCAGGGCGTGGTGGTGGAGGAGTACGAGCATGTGGTCTGAGCTGTTCGACCTGTTTGTGACCTCGCTGGGCGAGACCCTGGTGATGGTCGGCATCTCGGGCGTGATCGGCGCCTTGCTCGGCGTGCCGCTCGGCGTGGTGCTGCATCTGACCGACCGGGGCGGCCCGATTGCACATCCCTTGTTCAACCGGCTGATCGGCGTGGTCGTCAACGCGGTGCGCTCGATCCCGTTCATCATCCTGCTGGTGGTGGTGATTCCGTTCACGCGCTTCCTGGCCGGCTCCTCGATCGGTACCGCGGCGGCCGTGGTGCCGCTGACGATCGCGGCAATTCCGTTCATCGCGCGACTGGTCGAGAGCGCGCTGCGCGAGGTCGACAAGGGCCTGGTGGAAGCGGCGCAATCGATGGGTGCCAGCACGGGCCAGATCGTCTGGAAGGTGCTGCTGCCCGAGGCCATGCCCGGCATCGTCGCCGGCCTGACGATCACCTTCGTCAGCCTGGTCGGCTATTCGGCGATGGCCGGCGCGATCGGCGGCGGCGGCCTGGGCGACCTCGGCATCCGCTATGGCTACCAGCGCTACATCACCGAGGTGATGGTGGCGGTGGTGCTGATCCTGATCGTGCTGGTGCAGGCGGTGCAGAGCTTCGGCGACTGGCTGGTCCGCCGGATCAGCCATCGCTGAGCGCCATCCGGCACCGGACGGTATCGTTTTCATTTTGGTTTCTTGCCTTATCCCAGACTCAACCCAGAACGCATCGCAAAGGAAGTCAGACATGCAACGTCGTAGCCTGCTGCAATGGATCATCGGCGCCGCGCTCGGTGCCAGCCTCGCCACCGCGGCGGTGGCCCAGGACAAGCCGATCAAGATCGGCGTGACCGGTGGTCCGCACGCCCAGATCATGGAACAGGTCAAGAAGGTCGCCGCCAAGGACGGCCTGAACATCCAGGTCGTCGAGTTCAGCGACTACATCCAGCCGAACGCCGCGCTGGCCGCCGGCGACCTCGACGCCAACAGCTACCAGCATCTGCCGTATCTCGAGGCGCAGATGAAGGACCGCGGCTACAAGTTCGCCAACGTCGGCTATACCGTCACGTTCCCGATGGGCGTCTACTCGAAGAAGATCAAGTCGCTCGACCAGCTCAAGCAGGGCGCCCGCGTCGGCGTGCCCAACGATCCGACCAACGGCGGCCGCGGCCTGCTGCTGCTGCAGAGCAAGGGCGTGATCAAGCTGCGTGCGGACGCCGGCCTGAAGGCCACGCCGCTGGACATCGTCGAGAATCCGAAGAAGGTCCGCATCGTCGAGCTGGACGCCGCGCAGCTGCCGCGCTCGCTGGACGACCTCGATGCCGCCGCGATCAACGGCAACTACGCCGAATCGGCCGGCCTGTCGCCGACCAAGGACGCGATCGCGATGGAAGGCCCGAAGGGTCCGTACGCCAACCTGATCGCCGTGCGCGAGGCCGACAAGAACAAGCCTTGGGTCGCCAAGCTGATCAAGGCTTACCACTCGCCGGAGATCAAGCAGTACGTCACCAAGACCTTCAAGGAGTCGGTGATCACCGCCTGGTAAGCCCCGGGGCAAGCACTTGCGGCCGGGTATCGAACAAAACCTCGAAACCGGCCGTCGCCTCTGTGCCGCGCCGGGCGTTCTGCGGCACAATACCGGTCGACAAACGGCACAGTGTTCGGCGCAGTCATCGGCCGCGAATCGCCTGCCGGGCTATGCCCGGCAATTCTTTGCCTATAAAATAGTACGGTCGTTCGAAAATTCCGGGCGCCGCCGACCCGGTGGTTATAATGGCGAGCGAACCAAATTTCTGACAATCAGTGGAGTGAGCGCATGAAAGTACTCGTCGCAGTCAAGCGCGTGGTTGACTACAACGTCAAGGTCCGTGTGAAGTCCGATGGCTCGGGCGTCGACCTGGCCAACGTGAAGATGAGCATGAACCCGTTCGACGAGATCGCCGTGGAAGAGGCGGTCCGCTTGAAGGAAGCCGGCGTGGCCACCGAGGTGGTGGCGGTCTCCTGCGGCGTGGCGCAATGCCAGGAAACGCTGCGTACCGCGATGGCGATCGGCGCCGACCGCGGCATCCTGGTCGAGAGCAGCGAAGACCTGCAGCCGCTGGCCGTGGCCAAGCTGCTGAAGGCGCTGATCGACAAGGAGCAGCCGCAGCTGGTGATCCTGGGCAAGCAGGCCATCGACGACGACTCCAACCAGACCGGCCAGATGGTGGCCGCGCTGGCCGGCCTGCCGCAGGCGACCTTCGCCTCGAAGGTCGTGATCGCCGATGGCAAGGCCTCGGTGACGCGCGAAGTCGACGGCGGCCTGGAAACGCTGTCGGTCAAGCTGCCGGCGGTGGTGACCACCGACCTGCGCCTGAACGAGCCGCGCTATGTCACGCTGCCGAACATCATGAAGGCCAAGAAGAAGCCGCTGGAAACCGTGAAGCCGGAAGACCTGGGCGTCGACGTGGCGCCGCGTCTGCAGACGCTGAAGGTCGTCGAGCCGCCCAAGCGCAGCGCGGGTGTGATGGTGCCGGACGTTGCGACGCTGGTGCAGAAGCTCAAGAACGAAGCCAAGGTCATCTAAGCGCGCCAGGAGATACGAACATGACTGCACTCGTCATTGCTGAACACGACAATCAATCGATCAAGGGCGCGACCCTGAACACCGTGACCGCCGCGGCCCAATGCGGCGGCGACGTCCACGTGCTGGTTGCTGGCGCCAACGCCCAGGCCGCCGCCGAGGCGGCCGCGAAGATCGCCGGCGTCGCCAAGGTGCTGCTGGCCGATGCGCCGTACTTCGGCGAAGGCCTGGCCGAGAACGTCGCCGAGCAGGTGCTGGCGATCGCCAGCGACTACAGCCACATCCTCGCGCCGGCCACCGCCTACGGCAAGAACGTGCTGCCGCGCGTTGCGGCCAAGCTGGACGTGGCCCAGCTGTCGGACATCACCAAGGTCGACGGCCCGGACACCTTCGAGCGCCCGATTTATGCCGGCAACGCGATCGCCACGGTCAAGTCCTCGGACAAGATCAAGGTGATCACCGTGCGCGGCACCGCGTTCGATCCGGCCGCCGCGGAAGGCGGCTCGGCCTCGGTCGACACCGTGCCCGCCGCGGCCGATGCCGGCATCTCGCAATTCGTGTCGCGTGAAGTGACCAAGAGCGATCGTCCCGAACTGACCGCCGCCAAGATCATCGTGTCGGGCGGCCGTGGCGTCGGCTCGGGCGAGAACTACACCAAGGTGCTGACGCCGCTGGCCGACAAGCTGGGCGCCGCGCTGGGCGCCTCGCGCGCCGCGGTGGACGCCGGCTTCGTGCCGAACGACTACCAGGTCGGCCAGACCGGCAAGATCGTCGCGCCGCAGCTGTACATCGCCGTCGGTATCTCGGGAGCGATCCAGCATCTGGCCGGCATGAAGGACTCCAAGGTGATCGTCGCGATCAACAAGGACGCCGAGGCGCCGATCTTCTCGGTCGCCGACTACGGCCTGGTGGGTGATCTGAACACCGTGGTGCCGGAGCTGGTGGCGGCCCTGGGCTGATCGCACGCCGGCCGCGGCGCCGCCCGGTGCCGCGGCCGGCCGAAGCCGCGCATCCCATATAAGAAAAGCCAAGACAAGCCGTTCCGGGCACGCCCGCGAGCGGCTTTTTTATACGCTGTATCGAACGGTCGCAGCCACTACCTGTTGCGGCCCATCGCGATAACGGAGACTTCGATGACCTACCGCGCCCCGCTCAAGGACATGCTGTTCGCGATCAACGAACTGGCCGGGCTGGATGCCGTCAGTCAATTGCCGGGCTTCGAGGAAGCGACGGCCGACACCGCCCAAGCCGTGCTCGAGGAAGCGGCCAAGTTCACCGAGCAGGTGATCGCGCCGCTGAACCGTGCCGGCGATATCGAGCCGAGCAGCTGGAAGGACGGCGCGGTGACGACCACGCCCGGTTTCAAGGAGGCCTTCCGCCAGTTCGGCGAGGGCGGCTGGCAGGGCGTGCTGCATCCGCAGGAGTTCGGCGGCCAGGGTTTGCCCAAGCTGATCGCCACGGCGTGCAACGAGATGCTGAACTCGGCCAATCTGTCGTTCGCGCTGTGTCCGCTGCTGACCGACGGCGCCATCGAGGCGCTGCTGACCGCCGGCAGCGACGCGCAGCGGCAGGCCTTCCTGCCCAAGCTGATCTCGGGCCAGTGGACCGGCACGATGAACCTGACCGAGCCGCAGGCCGGCTCCGACCTGGCCGCGGTGCGCACGCGCGCCGAGCCGCAGGGCGACGGCACCTACAAGCTGTTCGGCACCAAGATCTTCATCACCTACGGCGAGCACGACATGGCGGAGAACATCGTGCACCTGGTACTGGCCAGGACGCCTGACGCACCGGAAGGGGTCAAGGGCATCTCGCTGTTCATCGTCCCCAAGTTCCTGGTCAACGCGGACGGCTCGCTCGGTGCGCGCAACGACGTGCACTGCGTCTCGATCGAACACAAGCTCGGCATCAAGGCGAGCCCTACCGCGGTGCTGCAGTTCGGCGACCACGGCGGCGCGATCGGTACGCTGGTCGGCGAGGAGAACCGCGGCCTCGAGTACATGTTCATCATGATGAATGCGGCCCGCTTCTCGGTCGGCATGCAGGGCATCGCGGTGTCCGAGCGCGCCTATCAGCAGGCCGTCGCCTATGCCCGCGAGCGGGTGCAGAGCCGCCCGGTCGACGGTTCGGCACGGCAGGCGGTCACCATCATTCATCATCCCGACGTCAAGCGCATGCTGATGACGATGCGTGCGCTGACTGAAGGCGCGCGTGCGCTGGCCTACGTCGGCGCCGCGGCCTGCGATACCGCGCACCAGCATCCGGACGAGGCGGTGCGCCGCGAGAGCCAGGCCTTCTACGAGTTCCTGGTACCGGTGATCAAGGGCTGGAGTACCGAACTGTCGATCGACGTGACGAGCCTGGGCGTGCAGGTCCACGGCGGCATGGGCTTCATCGAGGAGACCGGCGCCGCGCAGCACTATCGCGACGCGCGCATCCTGCCGATCTACGAGGGCACCACGGCGATCCAGGCCAACGACCTGGTCGGCCGCAAGACCGTGCGCGATGGCGGCACGGTGGCGCGCGGCATCTGCGCGCGCATCGCCGAGACCGAGGCCGCGCTGGCCGCGCATGGCGGTGCGCCGTTCGCCGCGATGCAGGCCCAACTGGCCAGGGGCCGCGCCGCGCTGGAGCAGGCGATCGACTTCATCGTCGCCAATGGCAAGACCGATCCCAATGCGGCGTTTGCCGGCAGCGTGCCGTATCTGAAGTTGTGCGGGGTTGTCCTGTGCGGATGGCAGTTGGCCCGAGCGATGCTGGCCGTCGGCCCGCTCAAGCAGCCCGATCCGGATTTCCACGACGCAAAGATCGCCACCGCGCATTTTTACGCCGAGCACGTGTTGTCCCAGGCCAGAGGCATTGGCGACGCAATCGTGCGGGGCGCGGGGCCGGTCAACGCGCTGACCGAAGCGCAGTTCTGACGTTCGCCGGTGGGGCGCCGTTGTTCGGCGCCTGGCACTTGGGCGCGGCCGCTGTCTCTGCCACTGTCTCGGCCACTATCGCGGCTGGTTGAGTCGGACCCGACCATGCTCAGCGGCTCGCGATTCCAGTAGCGCAGGCGGCTTCTCAGCATCGTGCCCACCAACGCCCGTAGGGCGTCGCGCTGCACTTCGGGCCATGCGAGTGTGCTGTCCAGCAGCCGCACGCAACGTTCGGCGATCGCCCATTGGGCGGCCGGGTAGTCGGGCTGCATGTGACGTTGACTCGGGGGCAAGGTATAGATGATGTAGCCGTCTTCGGAGCCGCTGTCGGAGTATTCGGAGTCCGAACGGACATCCGAGTCGTAGCCTGCGTCGTTCTGGTCAACGTCGAGACGACGTTGCTCGACGCTCCACGGCACCGAGTTGAACTGGCTGACGAGCGCGGTCAACACCGGCAAGCTGTCGGCAGGGACAAGCCGGCCAGCGGCTTCGAACAGCGCGTCCCAATGCCGTTCCATGGTCGGTCGGTCGTTGCTGCAAAGCGCCACGCCCATCGCCAGCCGGTGCATCGGTTCGGCCTGTACGGCAAGCGGCAACGCCTGCACGGCGTCATGGAGCCGCTCCCAGGCGGGGCTTCTGTCCGGCCAGTATCGGGGCTCCGGCTCGTGCAAGCAGGCGATCAGGGTTGACAGCAGCGGTGCCTGCTCCGCGAGCGCCCGGCCATCGGCGTCCCGCATCATGCGAGCCGCCTCAAGCAAGGCGTCCAGCGAAGCCTCGCATTGACGCGAGTCGGTGGGCGGAAACAGCCAGCGCGTGGCCGAGGCCAGCGTGTCGGCAGCCTGCGCCGCGGTAAACGTCGACACGGTATCGACCCAGTACGCCACGTTGCATTGCTCGATCGGCAATCCCCGAATCATGGCGAGATAGTGGACCATCAGCGCGCCCCGCATCGGCAACGCCTTGTCCCGCATGCGGTGGTGCAGGTGTTCCTCGACATGCTGCAGCCAAGGGTGTGCTTCTGCGCTTGCCGTGTGCTGGAACGCCCATAGCACCGTGATCATCGCGCGCACGACCGTCGTCGGCGAATCCGCGATGGCGTTCTGCAGCAGTTCGCAGGCGAGATCCAGGCGCGCTTCCAATGAAATGGGCAGCTTCGCAGCCCTGACGACCATGCGGCAATACAGGGCTGCTGATGCCGACGCTGTCGTCAGCCGTGAGGGGAAGAATGCCGATGTGAGAACGAGGGGCGGGGTCCGTGGCTGTGCCGGTGGACGGCATGCTGGTGTTGGCGGACAGGATCAGGGCATCGTTTGGCATGAGAGCGCTCCGGCAAGGTGCCGCGATCGGACGGCGGCTTGGATGCCAGCGACGATCGTGGCGGGTAGAGAGGGGGACGGACTCGCCAATGTGCAATGCCGGCTGCCCGCGCGCTTTTTCTCGCCGGCATGGTGTTGCGGGATCGGTCCGCAAAAAAAGAGACGGCCGCTGCCGGCCGTCTTGCTGTCCGCGGAACGTGTTCCGCCGCTTTCGCCTGTGCCGATCGGCAGGCCTGAAGCGCCGAGCCGATCAGGCAGCCGCCGGCCTTGGCGCCGGATGCCTGGTCGGCTGCCGTAGATAGCGCGCCACCGACAGATCGTCCGCGCGGATGGCCGGGGAGGCGCCGGACACCAGATCGGCGAGAAGCTTGCCGGAGCCGCACGCCATGGTCCAGCCCAGCGTGCCGTGGCCGGTATTGAGCCACAGTCCCTTGACCGGGGTCGGGCCGACGATCGGCGTGCCGTCCGGCGTCATCGGGCGCAGGCCGGTCCAGAACGAGGCACGGGCCACGTCGCCGGCGCCGGGGAACAGGTCCGTCACCACGTGCTCGAGCGTGCGCCGCTTGGCCGGGTCCAGTGACCGGTCATAGCCGACGATCTGCGCCATGCCGCCGACGCGGATGCGGTCGTCGAAGCGGGTGATCGCGACCTTGTAGGTCTCGTCCAGCACGGTCGATACCGGGCTGCACGCCGCGTCGGTCATCGGCACGGTGATCGAGAACCCCTTCAGCGGATAGACCGGAATCCGCACGAAGTCCTTGATGAACGGGGTCGACCAGCTGCCCAGCGCGACCACCACGGCGTCGGCGAAGACCGGTTCGCCACCGACGATGGCGCCGGTCACGGCGGTGCCCTGCGTCATCAGGCTGTCGATCGAACGGTTGTACAGGAATTGCACGCCCAGACGCTCGGCCATGGCCGCCAGCCGTTGGGTAAACAGCTGGCAGTCCCCGGTTTCGTCGTTGGGCAGGCGCAGGCCGCCGGTCAGCTTGTGGCTGACCGCGGCCAGCGCCGGTTCGCTCGCGGCGAGATCCTCGCGCGACAGCAATTGGTAGGGCACGCCCGCTTCCTCGAGCACGGCGATGTCCTTGGCCGCGCCTTCGAGCTGCTCGTCGGTGCGGAAGACCTGCAGCGTGCCTTGCTGCCGGCCCTCGTAGGCGATGCCCGTTTCGGCGCGCAACGCGCGGATGCAGTCGCGGCTGTACTCGGCCAGCCGCACCATGCGCTCCTTGTTGACGGCATAGCGGTCGGCGCTGCAGTTCATCAGCATCTGCCACATCCACTGCAGCTGGAACAGCGTGCCGTCGGGACGGATCGACAGCGGCGCATGCTGCTGGAACATCCATTTGATGGCCTTGAGCGGCACGCCGGGCGCCGCCCACGGCGACGCATAGCCGGGGGAGATCTGGCCGGCATTGGCGAAGCTGGTGCCGAGCGCCGGCGCCGCTTCGCGGTCGATCACGGTGACCTCATGGCCGGCCCTGGCCAGATACCAGGCGCTGGTGACGCCGATCACGCCACTGCCAAGAACGAGAACACGCATTGCGATGGGACCCCAACCAGAATGACGATTGAATGAAGGTATATCCGCTATGGTATTGGAATCAATCCAGTCATAATTACCAAAAATTTCCAGGAAAAAGGAAAACTTCATGAGAACGACCCGCCAGCCGGTACGCGGCCTGGACCGCCTCGATCGCCGCATCCTGGCGCTGCTGCAGGCCGATGGCCGCATCTCGATGAAGGACCTCGCCGAGGCGGTCGGGCTGACCATCACGCCGTGCATCGAGCGGGTCAAGCGGATGGAGCGCGACGGTGTCATCATGGGCTACTACGCCCGCCTGAATCCGGCCCTGCTGGGCAGCGCGCTGCTGGTCTTCGTCGAGATCACGCTGAACAACAAGGCCGGCAACATGTTCGAGCAGTTCCGGCGCGAGGTGGTGCGCATTCCCGAGGTGATGGAGTGCCATCTGGTGTCGGGCGACTTCGACTACCTGATCAAGGCGCGCATCCGCGAGATCGGCGAATATCGCCGGCTGCTCGGCGACATCCTGCTGCAACTACCCGGGGCCGCGCAGTCCAAGAGTTATGTCGTAATGGAAGAGATCAAGGAGACGCTGGCCATTCCGGTCGACGAGAAGAGCCAGCCTGCATGAAATGAAGGACACCGAGCGCAAGGGGCGCCACATTGGCACGCGCGAATCCGACCGGCCGCTGGAGGACTTTCCGGACGACCCCACGCCGCTGCAGCCGCCGCCGCGACCGCTGAAGGGGCGGGGCGCGGTCAGCAATCTGCAGGGGCGCTTCGAGCGCGACACGCGCGAGCCCTTCTACGACGGCTGGGGCGAGCTCGAAGCGTTGGCGCCGCCGGAGGCTCCGCGACGCGAAGGGGACGGCGAGGAGCCAGTGGAACCGGCGGCCCCCAAGCTGATCACCCGCGTCACCCAGGAGCAGGCGCGCTCGATCCTGAGCCGGAATTCGTCGCCGGACATCCCGTTCGGCGTCTCGCTCAATCCCTATCGCGGTTGCGAGCACGGCTGCATCTATTGCTTCGCGCGGCCGACGCATGCCTATCTCGACCTGTCTCCGGGGCTGGATTTCGAGACGCAGTTGTTCGCCAAGGCCAATGCCGCCGAGCGGCTGCGGGAGGCGCTGTCGCGGCCGTCCTACCAATGCGAGATGATCGCGCTGGGCGTCAACACCGACGCCTACCAGCCGATCGAACGGACCCAGCGCATCACGCGCGGCGTGCTCGAGGTGCTGCACGAATGCCACCATCCGGTGGCGCTGATCACCAAGTCGTCGCAGATCGAGCGCGACATCGATCTGCTGGCGCCGATGGCCGCCCGGCGCCTCGCCGTGGCCGCCGTCACGATCACCACGCTCGATGCCGAGATTGCCCGCACGCTGGAGCCGCGCGCGGCCACGCCGTCGCGCCGGCTGCGTACGATCCGCACGCTCTCGGAGGCGGGCATTCCGGTCGCCGTCAGCGTGGCGCCGGTGATTCCCTTCATCACCGAGCCGGACCTGGAGCGCGTGCTCGAGGCCGCGCGCGAGGCGGGGGCGGTCTATGCGAACTACATCGTGCTGCGGCTGCCGTGGGAGGTGGCGCCGCTGTTCCAGCAATGGCTGGAGGCGCATTTCCCCGACCGGGCCGAGCGCGTGATGAATCGCGTGCGCGAGATGCGCGGCGGCAAGGACTACGATTCCGATTTCGCCACGCGCATGCGCGGCACCGGCGTCTGGGCGGACCTGATGCGCCAGCGCTTCCACAAGGCGGCCGAGCGCCTGGGCTTTCGCTATCACCGCTTCGACCTGGATACCTCGCAGTTCGTCCCGCCCGCGCCGCCGGCGGGAACGCGCCGCGGCGCGCGCGGTGCCCGCCAGCCGGAGGACGACGCGCAAGGTACGCTGTTCTGAATCTGCGGGTTTGTACAAGTCCGGTGGGCTGTCCATAATGGCGGTTCGATCCGCCGCGCACGCTGCCACGGTTGGCGCATTTGCGCTCCAGACCGTCTCGGCGTCGCCTTGGGGAAGCCATGATCCATCTGATGCAGCAGGGCGGCCGCGCAGCCTTCGATCCGGTTGTGATGTGGGGCGAGCTGACCCAGCAGGCGCTCGCCGGGCCGTACCCGTTCGCCGCGGCCTCGCGCCGCCGCCATTTCGAGCACTACTACCGCTGGTTCCAGACCTGGCTTGCGCCGTTCGGCACCGCCCGGTTTGAATTCGATGATATCGATATCGATGTCGACGGCGTGCGCATTCCGGTGAGCGAAAGCACCGTCTCGGCGACGCCGTTCTGCACCTTGCGCGCATTCCAGTGTCCATCGCGATCCCGCCGCAAGCCGCGGCCGCGGGTGCTGTTGTGCGCGCCGCTGGCGGGACACCGCGCGGTGCTGATGCGCGATACCGTGGCCGCGCTGCTGCCGCATGCGGACGTCTACGTGACCGACTGGGCCGATGCGCGCGACGTGCCGCGCGAGGCCGGCGCCTTCGGCCTCGACGATTACGTGCTGCTGGTCGAGCGCTTCATCCGGCTGCTCGATCCGGCCGGGCTGCATGTGCTGGCGGTCTGCCAGGCGACGGTGCCGACGCTGGCGGCCGTCTCGCGCGTCGCGCATGCCGATGGCGCCGAGCCGGCGACGCTGACGCTGATGGGCGGCCCGATCGATCCGCGGCTCGGCCCGACCACGCTCGATCGCGTCGCGGCCACGCTGTCGCTGCCGTGGCTCGAGGCCACCGCGATCGATGTGGTGCCGAGCGGTTATGCCGGCGCGGGGCGGCGCATCTATCCAGGCTTCCTGCAGTATCCGGCGCTGATCGCGGCGCAGCCGGACCGCCATGCGACGCTGATGTTCGACTGGCTATGCCGGCGCCAGGCCGCCGATGCCGATACCGCGCGCGAGATCGAGCGCGCCGTCGCCCAATACGGCGCCGTGCTGGACATGACCGCGGAATTTTTCATGGACACGCTGCGCGTGGTGTTCCAGCAGATGCTGCTGCCCAAGGAAGCGTGGCGGGTGGGCGGCGAGATGGTGCGTCCCGACTGCCTGCGGCGAACCCGCTTGCTGACGGTGGAGGCCGACCGCGACGATATTTCCGGACCCGGACAGACCCATGCGGCGCAGGGGCTGTGCAGCGGGCTGCCGGCGCGATGCCGCGAGCGGCTGACGATCGAGCGCTGCGACCACTACGGTCTGTTCAGCGGCACACGCTGGCGCGAGACGGTGCATCCCGCGGTGCGCGGCTGGCTGGGCGAGGCGGCCTAGCTCATTGCCGGCCTGGCCGGACAGGGTTTGCCGCGGCTGGGGGCCGCACACCGCCCGCGCGCACCGGACCGGCCGACCGCGGCGCCATATCGTCGTCCATCATTCTGCAGGCGAGGTCCAGCGCGGCGACGGCGTCGTCGCGCGACAGGCCGGACGCGCGCATCAGCCTGACGGTCAACGCGGCCACCCGGCCCACTTCGTAGCTGGGAACGTTCATGTCCACTCCTGGAGTTCGACCGACCGGTCGCGACGCTGTCGCGCAAGCGCCGCTGCGCGCGACCTCGGGAATAACCGGTTCAGTATGGTTGAGGAACGCCGGAATGGGGTTGACGTGGATCAGCAAAACGAACGGCGCACTCGCGGGCGAAGGGGCCCCGCGGCGGCCCGGCATTCTTCTTTCTTATTGCGACAGCTCGCGTGCCGCTTCCACCTGCGACTCGAAGAAGGTCTGGAAGCTGATGGCGAGCCCGGCCATCAACAGACCGGTGCCGATCAGCAGCGACAGGATCACCAGGATCACCACCGGCCAACCGGAGCGGGTCGGCTCGCCGTCCGGATTGAAGCGCGCGTCCCAGCGCTCGTCCGGCCGCAGTCCGTAGACGATCGCTGCCAGGAACGCGCTGATCACCGAGGCGCCCCCCGCCACCCCGAAGGTCCAGTTCAGCGCCGGCGCACCGACGTGCAGCACCATCGAGGCGATGCCGAGCGCGCCGGCCAGCGTCGCGAACAGGTGCAGCCAGCCATAGCGGTCGCGCAGGCCGCCGAGATAGAAGCGGTGCGCGCCGAGGCTGCCGAGCAGGAAGGCCAGGGCCACGGTCAGCAGCTTCGATTTGCGCATCGGGGCGCGGTCCATGCGGGCGGCGGCAATGTGCGAGGCGGACGAGGCGGAGGACGGAGCGGCGGACATGGGCGTGGAAGTAGGGACGGGAAAATCTGCCGAATTGCCGACCGAGGAGCGGACCCAGGAGCGGACCGAGACGGCGGCTGTACGATGGAAGCGGGCAGTGCAGCGCACATTGTACGCCGCACCGCCCGCTTCGATGACCCGGTTGAAGGCCGGCGGATCGTTGGATTCGATCGCCGGCCGCGGGGCGCTGGTGCAAAACCTGCAATGTCCTGTCTTGCAGCAGCGTCCGATCGCCGTCAGCGCGGCGCGTTCGACACGACGCCCAGCAGGACGCCGAGATTGGTTTCGCCGTACAGCACGGCAGCCAGGATTCCCATGAACAGCACGGTCAGAGTGAGCTGGCCCGCGTGTCGAGCCAGGTCGGTCAGCATGGATAGCATACGAACCTCGTCGGTTGGTTGGACGAAGGCCGCGCCCATCGCGACACGATTCGAAGAAGAGGGCATGTCAGTGTGCGTTCGCCGCCTGCGATCGACGGCACGCTGCTGAACACCGGTCAGCGCCGGGCGGCAGCCATGTGGCGGCGCAGCCTCGGCCGCCACGAGCTATTTGACCTTTGGGAAGACGGTGAAGTTCCGCCGCGCTCGGCCGGCGCCATCGCGATCCGCGAAGGCGCGACGCGCACGTGCGGCGGTACAGACGGGCGCCGCCAGGCCGCTCGCCGCTTCAGCGGAAATCGTGGGAAATATCCGGACTAACGGGTGGTCTCTCGCCCGGAGCCTTGCCAGCCCGGTCCGACATTGGCGGGGCGATTGTCGCCAGACACGGCGCTACCGTTCTGCGCGCTGCGATCGGAAGTCTGGGTACGTTCGGGCACGCCACGCTCGCTGGGCGGATTGGGGCGGCCGTTCAGCCGGCTGTCGGCGCGGGCCCGCGCTTCCATCCGCTCGATCTGCGCCCGCACATGGTCCGGGCTCTCCGCGCGCATCAAGGTGCGTTCCATCCCGGCTGGCAGCAGGCGCGCACCGAAGCCATCCCGCATGTCGGCGCCTTGCCGCGACCAGCCGCCCTGAGCATGGCTCAGGGCCGCAAGGCCGAGCACCGACGCCACCAGCAGGGTGGCGGCCGCGGCGTCGCGCAGGAGAGAGCGGAAAAGCATGCGGAATCCCAGAGCCTTCGCTTGCTGTCGTTATCGAGAAGATTGGGATCATGGTACGCAGCGCTGCCAGCAGGCGCCTATGCCAATCCCGTTACCGGTGTAACGGATTGTTTCGCCTGCGAATGCGGTCTGTTCTCATCTTCGGCGGCGCCTGCGCGAGCGCCGCCCAGGACGGCGCTCGACGGCCCTCGCGCGCCCCTATGGCGCATAGCGGATGCGGTAGATCGCGCCGGCCATATCGTCGCTGACCAGCAACGAACCGTCGGGCGCGACTTCGACATCGGCCGGTCTGCCCCACGGTTGACCGTCCTGCAGCCAGCCCTGTGCGAACACCTCCTGCCTGACCGCCTTGCCGCTGTCGTCGAGCACCACGCGCGTGATGCGATACCCGATCCGCTCGCTGCGGTTCCAGCTGCCGTGCTCGGCGATGAAGATGTTGTTGCGATACTCGGCGGGGAACTGCGTGCCGGTGTAGAAGCGCATGCCCAGCGCCGCCACGTGGGGCCCCAGCCGTGCCACCGGCGGCTCGAACGACGAGCACGGGCGCTGCTTGCCGAATTCGGGATCGCGCAGGTCGCCCGCGTGGCAATACGGAAAGCCGAAATGCAGCCCGGCGCGCGGGGCGCGGTTCAGTTCGTCCGGCGGCTGGTCGTCGCCGAGCCAGTCGCGGCCGTTGTCGGTGAACCACAGTTCGCCCGTGATGGGATGCCAGTCGAAGCCCACGGTGTTGCGCACGCCCTTGGCCACGACCTGCAGGTCCGACCCGTCCGGTTTCATCTTCATCACGTTGGCGTAGCGGGCCTCGTTGCGCACGCAGACATTGCACGGCGCGCCGATCGGCACGTACAGGTAGCCGTCGGGTCCGAAGGCGATGAAGCGTCCGCCGTGGTGGGTTTCGCTGGGCAGCTGGTTGTTGATGACGATCGGCTTGGGCGGATTGGACAGGCGCTGTTCGATGCCGTCCAGGCGCAGGATGCGCGAGACCGACGAGGTATAGAGTGCGCCGTCGCGCCAGGCCACGCCGATCGGCAGCGTCAGCCCGCTGGCGACGGTGTGGACCACCGGCTTGCCGCCCAGCGGCGCCTGCACCGCGTAGACCTTGCCGGCGCCGCGGCTGCCTACGTAGAGTGTGCCGCCCGGAGAAAAGGTCATGCCGCGCGCCTCCGGCACGGCGTCGGTCAGCCGCTCGATGCGAAAGCCCGGCGGCAGCTGGATCTGCTCGAGCGACTGGGCGTGCGCGGTAGGCGCGATCGCCTGGGACAGCAGGGCGGCGGCAAGCCCGGCCAGGACGGTGGAAAAGTGACTGACGTAGCGCACGACCTCTCCTGCAATTGGTGTTTTTGCCACGATGCCGAGGCGTGACGCGGCCGTCAATTGGCCTACCCCGCCGTCCGGCACCCTAAGTGTTTGTTTGGCCTCAGTATTTGGGCTATACTCTTGCGTTTCGTGTTCGAACACCCCGTTTTTCGAGGAATTCACCCATGGTCGTAATCCGTCTGGCCCGTGGCGGCAGCAAGAAGCGCCCGTTCTTCAATATCGTTGCAGCCGACTCGCGCAACCGCCGCGACGGCCGTTTCATCGAGCGTCTCGGCTTCTACAACCCGCTGGCTTCGCAAAGCGAAGAAGGTCTGCGCCTGGCGCAAGACCGCCTGACCTACTGGCAAGGCGTTGGCGCCCAACTGTCGCCGACCGTTGCCCGTCTGGTCAAGCAGAACGCCGCCAAGGCCGCTGCCTGATTTTCGCGACCGGTAGTCTGCCGTGACCACGTCCGCGCGCGGCGCGCAGCGGCGGCCGTTGAACGTGCCGCCTGGCGCTGCGGGGTCCAGAACAGGGGCCGGCGCAGGGCCCGGAGCAGGGACCGGCACGCCGCGCGAGGCGCGCATCCCGGCCGCGCTGGTGTATGCGCAAGCCCTGCCGGAAGACCTGATCGAGGTCGGCTATGTCGCCGCGGCCTACGGCGTGCGCGGCTGGATCAAGGTCCAGCCCCATGCGCAGGATGCCGGCGCCTTGCTGCACGCGCGGCGGTGGTGGCTGCTGCAGCCCGAGGCTCCGGCTTCGCGGCCGGTGGCCCAGTCGGCTGCCCGCGAGTCCGGGCCGCTGTGTCTGAAGATCGCACAGTCGCGCGAGCATAGCGGCACGGTGGTGGCGCAGCTGTCCGGCGTGGCCGACCGCAATCTGGCCGAGGCGCTCAAGGGGCGCCGCGTCTGGATCCGGCGCGAGGATTTCCCCGCGCCCGAAGAGAACGAGTTTTACTGGGTCGATCTGATCGGCTGCGCGGTGACCAACGAGCAGGGCGAGGCCCTGGGCGAAGTCGCCGGCCTGATCGACAACGGTGCCCACCAGATCCTGCAGGTTGCCTGCGCGCTGCCGGATGGCAAGACCGGCGAGCGTCTGATTCCCTTCGTCGACGCCTACCTGCGCCACGTCGATATCGACGCCAGGCACATCGTGGTGGACTGGGGGCTGGACTACTAGCCGCGGCAGCGATGGAAGCAATGGCAGCAAGGCAGGGCAACGGCAGGTAACGGCGGCAATGGAACAGGAGTGAGACGGATGCAGTTCGACGTGATCACGCTGTTCCCGGAAATGTTCCGCGCGTTGACCGACTGGGGCATCACCAGCCGGGCCGCCAAGCAGCAGCGCTATACGCTGCGCAGCTGGAATCCGCGGGACTTCACCACGGACAACTACCGCACCATCGACGACCGTCCCTACGGGGGTGGACCCGGCATGGTGATGCTGGCCAAGCCGCTGGAGGACGCCATCGACGCCGCGGTCGCGGCGCAGGCCGATGCCGGCGCAGGCAGCGGCGCGAGCCGGGCTCACGTCGTGCTGATGTCGCCGCAGGGTGCCCCGCTGACGCACGCCAAGGTGGTGGAGCTGGCGCAGCGGCCCGGACTGGTGCTGATCTGCGGCCGCTACGAGGCGATCGACCAGCGCCTGATCGACCGTCGCGTCGACGAGGAAATCAGCCTCGGCGATTTCGTGCTGTCGGGCGGCGAACTGCCGGCGATGGCGCTGATCGACGCGGTGGTGCGTCTGCTGCCCGGCGTGCTGGGCGACGCGCAGTCGGCGGTGCAGGACAGCTTCGTCAATGGGCTGCTCGATTGTCCGCATTACACGCGGCCCGAGGAATACGAAGGCGTGCGGGTCCCCGAGATACTGCTCGGCGGCCATCATGCCGAGATCGAAAAATGGCGGCGCCGTCAGGCGCTGGCCAATACGGCGCGCAAGCGGCCCGACCTGATCGAGTCGGCGCGTCGTCAAGGTTTGCTGACCAAGGCCGACGAGAGCTTCTTGTCGGAGTGGGCGGCGAAGGAAGGGCGGGGGCAAGCCTCCGCCAGTTGAAACCCCATCCTCTGTCGGGGCCGCGCCAAGGGCGAGGCATGCAACGCCGGCACGATGGCACAGGAGAAGAAGCGATGAACATCATCGAGCAGATCGAGAAGGAAGAGATCGCGCGTCTGACCGCGAACAAGACCATCCCCGCATTCGCGCCGGGCGACACCGTCGTCGTCAACGTGAACGTGGTCGAAGGCAACCGCAAGCGCGTGCAGGCTTACGAAGGCGTGGTGATTGCCAAGCGCAACCGTGGCCTGAATTCGTCCTTCATCGTGCGCAAGATCTCGTCGGGTGAGGGCGTGGAGCGTACGTTCCAGCTGTACTCGCCGCTGATCGCCGGCATCGAAGTCAAGCGCCGCGGCGATGTGCGCCGCGCCAAGCTTTACTATCTGCGCCAGCGTTCGGGCAAGTCCGCTCGCATCAAGGAAAAGCTCGTCACCAAGGCCTCCAAGGCCGCGGTCGCTGCCGAATAAGACGCAGCGCCTGGCCGGCACGCCGGCCGGAGCGATCGACGGGGCTCGCGCCCCGTCTTCGAGGGCACCTTCGGGTGCCCTTTTTGCATGGTGGCCTGCATGGCGACCCGCATGGTTACCATGCCGCCTTCCGGGTCGCCCGCCGATGCGCCGCGGCGACCTCTGTCATACTTGTGCCGCTATGCGCCCCGCCTTCGATCCCGAATCGCTGCCGATCGTCTCGGTCGACAGCCAGCACCCTCCGCTTTCCGAGCCGCGCCTGCGGCCCGACTTCATCCGCCATCGCTTTCTGACCCCGCCGGCCTGGCAGCCCGAGCTGACCGACGAGTCGCGCGCCTACGATCCCAAGCAGAGCCTGCGCGACGCCGCGGTGCTGATACCGCTGGTGCAGCGGGCCGACGGCCTGACCGTGCTGCTGACGCAGCGCAATGCGAATCTGAGCGCCCACGCGGGGCAGATCAGCTTTCCCGGCGGCCGCTGGGAGCCCGAGGACGTCAATCGCGTCGCCACCGCGCTGCGCGAGACGGAGGAAGAGATCGGGCTGGACCGGGACTACGTCGAGGTGCTGGGCGCGCTGCCGGACTACATCACCGGCACCGGCTTTCATGTCAGCCCGGTGGTGGGATTGGTGCGCGACGGCTTCGCGCTGCGCCCCGACGCGCGCGAGGTGGCCGATGTGTTCGAGGTGCCGCTGGCCTTTCTGATGGACCCGTCGCACCATCAGCGGCGGCTGTTCCGCTGGGTCGATGGCGAGCGGATGTTCTATGCGATGCCATATCCGCGCGAAGGCGGCGGGCATCGCTTCATCTGGGGCGCGACGGCCGGCATGCTGCGCAACCTGTACCACCTGCTGGCGGCCTGACGCCAACGCGCAGCCCAGGCGCGCAGCGCCGATCAGGCCTGCGCCGCTTTCCCGTCTTGCATCGACTCGCCCTGCGCCGCGCGCTGCGAATGGCAGTGCGGGCAGCTGACGCCGACCACATACTGCGGGCTCTGCTGTTCCTCCGGCGTGACCACGGCACGGCAGGCGAAGCACTGCTTGGGTCCGGCCGGTTCCAGTCCGGGATTGAGCGCGGTGCGGTAGTCGAAGACGAAGCAGTCGCCGCGATAGTGGCTGCCGCCGACTTCCTCGAAGTACTTCAGGATGCCGCCCTCGAGCTGATAGACGCGCTCGATGCCGGCCTGCTGCATATGGATCGCGCCCTTCTCGCAGCGGATGCCGCCGGTGCAGAACGACACCACCGTCTTGCCGGCGAATTCGTCCTTGTGCTCGGCCACGACCGCCGGGAAATCGCTGAACTTCTGCAGCCCGTAGTCGACCGCCTGCTCGAAGGTGCCGACCGCGACCTCGAAGGCATTGCGCGTGTCGAGCATCACCACCGGGCGGCCTTCGTCGTCATGGCCCTGGTCGAGCCAGCGCTTGAGGTCGGCGGGACGCACCGACGGCGCGCGGCCTTCCTCGGGCCGGATCAGCGGCATCTTCATCGTGATGATCTCGCGCTTGACGCGCACCAGCATCCGCTTGAACGGCTGCGTTTCCGACAGGCTCTCCTTCGGCTCCAGATCGGCGAAGCGCGGATCGGCGCGCAGCCAGCCCACCACGTCGTCGATGCCTTCCCGGCTGCCAGCGAGAAACAGGTTGATCCCTTCGGGCGCGAGCAGGATGGTGCCCTTGAGCGCGGCCGCCTCGCAGCGCTCGCGCAAGGCGGCGCGCAGCGTGTCGATGTCGCTGAGCGTGACGAACTTGTAGGCGGAAATATTGACGATCTGCATGGACTGCGGAGTTCGGCGAGGCGGGATGCGGTGCGTGCGGGGACGGGGCCTTGGCCGCGCGGCGTTGCCGCCATGAGTTTCCGCCCTTGACTGCCTGATCAACTGCCTGATTGGAAACGCGAAATTATAGCGGTTCGGGCAGGCGGACGGCATCGCGCCCAACCACGGCACGGCCCCGCAACCGCATCCGCATGCGGATTTCGTCGCGCTCCGGCGGCCCTGCGGCCAGTTCGCGCCGGTACAATGGCGCCCATGTCTTCGCCCCGCTTCGTACATCTCCGCCTCCATTCCGAATACTCGATCGTCGACGGCATCGTCCGCCTCGAGGATGCAGTCAAGGCCGCCGCCGCCGACGGCATGGGCGCGCTTGCGCTGACCGACCTGGCCAACGCCTTCGGCCTGATCCGCTTCTACAAGGAAGCGCGCAGCGGTGGCGTCAAGCCCATCGTCGGCGCCGACGTCTGGCTGACCAACGCCGACGATCGCGACAAGCCGGCGCGCATGCTGCTGCTGGTGCAGGATCGGCGCGGCTATCTGAACCTGTGCGTGCTGCTCTCGCGCGCGTGGCTGTCGAACCAATACCGCGGCCGCGCCGAGCTCGAGCCGGCCTGGCTCGAAGAACCCGGCGAGGACGGCCTGCCGCTGTCCACCGGCCTGATCGCGCTGTCCGGCGCGATGGGCGGCGACGTGGGGCAGGCGCTGGCCAACGGTAACGACGCGGCCGCGCAGCGCGCCGCGCGGCATTGGGCCACGGTGTTCCCGCAGCGCTATTACATCGAACTGCAGCGCGCGGGCCATCCCGGCACCGAGGCCTATGTGCAACGCGCGGTGCAACTGGCCGCGGCGCTGCAGCTGCCGGTGGTGGCGACGCATCCGGTCCAGTTCATGACCCCCGACGACCATACCGCGCACGAGGCGCGCGTCTGTATCGCCGAGGGCGAGCTGCTGGCCAATCCGCGCCGCGCGCGCCGCTTCACCACCGACCAGTATTTCAAGACGCAGGACGAGATGTGCGCGCTGTTCGCCGACATCCCGTCGGCGCTCGAGAACGCGGTGCAGATCGCGCGCCGCTGCAACCTGACGCTCGAGCTCGGCAAGCCGCGCCTGCCGCTGTTCCCGACGCCGGACGGCATGTCGCTGGACGACTATCTGGTGCACATGTCGAAGGAGGGGCTGGAGCGCCGCCTCGAGGTGCTGTTCCCCGACGAGGCGACGCGCGAGGCCAAGCGCCCCGAGTACTACGCGCGGCTGGAGTTCGAGACCGGCATCATCATCAAGATGGGGTTCCCCGGCTACTTCCTGATCGTGGCGGACTTCATCAACTGGGCCAAGAACAACGGCGTGCCGGTCGGTCCGGGCCGGGGCTCGGGCGCCGGCTCGCTGGTCGCCTACGCGCTGGGCATCACCGACCTCGATCCGCTGAAGTACGCGCTGCTGTTCGAGCGTTTCCTGAATCCGGAGCGGGTATCGATGCCCGACTTCGATATCGACTTCTGCCAGCACGGCCGCGATCGCGTGATCCAGTACGTCAAGGAGAAGTACGGCAAGGACGCGGTGTCGCAGATCGCCACCTTCGGCACCATGGCCGCCAAGGCCGCGGTGCGCGACGTCGGCCGCGTGCTGGACCTGGGCTACAACTTCGTCGACGGCGTGGCCAAGCTGATCCCGTTCAAGCCGGGCAAGCTGGTAACGATCGAGGAGGCCAAGAAGGAAGAGCCGCTGCTGACCGAGCGCGAGAACAACGAAGAGGAAGTGCGCCAGCTGCTCGAACTGGCGCAGCGCGTCGAAGGCATGACCCGCAACGTCGGCATGCACGCCGGCGGCGTGCTGATCGCGCCGGGCAAGCTGACCGACTTCTGTCCGCTGTACACGCAGGGCGGCCAGAACGACGGCATGAGCGGCGTGGTCAGCCAGTACGACAAGGACGACGTCGAGGCCGCCGGCCTGGTCAAGTTCGACTTTCTGGGCCTGACCACGCTGACCATCC
>JAPSLC010000041.1 GCA_031181345.1 Cupriavidus sp. | reverse complement strand
CCGTGCCCGGGGGTTCGCGGGAGTGACAGCCGGATCAGACCGTCATCGGATTCGGCTTGTTCGGGTCGAGGTTGTACTTCTTGATGGCCTCGGCGACCTTGTCGCGCGGGATGGCGCCCTCGTCGGCGAGCGCCTTCAGGGCGGCCAGCGTGACCCAGTGGCGGTCCACTTCGAAGAAGTGGCGCAGCTTCTCGCGGGTATCCGAGCGGCCGAAGCCGTCGGTGCCCAGCACCACGTAGCGGCGCGGCACGAACGGGCGGATCTGCTCGGCGAACGCGCGCACGTAGTCGGTCGACGCGATCACCGGACCGCGCACCGACTTCAGGCACTGGGTCACGTGCGATTCGCGCGGCGTCTCGGTCGGATGCAGCAGGTTCCAGCGCTCGGCGGCCTGGCCTTCGCGGGCCAGCTCGGTGAAGCTCGGGCAGCTCCACAGATCGGACTCGACACCCCAGTCCTTCTTCAGCAGTTCGGCGGCGGCGATCACCTCGCGGAAGATCGTGCCCGAACCGAGCAGCTGCACGCGCGGGGCGTTGCTGTTCTCGGCGCCCTTGCGGAACGCGTACATGCCCTTGACGATGTCCTTCTCTACGCCAGCCGGCATTTCCGGGTGCTCGTAGTTCTCGTTCATCACCGTCAGGTAGTAGTAGACGTCCTCCTGCTCCGCGTACATGCGGCGCAGGCCGTCCTGCATGATCACCGCCAGCTCGTACTGGAAGGTCGGGTCGTACGAGATGCAGTTCGGGATCACCGCGTGGAACACGTGCGAGTGGCCGTCCTCGTGCTGCAGGCCCTCACCGTTCAGCGTGGTGCGGCCCGAGGTGCCGCCCAGCAGGAAGCCGCGCGAACGCATGTCGGCAGCGGCCCAGCACAGATCGCCGATCCGCTGGATGCCGAACATCGAGTAGTAGATGTAGAACGGGATCATCTGCACGCCGTGCGTCGAGTACGACGTGGCGGCCGCGATCCAGTCGCACATCGCGCCGGCTTCGTTGATGCCTTCCTGCAGCACCTGGCCAGTCTGCGATTCCTTGTAGAACATCAGCTGGTCATGGTCTTCCGGCACGTACTTCTGGCCCTGCTGGTTCCAGATGCCGATCTGGCGGAACAGGCCTTCCATGCCGAAGGTGCGCGACTCGTCCGGGACGATGGGCACCACATGCTTGCCGATCTGCTTGTCCTTGAGCAGCGTGTTCAGGATCCGCACGAAGGCCATCGTGGTCGAGACCTCGCGGCCCTCGCCGGTGGCCTTGAGCAGCGCCGAGAATGCCGACAGGTCGGGCACCGGCAGCGGATCAGCCTTCTGGCGGCGCGTCGGCAGATAGCCGCCGAGCTCCATGCGGCGGGCGCGCATGTATTCGAGTTCCTTCGAGCCTTCCTCGAAGGTCAGGTACGGGACTTCTTCCAGCTTGTCGTCCGGCACCGGCAGATTGAACTGGTCGCGGAAGCGGCGGATCGCCTCGACCGGCATCTTCTTCTGCTGGTGGGTGATGTTCATCGCCTGGCCGGCATCGCCCATGCCGTAGCCCTTGATGGTCTTGGCCAGGATCAGCGTCGGCTGGCCCTTGTGCTCGGTGGCGGCCTTGTAGGCGGCGTAGATCTTGTGCGGATCGTGACCGCCGCGGTTCAGGCGCCAGATGTCGTCATCGGACCAGTCCGCCACCATCGCCTTGAGCTCGGGCGTGTTGAAGAAGTGCTCGCGCACGTAGGCGCCGTCCTTGGCCTTGAAGGTCTGGTACTCGCCGTCGACGCATTCCATCATGCGCTTCATCAGCAGGCCCTTGGTATCGCGCGCCAGCAGCGAATCCCAGCGGCTGCCCCAGACGACCTTGATCACGTTCCAGCCGGCGCCGCGGAATTCCGATTCCAGCTCCTGGATGATCTTGCCGTTGCCGCGCACCGGACCGTCCAGGCGCTGCAGGTTGCAGTTGATGACGAAGACCAGGTTGTCCAGCTGCTCGCGGCCGGCCATGCCGATCGCGCCGAGCGATTCCGGCTCGTCGGTCTCGCCGTCGCCGAGGAACGCCCACACCTTGCGGCCTTCGGTCTTGACCAGGCCGCGGCTCTCCAGGTACTTCATGAAGCGAGCCTGGTAGATCGCCATGATCGGGCCCAGGCCCATCGACACGGTCGGGAACTGCCAGAAGTCCGGCATCAGCCAGGGGTGCGGGTACGACGAGATGCCCTTGCCGTCGACTTCCTGGCGGAAGTTGTCGAGCTGTTCGGTGGTCAGCCGGCCCAGCAGGAAGGCGCGCGAATAGACGCCGGGAGCCGAGTGGCCCTGCACGAAGACCAGGTCGCCGCCGTGCTTGTCCGACGGCGCATGCCAGAAGTGGTTGTAGCCGACGTCGTACAGCGTGGCCGCCGATGCGTACGACGAGATGTGGCCGCCGACGTTGGTGTGCTTGTTGGCCCGCAGCACCATCGCCATCGCGTTCCAGCGCGAGTACGAACGGATGCGGTGCTCGATGTCCTGGTCGCCCGGGATGCGCGCCTGCTGCTCGACCGGAATCGTATTGATGTACGGGGTTTCGGCGTGGAACGGCTGGGTGACGCCGTTCACGCGCGCATATTCAATCTGCTTGTCGATCAGGAAGGCCGCGCGCTCGCTGCCTTCCGCGCCAATCACCCCCTGCAGGGCCTCGAGCCACTCTTGGGTTTCCTGCGGGTCGGCGTCGTTGGCGCCGGCTGCGCCGAGGATCTGCTCTGGTACGGCTGACATGGATCGTCTCCTGTGGAATGCGTGCGCCAGCAACGGCCGCTTTCGTGAATGGCTGGCCTGGCGCTGTCTGACGGGGGTGCGGAGCGAGGCGTGGATGGGCGGATTGGCTGGCGCTGTGATCGCTGGCACCCGGACAAGGTCCGACCGCCTTCCTCCCGCATCGTTCGGTCGGCACCGATTCTATGGAAGGCCATTTCCCAGCACAAGGGAAATTTTCAAATTACGGTATCGTTTCTCATCATGCGAAATATTGCGGCAACGCACCACGAGACCGCCAGCCTCGTCCCCATGCGGTCTGCGGGCAAACGCGCGGTGGCGCGTGCCGCATAGGCGCTTTCCCCAAGCGACGCACCGCAGCAATCGAGCTACACTGCGCGGTCAGTCGTCAATCCCGTCATGCTGTCCATCTACCGCCTCGTCCTCCGGCTGCTGCCGGCCCTCCGCCTGCCGATGATTCCTCCCGCAGCCGATGCCTCCCGCGATGCCGGCGGCGCCGGGATCAGTGGCGGCGGCCCCGGCGCGATCGACCAGTTGAGCGCGCTGACGCCGCTGGACGCGCTCGAGGGGCTGGGCCCCGCCGACGAGGCCGCCGACGGCCGCCCCTTCACCGGTCCGCCGCGCGGGCTGTGGTGGCTGCGCTGGCGCAACCTGGTCGCGACCAGCTGGTTCATGTTCATTCCGCTGGTGGCGATCGTGCTGTTCTCCGGCGCGATGGGCGTGATCCTGTGGTCGCTGCACGAGACCGAGCGCCAGCAGCAGCGCGACGCGCTGTATCGCGACGCCGCCTGGGCGCAGCAGCGCGTGCGGCTGTCGCTGCTGAGCAATCAGGACCAGCTCGCCTCGCTGGCGCGCGACATCGCCGCCGCGCAGCTCGATCAGCGCGCCTACCGCACCGCCGCGCAGGAAGTCCTGCGCGAGAACCCGGAAATCGTCTTCATCAACTGGCTCGATGCCACGCGGCGCGCGCGCTGGTCGCTGCCGTCCACGTCGGAATTTGCCGCGCGGCTGCGCGAGACGCCGGAGCAGCCGCTCGAGCCCGACGTGCTCGACACCTTCGACACCGCGCGCGAGACCCAGCGCGTGGTCTATTCGCGCCCGCTGGTCAATGAACGCGGCGACAGCTTCATGCTGATGCAGGTGCCGATCGTGCGCGACAACGAGTTCCTCGGCACGCTGGGCGCGCTCTATTCGATCAACGGCATCCTGACCCATCTGCTGCCGCCCGAGCTGACCGAGCGCTACCGCTTCTCGCTGATCGACAAGAACAACCAGCTGCGCGCCAGCACCTCGCTGCGGCCGGTGCCGGCCACGGCGCTGTCCTACGAGGTGCTGCTCGACCCGCCGGGCCACTCGCTGTCGCTGCGCGCCGACGCCTATCCGCCCGCGTCGAACCTGCCCAACAACATGCTGCTGTGGCTGGTGGTCGGGCTGTCGTGCTTCCTGCTGTGGAGCCTGTGGAGCATGTGGCGGCATACCAGCCGCCGCTCCGAGGCGCAGCGCGCGCTGCTGGCCGAGACCTCGTTCCGCCGCGCGATGGAAAACTCGATGCTGATCGGGCTGCGCGCGCTCGACCTGAACGGGCGCATCACCTACGTCAATCCGGCCTTCTGCCGCATGACGGGCTGGCAGGAGCACGAGCTGGTCGGCCGCGTGCCGCCCTTCCCCTACTGGCCGCCCAACGACCAGCAGGAGATGCAGCGCCAGATCGATCTGACGCTGCAGGGCAAGTCGCCCACCGGCGGCTACGAGATGCGCGTGATGCGCCGCGACGGCACCAGCTTCTTCGCCCGCATGTATGTGTCGCCGCTGATCGACAGCCGCGGCCGCCATACCGGGTGGATGAGCTCGATGACGGATATCACCGAGCCCAAGCGCGCGCGCGAGGAACTGGCTGCCGCGCACGACCGCTTCACCACCGTGCTGGAAAGCCTCGACGCGGCGGTGTCCGTGCTGGCCACCGACAAGCCGGAGCTGCTGTTCGCCAACCGCTATTACCGGCAACTGTTCGGCTGGGAGCCCGAGGGCCATCTGAAGCTGGCCGGCGGCGAGGTCGAGCAGGAACAGGTCACCAGCGACCACACCGATTTCGTCGACGCCTATGCCGGCCTGCCCGCCTCCGAGCTGATGCCCTATGCGTCGGACGCGCGCGAGATCTTCGTGCCCGACATGCAGAAGTGGTTCGAGGTGCGGCGCCGCTATATCCAGTGGGTCGACGGCCACCTGGCGCAGATGCAGATCGCCACCGACATCACGGTGCGCAAGGCGGCCGAGGAAATGGCGCGCCAGCACGAGGAGCGCCTGCAGTTCACCAGCCGCCTGACCACCATGGGCGAGATGGCCTCGTCGCTGGCGCACGAGTTGAACCAGCCGCTGGCGGCCATCAACAACTACTGCATGGGCGCGGTGGCGCGGCTGCGCTCGGGACGCAGCACGCCCGAGGACCTGATGCCGATCCTCGAAAAGACCTCGGCGCAGGCGGTGCGGGCGGGCACGATCATCAGCCGCATCCGCGGCTTCGTCAAACGCAGCCAGCCGCAGCGGCGCGAGACCGCGCTGCACGACATCGTCGCCGACGCGGTGGGCCTGGCCGATATCGAGGCCACCCGCCGCCGCGTGACGATCCTGACCCGGCTGCCGCCTCCGCCGGTGACGCTCTATGTCGACCCGGTGCTGATCGAGCAGGTGCTGGTCAATCTGCTGAAGAACGCGGTCGAGGCGATGTCGGGCCTGCCGGCAATGCGCGCCGCCGGCGTGGTACGGCTGCACGCCCGCATCGACCAGGGCGAGCTCGGCCAGACCGTCTGCATCGACGTGATCGACCAGGGGCCGGGCGTGGACGAGGCCACCAAGGAACGGCTGTTCGAGCCGTTCTTCAGCACCAAGTCCGACGGCATGGGCATGGGCCTCAATATCTGCCGCTCAATCATCGAGTCGCACCAGGGCCGGCTGTGGGTCGAGAACAATGCGGACGGCATCGGCTGTACGTTTAAAATCATGCTGCCGCTCGAGCCCGAGGTGGCCGATCAATGACGGCCAATCGGTAAGGCCGGATCGACCTGCATCGTCCGAAGCCGCGCCGCCCCGCCGCCCCCGCCGTGGCGGGTGTGCGGCGCGCGCGGCCGGAGTTACACTAGCCGAATCGCACAGACGCAGCATCAGGAGACTTCATGACCGTAGCGCCAAACCCCACTCCCCACCGCGGCGAGACCGTCTTCATCGTCGACGACGATGAAGCGATGCGCGACTCGCTGACCTGGCTGCTGGAGGGCAATGGCTACCAGGTTCGCAGTTTCGCCAGCGCCGAGCAATTCCTGGCCGCCTACGATGCCAACCAGGTCTCCTGCCTGATCCTGGACGTGCGGATGCCGGGCATGAGCGGTCCCGAGCTGCAGGAGCGGATGATCGCCGAGAACATCCACCTGCCGATCGTCTTCATCACCGGCCACGGCGACGTGCCGATGGCGGTGTCCACCATGAAGAAAGGCGCGATCGACTTCATCGAGAAGCCGTTCGACGAATCCGAGCTGCGCGCGCTGGTCGAGCGCATGCTGCAGAAGGCGAGAGCCGACCATTCGGCCGCGCGCGAGCAGCGTGCCGCACAGGACCTGCTGGGCAAGCTGACCACGCGCGAACAACAGGTGCTCGAGCGCATCGTCGCCGGCCGCCTGAACAAGCAGATCGCCGACGATCTGGGCATCTCGATCAAGACGGTCGAGGCGCATCGCGCCAACATCATGGAAAAGCTCAACGTCAACACCGTGGCCGACCTGCTGCGGCTGGCGCTGTCGCGCAACAGCTGATCCGGCTTCCGCTCCTGCGTCCGCGCATCCCCTCTGGCCCGTGGCCGGCCTCGCGCCGGCCACGGGCCAGCTCACGAGAAAGCTAGCGTTCCGGCGCTTGCGCAACAGCGCCCGGAACCGCCGCCGCGCATCGTTCGGTTCGCCGGGCGCGGTCCGCCGCTGAGGTTCTGTCCTTCCCCTGCTGGCCATGGCCGCTCCCGCTCTTCCCACACAGCCGGAGCCGACCGATGCTTGACGCGACCTGCACCACGCCCTCCACGTCCCCTGCGCAGTCCACGCTGCCCACCCCTTCCCTGCCCGACCACAGCGCCGACCTGCGGGCAGAAACGGCACCATCCCGCCTCACGCTGCTGCCGCAATCGATCCTCGAACACGTGCTCGATTTCCTGTCGCTGCATGACCGGATCGTGCTGGAGCGCAAGACCTCCCGCGCGCTTGGCCAACGCTTGCAGGCCTGCGCGGCGGTGGATGCCGCGCTGATGCTGACCACCAACCTGTGGACGTCGACCGCGCTGCAGGGCCAACTCAACGCCCTGCCACAGTCGAACCTGCCGGTGTTCGGGCGAGCCCTGGCGATGGCCGGCATGCTGGCCCGCGTTGCCGAATTGCCGGCCGACCAACGCTGGAGCGCGGTCGAAGCGCTGCTGGACCGGCTCGACACGGTGTCCGGGGCAACGGGGCCCGTGCTGGACGCCCTGGCGGCGTACATCGCCGACCCGGCCGCCAGCGGCGTGCTGGACGAGCCGAAACTGGTGCGCCTGGCACAGGCCGTCGCCCTCGTGCCGCTGTCGGCCGGCGCCCGGGCCCGGATCGCGGTGCTGGGCCGCGCAGTGGGCCCGCAGTCCACGGCTTGTGGGCGCGGGCTCGCTGCGATGCTGTTGCCCGACGCGACCAGCGCGCTGAGCGTCGCGCATGCGTTGCCGGCCAGCGAGCAGCATCACGGATGGGGCCAGCTGCTTGCCGCCGTCATGGCCCGCTCGCACGATCAACAGGCCTATGCGCAAGCCTGGTCTGCGCTGCTGGCAGCCGCCGCCGCCGAAATCCGCCGCGACGCTGCCTTCGCCACGCGCCTGTTCTGCGCCCTGCTGGCCCGACTGCCCGGCAGCGCTGCCACGGCGCAGTACCATGGCCAGCCGCCCTCGGCGGACCAGTCGTTGCAGCACTGGCTCTCGCTGCTGAACGCCGCGGCGGCGCTTCCCGGCAACGCCGGCTTCGATGTCGCGCGGGCGTCGATCCACACGGCACGCAACACGCTGCTGAACGATCCCGATCACGCCGCGACGGCGACCGCGTCGCTGCTGGCGCTTCTGGAGGCATCGCACATGGACGCGGCCCGGCAGCTCCATGTGCGGGCCGAACTGCTGCCCTATCTGCCGCCTCCGCAGCAAGGTCCGGCATGGCACGCGCTATGGGACGAGGCCGAACGGCGGTCGCTGCCGTCGCTGGCGATCCTGCTGGTCAATATCCTCCATTGGCATCCGTGCGATCCGGTGCGGGGATGGCAGCGCGCCCAGGCCTACTGCCTGAGCTCCGCCGCGCCGACACCCGAACAGCGCGCCGCGCTGATGTGCCAGGCGGGCATCCATTGCGCACCGGGCACGGCCATCGCCGAAGCCATGTTCAATGCGGTCAGCGAACTGGCGCTGCGTCACCACCAGTTTCTGCCGCTGGTGCGATGGGTAGCCGACGAAGACGATCAGCCGGCCGACCGTATCTTGTCCGTCATCTGGAAGTTGCCGCCGGCGGCGCAGGCGCGTGCCTTTTCGGTATGGCTGGAGCAGCGCGGATGGGTTGACGAACTGCTGCCCGAGCTGCTGCCGCTGGCTCGACAACTGCAAGCCGCCGGCTGCTGGCCGCAGTTGAGCGAGATGGCCGCCGCCTGGGCCCGCCGCTGCAGCCGCATGCTGGAGAGCGGCCCGACGCTGTCGCCCTGCAAGGCGCATGCCGCCCTGCCGCAATTGACCGCCGACATGCTCGGGGTGCTGGAGGCCGCCGCGCCCGCCAGCCACACGCCGCAGCTGCTGGCGGACATGGCGAAACTGACCAGCAATCTATGGCTGCAGGGCGGCGCCTCGACGCTGGTCGAGCGCACCTGGAACCTGTTCGACCGGCTCGATGCGCAGGCCGTGCGTACTGCCATGGAGACCCTGCATCGACTCAAGCAGGAATCGCTCAGGATGCTCGGCGATGACGACGCGCTGCTGGGGGAGTGCTGGGCCAGGCCGACCCTGCTGCGCGCCACCGAGCTGGTGCGCACGCGCTTCACCGCGCCCGAGCGCCGCCGGTGGCTCGCGCGGCTGATCGAGGCCGAGGCCCGGATGGGCCATTTCCGGACGGATATCGAGCGCAACCGCTTCGATGCGGTCCGGCAGGCGCTGTGGCTTACCGCGACCGCCCTGCCAAGCGAAGCCGTCGATGCCGTGCGCAGCGCGATCGCGCCCTGGTTTGCGCCGGCCTCGCGCGATCCGCTGCACCTCGAAGCCTGGTTGCAGGCCGCGGCCCAGTTCCGCGCATACCAGCGGTAGGCTGCGCCGCCGTCGCGCTGCCGCGTGCCCGTCCCGTCGCAGCGCGACGCCTTATAATGTCACCCCTGCGACCCGGCGGGCCTGCCGTCATGTGCCCGCGCATGACGGTGCACGTGCCGGTCCGTCGGTCCCGCTCCTGATTTGCGCGCCTGATTGCGCTCCCGAGTTTCCGCTCTCGATTTCCATCTCCCAGCCGCCTCTGCGTCCCCGCCCATGCCTGCCCAATTGATCGACGGCAACGCCCTTGCCAAGCAAATCCGTTCCGAAGCCGCCCAGCGCGCCGCCCGCCTGACCGAACGCGGTCACCAGCCCGGGCTGGCCGTGGTCCTGGTCGGCGAGGACCCGGCCAGCCAGGTCTATGTCCGCAACAAGGTCAAGGCGTGCGAGGACAACGGTTTCTTCTCGTCGCTGGACCGCTATCCGGCGGACCTGTCCGAGGCCGATCTGCTGGCCCGCATCGACGAACTCAATCGCGATCCGAAGATCCACGGCATCCTGGTGCAGTTGCCGCTGCCCAGGCACATCGACAGCCACAAGGTGCTGGAGGCGATTGCCCCCGAGAAGGATGTCGACGGCTTCCACGTCGCCAACGCCGGCGCACTGATGACCGGCGCGCCGCTGTTCCGCCCCTGCACGCCCTACGGCTGCATGAAGATGCTCGAGTCGATCCAGTATCCGCTGCGCGGCGCGCACGCGGTGGTGGTCGGCGCCTCCAACATCGTCGGCAAGCCGATGGCGATGCTGCTGCTGCAGGCCGGCGCCACGGTGACGATCTGCAACAGCAAGACGCGCGACCTTGGCGCCCATACCCGCCAGGCCGACGTGATCGTCGCCGCGGTCGGCCGCCGCAACCTGATCACGGCCGACATGGTCAAACCCGGCGCGGTGGTGATCGACGTCGGCATGAACCGCGACGACGCCGGCAAGCTGTGCGGCGACGTGGACTTCGCCGGCGTGCGCGAAGTCGCCGGCCATATCACGCCGGTGCCGGGCGGCGTCGGCCCGATGACGATCACCATGCTGCTGGTCAATACGCTGGAGGCGGCCGAGCGCGCGGCAGGCTGAGGCGAGCGCCGGTACACTGGGCAAACCCGCTGGAAAACCGCGGATATGCCCCAAGCTGCGGAATATCCGAACGTCAACGCCAACGCCAACGAAAAAGCCATGGATCAAGCCGACAAGAACGCCGCCAACCCGCTGCTGGACTTCAGCGACCTGCCCCGCTTCGCCGAGATCCGGCCCGAGCATATCGGCCCGGCGCTGGACGTGCTGCTCGACGCGGCGCAGCGCGCCGTCGCACTGGTCGAGGATCCGGCCCGGCCCGCGACGTGGGCCGATACCGTCGACACGCTCGAGCAGGCCACCGAGCCGCTGGGCCGCGCCTGGGGCGTGGTGGGCCATCTGAGCTCGGTCGCCGATACGCCGGCGCTGCGCCAGGCCCACGCGGAAAACCTGCCGCGCATGACCGAGTTCTGGTCCTCGCTGGGCCAGAATCTGGCGCTCTACGAAAAGTACAAGGCGCTGGCCGCCAGCCCCGAATATGCAACGCTGAGCCCGGCCCGCAAGCAGCTGCTCGACAACGAGCTGCGCGGCTTCCGCCTGGGCGGCGCCGAGTTGCCGGAGGACCGCAAGCCCCGCTTTGCCGAGATCCAGGAGCAACAGGCGCAGTTGGGCAAGGCGTTCTCCGACCACGTGCTGGACGCGACCAACGCCTATTCGCTGGTGATCGAGGATCCGGCGCGCCTGGCCGGCCTGCCGCCCGACACGCTGGAAGCCGCGCGCGAGGCCGCGGCCAAGGACGGCAAGGAAGGCTGGAAATTCACGCTGCATTTCCCCTCGTATTTCCCGGTGCTGCAGTACGCCGACGACCGCGCGCTGCGCCGGACGCTGTACGAGGCCAACGTCACGCGCGCCTCGGAACTGAGCCCGCAGTACGGCACCGGCCAGGCCGACTGGGACAACACCGCCAATATGCGCGAGCAGCTGGCGCTGCGCCGCGAAGAGGCCCGGATGCTGGGCTATGGCTCGTACGGCGAGGTGTCGCTGGTGCCCAAGATGGCCGATTCGCCGTCGGAAGTGCTGCGCTTCCTCGACGAACTCGCCGCCAAGGCCCGCCCCTATGCCGAGCGCGATTGGGCCGAGCTGCGCGAATTCGCCGCCAGGGAGCTGGGCCTGGCCGAACTCGCGCCGTGGGACGTCGCCTATGCGTCCGAGAAGCTGCGCCAGCAGCGCTATGCCTTCTCGGAACACGAGGTCAAGCAATATTTCCCGGAGCCCAAGGTGCTCGAAGGCCTGTTCGGCGTCGTGCAGAAGCTGTTCTCGGTGCGGATCGCGCCGGACGAGGCGCAGACCTGGCACAAGGACGTGCGCTTCTATCGCGTCACCAGCCCGGACGGCACGCTGCTCGCGCAGTTCTATCTGGATCTGTACGCACGCGAAGGCAAGCGCGGCGGTGCCTGGATGGATGATGCGCGCGGCCGCCGCGAGCACGGCGACGGCAGCGTGCAGACGCCGGTCGCCTACCTGACCTGCAACTTCTCGGCGCCGGTCGGCGACAAGCCGGCCCTGTTCACGCACGACGAGGTCATCACGCTGTTCCACGAGTTCGGCCACGGCCTGCACCATATGCTGACCCAGGTCGGCGAGCTGGGCGTGTCCGGCATCAATGGCGTCGAATGGGATGCGGTCGAGCTGCCCTCGCAGTTCATGGAGAACTTCTGCTGGGAGTACGAGGTGCTGGCCGATATGACCCGCCACGTCGACACCGGCGAGCCGCTGCCGCGCGCGCTGTTCGATCGCATGCTGGCGGCGAAGAATTTCCAGAACGGCATGATGACGCTGCGCCAGATCGTGTTCTCGGCGTTCGACATGCATCTGCATACCGACTTCGATCCGGACGGCGACAAGTCGGTGCTGGAACTGTCGCGCGAGATCAACGACCGCATCCACGTGGTGCCGCAGTACGCGCTGTCGCGCTGGCCCAATACCTTCAGCCATATCTTCGCCGGCGGCTATGCGGCCGGTTACTACAGCTACAAGTGGGCCGAGGTGCTGTCGGCCGATGTCTACGCCGCCTTCGAGGAAGCGGCGCAGCTGACCGGCAGCGTGCTCGACAGCGAGACCGGCGCGCGCTATCACCGCGAGATCCTGTCGGTCGGCGGCAGCCGGCCGGCGATGGAGTCGTTCACCGCGTTCCGCGGCCGGCCGCCGCAGATCGATGCGCTGCTGCGCCACGGCGGGATGGCGGCATGAGCGGCGCGCCCGACGACCTGCTGGCCGGTATCGACGGCGCCGCGGCCGTCCCGGCCCCTGGCAGCACGCTGCCGCCGCCCGTGCCGGCCACCGCGCCGGCCACGCTGCGGATTGCCTCGTGGAATGTCAACTCGCTGAAGATCCGGCTGCCGCAGGTGCTCGACTGGCTGATCGCGCAGGAGAACGCCGACACGCCGATCGACGCGCTGTGCCTGCAGGAACTGAAGCTGCCCGAGGACAAGTACCCGCTGGCGGAACTGGAGAGCGCGGGCTTTCGCAGCATCTTCGTCGGCCAGAAGACCTATAACGGCGTGGCGATCCTGGCGCGCAACACGACCATGCCGCCCGCCACCGATGTGGTGCGCAATATCCCGGGCTTCGAGGACGAACAGCAGCGCGTGGTCGCCGGCACCTATGGCGACGTGCGCTTGGTCTGCGCGTACTTCCCCAACGGCCAGGCCCCCGACAGCGACAAGTTCGCCTACAAGCTGCGCTGGCTCGAGGCGCTGACCGCGTCGCTGCGCGAGGAACTGCAGCGCTATCCGAAGCTTGCGCTGCTGGGCGACTTCAATATCGCACCCGAGGACCGCGACGTGCACGACCCGGCGAAGTGGGAAGGCCAGAACCTGGTCTCGCCGCCGGAGCGCGCCGCCTTCCAGCGGCTGCTGGAACTGGGTTTTGTCGACGCCTTCCGGCTGTTCGAGCAGCCCGAGAAGAGCTTCTCGTGGTGGGACTATCGGATGCTGGCCTTCCGCCGCAATGCCGGCCTGCGGATCGACCATATCCTGCTGTCGCCGGCGCTGCGCGAGCGCTGCACCGACTGCACCATCGACCGCACGCCGCGCAAATGGGAACAGCCGTCGGACCATACGCCGGTTGTCGCCACCGTGCGGCTCGGCTGAGCTCGAGCGGCCGTTGCGGCGATGGCTGCGGCGGCCGTTTCATCGCCTTGGCCGTTGATCGCTGTCATTGGTCCTGAAACATCGCCCGCCCGGGCGATGTTTTTCGAATGGCGGCGGCATCGCTTATCATGCGGGGCAGAGACACCACCGACGCGCCGGACCACGAGCCGGCGCGCAGCCCCTCGGGCCCGCCATGCAAGCCGTGCAACCGTTCCCTTCCCTCGCCTTTCTTCCCGCCCGCCTGACGACCGTCGCCGGCCCCACTGACCTGCCGCGGGACGCCGTTCCCGCGACCTTCCGGTGAACGCGCCGGCGGTGAGCCGCCCCGTCCGCGGCTGGCAACGGCTGCTGCCGGCCTGGCGCCATCGCGTCACCGCGGCGACGCTGCGCGCCGACATGCTGGCCGGCCTGCTCGGCGCGGTGCTGGTGTTGCCGCAGGGCGTGGCCTTCGCCACGCTGGCCGGGCTGCCGCCGCAATACGGCATCTACGCGGCGGTGGTGCCCTGCATCGTTGCCGCGCTGTTCGGCTCGAGCTGGCACGTGATGTCGGGCCCCACCAATGCGAATTCGCTGGCGCTGTTCGCAATGCTCAGCCCGATCGCCTTCGCCGGCAGTCCCGAGTACATCAACCTGGCGCTGGTCGTCACGATTCTTGTGGGGGTGCTGCAGTTCGGGGTCGGCACGCTGCGGCTCGGCTCGCTGGCCAACTTCATCTCGCCGTCGGTATTGCTTGGCTTTACCTGCGGCGCGGCCTCGTTGATTGCGCTGTACGCGCTCAAGGACCTGTTCGGGCTGCAGGTGCCGACCGGCACCAGCGCCTTCGGCGTCGTGCGCCACCTGTTCGAGCATGCCGCCACGATCAACTGGAGCGCGGCGGCGGTAGGCGCGGTGACGCTGGCGGTCACGCTGGCGGTCAAGCGTGTTGCGCGCCGGCTACCGTTCATGCTGCTCGGGCTGCTGGCCGGCTTCCTGTGCGCCTGGCTGCTGAACCGCAGCGGCTGGAGCGGCGCCCATCATGTCGACGTGGTCGGTCCGATTCCGGCGGCCATTCCCCCCTTCCGTATTCCCGATATCCCTTGGGACCGGCTGTCCGACCTGCTCGGCATCGCCTCGGCGCTGACCATCGTCGCGCTCGGGCAATCAATCTCGATCGCCAAGGCGGTCGCGCTGCGGTCGGGCCAGCACATCGACGCCAATCGCGAATTCATCGGACAGGGGCTGTCGAATATCGCCGGCGGCTTCTTCTCGGCCTATATCTCGTGCGGCTCGCTCAATCGTTCGATGCCCAACTTCGAAGCCGGCGCGCAGACGCCGCTGGCCAGCGTGTTCTCTGCCCTGCTGCTGGTCGCGCTGGTCGCGGTCAGCGCGCCGCTGCTGGCGCAGATTCCGCTCGCTGCCATCGCCGCGATGCTGCTGCTGGTGGCCTGGGGTCTGTTCGATTTCGCGCGCCTGCGCCGCATCGCGCGGCTCTCGCGCACCGAGTTCGCGATCGCGCTCGGCACCTTCGCCGCCACGCTGGTGATCCGGCTCGAGATGGCGGTACTGCTGGGCACGGTGCTGTCGCTGGTCGCCTATCTGTACCGCACGTCACGGCCGGCGGTGCGCACGCTGGTGCCGGACGCCGACGACCCCGACCGGCGCTTCACGCCGCTGGACGAACTGCGGCGGCCCCAGCCGGAATGCCCGCAGCTCAAGCTGATCCGGATGGAAGGCGCGATCTTCTTCGGCGCGGTGCAGTACGTCACCGACCGGCTGCACGAGGCGCGCGCGCAGATGCCGACGCAGACGCGGCTGCTGGCGATGACCAAGAGCATGAACTTCATCGACCTGGCCGGCGCGGAAATGTGGGAGGCGGAACTGGCCGAGCGCCGCGCGCTGGGCGGCGATCTCTATTTCCACCGTCCGCGCTCGCAGGTGCTGCAGACCTGGGCGCAGACCGGCTTTGTCGCCAAGCTCGGCGAGGACCATATCTTCGCCACCAAGCGGCACGCGCTGCACAGCATCGTGCCCACGCTCGATCCGCGGATCTGCGCGACCTGTACGGTGCGGGTGTTCGAGGAGTGTCCCCACGAGGCCGCGGCACCCGGCGAATCGGTTCAACCGGCGCAGGGCACGAAGGCGGACGGAGTGGATGAAGTAGGGGACAGAGCGGACAGTGCGGACGTATTGAACCAAGCCGCCGAGCCGGAAGCCACGGCTGGCGCGATCGAATCTGCGAAGCGGAAATGAAAAACGCCGGTATGAAACCGGCGCCAGACTGGGTCCAGCCGCAGCGCGCCCTGTTGCCCGGACCGTAGCGGTCCGATGCGGGCGCCCCTGCTCAGACGGGCGCCACGTGCGCGCGCTTGACCACGATGGGCTGCGGCACGCCCTGTTCGATCAGCACGACAGCGGCGCGTTCGATGGTATCGCGGCCGGCGCGGAATGCTTCTTCGAGCGACAGCACCTGGTCGGCGCTGAATCCTTCCCACAATGCCTCGCGCGTGACCACGCAGGTCACCTTCTGGCCGTCGACAATGGCGTGAAACAGCAAGCCCTCGTTATTGATGTCATAACGATCTTGCTCCTGGAATTTGATCTCCATCGGTACAGCCCTCCATTGCAAGTGAGTGGGCATCCTAACATGGGTCCCGCCGGCCTCGCACAAAAGTCCTTTGCGACGATCGGTCATCTGCCGAGACTGCCGCCACCCTCCCGAGTTCCATCGGCGTGCGCAAATTTTGTCACGCGGACCGAAGCGATATCCCGCCTCGGGATTTGACAACTTTACAAATGATGCTAGAATTTCGGACTTCGTTGGGGCGTTAGCTCAGTTGGTAGAGCAGCGGACTCTTAATCCGTAGGTCGAGTGTTCGAGTCACTCACGCCCCACCAGCGAAAATTGTAGAAAAGGCCGGGCTGCTTCGCAGCGCCGGCCTTTTTGTTTTGCCCGCCATTCCGCCTTCGCCGGGGTTGCAGCACGGCGGCATGACGGCCGCCATCGTCCCCCCTTTTTTGTGCGCGAAGAATCGGTAGAAACGCCCGCCGGAACTTCAGCGCGGCGCGCTCGCTAGCTCGCGCGCCATGCGCCGGTGCTCGGCCAGCACCGCCGGCAGATCGGCGCTCAGCAACATGCCATCGAGCACCACCACCCTGCCGTTGATCACGCTGGTCGACACCGTGCCCGGCGTGCAGAACACCAGCGCGGCGACCGGATCGTGTCCGCCGCCGGCATAGCCGACCGCCGACATGTCGAAGGCGACGAAGTCGGCCGACATGCCCGGCGCCAGCGCGCCGATATCGTCGCGGTTCAGCACCTTCGCGCCGCCGAGCGTGGCGATCTCCAGCGCCTCACGCGCGCCCATCGCCGCCGGTCCATAGCCGACCCGTTGCAGCAGCATGGCCTGGCGTACCTCGCCCAGCATATGCGCGCCGTCGTTGGACGCGCTGCCATCGACGCCGAGCCCGACCGGCACCCCGGCATCGCGCATCGCGCGCACCGGCGCAATGCCGGAAGCGAGCCGCATGTTCGAGCACGGACAGTGGGCGATGCCGGTGCCGGTGCGCGCGAACAGCGCGATGCCGTCGGGGTCGAGCTTGACGCAGTGCGCGTGCCAGACATCATGGCCGACCCAGCCCAGGTCCTCGGCATACTGCGCGGGCGTCATGCCGAAGCGCTCCAGCGAATAGGCGACGTCGTTGTCGTTCTCGGCCAGATGGGTATGCAGCGAGACGCCATGGTGGCGCGCCATCGCCGCCGACTCCCGCATCAGCTCGCGCGACACCGAGAACGGCGAGCACGGCGCCAGCACCACGCGCAGCATCGCGTGGCGCGAGGCATCGTGGTATTGCTCGATCAGCCGCTGGCTGTCGCGCAGGATCGCCTCTTCTTGCTCGACCACCGCATCGGGCGGCAGCCCGCCCTGGCTGCGTCCCACGCTCATCGAGCCGCGCGCCGCATGGAAGCGCATGCCCATCTGCGCGGCGGCCTCGATCGCGTCGTCCAGGCGCGATCCGTTGGGATACAGATAGAGGTGGTCGCTGGTGGTGGTGCAGCCCGACAGCATCAGCTCGGCCATCGCGGTGCGGGTCGACGCGGCGATCATGGGCGGCGTCAGGTTGGCCCACATCATGTACAGCTCGCTGAGCCAGCCGAACAGTTCCGCATCCTGCGCCGCCGGCACCGCCCGCGTCAGGCTCTGGTACATGTGATGGTGCGTGTTGATCAGACCGGGCAGCACCACATGGCCGCGCATGTCGAGCACCTGCGCGCTGCCATCGTCGATGCGCGCGCGCCAGGCGGCCGGCAGATCGGCGGTCGCGCCGACCCACTGGATCGCCGGCCCTTCGGCGACCAGCGCGCCGTCGACGATCTCGCGGCGGTTCGCGTCCATGGTCACCAGGACGTCGGCGTGGGTCAGGATCAGCGTCATGTCGGCAGTCTCCGCATCGGAATGGGAAAGGGAAAGGGAAAGGGAAAGGTCAGGGATCGAATATCGCCGGGCATTGCGGGTGCCGGCGCGCGCAGTCTAAGCGCGCAAGGGCGCGATGCGGTAGCGCCGAATTTCGACCACGGTGTGCACGCTGGATGCACACCCGCCAGCGTCTTGCGCTAGCGGGCTTCCGATGCGGCCGCCACGCCGGCGGCGATCTGTTCGGCCATCAGCGATGCTGCCGGATCCAGTTGGCCGCTCGCGCGCGCAAACAGTTCCAGCCGCTGCATCGGCAGTTGCCCATCGGCAAGCGGCACGAAGGCCAGCGTACCGGCCGCGCACTCGTGCAGCACGTCGAGCGGATTGAGCAAGGCGATGCCGCCGCCCAGCATCACCAGCGCCCGCATCAGGGCCGTCGACGTGGTCTCGACCGCCGGGGGCGCGGAAATGGCGGCTTGCTCGAAGGCATCGTCCAGCAGCCCGCGGATCGACATCGTGCTTTCCGGCAGGATCAGCGGATAGCCGACGCAGTCGGCCAGCATGACCGAGCGCTGTCCCGCCAATGGATGCGAAGGCGCAACGATCGCGCCGATCGGCCAGTTGCCCCGCGCCAGCGTCGCAATCGCCGAATCCGGCTGCACGTCATACGCCAGCCCGAGGTGTGCGGCGCCGCTGGCCACCGCCGCGACGATGCTGCTGACCGACAGGTCCAGTACCCGCACCAGGATGCCGGGATGGCGACGGCCAAAGTCATGCAGCAGCGCAGGCATCAATGCGCCGGCCAGGCCCGCGGTGGTTGCCACCGTGACGCTGCCCTGCCGCGCCGTCTTGTAGGCCTGCACGCGCTCGAGCAGCGCCTCGTGGTCCCGCAGGGTCTTGCGGACGTGCGCGAGCACCATCTCGCCGAGCGGGGTCAGGCGCAGGCGCCGCAGATACCGTTCAAACAGGGGCGCGCCAAATTCGGCTTCCAGCTCGAGAATCTTCCGGCTGACCGCTGTCGGCGACACGTGCAGCGCTTCGGCCGCCTTGCGGATCGAACCGCGGCGGACCACTTCATCCAGATAGCGCAACACGCGGGCATGCATCGGACCAGGTCTCCGGAGAACGGCGGCGCGACGGCGGGCCGCGCGGACAGCGGGGATTGTAGCCGCGTGCGCGTCGCGCGCCGTGCCAGGCGTCGCCGGCATCGCTTCGGTGCTTGCAAACTCGAAAGGGCCGCGCTAGAATAGCGGACTTCGTTGGGGCGTTAGCTCAGTTGGTAGAGCAGCGGACTCTTAATCCGTAGGTCGAGTGTTCGAGTCACTCACGCCCCACCACCGAATTCCTCGAAAGGCCGGACTGCATCGCAGCCCGGCCTTTTTGTTTGCGTCCTTCCTGTTTGCGCTGCCCGTGCTTGTTACGGGTTGTTACGGATATCCCCGCCGCGCCTTTCCGGGTTGAATGCCGGTCCGGGCATATTACGAAACCAAGTTCCGCAATACGGAACCATGCCCGCCCCGACCGGCGCCCCGCCCTTCGCGCGCAGCGCCGGCCAACGCAACAGATGGAGGCATTCTTGAAATCCGCATTGACCGCCAGCGTAGCAGCCTGCCTGGCCGCACTCGGCCTGACCCATGGCGTCGCGCACGCCCAGGCCTATCCCAACAAGCCGGTGCGGCTGATCGTTCCGTTCGCCGCCGGCGGCACCACCGATATCGTCGCCCGCGCGGTGTCCGACGCGCTTGGCCGGCAGCTGGGCCAGCCCGTGGTGGTGGAGAACCGCGGCGGCGGCGGCGGCGCGATCGGCGCCGACGCGCTCGCCAAGTCGGCGCCCGACGGCTACACGATCGGCATCGCCACGGTCAGCACGATGGCGACGAACCCGGCCACCAATCCGAAGAACCCGTACGACCCGCTGAAGGACTTCGCGCCGATCACCAACCTCGTCAACGTGCCGAACGTGCTGACGGTCAACCCGAAGGTCCCGGCCAGGAACCTGAAGGAGTTCATCGCGCTGCTGCGCGCCGAGCCCGGCAAGTACAGCTACGCGTCGGCCGGCAAGGGCAGCATCTCGCATCTGGACGGCGAGCTGTTCAAGCTGACCACCAAGACCGACATGGTGCACGTGCCGTACCGCGGCTCGGGCCCCGCGCTGAACGATACGCTGGCCGGCCAGGTCAGCGGGCAGTTCGACAACCTGCCGTCGTCGATGCCGCATATCCAGTCCGGCAAGCTGCGCGCGCTGGCGGTGGCCGCGCCCAAGCGCGTCGAGGGCCTGCCCGATGTGCCGACCTTCGCCGAGGAAGGCATGAAGGACAACAACAATATGGCCTGGTACGGCCTGGTCGCGCCGGCCGGCACGCCGCCCGCGATCGTCACGCGCCTGCACGACGCCGCGGTCAAGGCCCTGCAGGACCCGGCCGCCAAGCGCCGGCTGACGGAGAGCGGCGCCTATCCTGACGGCAACACGCCGCAGCAATTCGCCGCGCAGATCAAGCGCGAACTGGAACTGCGCAAGAAGATCGCCCAGGAGCAGAAGATCACGCTCGAGTAATTTGCCTGACTCGGACGTATCGGCGGACCGCCCCAGCGGGCGGTTCGCCGCCCCCCCACCCCCCCGCCCAATACTCACCCCCAGGTTTATTTCCCCCCCCCCGGCGGCCCCGGCCCCCCCCCCCCGGGGGGGGCCCCCCGCCCCCCCCCCGCGCTGCACCTCTCGCGGTCCTCCCGCTGTCCCCCTCGCGGTCTTCCCGCTGCTGACTCGCAGCGCCGGCCCCGCCGGTCCTCCCCCCGCTCTCCCTTTCCCGCCACCGCCTGGTTTTTGCTCTACATTAAGAGCAGGCACCGGCACTCGCCTCGCCCTTTGCGGGTGCAGCGCATCGCGCCGATACGACGGGCAGCGGCTTTCTCCGAGGAGAGATCATGCAAGCGGACAGCGAAGAACGCGTCGAACAACAACTGGCCGATCTGGTGGAGTTCGCGCGGGCCCGCCTGCCCGAGGCCACCTTCGCCACCGCCGAACCGCTGCTGCGGCACTACTACGACGTGTCCGATGCCGAGGACCTGGCCGAGCGCGATATCGCCGACCTGTACGGCGCCGCGATGGCGCACTGGCAGACCGCGCAGCGTTTCGTGCCGGGCCGCGCGCAAGTGCGCGTCTACAACCCCAATCTCGAACAGCACGGCTGGCATTCCGACCACACCGTGATCGAGATGGTCAACGACGACATGCCCTTCCTGGTCGACTCGGTGACGATGGAGATCAACCGGCATGGGCTGACGCTGCATTCGGCCTTCCATCCGGTGTTCCGCGTCTGGCGCGCGCAGGACGGCGGCATCGCCCGCATCGCGCTGGGCGGCGACAAGGCGCCCGACCCGGAATCGCGTCTCGAATCGTTCATCCACTTCGAGGTCGACCGCTGCAGCGAACCGGCGCAGCTCGAGGCCCTGCGGGCCGGCATCACGCGCATCCTCGGCGATGTGCGCGCCGCGGTCGAAGACTGGCCGAAGATGCTGGACATCGCGCGCGCGAGCATCGCCGACCTGCAGCGCCTGCCCGGCGGCAACGAGGGCGATGCGGCCGAAGCGTGCGCGCTGCTGCAATGGATGGTCGACGACCACTTCTGCTTCCTCGGCCATCGCGACTACCAGCTGGTCGAGCAGGACGGCCGCTTCTTTCTGCGCGGCGTGGCGGGCTCGGGCGCCGGCATCCTGCGCGAAAGCCGCCGCGCGCCGAGCGCCGAGGACCTGACGCCGCTGCCGCCGGCCGCGACCGCCATCATCCAGGGCGAATCGCCGATCTTCCTGACCAAGGCCAATTCGCGCTCGACGGTTCACCGGCCCGGCTACCTGGACTACATCGGCATCAAGCTGCTCGACGCGCAAGGCAAGCTGTTCGGCGAGCGGCGTTTTCTCGGGCTGTACACCTCGACGACCTACATGGCGTCGACCAGCGAGATCCCGCTGGTGCGCCGCAAGTGCGCCCATATCCTGGCGCGCGCGGGCTTCCTGCAGCGCGGCCACCTGTACAAGTCGCTGGTCACGATCCTCGAGCAGTACCCGCGCGACGAACTGTTCCAGGCCAGCGAGGACGAGCTGTTCGATATCGCGCTGGGCATCCTGCGGCTGCAGGAACATCAGCGCATCCGCCTGTTCGTGCGGCGCGACCGCTTCGACCGCTTCGTCTCCTGCCTGGTGTTCGTGCCGCGCGACAAGTACAACACCGATCTGCGCCAGCGCATCCAGAAGCTGCTGATGCAGGCGTTCGGCGGCACCAGCTGCGAGTTCACGCCGCAGCTGTCCGAGTCCCCGCTGGCGCGCATTCATCTGACGGTGCGGGGCGAGCCCGGCACCATGCCCGAGGTCGACACGCGCGCGCTCGAGGAACGCATCGTCGCGGCGACCCGCCGCTGGCAGGACGACCTTGCCGCGGCGCTGCTCGACAAGGCCGGCGAGGAACAGGGCAACCGGCTGCTGCGCCGCTACGGCGATTCCTTTCCGGCCGGCTATCGCGAGGACTACCCGGCGCGCACCGCGGTGCGCGATATCGAGCTGATGGAGCAGGCGCGGCGGCGCAACGGCCTGTCGATGAACCTGTACCGGCCGATCGAGGCCCCGCCGCGCGCGTTCCGCTTCAAGGTCTACCGCGCCGGCGAGCCGATCGCGCTGTCGCACAGCCTGCCGATGCTCGAGCATCTCGGCGTGCGCGTGCACGAGGAACGTCCCTACCGGATCGAGCCCGACGAGGGCGCGCCGCTGTGGGTGCATGACTTCGGCCTCGAACTGATCGGCGGCGCCGAGCTCGACATGGCCCGCGCCAAGGACCTGTTCGAGGACGCCTTCGCGCGGGCCTGGGATGGCGCGATCGAGAACGACGACCTGAACCGTCTGGTGCTGCTGGCCGAGATGCCGGCGCGCGACGTGACGATCCTGCGCGCCTACGCCAAGTATCTGCGGCAGGTCGGCTCGACCTTCAGCGACGCCTATATCGAGCGCGCGCTGACCGGCAATCCCCGCATTGCGGCGCTGCTGGTGGCGCTGTTCGCGGCGCGCTTCGATCCGTCCATCGATCCCGCCAACCATGCCGGCTCGGCCCCGGACCGCGAGGCGCGCTGCGCGCAGCTGCTGGAAGCCATCGGCGCCGCGCTCGACCAGGTGCCCAATCTCGACGAGGACCGCATCCTGCGCCAGTTCCTCGGCGCGATCGAGGCCACCACGCGCACCAACTGTTTCCGCCAGAGTGCCGACGGCACGCCCCGTCCCTGCCTGTCGTTCAAGCTCGATCCGGCGCGCATCGCCGGCCTGCCCGAACCGCGGCCGATGTTCGAGATCTGGGTCTACTCGCCGCGCGTCGAGGGTGTGCATCTGCGCGGCGGGCGGGTGGCGCGCGGCGGACTGCGCTGGTCCGATCGCCGTGAGGACTTCCGCACCGAGGTGCTGGGGCTGATGAAGGCGCAGATGGTCAAGAACACCGTGATCGTGCCGGTCGGCTCCAAGGGCGGCTTCGTCGTCAAGCGGCCGCCCTCGCCCACCGATCGCGATGCGTGGATGGCCGAAGGGGTGGCCTGCTACCAGACCTTCCTGCGCGGCCTGCTCGATGTCACCGACAACCTCGCCGGCGGCGCGGTGGTGCCGCCACCGCAGGTGGTGCGCCACGATGACGACGATCCCTATCTGGTGGTCGCCGCCGACAAGGGCACCGCCAGCTTCTCCGACTATGCCAACGCGATTTCCGGCGAATACGGCTTCTGGCTCGGCGATGCCTTCGCCTCGGGCGGCTCGGTCGGCTACGACCACAAGAAGATGGCGATCACCGCGCGCGGCGCCTGGGAATCGGTCAAGCGGCATTTCCGCGAGCTCAGCGTCGACATCCAGTCGACGGATTTCACCGCCGTCGGCATCGGCGACATGTCCGGCGATGTGTTCGGCAACGGCATGTTGCTGTCGCCCCATACCCGGCTGCTCGCCGCCTTCGATCACCGCCATATCTTCCTCGATCCGGACCCGGATCCGACGGTCAGCCTGGAAGAGCGGCGCCGGCTGTTCGCGCTGCCGCGCTCGAGTTGGGCCGACTACGATGCGGGCAAGATCTCGGCCGGCGGCGGCGTGCATCCGCGCAGCGCCAAGACCATTGCGCTGACGCCACAGGTGCGCGCCGCGCTCGGCATCGACGCCACCGCGCTGACGCCGGCCGAGCTGATCCAGGCGATCCTCACCGCGCCGGTCGACCTGCTGTACAACGGCGGCATCGGCACCTACGTCAAGGCCACCGACGAGACCCACCAGCAGGTCGGCGACCGCGCCAACGATGCCGTGCGCGTCAATGGTGCGGCCCTGCGCTGCAAGGTGGTCGGTGAAGGCGGCAACCTCGGCTTCACGCAACTGGGCCGCATCGAATTCGCGCGCGCCGGCGGCCGCATCCATACCGATGCGATCGACAATTCGGCCGGCGTCGACTGCTCCGACCACGAGGTCAATATCAAGATCCTGCTCGGGCTGGTGGTCGCCGACGGCGAGATGACCGACAAGCAGCGCAACAAGCTGCTGGCCGAGATGACCGATGAAGTCGCGGCGCTGGTGCTGCAGGACAACTACTACCAGACCCAGGCGCTGTCGATCGCCAACCGCCGCGCCCCCGAGCTGCTCGATATCGAGGCCCGGCTGATGCGCACGCTCGAACGCGCGGGCCGGCTCAATCGCGCGATCGAATTCCTGCCGGCCGACGAGGAGATCGTCGAGCGCAAGGCCGCCGGGCTCGGGCTGACCTCGCCCGAGCGCGCGGTGCTGCTGGCGTACAGCAAGATGTGGCTGTACGACGCGCTGCTCGCCTCCGACGTGCCGGAAGACCCGACGGTGGCCGGCCTGCTGGCCGACTACTTTCCGCAGCCGCTGCGCGCGCGCTACGCCGACACGATGCAGCGGCACCCGCTGCGGCGCGAGATCCTTGCCACCTATCTGACCAACACGCTGGTCAACCGCGTCGGCCCGACCTTCGTGCACCGGATGATGGAGGAGACCGACGCGCGCCCGGCCGATATCGTGCGCGCCTGCCTGACCGCCCGCGATGTGTTCGGGCTGACCGGGCTGTGGCAGGCCATCGACGCGCTCGACAACCGCGTCGCCGACGAGGTACAGGCCGGCATGTTCGCCGGCCTGGCGCGGCTGCTGGAGGGCGCGACGCTTTGGCTGCTGCGGCGCCGCCCGACCAACGGTGCGCCGGCCGGCGCGCGCCCCGACTACGCAGCCGCGGCGGTCTGGCTGACGCCGCGGCTGCCGACGCTGCTGGCCGAGCACGAGGCCGCCGCGCTGACCCAGCGGCGCGAATCGCTGACCGCGCTCGGCATCGACGACGCCCTGGCCCTGCAGGTCGCGGCCGGCGACATCGCCGTGGCCGCGCTCGATATCGCCGAGGTGGCCTCGGGCTGCGAACGCAGCCTGGCGCAGGTGGCCGACGTCTATTTCGCGCTGGACCGGCATCTGAGCTTCGGCTGGCTGCGCGAACGCGCGCAGGCGCTGCCCGCGGACACGCATTGGGATCTGCTGGCGCGCACCACCACGCTCGACGACCTGGACCGGCTCAAGCGCGCGCTGACCGTCAGCGTGCTGCAGCAGGCCGGCCCCGCCGCGCGGGAGGAAGGCGCCGACGGCCTGATCGAGCGCTGGCGCCAGGCCCGTCATGCACCGCTGGAACGCTTCGGCCGCATGCTGGCGGATCAACGCGCCGCCGGTGCGACCGGGCTGTCGATGCTGTCGGTGGCCACGCGCGAGATCGGCTTGCTCGAGCACGCGGCCTGAGGCGTCCGGCAAGGCACCGTCCCTCGCCGACGCGCTGCGCTGGCACGCGCTCTTGCGCAGCGCAACACTCCGTGTGGCAGCGCACGGACGCTGGTCAACCCGGCCCATAGATTGTGCGTGTCGAACCGGCCCATGCCTCTCGCGCCCCACCCGGCGCGTGGCAGGCCGTCCCGCGTCATCCCGCGATCGCCAGGCTGCCGGAGAACCTCCCATGGTACTGCGTCCCCCCTCGCACCAAGCGAGCTTGCGTACGACCGTCTGCGTGGTCGGCTCAGGGCCTGCCGGCATCACCTGCGCCAGGGAGCTGGCCCGCCGCGGCATCCCCGTGATGCTGGTCGAAAGCGGCGGCGAGACCTTCCAGGACGACGCCCAGGCGATGTGCGATGCCGAGATCGCCGATGCGCGCCGCCATGCGACGATGCAGGACGCCGTACGGCGCGCGTTCGGCGGTACATCGTGGCTGTGGGGCGGGCGCTGCATCCCCTTCGATCCGATCGACTTCGAGGCGCGCGACTACGCGCCCGACACCGCCTGGCCGATCCGCTACGAAGCGCTGTCGCCCTACTATGCGCGCGCCTGCGAGTACACCAACTGCGGCCAGCCCGCCTTCACGCTCGATCGCCTCGCCGCCGAATCGGCGAGCCGGCCGATCACCGCGCGGTTCCAGCCGGGCGACGTGATCGCCTCCGACCTGGAGCGCTGGAGCGGCGAACCAAACTTCGCGCGCCGCTATCGCGACTGGTTCGAGCGCGATCCCACCGTGCAGCTGCTGCTCGGCGCCACCTGCGTCGATATCGAGCCGACCGCGGACCGCGAGCATATCGCCAGCATCGTGGTGGCCCGCGGCGCCGCGCGCACGCGCATCGTCGCCGACCATTTCGTGCTGGCCTGCGGCGGGCTGGAAGCAACGCGGCTGCTGCTGAACGCCAACGCGCGGCACGGGGATCGCCTCGGCAATCGCAGCGGCCTGCTCGGCCGGCATTACATGGGCCACATCTCCGGCAAGATCGCCAGCGTACGGTTCGACTCGGAGGCAGCGCGCACCGTCTACCATTTCGAGCGCGATGCGCAGGGCTTCTATGCGCGCCGGCGCTTCACCGTGCCGGCCCGCGTGCAGCGCGAACAGCGGCTGCTCAATACCGCGATGTGGCTGGACAACCATCCGCCGGCCGACCCCGCGCACGGCAACGGCATCCTGTCGTTCGCCTACCTTGCGCTGTGCACGCCGGTGATCAGCCGCTATCTGGCGCCGCCCGCGATCGCCAAGCTGGTCGCCAACGCCAGCGCGCGCAAGGACCGCGGCGCCCATGTCCGCAATGTCTGCAAGGATCTGGCCAAGATCGCGACCTTCGTGCCGCCCTTCGTCTATCGGCGCTATTTCGCGCGGCCGCGGCTGCCCGGCTTCTTTCTGCCGAGCCCGAACAATGTCTATGCGCTGCACTATCATGCGGAGCAGTTGCCCTCGCGCGAGAGCCGGGTGACGCTGGCCGACAGCACCGACTGCCACGGCATGCGGCGGCTGCGGATCGATCTGCGCTATCAGCATGCCGACGCCGATTCGGTGGTGCGCTGCCATGCGCTGCTGGACCGGCATCTGCGCAAGATCGGTGCGGGCCGGCTCGAATACTGGATGCCGGAAGCCGAGCGCATCGACGCGGTGCTGGCCCAGGCCGCCGACGGCTTTCACCAGATCGGCACCGCGCGCATGGCGGCGCACTGGCGCGACGGCGTGGTCGACCCGCGCTGCCGCGTGTTCGGCACCGACAATCTGTATGTGGCCAGCAGCGCGGTATTCCCGTCGTCCGGACAGGCCAATCCGACGCTGACCATCGTCGCGCTGTCGGTGCGCATTGCCGACGACATCGCGGCACAGCTTGCCAACCCCGGCGTCAACGATGCCGATAGCGAGGCAGACGGCGATGCCGCGAACCGAAACGACGCCCGCATGACTAACGACATGGCGACCGACGCCACGCCCGTGGCGGCCCGGATCCCCCCTTCCGTCGAACCGATCGACGAGCCCGTTGCCGTAGCGACCGCAGGAGCGCCAAGGTGAGTGAGCATTCCAAGGAACTGTCTGGAGGATTGGGCTTCGGTTGTGCTCCCATGCTGGGCCGCGTGGGCAGGAAGGAATCGCTGCGGGCGCTGGCGATCGCGTACGACAACGGCATCCGCCATTTCGACGTCGCCCGCTCCTACGGCTTCGGCGAGGCGGAGGCGCTGCTGGGCGAGTTCCTCGCCGACAAGCGCCAGCATGTCACGGTCACCAGCAAGTTCGGCGTGGTGCCGCCGCGCAATACGCGCGCGCTGAGCCTGGCCAAGAGCCTCGCCCGCGGCTGGATCAAGCGCATGCCCGGTGGCCGCCGCATGGTCCATGCCGCCTCGCGTGTCGCGCTGTCGCAGCGCAACTACGAGGTCGGCTATGCGCGCGCCTGCCTGGAACAATCGCTGCGCCAGTTGCGCAGCGAGCGCATCGATTACTACCTGATCCACGAACCGCATTCGCCCGAGGTGCTGACCGACGAGCTGCAGCGCTTCCTGGACGACGCCCAGCGCGATGGAAAGATCAGCCAGTGGGGCGTCACCATCGATTCGCCGGAAATCATGGCGACCCCCGTCGCGCAGCAGGCGCCGGCATGGCTGTTCGAGGCCAACCTGAACGTGCTCGATCGCCTGCATGCCGGCATGGGCGCCGGGCGGCAACGCTTTCTGTCGCGGCCCTACGGCGGCGGGCCGGACAGCCTGGCGGCCAGCGCCGCGAGCCGGCCGGTGCGGGATGCCGTCAGCAAGCTGGGGCTCGATGATCTGAACGGGCAGGAGCTGGCGATGCATTTCGCGCTGAGCCTTGCCGGCGAGCAAGGCATCGTCGTCACCTCGATGTTTTCCGAGCAGCATATCCGCCAGAACCTGGCCATGCTGGAACGGTATCGCGCGCTCGGTGAGCGTGGGCGCGCGCTCGCGCCCACCATTCTGGGCGGCGGTTCGCCGCGGCCTTGCCGGAACGGGCCCTGCAGCGATATGCCGGAACGCGAGCCGGCATAAGGCGGTGATGGTGCGCTGACGGTGCGCTGAGGTGCGCTGACGGTGCGCTGAGGTGCGCTGACGGTGCGCTGAGGTGCGCTGACGGTGCGTCGATCGAGGCGCCGATCAGGACGCCGGCGCGAACGGGTCCGGCGGCGTCGCGGGGTTTTCCGATAGATCGAATTCGTCGCGCACCTTGTCGACCACCGCGCGGATCGCGCGCTCATGGCCGCGGACATGGCCGAAGCCCTGCATATCCCAATTGCGCCCGCGTGCATCGCGCGGATGCGGCTGCGGCACTGGCACCCGCACCTTCACCCCCTCGTCGACGATCTCATCCAATCGCTGGATTCGCCGGCTGACTTCGTCCTGCAGCGCACGTGCGGGCCGTTCGCGCTTGGCCATGATGTTCTCTCCCGTGACCTCGATCGGGGCATGCTAGCATGCGCGCTGTCGTGCCAACGTGCGCTATCCGCTCCAGCGCCTCCTTCTTTCTTCCGCCACCCCATTCCGCCATCCCCGTCATGCTCGAGACCTTGCGCGCGTGGGCCGCACGACTGCGACGCGACGTCCTGACGCTGTGGTTCGCCTGCCGCCATCCCGGGACGCCCTGGCTGACCCGCGGCCTGTGCGCGCTGATCGTCGCCTATGCGTTCAGCCCCATCGATTTGATTCCCGACTTCGTGCCGGTGCTCGGTTACCTCGACGAGATCGTCATGCTGCCCGCGCTGATCTGGTGCGCGCTGCGCACGCTGCCCGCTCCACTCGCCGATTCCTGCCGCGCGCAGGCGCAGGGCTGGCTCGACGAGCGGCGCGGCAAGCCGCGCAGCTATTGGGGCGCCGCGATCGTGGTGGCCCTGTGGCTTGTGGCGGCGCTGCTCGCATGGCGGTGGTGGCGCGGCTGAAGGCACCTTCGACCCGCTCGCCTCGGCGCCCTGTCACGCCCGCGGTCCGGTCCCCCGCCGTCCCGACTGTCGGACAGCCACCGATACCACCCGCCTCGGCCCCGCTCTAGAAAGGAAGAAAGTCACCAACCAGGTCTCAAAGCACGAGGTGCCCCCATGGCAGGACGCAATATCCATGTGACGCCGCACGGCAACGGCTGGAATGTCAGCCGCGAAGGCGAACCGGTCGCGAGCTCGCATCACGACACCCAGGAAGAAGCCATCGAGGTCGCCACCGACGCCGCGCGGCGCGACCGCGTCGAATTGCTGGTGCATGGCCGCGATGGGCAGATCCGCATGCGCAACAGCTTCGGCCACGATCCGGCGGCGTCCAAGGGCTGACGTAGGACGAACTCGCATACTGAGCGACATCGCGATGCACTACGATGCAGATTCCCTCCGCTCTCGACCGAAGACCATGCCCCGCAACTTCGTATTGAAAGCCACCCATACCGGATGGGAATTGACCGTCGAAGGACAGGCGCAGTCGATCCTGCGCTACGACGCCCGCGATGACGCCCTGCACCTCGCCATGGCCGCCGCCCGGCGGCGCGGCGTGGGCCTGCTGGTCCAGGAGGCCGACGGCGAAATCCGCCGCCTGACCGAACAGGAAAGCCTGGCGGCTTGATCGCCGGCAGCGCGGTGGCCTCGGCCGTCGCGCAATGCCGGCAATGGAACACGACCATGAACCGTACCGTCCACGTGCTGCCCGCCGACCGCGGCTGGGCGGTGACCGTCGAAGATACCGACGGCGCCACCTCGCACTACCCTTCGCAGGAAGAAGCCGTCGCGGCCGGACGCGAAAAGGCGAGCAAGGACAGGGTCGAACTGGTGATTCACGGACCGGATGGACAGATTCAGCAGCGCACGCGCTATGACAGTGGCGACGGCCACGGCCATGAAGGCGATGCCGGGGACGGCGGCGGTGATGGTGGCGACGGCGGCGATTGATTGGCATGCCGAGGCCTCAGCGACGTCCTGTTATGATCGGCCGCGCGACAACCAGCCATCAGAATCCATGTCGAGCAGCAAGACCAACAAGACCAACAAGACCGACAAGACCGACCATCGCACCCAGAAGGAAAGAATGCTTGCCGGCGATCTCTATATCGCCGAAGACCCGGAATTGCAGGCCGCATCGCGCCGCGCGCATCGCCTGTCGCGCGAATACGAGACGCGCTATGCCGTGGACCTCGACAGTGCGCAACAGGTCCTGCATGAAATGCTTGGCGCCGTCGGGCCCGACGTCAATATCAAGCCACCGCTTTACGTCGACTACGGCAAGTACATCACGGTCGGCGCGCGTACCTTCGTCAATTACGGCTTGATGGCCCTGGACGTCGCGCCGATCACGATCGGCGAAGATGTCCAGATCGGTCCCAATGTGCAATTGCTGACGCCGACACATCCGGTCGATCCGGAATTGCGGCGGCAGAAATACGAGGCCGCCAAACCCATCGTGATCGGCAACAACGTCTGGCTCGGCGGCGGCGCCATCGTGCTGGCGGGCGTCACGATCGGCGAGAACAGCGTGATCGGCGCAGGTGCTGTGGTCACGCGCGATATTCCGCCGAATGTGGTCGCGGTTGGCAATCCGGCCCGCGTGATCCGCGAGATCGGGCAGCCGGCGGACGACGGCGCCGAGGCATGATGCATTCGCGCGCTCGCAGCATGCGCCGGCAATGGCGGTGCTGATCCGGCCTGCAAAGAGCAGCGATGCGGCATCGCTGCCCAACATCGAACGCTGCGCCGCCGAACTGTTCAGGACCGTGCCGGCATTGGCGTGGATCGCCGACGACGATGTCCTCTCCCCGGACGTCCACCTTCGCTTCATTGCCGCGGGCACTGCGTGGGTCGCGGTGGACGACACCGGCAACGTGCGGGGATTCCTCAGCGCCGAGCGGTTCGGGCAAGCGCTGCATGTCTGGGAACTGGCCGTTCATCGCGATTGCCAAGGGCGAGGCCACGGCAGCGCCCTGGTCCTGGAGGCCATTGCGCATGCGCGTCGGCAACGACTGTCGGCCGTCACGCTGACCACGTTCCGCGATCTTCCCTGGAACGGGCCCTTCTACCGGCGGCTGGGATTCGACGCGGTCGAGGGCGATGCACTCGACGAACGACTCACCGCCGTGCTCGAGCACGAACGCAAACTCGGCTTGCCGGTGCATCTGCGCTGCGCAATGCGGCTGGCGCTGGACGGGCCCCGCTGGGGCAACGATGCCGCCCCGCCGGCATCGCCGTAGAATCGCCGATATTCCAATCCGATGGGACCTCGTATGGCACGCTCGAACCGACTGCATCGCGCCCTGCTGGCCAGCCTCGTTGCAATGGCCGCATATCCCGCATATCCCGCTTTCGCGCAGGACATCAGCCCATTGACGGACTCGCAACGACAGGCGCTCGACCGCGCCATCGGCACCTTGCGCACGCCCGCGGACCGCAATGTCGCCAGTCAATGGAGCGACGCCAAGAAGGTCGCCGAAGTGATGTGCCGCCCGCTGGCCCTGCAGGAATTGAAGCGCACCGACGCCAAGGTCGATCGCGTATTCCTCGGCGACGACACGCCGCAAAGCCTGAGCTTGAAAGGCAATACCGTCCTGGAAGGAAGCGGCCAGGCGCGCGGGCGCACCGGGTGGCGCAATTTCACGTTCACCTGCGCGCTCGACCCGGAAACGGCGCGGGCAAGGTCGTTCGAGGCGAAGTTCGAGGGTGGGAAATCGCGCTGAACGACCCTCGGTGACGGTGACCGCCTCAACGGCGCGCGCGCTGAGCGGCGCGTAATGTCCAACTACACCGTGGAGGGCGACTCCTGGTCCAGGTGCGACAAGGCATCAATGGACCACGAAATGCCGGTTCTTACCACACGCGCGGGATTGCCGACCGCCACGCAGGACTCGGGAATATCCCGCGTGACGATGGAGCCGACACCGACCACGCTGCCTTTACCGATGGTGACGCCTTTGAGAATGCGGACGTCGGAACCAACCCATACCCGCTCAGCCAACCGGACCGGCGCCGGCATATTGATGCGATGTCCCGTTTCGACGTCGAAAATGGGATGCCAATCGCTCGTGCGGATTTCGATGTTCCACGAGAACAGACACCACGGGCCGATTTCGATACGGCTGTGTCGTTCGACGGCGAAGAGCTTGGCCTCGATGATGTTCGTCCCTTCGCCGATCTCTACCGAGACACAGTCGCCACCGAGGATGATCTGCCCCTGGGAATACTGAACGCCACGTCCGATGCGGGTCCGCGTCAGCTTTACCGCATTGCGGCCCGCGCGATCCACCCAGGCCTTGATCATGGCGTTGGTCACGCAACAGTCTTCGTCGAACTCGATCACGTTGTCGTCGCCGTGGACCTCGATGACGACATTGCTCAGACAGGACCGCCCAATACGGACGGTGTTTCCATTGCCGACGAATGTGATTTTTACGTTGTCGAGGATCGCGTCCTCAGGATGCTCAATGGTGTTGCCTTGTCCGTTGTTCTGGAGATCAATACCGGTCATGCGTGGGCCTAGTCTTGAGTAACCGACATGATACTCCGATCGCGTGAACGAGGAAATTCGATGCCTCTTACATCACAATTAAGCGATGCTTCCCTACCGACGTAGGTTGACCAATACCAACGGAAAAGCACAATTTTGATATTGATTCCCGTTGGTAAATTGCCGTTCATTATTCCTCTGCTAGGATTTGCCGAAAGCAACGAAAATCCGTCCGAACGGACCACGGCCTGATTCACACACGGGGAAACAACGAGCCAGATATGTCAATGGACGGTCAGGCTCGCCGACAAAACCATAGGTAGTTTCGTGTCATGCGCATGCCACCGGCGTTCGGACGGCATGGCCGCACGACATCGCTTGTCGGCATGCAGCGCCGCAGCAAGATGGCCTCGCAGATTGCGAGTGTGCACAACGCAATAGCAATACACGGAATATGACCCTCCCTTTATTGTCTTTGGTAGTGCCATTCTTTAACGAGGAAGAAGCCATTCCGGAATTCTTCCGGCGTGTGATTCCCTGCCTTGAAGCGATCGAGGATGTGGCATTCGAAATCGTGTGCATCAATGACGGGAGCACCGATCGCACGCTGGAATGCCTGATCTCGGTCGCCGACAGGGACGAGCGCGTGCGCGTCATCGACCTGTCGCGAAATTTCGGCAAGGAGGCGGCCATGTCCGCCGGCCTGGCGGAAGCGCAAGGCGACATCGTCGTACCCTTCGACGCCGACCTGCAGGATCCCCCGGAACTGATCGGCCAGCTTGTCGCCAAATGGCGGGAAGGGTATGACGTGGTACTGGCCAGGCGGGTGGACCGTACCACGGACAGCTTCCTCAAACGCTTCTCCGCCTCGAGCTTCTATCGGCTGCACAACCGGCTGGCCGACGTCAAGATTCCCGACAACGTCGGCGACTTCCGCTTGATGACGCGGGAGGTGACCGATGCCGTCAACTCGCTTCCGGAATCGCGCCGTTTCATGAAGGGCCTGTTCGCCTGGGTCGGGTTCCGGACCGCGGTCATACCGTACTCGAGAGAGCGGCGCGTCGCGGGCACGACGAAGTTTTCCGGCTGGAAGCTGTGGAATTTCGCACTGGAAGGCATCACCAGCTTCAGCAGTCTGCCGCTGCGCATCTGGAGCTATTTCGGCCTGCTTGTCTCTGCACTGTCCTTCCTGTACGCCTTGTTTCTTGTCGTCCGTACGCTGGTACACGGCATCGATGTGCCAGGCTACGCATCCATCTTCGTATCGATCCTGTTCTTCAGCGGCATACAACTGATTGGCATCGGCATCCTGGGCGAATACATTGGGCGCATCTACATGGAATCGAAACGGCGCCCCTTGTACCTGATCCGCGCGCAGTATGGCGGGAAGGCCAAGGATGTTCGCTAATCCGATACTGATACGGCTGATCAAGTACGCGATCATCGGCGCCGCCGGCACGCTCGCGCACTATGCCGTCCTGATCGGCATGATCGAACTCCGCCTGCTTGCCAGTCCCGTGGTGGCCTCTTCCATCGGCGCGGTCGTGGGTGCGGTCATCAACTATTTTCTGAATTACCGGTTCACCTTCCAATCGACGCACAGTCACCTGTCCGCACTACCCAAGTTCCTGATCATTGCGGCAGCCGGCGTGGCGCTGAACGGCAGCGTAATGGCCATCCTGACCCATTTTTCCGATTGGTTCTATATCGCCAATCAATTGATTGCCACCGCGATCACGTTGTTGTTCACCTTCGCGGTCAACTCCGCCTGGACATTCAAAGAAAAAAGACATGGCTAAGCTTTTGAAAGCAGGAGATTCATGGATTGCAGCGCTGATCGGCCTGGTCATCTTCGCGGCATTCGGCGGCATACAAATTGTCAATCCGGGCAATGTCGACTGGATCATGGCAAGCGGTGGCGATCCAATTCAGCACTACATCGGGTGGAACTTCTTCCGGCACGGCGATTTACTGCAATACCCGGTCGGCCTGAACCCGAAATACGGAGAAGCCATCGGCAGTTCGATCGTATTTTCCGACTCGATTCCGCTGCTGGCGATCCCGTTCAAATATCTCCGCTCGCTGCTGCCGACGCAATTCCAGTACTTCGGAATCTGGATCGCCCTGTGCTTCCTTCTCCAGTCCTATTTTGCATGGCGCATCCTCTCGCTGTTCACCGACGGCATTGTCGTGCGCGCCGTCGGTGCCGCGTTGCTGACACTTTCACCACCGATGCTGTGGCGGCTGCTGGGGCACGAGGCGCTGATCGGCCACTGGATCCTGTTGGCCGGCCTTTATCTGTATCTCCGCAAGTCCACCACCGCTTTCCAATGGATTGTGCTTCTATGCGTGGCGGCGCTCGTCCACCCCTATTTGCTGGCGATGAGCCTCGGCCTGTGGACCGCGGATCGTTGGCGGGCCTGGATGGCAAGGGAAGTCACGGGGAAATCGTTGGCAGTCGAAAGCGGCCTTGCGTTTCTGTTGCTGGCAGGCACGATGATTTCGGCAGGATATTTTGCTGTCCGGGGCGTGGGATCGGAGGGATACGGCTATTACCGCTTCAACATGACATCGCCGTTTCATCCGCTCGATATCTGGTCCATCTGGCGACAAACGCCATATGTAGGCGGTAATTACGAAGGGTTCAGCTACCCGGGTGCGGGTATGTTCATCCTCGCCTTGCTCGTTGTAAGCCTGGCGGCCATCCGTTGGAAGCACGTCAAGTTCGAGTGGCGCCCTATCGTCCCGCTTGTCGCGGTATGCGCGATCTTCTATGTGTACGCCCTTTCCAATCGCGTCGCATTCGGCGGGCACGAGCTGGTTCAATTCGAGGTGCCGGCGATCTTCGAGAGGGTCGTATCGACGTTCCGCTCCACTGGCAGATTTATTTGGCCGGTCGTCTATGCCGTGGAGGTATTGCTGCTGGTGCTTCTGCTGCGGCTGTCGCCGAGACGGTTGCTGGTACCCGCGCTGAGCGTGATTCTGCTTTTTCAGGCCACCGACCTTCTGAACGCCTCGGCGTTCTTCCGCGCACGATGGACCCAGCATTGGGACAATCCGCTGAGGTCTGCGTTCTGGAACGACGTCCCGAAGCAGTACAAGCGCATTGCATTGGTGCTTCCGCTGGACGCCGGTGAGCGGTACGCTCCCATTGCGTTCCTTGCCTCCAACGAGCGAATGAGCATCAACGGCGGGTATTTCGCCCGCGTCGACTTCGACAAGCTGAAGGCGGTGGAAGACGAACTGCTGGCCGCCATCGAGACCGGCAACTTCAGAGAGGACACCCTCTATATCTTCAACAAGGATACGTACTGGAACAAGGCTCGCAAGAACCTTGGGGGCAACGGTTTTGCGGGATACGTGGACGGCTTTCGCGTCCTCGCGCCCGCATGGCGCGGCTGTACCGAGACATGTGCATTCCGTACCGAAATCGCCCGTATCGATTTCAAGGACCCCGCCAGCGGGCGCTATCTGAACAGAGGCTGGTCTGCGGCCGGAGAAGGCGGCCGCTGGACCGACGGGCGCGAAGCGGAGCTGTCCATTCCGCTCGGGAACGAATCGCCGCATGAGCTTTCCGTCCGCCTGCGCTTTACCCCCTTCATCAAGTCGGGGCAGGAACATCAACAGGTTGTCGTCCTTGTTGATGGAAAAGAGGTCCAGCGTTGGCGGCTAACAAGGGAGCAGGTCGAGACACGAGAGTTCCGCGTACCGGCCTCGGTGCTGAAATCGGGACGGACGTCCCTCGATGTCAGATTCGAATTCCCCGACGCACGGTCGCCGGTTGAGCTCGGCATCAGCGAGGACACGCGTGTACTGGCAATGCATGTCGATTCGATGGACGTCTATGGGCGGTAGTGGACGGCAAAACCGGATGGAGTACCCTCTTCCATAAGGATGCGAGGGCACGCGCTGGCGCCCACCTTTGTATTTAAAGAATATGAAAGGAGACATTAGCCGTGCTGAACGCTCTACCGTACTCCACGCTGGGACAGCTGATCTCCTCTGGCATCGTGGCGATCGATTACGAGAAACTGCTGGAATCCCACTACAAGAAATGGCTGCGTCCCGGCGACGCCGTTGCCGACATCGGCGCGCACACTGGGCGGCACTTGCAGCATTTCCTCGCTTCGGTCGGCGACACTGGCCGCGTCTTCGCTTTTGAGCCGCTGCCCGATCAATACGCCACCTTGGTCAAACGGTTCGACGTTCGTCACGCCTGCCTGCACAATATGGCGCTATCGAATCGTTCCGGGACCGCCCAGTTTACTTACGCGGAAGGCTCGCCCCAGGAAAGCGGTCTGCGTCAGCGGATCTACAACGACCCCGAGTCGGCGCGCCCACGAAAGATTGCCGTTGCAGTCGAACGGCTCGACGCCTTTGCCGAGCAGCTGGAACGGTTGAGCTTCATCAAGATCGACATTGAAGGCGCGGAAATGGAGTGCCTGGAGGGCGCCCAAGTTGTTCTCGACAAGTATCGGCCGCTGATCAGCGTCGAGTACGGCATGCAGGGTTATAGCGTCTATGGCAATACCAAGTGGACACTGTTCGAGTTTTGCCATGCGCGCGACTACGTGCTGTACGACATGTTCCTGAACCGGCTTGCCTCGCCGAAAGCCTGGGGCGATGCGGTCGACAGCGTCTATTGGGATTACTTCATGGTGCCCCGGGAGAAGGAGGAAACCTTCCTGTCCCGCCTTCGCCCGCAAGATACCGTCAGGCCGCGCGGATACTCGCTGATCACGTCCCAATCGCTGACCATCGCGGCCGCCCCGGCCCTTACCCTTCTGCAAGGATTCTCGAGCCCCGAAGCGTGGGGATATTGGACCGACGGTTGGCATTCGTCCCTGCGCGTGACACTTCCGGATCCGCCACGCAACGATCTGCTGCTCGTCATCGAGGCGCACGGATATATCAATGCGCATCATCCTCATACCGAGGCCACGGTGTCCGTCAATGGAATCGAGGTCGGCAAACTGGCGTTCAGGTTCAGCGACTCCACCTCGGACGCCGATATCTTCGAATTCACGGTGCCCAGGCATCTTTGTCCGGCAAACGCGGCGGTGATCGATTTCACGATCGACCAGCCATGTTCGCCTTCGCAGTTGGGAATATCCGAAGACCCTCGGCATCTCGGCATCGGGCTCCATCACATCGCCCTCTACGAACGTCTCGCCGCACAGGTTTGAACGGATTTTTCCGCTCGCTGGCGTCGCCAAATGAAAAAAGCCGAGCCCCGTTCACCACAGGACTCGGCCCTTCACCTTCGGGACAGCGTATCGCTTATGCGCCTTCGCGGGACGCGCGCTTGCGCTCGTGTTCCTTCAGGAAGCGCTTGCGCAGACGGATGCTCTTCGGCGTGATCTCGACCAGTTCGTCGTCGGCGATGAATTCCACCGCGTATTCGAGCGTCATCTGGATCGGCGGCACCAAGCGCACCGCTTCGTCGGTGCCCGAGGCGCGCACGTTGGTCAGCTGCTTGCCCTTGATCGGGTTCACGACCAGGTCGTTGTCGCGGCTGTGGATGCCGATGATCATGCCTTCGTACAGCGGGTCGCCCGGCTTGACGAACATGCGGCCGCGATCCTGCAGCTTCCACAGCGCGTAGGCCACGGCCTCGCCGTCGTCCTGCGAGATCAGCACGCCATTGTGGCGCTCGCCCAGGCCACCCTCGCGCACCGGCGCGTAGTCGTCGAAGATGTGCGAGATCAGGCCAGTGCCGCGCGTCAGCGTCAGGAATTCGCCCTGGAAGCCGATCAGGCCGCGGGCGGGAATACGGTATTCCAGGCGGGTACGGCCCTTGCCGTCCGACGCCATGTCGAGCAGTTCGCCCTTGCGGCGGCCCAGCTCTTCCATCACGGCGCCCTGGTGGCCATCCTCGACGTCGACCGTCAGCAGCTCGTACGGCTCGTGCTTGACGCCATCGATCTCCTTGAACACCACGCGCGGGCGCGACACGGCCAGCTCGTAGCCTTCGCGGCGCATGTTTTCCAGCAGGATGGTCAGGTGCAGTTCGCCGCGGCCCGACACTTCGAACACCGTGTCGTCGCCGGTCTCGGCCACGCGCAGCGCCACGTTGGACTTCAGCTCGCGGTCCAGGCGCTCGCGCAGCTGGCGACTGGTGACGAACTTGCCTTCGCGGCCGGCCAGCGGCGAGGTGTTGACGCAGAAGTTCATCGTCAGCGTCGGCTCGTCGACCTTCAGCATCGGCAGCGCGTCCTGCGCGTCGGGCGCGCAGACGGTGCAGCCAATACCGAGTTCCTCGATGCCGTTGATCAGCACGATGTCGCCGGCCTCGGCCTCGGGCACGATTTCGCGCTCCAGGCCGCGGAACTTCAGCACCTGGTTGATGCGGCCCTTGATCGGGTTGCCTTCGGGACCAAACTTGACGACCACGTCCTGCAGCGGACGGGCACGGCCGCGCGAGATGCGGCCGACGCCGATCTTGCCGACGTAGCTCGAGTAATCCAGCGAGATGATCTGCAGCTGCAGCGGACCGTCCGGGTCGTCGTTACGGACCGGCACCTTGTCGAGCACGGTCTCGAACAGCGGCTTCATGTCGCCGTCGCGCACGTCCTCGGTCAGGCCGGCGTAGCCGTTCAGGCCCGAGGCGTAGATCACCGGGAAGTCGAGCTGTTCATCGGTCGCGCCCAGCTTGTCGAACAGGTCGAAGGTCTGGTTGATGACCCAGTCCGGACGGGCGCCCGGGCGGTCGATCTTGTTGATCACGACGATCGGCTTCAGGCCCAGCGCCAGCGCCTTGCGCGTGACGAAGCGGGTCTGCGGCATCGGGCCCTCGACGGCGTCGACCAGCAGCAGCACGCCGTCGACCATCGACAGCACGCGCTCGACCTCGCCACCGAAGTCGGCGTGGCCCGGGGTGTCGACGATATTGATATGGGTGCCGTCGTACTCGACCGCACAGTTCTTCGCCAGGATGGTGATCCCGCGTTCTTTTTCCAGGTCGTTCGAGTCCATCACCCGCTCCGCAACCTGCTGGTTCTCACGGAAGGTGCCTGCCTGGCGCAGGAGTTGGTCCACCAGGGTGGTCTTGCCATGATCGACGTGGGCGATGATGGCGATATTGCGGATTGCGCGGGTCATTGCGGCTCTCGCTTGCAGCTGGGCTTCAAAAATTCAACCCGCCATTCTAGCATGTTGCGGCGCAAAACTGCGGGCGCCCTGCTGGGGTCTTTTTGGGGCCGTCTATCGCGTTGCTGCAAGGGCTTGCAGCGGACTATTTCCGAATCCGAAATGACGAATTGACGTTCTTGCCGTTCGCTCAATGTCTGCATATATTTGCCTCGACAAAGATTGCATAGGCAAACGATGAACGCCCCGGCTACCGACGACACCTACCCCTTCGACCCCGCCTCGTATCGGATCTGCGACAGCGTCGGCTACCTGATGGCACGGGCCAAGGGCGAACTGTCGCGCGACGTCGAGCAGGAGGTCGGCGCGCTGGATATCACGCACGCGCAGGCCTCCTGCCTGGTGATGCTGGCTCACGACCGCGCCCGTACGGTGACGGATCTGGGCCGGGAGCTGAACACCGACATGGGTTCGGTCACCCGCCTGATCAGCCGCATGGAAAAACGCGGCCTGGTCGAGCGGCGCCGCAGCGACGCCGATCGACGCATTGTCGACCTGTGCGTCACGCCGGCCGGCCGGGCGCTGGTCGACCGATTGCCCGCGATCTTCTGCCGGGTGCTGAACCGGCGCTTCCGCGGCTTCTCCGAGGCGGAAATCGCCCAGTTCCGCGACATGCTGCGACGGGTGATCGCCAACAACTCCGGATAGCGGCGCTCCCGCAGTCCCGGTCATCCCCGACCCCATCCTGGCGGTCCGTGCCCTCCGGCACCGGACCGCGGCATCCGCATTCCGTCGTCGTCCCAACATGAACCAACAATTCTCGACTTCCCGCCGCGCTCCGGCGCGGCAACCGGCCCGCCGCCTCGGCGCCTTCGCGCTGAGCGCGCTGGCCGCCGCCGCACTGGCCGGCTGCGCCGCCTTCGGCAATTCCCACACCACACAGGTCATGACCGAGCCCGCGCAGCTTGCCACCGCGCAGACGCTGCCCGGCCAGCAAGGCCAATGGCCGTCGCAGGACTGGGTCGACCAGTTCGGCGATCCGCAGCTGCGCGCGCTGGTCGACGAGGCCGTGCAGAACAGCCCGAATCTGCAGGCCGCGCTGGCGCGCGTGCAGGCCTCCCGCGCGATGGCCGATGCCACGCGCAGCGCGCTGTACCCGCATATCGACTTCGACGCCTCGCTGACGCGCCAGCGTTTCTCCGAGACCGATCTGTACGAAGGCACGCCGCGCGCCGGCTCGTGGCAGAACCTGTCGCGGATGCAGGCGGGCCTGTCCTACGACCTCGATTTCTGGGGCAGGAACCGTTCGGCGCTGGAAGCGGCGCTGTCCGACGACCGTGCCGCCGAAGCCGAAAGCCAGGCCTCGCGGCTGCTGCTGACCACGGCGGTGGCGCGCAACTATGCCCGCCTGGCGGCGCTGTTCGCGCAGCGCGATGTGGCCGAACGGGCCATCGCCCAGCGCGGCGATCTGACCGAGCTGTCGCGTCAGCGCCTGTCGGCCGGGCTCGATACGCAGGTGGAAACCACGCAGGCGCGCGCGACGGTGGCATCGGCCCGCACCGATCTGCAGCGCATCGAAGAAGAGATCGCGCTGGCCCGCAACCAGATCGCCGCGCTGCTCGGCAAGGGTCCGGACCGCGGCCTGGCCATCCAGCGGCCGACGCTGCTGGCGCATGCCACGCCGACGCTGCCGGACAACCTGGCGATCGACCTGCTCGGCCGCCGGCCGGATCTGGTGGCGGCGCGCTGGCGCGTCGAGGCTTCGTCAAAGGACATCGACGTCGCGCGCGCGGAGTTCCTGCCCAATGTCACGCTGAGCGCCTTCGCGGGCCTCGCCTCGCTCGATCCGTCCAACCTGCTGCTCGGCATCAGCCGCCAGTTCGGCTTCGGCCCGGCGGTCCGCCTGCCGATCTTCGAGGGCGGCCGGCTGCGTGCGAACCTGAAGGGCAAGCACGCGCAATACGACCTCGCGGTGGCCAACTACAACCAGACGCTGGTCGATGCGCTGCGCGAAACGGCAGACACGGTGACCAGCATCCGCAGCGTCGACCAGCAGATCCAGACGCAACGCGAGGCGCTGGGTCTGGCCGAGCATGCCTATGCGCTGGCCACCACGCGCTACAAGGCCGGCCTGGGCACGCAGCTGACCGTGCTCAATGCCGAGAGCAACGTGCTGCAGCAGCGGCGCCTGGCCACCGATCTGCAGGCACGCCGGCTCGATCTGCAGATGGCACTGGTCAAGGCGCTCGGCGGCGGCTATCAGCAGCCCGGTGAGGCCAGCGATTCCCGGCCGGCGCAGGCCGCCGGCCCAGCAGGCCCGACGCCCGCCGGGACGCCGGCCACAGCGGCGGCGCACGGCTGAAGCGCCCGACCACCAGCCACACGACATCGAAGAACAACGACAACGTCCGAACCGTTTAAGCGTTTTAGCGACCGACATCATGAGCGACCAACAACAGAACGCGGCCACCCGCACGCAACCCTCCGACAACAACAACGGCAAGCGCAAGCGCCTGCTGCTCTCGCTGACCGCCGCGGTGGTGGTCGCGGGCCTGGCCTACGGCGGCTACTGGGCCCTGTATGCGCGGCATTTCGAAAGCACCGACGACGCCTACGTGGCGGGCAACGTGGTCCAGGTGACCCCGCTGGTGCCGGGCACGGTGGTGGCCATCGGCGCCGACGACACGCAGCAGGTCAACGCCGGCCAGCCGCTGATCCAGCTGGACCGCGCCGACAGCGAGGTCGCACTGTCACAAGCCGAGGCCCAGCTGGCCCAGGCGGTGCGCGAGGTGCGCACGCTGTACGTCAACAACGGCTCGCTGGCCGCCAACGTGGCGCTGCGCCAGGCCGATGTCGCACGGGCCCGTGAAGACCTGAAGCGCCGCCAGGCCATCGCCGGCTCGGGCGCGGTCTCCTCGGAAGAGCTGGCGCATGCGCGCACTGCGCTGCAGGCCGCCGAATCGGCCCTGCAGGCCGCGCGGGAACAGCTCGCGTCGAACAAGGTGCTGACCGACCAGACCACCGTCGAGAAGCATCCGAACGTGCAGCGCGCGGCGGCCAACGTGCGCGCCGCCTACCTGAACTACGCGCGCTCGCAGCTGCCGGCGCCGGTGACCGGCTATGTCGCCAAGCGTTCGGTGCAGGTCGGCCAGCGCGTGGCCGCCGGCGCGCCGCTGATGGCGGTGGTGCCGCTCGACCAGGTCTGGGTCGACGCGAATTTCAAGGAGGTCCAGATCACGCATATGCGGATCGGCCAGCCGGTCACGCTGCACGCGGACGTCTACGGTTCGGACGTCGAATACCACGGCAAGGTGGCGGGCTTTTCGGCCGGCACCGGCTCGGCGTTTTCGCTGCTGCCGGCGCAGAACGCGACCGGCAACTGGATCAAGGTGGTGCAGCGCCTGCCGGTGCGCATCGCGCTCGATCCGCAGCAACTGAAGGACCATCCGCTGCGCATCGGCTTGTCGATGAACGTGACCGTCGACGTGCGCAAGACCGAAGGCGCGGCGATGACGACCACCACCGCCAGCAAGCCGCTGCAGACCGACGTCTATGACAAGATCGGCCACGACGCCGACGCGCTGATCGCGCGCATCATCGCGACCAACAGCGGCCGCCAGGTCGCCGAGCCGGCGGCGCCGGCCCCGGCCTCCGCGGCCCGCGCCTCGACCGGCAAGTCCGCAGCCAACTCCGCCGCCAATTCCGCCGCCACCGCGAAAGCGATCTCGCACGCCTGATCATGGCCAATACGCTGACCGCCCGCGAGGGCGTCGAACCCACGCGGGGATCGGGCCCTGAAGCCCCTGCCGCCCCGGCACGTCCCGCGCACCAGCAGCCGCTGTCGGGCGGCAAGCTGATCGTCGGCACGATCGCGCTGTCGCTGGCCACGTTCATGAACGTGCTCGACTCGTCGATCGCCAACGTATCGATTCCCGCGATCTCCGGCGACCTGGGCGTGGCGCCGAACCAGGGCACCTGGGTCATCACCTCGTTCGCGGTCGCCAACGCGATCTCAGTGCCGCTGACGGGCTGGCTGACCACGCGCTTCGGTGCGGTGCGGCTGTTCGTCACGTCGATCCTGCTGTTCGTGCTGTCGTCGTGGCTGTGCGGCGTGGCGCCGAACCTCGAAGTGCTGCTGGCCGCGCGGATCCTGCAGGGCGCGGTGGCCGGGCCGATGATTCCGCTGTCGCAGTCGCTGCTGCTGTCGAGCTATCCGCCGCACAAGAGCACGATGGCGCTGGCGCTATGGGGCATGACCACGCTCGTCGCGCCGATCATGGGCCCGCTGCTGGGCGGCTGGATCTCGGACAACATGACGTGGCCGTGGATCTTCTACATCAATATCCCGGTCGGCATCCTGGCCGCGTATGCGACCTGGGCCATCTACCGCGACCGCGAAACGCCGAAGCGGGTACTGCCGATCGATACCATCGGCCTGGCGCTGCTGGTGATCTGGGTCGGTTCGATGCAGCTGATGCTGGACAAGGGCAAGGAGCTCGACTGGTTCCATTCGACCGAGATCGTCACGCTGACGGTGGTCGCAGTGGTGGGCTTCCTATTCTTCCTGGCGTGGGAGCGCTACGAGAAGCATCCGATCGTCGATATCAGCCTGTTCAACGGCCGCAATTTCAGCGCGGGCGTGGTGGCGATCTCGGTCGCCTACGGGCTGTTCTTCGGCAATCTGGTGATCCTGCCGCTGTGGCTGCAGACCATCGTCGGCTATACCGCGACCGACGCCGGCATCGTGATGGCGCCGGTGGGCATCTTCGCGATCCTGCTGTCGCCGGTGATCGGGCGCAATCTGCCGAAGATGGACCCGCGCTGGGTCGCCACCGCGGCCTTCATCACCTTCGGCATCGTCAGCCTGATGCGTTCGCGGTTTACGATCGACGTGGACACGACCACGCTGATGATCCCGACGCTGATCCAGGGCGCAGCGATGGCGATGTTCTTCATCCCGCTGACGTCGATCATCCTGTCGGGACAGCCGCCCGACAAGATTCCGGCGGCCTCGGGCCTGTCGAACTTTGTGCGGATCACGTTCGGTGCGATCGGCGCTTCGGTGTCGACGACGGTGTGGGAGAACCGCTCGGCCATGCACCACGCGCATCTGGTCGAACAGGTCAATCCGTACAACCCGATCTACAACGCCCAGGTCGAGCATCTGATGCAGCAGGGCATGAGCCATCTGCAGGCGGTCGGCGTGATCGAGCGCACCATCTCGCAGCAGGCGTCGATGCTGGGCGCCAACGATATCTTCTGGATCTCGGGGGTGATGTTCTTCGCGCTGATCGTGTTCGTCTGGCTGACCAAACCGAAGGGTAGCGGGGGTGGGTCGGCGGATGCGATGGGGGCGCATTGAGGCTCCCGCAATAGCGACCGCCGCTTGCCCTCTCCCCCGCCCCTCTCCCGCAAGCGGGAGAGGGGCGGGGAGAGGGAAACCCCCGGCGGTCGTCAGTCGGCGGGAGTCAGCCGCACCAACCTCTCCGGACGCAGCGCCCCTTCGCGCCATCTGGCCACACCCAGCAGCCGCGTCGGCTCGCCACCATAGACGCGCGCCAGCGTGTCCTCCTGCAATCGCGCGCCGTTGAATACCTCTGCAGGCAGATCGCGCCCTGCAATGCGTTGCCCTTGCAGAAAGCGCTGCGACGCCGCGGCGTCGAGCGTCACCGGCGCGCAGCGCTGCAGCAGCGCGTCCACCGGCGCCAGCAAGGCCGGACGTGCCGCGTCGTCGTGCCCGTCGAGCTGCTCCAACGTGACCGCGCCGTCCAGCGTCAGATCGCCGACCGCGGTGCGCCGCAGCGCGGTCAGATGCGCGCCGCAGCCCAGCGCCTCGCCGATGTCCTCGGCCAGCGTCCGGATATAGGTCCCCTTGCTGCAGGTCACGCGCATCGCGAACACCGGCGCGCCGGGCAGTTCGCAACTGAGCAAGGCAATCTCGTGGATCGTCACGTTGCGGGCCGCGCGCTCGACGGTCTGCCCCGCGCGCGCGTACTCGTACAGCGGCCGGCCATCCTTCTTCAGCGCCGAATGCATCGGCGGCACCTGCTCGATCGCGCCGACGAAACGCGCCAGCGCCTCGTTCAGCGCCGCGGCATCGCAGCTCACCGGACGGTCGGCGATCACCTCGCCTTCCGCATCGCCGGTCGACGTGCGCTGCCCCAGCCGCACCGTCGCCTCATAGGTCTTGTCGGCATCGAGCAGATCCTGCGAGAACTTGGTCGCCTCGCCGAAGCAAAGCGGCAGCAGCCCGGTCGCCAGCGGATCCAGCGTGCCGGTGTGGCCGGCCTTGTTGGCGCGCAGCAGCCGCTTGGCGCGGATCAGCACATCGTTCGACGACAGCCCGAGCGGCTTGTCGAGCAGCAGCACGCCATGCACGTCGCGGCGCGGCAGCCGGGGCGGACGTGGAGCGTTGGAATCGGTCATGGGGAATGAAACGGGGGAGCGTCGGAAGCGGTGGCGGCAGTAGTTGCCATGTCGGCATGCCACCCGGCCGCGTGGCTCGGGGAAGGCGACGGCGCAGGAAGCGCCGGCGCCGCTGACTTACTCGTCCTTGGCGCGCGTGGCGTTGGCCTGGTCGATCAACTTGGACATCTCGATCGCATGTTCGACCGAGGTATCGTGCACGAAGCGCAGCGTCGGCACGGTATGGATATGCAGCCGCTTGAACAGCAGCGAATGCAGGTAGCCGGCCTTCTCGTTGAGGATCGCCTCGGCATCGGCCGGTTCGGCGCCGAGCACCGTGAAGTGAACCTTGGCGTGCGCGTAGTCCGGCGTCAGTGCGACCGACTGCAGCGTCACCAGGCCGAGCCGCGGGTCGCGCAGTTCGCGCTGGATCATCTCGGCCAGATCCTTCTGGATCTGATCGGACAGGCGCAGGTTACGGGAAGAGATATTGCCTTTTTTGGCCATGCGATACGACTTTGCCAGCGGCGTCGCCAGCGAAGGCGATGGGTCCGACGGCGTGGATGGGCCGGCGGCGGCAGACCGGTGAAGGTCCGCCGCCGCGGCGCGCCGCCTTACAGCGTGCGCGCGACCTCGGTGATTTCATACACTTCGAGCTGGTCGCCTTCCTGAACGTCGTTGAAGTTCTTGATCGACAGACCGCACTCGAAGCCCTGCTTGACTTCCTTGACATCGTCCTTGAAGCGCTTGAGCGAATCGAGCTCGCCCGAGAAC
>JAPSLC010000040.1 GCA_031181345.1 Cupriavidus sp. | reverse complement strand
GCGGGACGCAGCGTCACGCCGAGCGAATGCTTCAGTCGTTCTTGGTCTTGACGACCTTGCGGCCACGGTAGTAGCCGTTCGGGCTCACGTGGTGGCGCAGGTGCGTCTCACCCGTGGTCGGCTCGACTGCCAGCGGCGCGACGGACAGGTGATCGTGCGAACGATGCATGCCGCGCTTGGACGGCGACTTCTTGTTCTGTTGAACAGCCATGATGACTCCTTGGAGAATTTGCGGATATTAACACACGCATCCCGCACGAGGCGTAGCCGGGCCCGGCCGGATGCTGATTACGGGTACGACGTTTTACTGCAGAAGCGCGCCGTCACGGACCGTGTCCGGGCGTCAGTGCTTCGTCTTCAGACTGGCCAGCGCCGCAAAGGGCGACGGCCGCTTTTCTTCCTGTTCGTCCTCGGGTTCCGGCTCGACGCTGCCGTCGGCTCCGGTCACCAGGCTCTCGTGCACCGCCGGGCAGACCTCGTGCTTCGGCGCCACCGGCAGCGACAGCAGGATCTCGTCCTCGATCAGCGCCAGCAGATCGAATCGGCGCGAGCCCGCGATGACATCGATCTCGTCGTCGTCCATCGGCGCGGCGTCGGCCTCGGCTTCGCTTGCCACCACCTCGAACCGGGTCGCAGTCGAGATCGGCTCGGCGTAGACCGCCAGGCAACGCTGACAGTTCAGCCACATGCCGCCCTGCACCGCCAGGTCGAGGAACAGGCGCCGGCGCGCCGGCTTGCCGGGCTCGGCCGCTTCATCGTGAGCGGAACCGCTCATGGTGTAGCGGAACACTTCGTCCGGAGCCGAGGCTGGCGCTTCGGCGGAGGTCTCGGCTATGATGCGCGGCAATTCACGCGCCGCGATCTCGCCGGCCGCCGAGCCCGAGGACCGGCAGAACTCGAAGAGATCGAACGCTTGCAAGTCGATGGGCTGAGTCATGTCGCTGAGTGCGCCTGTACCGGATGGCGCTGGCAATGCTGCTTGAAGCTGGTCCTGTCGCCGCAGCGGCCACTGAGTGACGAGGCCGCCGCACAAGAGTACGAACCGCGCCGCATCGGGTACCTGCAGGACACCACGCGGCAGATGCCTGCGCGGTAAAACGCGTGATTATACGTTGATTTCTCCGCCGCAGTCAAAGGCGCAAGCGCTTTGGCTGTTGCGCATTCCTCTTTCGCTTCAATCACTTATATATGTCTTCCGCCGTGACACCCGCTGCGCCACCCCCGGCGGCGCCCCCCGCGCTTCCCAGGCTGATTCTCGGTTCCAGCTCGCGCTATCGCCGCGAGCTGCTGGAGCGCCTGCGCATTCCGTTCGAGATCGACGTGCCCGACATCGACGAGACGCCGCTGCCCGGCGAGGCGCCCGAGGCGACCGCGCTGCGCCTGTCGCGCCGCAAGGCCGAGGCGATCGCGGCCCGCCACCCCGGCGCGCTGGTGATCGGTTCCGACCAGGTCGCCACGCTGGACGGTGCCCAGGTCGGCAAGCCCGGCTCGCACGAACAGGCGCTGGCGCAATTGCGCTGGATGCGCGGCCGCACCGTGACGTTCCATTCGGCGCTGTGCCTGCTGGACGGCCGCAGCGGCGAGGTCCAACTCGAGGACGTGCGTACCGAGGCGACCTTTCGCGAGCTGGACGACGCCGAGCTGGAGGCCTACCTGCGGCTGGAGCGGCCCTATGACGTGGCCGGCAGCGCCAAATCGGAGGGGCTCGGCATTGCGCTGCTGTCGCGCGTCGAGTCCGACGATCCGACCGCGCTGGTCGGCCTGCCGCTGATCGCGCTGACCGGCATGCTGCGCCGCGTCGGCTATCCGTTCTTCACCGCCTGATTTTCACGGGCCCTTCCCTTTCCGCTGCCAAGGAAATCCGCCCATGAGCGGCACGCTATACCTGATTCCCAACACGCTGGGCAAACGAGACGAGGCCGATCCGCTGCCGGCCGTGATCCCGGCCGACGTCCAGCAGATCGCCGCGGGCCTGGACTACCTGGTCGCGGAAAACGCCAAGACCGCGCGCGCCTATCTGAAGAAGCTCGGGCAGACCTGCCCGCTGGCGCGGCCGATCCAGCAGATCGAGATCCGCGAGCTGAACGTCAATACGCCGGAGGGCGCGCTGGCGGAACTGCTGGCCCCGGTGCTGGCGGGTCGCGACGCCGGCATGCTGTCGGAGGCTGGCGTGCCGGCGGTGGCCGACCCCGGCGCGAACCTGGTCCGGCTGGCCCACGCGCGCGGCGTACGGGTGCGGCCGCTGGTCGGGCCCAGTTCGATCCTGCTGGCCGTGATGGGCTCGGGGCTGAACGGCCAGAGCTTTGCGTTCAACGGCTATCTGCCGGTCGATCCCGCCGAGCGCACGCAGCGGCTGCGCGAACTGGAGCAATGGTCGCGCAAGCACCGGCAAACCCAGGTCTGGATCGAAACGCCGTATCGCAACGATGCGCTGCTGGCGGCGCTGAAGGCCAGCTGCGCCGGCACCACGCTGCTGTCGATCGCGGTCGACCTGACGCTGCCGGGCGAGACCATCGTCACGCAACCGCTGTCGGCCTGGCAGCCGGGGCGGCTCGAACTGCACAAGCGGCCGGCGATCTTTTCGATCCTGGCGGCCTGAGCGCCGCCGGACGCCGGACGCCGGACCGCCAAACGGTTCGCGGCCCGATCCACGCTCAATACAGCGACTGCAGCCGCGAGCTCCACATCAGGGTCTTGGCGGCCGCGGTCCCGACCGCAGCGCCGAAGCGCTTGGCCACGCGCTCGGCGATGTTCTCCTTGACCGTGTAGTCGACGATGTTTTCGGCCTTGAGCACGTCGCGCGCCACCGATTCGGCGCTGCCCAGGCCGTCGGCCAGGCCCAGCTCGATGCTGCGCTCGCCCGACCAGAACAGGCCCGAGAACAGCGTCGGATCGTCCTTCAGGCGATTGCCGCGCCCTTCCTTCACCACCGCGATGAACTGCTCGTGGATCTGGCGCAGCATCTGCTCGGCAAAGGCCTTCTGCTGCGGCGACTCCGGCGAGAACGGGTCCAGCATGCCCTTGTTGGCGCCCGAGGTGTACAGCCGGCGCTCGACGCCCAGCTTGTCCATCAACCCGGTAAAGCCGAAGCCGTCCATCAGCACGCCGATCGAACCCACGATGCTGGCCTTGTCGACATAGATCTTGTCCGCCGCGGCCGCCACGTAGTAACCGCCCGAGGCGCAGATTTCCTCGACCACCACGTACAGCGGCTTGGACGGGTGCAGCGAGCGCAGCCGCTGGATTTCGTCGTTGATGATGCCGGCCTGCACCGGCGAGCCGCCGGGAGAGTTGATCTTCAGGATCACGCCAGCGGCGTTGGCATCGGCAAAGGCAGCCTGCAGCGAGGCGTTGATCGACTCGGCGCTGGCCGGCGTGCCGGCGGCAATCTCGCCCTCGAGCGTGACCATCGCGGTATGCCGGCCACTGGTGATGGCGCCATCGGTCTTGAAGTCGAACAACGAGAACAGCACCAGCGCGAACAGCGCGAAACCGGCGAGGCGGAAGAAGATCTTCCAGCGGCGCGCCGCCCGTTGCTCGCGCAAGGTGGCCATCAGCACGCGTTCGAGCACATCGCGCTCCCAGCCGGCTCCGGTCTTGACCGGCCCGGCCGACTCTCCCTTGAGCCGCGCCTTGCGCTCGACCGATTCGCGGCGTGCGGCCGCCTGGGCGTCGCGCACCTCGGCCTCGAGCGGATAGTCGGCGTGGCGCGCGGTTTCGAGCCGCTCGCTGTCCTCGAGCCTGTCCTCGTGCCCGCGCTCGCGCTCGTCCTGACGATCCTGACGAGATTGATGGCCCGCCTCGTGATCGGGCTCGTTCGGGTTCGCCGGCGGTTTGTTCTGGTCTGTCATGCAAATACTCTCGAACGGGCGCCGCTGCGCGGACGTTGCGGACATCGCGAACGCTGCGTTCTCGGCCCCTGGGGTTTCCCGGTCAAATTGCGGTGTCTGATGCGCGGTCGCGGCGTCCGCTGCTTACGGCACAGGCGGTGGCGACGGTGGCGAAGGCGGATCGTCGTACGGCGACTCCGGTATCCAGTAGACGGCGCCGTCGCGCTCCTCGACACGCAGCTTGGCGAGCGAGGCGCCGCGGCACGGTCCGCCGACGCACAGTCCGCTGTCGGGCTGATAGACCGCGCCATGTGTTGCGCACATCAAGTATAGGCCCGACGATTCGAAAAAGTGGCCTTCCTGCCAGTCGAGCTCCATCGGCACATGGGCGCACTGGTTCAGATAGCCATGCACCGCGCCCTCGTAGCGGACCACGAAGGCGCCGATCTCCCGGCCGCCGATCCCCACCGCAAAGCGCACGCCGACGCCGCCCTCGACCAGATCGTCCGCTGCGCACAGCCGGCGCGCGTCGTCCCGCAAGGGCGGCGTGCCCGCCGTCGGATCGGGTCCGGGACCGGCATCAGCCATGGGCATGCAGCCAGTCGCTCAGGTCGGCGATCGAGCTGGCGCAGTGCAGCGGCGTCATGGCCCGCAGCGAATCGGCCGGGTGCGCGCCATAGCAGACGCCGATGCCGTGGGCGCCGGCGTTGACTGCCATCTGCAGGTCGTGCGTGGTGTCGCCGATCATCACCGTGCGTCCCATCTCCTGGCCCAGCTCGCGCGTCAGCTCGTGCAGCATCGCCGGATGCGGCTTGGAGAAGGTCTCGTCGGCGCAGCGGGTGGCGTCGAACAGCGCCGTCAGGCCGGTGGCGGCCAGCGCCCGCTGCAGCCCGACGCGGGTCTTGCCGGTGGCGACGCCGAGGAAGTAGTGCTGGCCGCGCAGCGCCTGCAGCATCTCGAGCACGCCCTCGAACAGCACCAGCTCGGCGTCACGGGTCAGGAAGTGGTAGCGGTAGCGCTCGGCGAGGCGCGGATAGTCGACCGGGTCCAGCGTCGGAATCGCATATTCGAGCGCGTCCTTCAGCCCGAGTCCGATCACGTGGCGGGCGGCGTCCTCGTCGGGCACCGGCAAGCCCAGATCGCGGCTGGCCAGCTGGATGCACTTGGCGATGGTCGGGGTGGAATCCATCAGGGTTCCATCCCAGTCGAAGACGATCAGGTCGAAGCGTTGCCGGGCCATGGGGTTCTCGTTCGAAAAAATGGGGCTGCCGGGGCGGACAACAATGTCATCCGGCTACAAAGGATGTGACGCAGGGGGGGTGCGCCGCGGACGTCTGGCTGGCCTGCCCCATCTGCTTGAGCTGGCGCAGGAAGGCCTCGCACTCGTCCGGCAGCGGCGCGCTCAGCGTCAGCGCCTGGCCGGTGCCCGGATGGACGAACGTCAACCGGTGCGCATGCAGGAACATCCGCTTCAGGCCTGGCTTGGCGCCGGCACGGGCCAGGGCCTTGTTCAGCGCGAAGTCGCCGTACTTGTCGTCGCCGACGATCGGAAAGCCCAGCTGCGCCAGATGCACGCGAATCTGGTGCGTGCGGCCGGTCTTGAGCTCAGCCTCCAGCAGCGTGTAGCCCGGAAAGGACGCGATCCGGTTGAAGACCGTATGCGAGGGCTGGCCGTCCGCCTGCACGCGCACGCGGCGCTCGCCGTCCGGGGTGGTGTACTTGAACAGCGGGAAGCGGGCGTGCTGGCGGTTGTGGCCGAATTCGCCGGCGACGCAGGCGAAATAGCGCTTGTCCATCGCGTTGTCGCGGATCTGCTGGTGCAGGTGCACCAGCGCGGCGCGCTTCTTGGCCAGCAGCAGGATGCCGGAGGTTTCGCGGTCGAGCCGGTGCACCAGCTCCAGGAAGCGCGCCTCGGGCCGCGCCTGGCGCAGCTGCTCGATCACGCCGAAGGCGACGCCGGAGCCGCCATGCACGGCCACGCCGGCCGGCTTGTCAATCACCAGCAGATGGGCGTCCTCGAATACGACCGGAAACGAGGCCGCCGGCACGTAGGTGTCGGCGGCCGCCGTCGCCGCCACACGAAGTGGCGGAATGCGCACAACATCGCCGAGCTTCAGCCGGTAGGTCGCATCGACCCGGCCTTTGTTCACCCGCACTTCGCCGGACCGCAGGATCCGGTAGACATGGCTTTTGGGCACGCCCTTGGCGACCCGCAGCAGGTAGTTGTCGATGCGCTGACCGTCGGCGTCGTCCCCGATGGTCACATACGCCACCTGGGGCGCATCCGTGCCGGATCGCACCTCTTTTTCAATTCGATGGCGTAACTCATTCATTTTCAAATATAATTTCCGCGCTACCCCGGCCATAGCCGGCAGCGCAAGCGGTGTAAGCGAATTGTCGCATTTTACACTTCGGGTCACCGCTGGCCCGGCCCGGTCCCCCGCCATCGCGTAATCCGCAGGCGCCGGACGGGCAAATGGCGGTACAGGCCGACAGCTCCGCTGGCAGCCTACAGCAGTAAATAAAGTAACAAGCAGCACGCACGGTACCGGCTGTGCGCAGGAAAACCGCCCAAAGGCGGGTTCGGCGCGGACGCGGTCACGTGGGAGCAGAGTGTTCAGGTAGAACAGAATTTGATGGCGGATGCCGATACGGCATTCGCTTCGGTGAGAGAAAGTCCCGCCGCACCGGTAATCGGTGCCGGCCGGTTGCCTGGCCCCTCGCCTGATCGACGACATGGTGACAATCGCGGCGCCCGGTCGCAGAACTCCAACAAGCAGCAGGTGTGCCTGCCTTGTCGGTCGCTCAGGTCGTGGTGGCATGCCGCCGCGTCCGACAACCTTGCTCTTTGACGCGTCCTGGCCGTTCGTGGCCGGCCCCGGTGCGAACCGAAGCGCAAGCGGCATCCTGTCGTCGCTGCCCTCCCCCGCACCCCGGCCTCCGTCCGATATCGCCCCCTGACCCTGCGCGCAGCCCGCGCATGGCCGGCATGGCGGTCCGAACCCCGCGCAGCGCGCCGACGTCTCTCTCTTTCACCCGCGCCCAGCCGGCGGCTTGCATTCGCCCCGGCGCCTTCGGCAATTCTCACGCCACCTCTCGCTTCCTCGCGTGCTTTCGAAACGCCGCGCGGCACCACCGGTGCCGGCGCGGCATTGGAACGAGGGTTTGCGATGAAACGCATGCTGTTCAATGCGACGCAGCAGGAGGAATTGCGCGTCGCCATCGTCGACGGTCAGAAGCTGATCGACATCGACATCGAAACCGCCGGGCGCGAGCAGCGCAAGGGCAATATCTACAAGGGCGTGATCACCCGCATCGAGCCGTCGCTCGAAGCGTGTTTCGTCAATTACGGCGAAGAGCGCCACGGCTTCCTGCCGTTCAAGGAAGTGGCCCGGGCCTATTTCAAGGAAGGCGTCGACGTGCGCAACGCGCGCATCCAGGACGCGCTGCACGAGGGCCAGGAACTGATCGTCCAGGTCGAGAAGGAAGAGCGCGGCAACAAGGGCGCGGCGCTGACCACCTTCATCTCGCTGGCCGGCCGCTACCTGGTGCTGATGCCGAACAACCCGCGCGGCGGCGGCGTGTCGCGCCGCATCGAGGGCGAGGACCGCCAGGAACTGCGCGAGACCATGGGCCAGCTGACCGTGCCCGACGGCATGAGCATCATCGCCCGCACCGCCGGCATCGGCCGCTCCGCCGAGGAACTGCAGTGGGACCTGAACTACCTGCTCCAGCTGTGGAAGGCCATCGACGGCGCCGCCGGGGACAACAAGGCGCCGCTGCTGATCTATCTCGAGTCGAGCCTGGTGATCCGCGCGATCCGCGACTACTTCCAGCCCGACATCGGCGAGATCCTGATCGACACCGACGACATCTACGAGCAGGCCCGCGCCTTCATGAGCGTGGTGATGCCCGACAACATGAACCGCGTGAAGAAGTACCGGGACGACGTGCCCCTCTTCTCGCGTTTCCAGATCGAACACCAGATCGAATCGGCCTATTCCCGCATGGTGATGCTGCCGTCCGGCGGCGCCATCGTGATCGACCACACCGAGGCGCTGGTCTCGGTCGACGTCAACTCGGCACGCGCGACCAAGGGCGCCGACATCGAGGAAACCGCACTGCGCACCAACCTGGAAGCGGCCGACGAGATCGCCCGCCAGCTGCGCCTGCGCGACCTGGGCGGCCTGATCGTGATCGACTTCATCGACATGGAGTCGAACAAGGCGCAGAAGGACGTCGAGACGCGCCTGAAGGACGCGCTGCGCCATGACCGCGCGCGCGTGCAGATGGGCAAGATCAGCCGCTTCGGCCTGATGGAGCTGTCGCGCCAGCGCCTGCGTCCGTCGCTGTCCGAGGGCTCGCATATCACCTGCCCGCGCTGCAACGGCACCGGCCATATCCGCGATACCGAATCGTCCGCCCTGCAGGTGCTGCGCATCATCCAGGAAGAGGCGATGAAGGAAAACACCGCCGCGATCCACTGCCAGGTCCCGGTCGAGGTCGCCGCCTTCCTGCTCAACGAGAAGCGCCAGGACATCAACCTGATCGAGCTGCGCTTCAAGGTCAACGTGCTGCTGATCCCGAACAAGCATCTGGAAACGCCGCACTACAAGCTCGAGCGCCTGCGCCACGACGATCCGCGCCTGGAAGAGAGCACCGCCAGCTACCGCATGGCCGAGGCCGCTGCCAAGGAACTGGAAGCGGACACCAGCTACAGCAGCCGCAAGAAGGAAGACGCCAAGCCGCGCCAGGAAGCCGCGGTCAAGGGCATCACCCCCGAGCAGCCCGCACCGGTTTCGGTACCGCGCCCCGAGCGTGCCCCGCGCCAGGAAGCCCCGGCGGCCAAGCCGGCCGCTCCGGCCGCGGCGACGCAGCCGATCGGCAGCGGCGGCTTTATCGCCTGGCTCAAGGGCCTGTTCGGCGCACGGCCGGCGCCGGCCCCGGTGCAGCCGGCCAAGCCCGCTGCGGCGGAAGCCCGCACCGGCGGCAATGGCGAAGGCGGCCGGCGCGAGCGCGGCCAGCGTGGCGAACGTGGGCAGCGCGGTGAACGCGGCGAGCGCGGCGACCGTGCGGAGCGCGGCGAGCGCGCCGAACGTGGCGAGCGCGCCGAACGTGGCGAGCGCCAGGCCGGCCGCGGTCAGCGTGCGGATCGGGGCGAGCGCGCCGAACGCGGCGAGCGTACCGACCGTGCCGAGCGTACCGAGCGCGCCGAACGTGGTGAGCGTACCGAACGTGCGCAACGCCAGCCCCGCCAGCAGGAAGCACAACTGGTGCAAGCCGAGGCCCGCCAGCCGGAAGCCGCGCAAGGTGACCGTGGCGAGCGCACCGAGCGCAGCGAAAACCGTCGCGAACGCAATCAGGAACGCCGCGAGCGCCAGCGCGAACGGCAACGCGAGCGCAGCGACGCGCGTGCCGCCGATGCCGATCTGGCCGACGTGGAAGCCGGCGTGCCGACCCAGCCGGTGCCGGTTGCCGCGCTGACCGACGAGGCTGGCGCCGTCCGCGCCGACCTGCCGGAAACCGCGGACACCGCTGAAAACGGCGAAGGCGAAGAGCGCCGCCGCCGCAATCGCCGCGGCCGCAACCGCTATCGCCGCGAACGCGAGGAAGGCGCTACCACGGATGCCGCCGAGGCCGCTGACGCCGACGGCGCCGAGGCGCTGGCCGACAACGCCATGCCGGCCACTGGCCAGGCTCTGGCCGACGCCAGCGAGGCCGCCGACGTGACGCCGGTACCGGTGGCCACGGTCGCCGCCGCGGAAGCGGAAACCGCAGGCGTCGCGCCGACCGGGGCGATGCCGACCCAGGCCCTGCCTGCCGAGCCGGCCCCGGCTCCGGTCATCGCGACCGAACTGGCGCCGGGCAGCTCCGCCGCCAACCAGGTGTCGCCGGCCGAAGCCGTCGCCCCGACCGCCCCGGCGCCGCAAGCGCCCGCCACGGCAGCCGCCGAGCCAGTGCCTGCGCAAGCGGCCACTGAAGCGACGACCGAAGCGAAGACCGACGCGACGACCGAAGCCACCACTGAAGCGGCCCCGGCCGCGGCTGCCGAACCCGTCCGGGAACCGGCCAGGCAAGAGGTCGCCGAGCTTGCCGTCGAAGCCGTCAGCGCACCGGCCGCGCAGCAGCCGCAAGCTGCGCCCGCGCCTGCGCCCGTGGCAGCAGCCGTGGCCGCCACCGCCCCGCTGTCGACCGAAGCGCTCGAGCCGATGCTGAACGCGGCCGGCCTGCAGTGGGTGCACACCGACAGCGCCAAGTACCGCGCGGCCCAGGAAGCCGCGGCCAGCCTGGTGCCGGCGCCGCGTGTGCCGCGCGAGCGCAAGCCGCTGCCGCCGCTGCCGCAGGGCCCGATGGTGCTGGTCGAGACCGGCGGCCGCGAGGTCACCATGGACCCGCAGCAGTCCGCCGCGCAGCAGTAAAGGCACGGCACGGCAACAAATCCGTCGTCCCCGCGAAAGCGGGGACCCAGTGGCTTTCCAAGACGCTGGATTCCCGCTTGCGCGGGAACGACGTGACCCAAGGGGACGGCACCGCCGTCCCCTTTTTTCATGGCCGCGCATGCCCCGGGAGCGCTCCGGCGATCCGTCAACGCAAGCTCGGCTAGAATGGCGGCAGAACGGCGCCGCGCCGGCGGCGACCCCTCACGACATGACCGAATCCGTCATTCCCATCTTCGATCTGCGCGAGCATCGGTATCACTCGATGAAGCCCGCGATCCCCGCGCAACTGGAAACGCCGACCGGCCTGCTGGCCGACCGCCGCGGACGGCCGCTGCACGACCTGCGCATCTCGGTGACCGACCGCTGCAATTTCCGCTGCGTCTACTGCATGCCGAAGGAGGTGTTCGACAAGGACTACACCTTCCTGCCGCATTCGGAACTGCTCAGCTTCGAGGAGATCGAGCGCGTCGCGCGCCTGTTCGTGGCCCATGGCGTCGAGAAGATCCGGCTGACCGGCGGCGAGCCGCTGCTGCGCAAGAACATCGAGAAGCTGGTCGAGATGCTGGCGCGCATCGAGACGCCGGCCGGCAAGCCGCTGGACCTGACGCTGACCACCAATGCCTCGCTGCTGGCCCGCAAGGCGCGCGCCCTGCGCGATGCCGGGCTGACGCGGGTCTCGGTCAGCCTCGATGCCATCGACGATGCCACCTTCCGCCGCATGAACGACGTGGACTTCGCCGTGGCGGACGTGCTCAAGGGCATCGAGACCGCGCAGGCGGTCGGGCTGGCGCCGCTGAAGGTCAATATGGTGGTCAAGCGCGGCACCAACGACGCCGAGATCGTGCCGATGGCGCGCCATTTCCGCGGCAGCGGCATCATCGTCCGCTATATCGAATTCATGGACGTCGGCGCCAGCAACCACTGGCGCATGGACGAGGTGCTGCCGTCGGACGAAGTGGTGGCGCGCATCGACGCCGAATTCCCGCTCGAGGCGGTCCCCGCCAACTACAGCGGCGAGACCGCGCAGCGCTGGCGCTATCGCGACGGCGCCGGCGAGATCGGTGTGATTTCCAGCGTCACGCACGCCTTCTGCGGCGACTGCAGCCGCATCCGGCTGTCGACCGAGGGCCGGCTCTACCTGTGCCTGTTCGCCACCGAGGGCTACGATCTGCGCGCGCTGCTGCGCGGCGAGCACAGCGACCTGGAGATCGCCAACGCGATCGCCGGCGTCTGGCGCGAGCGCACCGACAACTATTCCGAGCAGCGCGGCGACGCCCAGGTTCGCGCGGCCCGCGCGGCCCGCAAGATCGAGATGTCCTATATCGGAGGCTAGGCGCGCCGCCTCGCCTTCGATCCCCTTCAACGCTTCACCGCTTCACCCTTTTTTCTTCCTGCACCCGCGATGATCGAACGCGATGACATTACCGGCCTGATCCTGGCCGGCGGACGCGGCAGCCGCATGGGCGGCACCGACAAGGGCCTGCAGTCGCTGCGCGGCGCGCCGATGGCGATGCACACGATGATGCGGCTGGCGCCGCAGACCGGTGCGCTCTTGATCAACGCCAACCGCAATCTGGCCGCCTACGAATCGTTTGGCGTGCCGGTGGTCACCGACTCGGTGCCGGACTTCGCCGGTCCGCTGGCCGGCATGCTGGCCGGGCTGGAACAGTGCCAGACGCGCTGGATGGTCACCGCCCCTTGCGATTCGCCGTTCCTGCCGACCGACCTGGTCGCGCGGCTGGCGCAGGCGATCGAAGCCGAAGGCGCCGAGATGGCGATGCCGGTCACCGTCGACGAACAGGGCCGCCGCCAGACCCAGCCGGTATTCCTGCTGATGCCGCATACCGCGCTGGACAGCCTGGTCGCCTTCCTGAACGACGGCGGCCGCAAGATCGAGGCGTGGGCCTCGCAGCATCGCCTGGCCGAAGTGCCGTTCGACGACGCGGCGCCCTTCGCCAACATCAACACGCTGGACGAACTGCGCACCTTCGAGGCGCGCTGACCGGGACGGTGACGTGGCGGCCCCGGTGCCGCCCCGCCCGCCCCGCCCTTCGACCGGCGCACCGCCCGCAATCCAGACCGAACGCGAACCCGAACCCCAACCCGATTCCCCAACGCGAACCTGCCATGCCGTCACTGCAATCCGTGATCTCCTGCCTGTCCGACTACGATCCCAGCGCGCTGCCGGTGGAGCAGGCCAACCGGATCATCGCCGAGGTGATCGAGCCGGTCAGTGGCATCGAGCAGGTTGCGATCCGGGAAGCGCTGGACCGCGTGCTGGCCGAGGACGTGGTCTCGCCGATCGACGTGCCGGCGCACGACAACTCGGCGATGGACGGCTTCGCCTTTTCCAGCGCCGCCCTGCAGTCGGCGAGCGGCGGCGAGGTAACGCTGCGCGTGATCGGCACCGCGCTGGCGGGCGAGGCCCACGGGCTGACGCCGGCCACCGGCGAGGCGGTACGGATCATGACCGGCGCGGTGATGCCGGCGGGCTGCGATACGGTGGTCCCGCAGGAATTCACCCAGCGCGTAGCTGAAGCGGCCGGCGAGGCGGCCGGCGAAACGGTACGCTTTGCCGCCGACGCGGTCCGCGCCGGCGACAACCGTCGCCTGCGCGGCGAGGACCTCGCCCGCGGCAAACCCGCCCTCAACCAGGGGCGCGTGCTGCAGCCGGCCGACCTCGGCCTGCTGGCCTCGCTGGGCATCGCCGAGGTCAGGGTACGGCGGCGCCTGCGCGTGGCCTTCTTCTCCACCGGCGACGAACTGCGTTCGATCGGTGAGCCGCTCGATGCCGGCTGTGTCTACGATTCGAACCGCTACACGCTGCACGGCATGCTGCGCCGCCTGCATGTCGAACTGATCGACATGGGCGTGGTGCGCGACGATCCGGCCGCGCTGGAGGCCGCGCTGCGCAGCGCCTGCGAGAACGCGGATGCGGTGATCACCTCGGGCGGCGTGTCGGTCGGCGAGGCCGACTACACCAAGCAGATCATGGCCGAGCTCGGCGACGTGACCTTCTGGAAGATCGCGATGCGTCCGGGCCGGCCGATGGCCTTCGGCCGCATCGCCTCGAACGGCCATCAGGCGCTGCTGTTCGGCCTGCCCGGCAATCCGGTCGCGGTGATGGTGACCTTCTACCATTTCGTCCGCGCGGCGCTGCATCGAATGATGGGCGCGGACATCGCGCCGCCGCCGCTGATGCGCGTGCGCAGCGCGCAGGCGATCCGCAAGAAGCCGGGCCGCACCGAATACCAGCGCGGCATCCTCGCGCGCGGCGCGGACGGCCAGTGGGAGGTACGCATTACCGGCCAGCAGGGCTCCGGCGTGCTGCGGTCGATGAGCGAAGCCAACTGCTTCATCGTGCTGGCGCACGAGCAAGGCGGCGTCGAGGCCGGCGATCCGGTCGAGGTGATGCTGTTCGAGGGCCTGCTGTAACGCCCGCTTGCCCTACCATTCGCCCCACCGCTCGCGCGATCTCCCGGCCAACCGTACCGGCTCTCGCCACTGTCGTTTTTTTGCTTACCGAAGCCGTGCCGGCGGCCGCTTTTGGCCGGCCCGGCGGGGCGAGGCTATGCGCCACGCCACCCATTCGCTACACTTGCCGCAACCCAACTCTGCCCCACTGCCACGCTGTCATGAATCAGGAGATCGCTTACCTCCACCCCGTCAAGACCGCACGCGCGCTCGTTCTGGTCTATCTGTGCTTCTCGGTGCCGATCGTGTCGATGGGGTTGTTCGTGGCCTTTGTCCGCTATGGCGATCTGCCCGGCATCACGGTGTTCACCGCGCTGATTCTGAACGCGCTGGTCGGTTTCGGTCTGCTGTGGCTGGCCTGCAAGGCCTACAACTGGGTGGCCGCCCGGTTCGGCGGGATCGAGGTGACGATCCGCGACCTGCCGCGCGAGGAGCAATAGCGACGGATTTGTCGTCCCCGCGCATGCGGGGACCCAGTGACTTCGAAAGACGCTGGATTCCCGCGTGCGCGGGAACGACGTGATACCGCAGTCAGAAGCGCATCCGATGGATGCGCTTTTTTATTGCGGCGTCTGTCCGCCTTGCCCGCCGTCCCCGCCCTCCTCATCCTCCGGCAAGCCCAGCAGCTGCTCGGCCGCCTCGGACGGCAGCGCCTCGACCTTGCGCAGCTTGCGCGCCATCTGGCGGCTGCGTACCTCGGCCTGCTCGATATTGCGGGCGGCGCGCTCCAGCGTATCGCGCGTGCGCGCCAGCACGTCGCCGAACTTGCCGAACTCGGTCTTGACCGCGCCGAGCACCTCCCACACCTCGCTGGAGCGCTTTTCCAGCGCCAGCGTGCGAAAGCCCATCTGCAGGCTGTTCAGCACGGCGGTCAGCGTGGTCGGGCCCGCCACCGTGACGCGGTGATTGCGCTGCAGCAGGTCGGTCAGGCCGGGCCGGCGCAACACCTCGGCATAGAGGCCCTCGGTCGGCAGGAACAGGATCGCGAAGTCGGTGGTGGCCGGCGGCGACAGGTACTTCTCGGCGATGGTCTGGGCCTCGCGCTTGACGGCGACTTCGAGCTCGCGACCGGCGGCGGCCACGCCCTCGACATCGCCGCGTTCCTGCGCGTCGGTCAGCCGTTCGTACTGCTCCTTGGGAAACTTGGCGTCGATCGGCAGCCAGACCGTGCCGTTGCCGGCGCCGTTCCCCGCGCCGTTGCCGACGCCCACTTCCTTGCCCGGCAAGCGGATCGCAAACTCGACCCGCGCGCCCGTATTCGGCACCGTCTCGACGTTGCGCGCGTATTGCTCGGGCGTCAGGATCTGCTGCAGCAGCATCTCGAGCTGGACCTCGCCCCAGGTGCCGCGCGTCTTCACATTGGTCAGCACGCGCTTGAGGTCGCCGACGCCCTGCGCCAGCATCTGCATCTCGCCCAGGCCGCGATGCACCTGTTCGAGCCGGTCCGACACCATGCGGAACGATTCCCCCAGCCGCTGCTCCAGCGTCGCGTGCAGCTTCTCGTCGACGGTGCGGCGCATCTCGTCGAGCTTGGCGGCGTTGTTGGCCTCGATGTCCTTGAGCTTCTGCTCAAGCGTGGTACGGACCTCGCCCAGCCGCCGCTCGTTCGATTCGGTCAGCTTGGCCAGTTGCTGCGCGAACATGTCGATCTGGTTGTTCTGCAGCGTGGCGATATGCGTCATCTGCGCCGACAGCGTCTGCTGGAAGCGCATCATCTGCTCGCTGGTTTCATCGCGGCCCAGCCGCGCGGCCTCGGCGACCTCGCTGCGCAGGCTGCGTTCGAGCCGTTCGCTGTCGCGCTCGCCGCGTTCGCGCCAGTCGGCCAGGCGTTGCAGCAGTTCGGCCGTGCCGCCATCGCGCCCGCGCGCCAACAGCAGCACGAGCGTCAGCAGGGTCAGCAGCAGGATCGCGACCAGCGCGATCAGGATCAGCGAGGAGGAGGACATCGGAGATCGGGTAATGAAGCCAGGCGCCGCCACGGCAAGGCCGGATGTGGCCACCGCACGCGGCGGCGGCACGCTAGCGGCGCGCCAGCACTTCGGGGTTCAGCGCGCAGGGCGGCCTGCCGGCATCGGGACCGGCGCCGAGCGCGGCGATCAGATTGTCGGCGGCGAGGTTGGCCATCGCGCGCCGCGTCTTTTCGGAGGCGCTGGCGATATGCGGGGTCAGCACGACGTTGGGCACTTCCAGCAGCTCGGGATGGACCTTGGGCTCGCCCTCGAACACGTCCAGCCCCGCGGCAAAGATGCGCTTCTCGCGCAGCGCCTGCGCCAGCGCCGCGTCGTCGACGATGCCGCCGCGCGCGAGGTTGACCAGCGTCGCGGTCGGCTTCATCTGCGCGAGCTCGGGGGCGCCGATCGCATGGTGGCTCTGCTCGCTGTACGGCAGCACCAGCATCAGGTGATCGGATTCGCGCAGCAGTTCGGCCTTGCCGACATAGCGCGCGCCCAGCCCCTGCTCGATCTCGGCCGGCAGCTGGCTGCGGTTGTGATACAGCACTGTCATGCCGAAGCCGGCGGCGCGCCGCGCCAGCGCCTGTCCGATGCGGCCCATGCCAAGGATGCCGAGCGTGCTGCCGTGCAGGTCCATGCCGAGGAACATGTCGTAGGACCAGCGTTCCCATTTGCCGGCGCGCAGGAAGTGCTCGGACTCCGTGACGCGCCGCGCGGTCGCCATCAGCAGCGCCCAGCCGAAGTCCGCGGTGGTCTCGGTCAGCACGTCCGGCGTGTTGGTGGCGACGATACCCGCCGCCGTCAGTGCCGGCAGGTCCAGGTTGTTGTAGCCGACCGCCATGTTGCAGACCGCGCGCAGCTTGGGCAGCGCGCCGATCAGTTCGGCGTCGATGCGGTCGGCGGCATTGGCCAGCACGCCGGCCTTGCCGGCCAGGCGCGCCTTGAGCGCAGCGGCGTCCAGCGGCACGTCGGGCTGGTTGTGATCGACCTCGAAATGCTGCGCCAGGCGTTCGAGCACGTCGGGGAAGATCGCCCGCGTGACCAGCACGGCGGGACGCGAGGGAGAAGATTGCGGTTGCGAAGCCATCGTGAACCTCAGACGCGGAAGAACAGCAGGGTCATCACCCCGAACAGCGGCACCAGGATGCCGCAGGACCACAGCATATAACCGAAGAAGCTCGGCATGCGCACGCCGCGGTCTTCGGCGATCGCCTTGACCATCAGGTTCGGCGCATTGCCGATATAGGTGTTGGCGCCCATGAATACCGCGCCGGCCGAGATCGCCGCCAGCGTGGTGGCGTCGCGCGTCATCAGCGTGGCCGCGTCGCCGCCGGCGGTATTGAAGAACACCAGGTAGGTCGGCGCATTGTCGAGGAAGGACGACAGCACCCCGGTGGCCCAGAAGTACATGCTGTCGATCGGCTGGCCATTGCCGTCGCTGACTGCGCGGATCACGCCGGCGAAGGCCCCGTCGGTGCCGGCCTTGAGCATCGCGATCACCGGGATGATGGTCAGGAAGATGCCGGCGAACAGCTTGCCGACTTCCAGGATCGGGGCCCAGTTGAACTCGTTGCCCGCACGCGCGCTGTGCGGGGTGATCAGCAGCGACACCAGCGCCACCACCACCAGCGCCACGTCGCGCACCAGCGCCGGCAACGGCACGACGGTGCCCATCACGTCGAACGCGATGCCCGGCTGCCACAGCCCGCTCATCAGCACCAGCAACATCACCGCCAGCAGCAGCGCGAAATTGGCCTTGCCGTCGATGCGGATGTCGCGCGAGTCGGGCGTCGGATCCAGCGGCGGCGGCAGTTCCTCCTGGCCCTTGAGGAAATAGTGGCGATCGACGAAATAGAAGATCACCAGCAGCGCGATGCACAGGAACAGGGTCTCGAGGAAGATGTGGCGCGTGGTCCAGAAGAACTCCACGCCCTTCAGGAAGCCCAGGAACAGCGGCGGATCGCCCAGCGGCGTCAGCGAGCCGCCGGCATTGGCGACCAGGAAGATGAAGAACACCACCACGTGGGCCACATGGCGGCGGTTGTCGTTGGCGCGCAGCAGCGGCCGGATCAGCAGCATCGCCGCGCCGGTGGTGCCCATCACGCTGGCAAGGCACGTGCCCAGCGCCAGGATGCCGGTGTTCAGCTTCGGCGTGCCATGCAGATTGCCGTGCACGCAGATGCCGCCGGCAACGATATACAGCGTGCCGATCAGCACGATGAACGGGATGTATTCGGCCAGCAGCGCGTGCACGACGTTGGCGGTCGCGGTATGCATGCCGAACGCGAGCGCGAACGGCACCAGGAACAACAGGCCCCAGGCGGCCGCGACCTTGCCGAAGTGGTGATGCCAGAAACGCGGCGCCACCAGCGGAAACAGCGCGATCGACAGCAGGATGCCGGCAAAGGGCAAGGCCCACAGCGGCCCCAGCGCGGCCCCGTCCAGTTCGGCGGCGCAGGCCAGCGCGGGGAACATCGCCAGCATGGCCGACAGCGCCAGCCGGGGCACGTTGGATGCGCGCGGCGCGAGGGCGGACTGCATCGTGTTCGGTCTCCTGTTTTCCTGTTATTCGAATCGGGGATGCCCGCCTCCGTTCGAAGGCGGGCGCGATGAGATGCGGCGCGGGGCCGGAAACGCCAAGGTGTCGTGTGCCGGGCCGCGTGCGGTGCCGCGTCCGGTACGACGGCTCGCTCAGGCCTGCTCGACCAGCACCACGTGCACGCGATACGGCCCATGCGCGCCGAGCACGATGGTCTGTTCGATATCGCCGGTGCGGGACGGGCCGCTGATGATATTGGTCGCGCGCGGCAGTTCGCCCCGCTCCGCGCGCACCAGCGCGAAAGCTTCCTCGAGATCGGCGACGATGCGGCCGACCGGCACCACGGCGATATGGGTCTCGGGCAGCAGCGCGCCGGAGGCGAAGGTCTCCGGGCCCGACAGCAGCATCAGCGAACCGGTCTCGGCGATCGCGCAGAAGCAGCCCGTGATGCCGACCAGGTCGCCATGCTCGCGGTCGGCCTGCGGGTCGCGCAGCGGCGGCCGCGATTCGACCGCGATGCCCTGCGCCTGCCAGTCGAGCGCACCCAGCGCCGGCCACGCGACCGCGCGCGGGGCCAAAGCCAACCCGCTCAGATAGTGGGCCACCGCGGCCGGCACGTCGGCCAGCGTGGCGACGCGCTCGACCGTCGAGGCCATCTTGCGCGCCTGCACGGTGAAGGCCTCGACCAGATCGCCGGCCACGCCGGGACGCGGGCCCTGCGGATGGCGCGCCAGATAGTCGGCCACCGCCTCGCGCTCGCCTCGGGTCGGTTGCGCCGGCCGCCCCTGGGCGGCGCGGATACGGGCGAAGATGCGGTCGCGAGCGGAATCGGTATTCATGGTGCGGACGATCGGAGTCGGAAGGCCGGAGCAGCGGGCATTATAAGTCCCCCTGCCCGTGCCCTTCGCCGGAAAGCGGCGCCGGGATCAGGCCGGCTCGACGCCGAACACCTGGCGCAGATAGCCCAGGTAGGCCGGGTCGTCGCACATGGTCTTCTCGGGCGTGTCCGACAGCTTGGCGACCGGCTGCCCGTTGCAGCGGACCATCTTGATGACGATCTGCAGCGGCGTGTAGCCCAGGTCGTTGGTCAGGTTGGTGCCGACGCCGAATGCCAGCCGGCAGCGGCCGCCGAAGCGTTCGTACAACTCGATCACCCGCGGGATATTGAGGTTGTCGCTGAAGATCAGCGTCTTGCTGCGCGGATCGACGCGGTTCTTGATGTAGTGCTCCAGCATCCGCTCGCCCCAGGCCACCGGATCGCCCGAGTCGTGCCGCACGCCATCGAACAGCTTGCAGAAGTACAGATCGAAGTCGTTCAGGAAGGCGTCGAAGCCGTACGTGTCGGACAGCGCGATGCCGAGGTCGCCGCGATATTCGCGCGCCCAGGTCTCCAGCGCGAACACCTGCGAATCGCGCAGCCGCGGGCCGAGCGACTGGCAGGCCTGCAGATATTCGTGCGCCATGGTGCCCAGCGGCGTCAGGTTGTGCTTGCGGGCGAAGTGCACATTGCTGGTGCCGGCCAGCTGCGGTCCGAGCAGCTGCTGCATCGAGGCCAGCACCTCCTCCTGCCAGTCGCGCGAGAAGCGGCGGCGCGTGCCGTAGTCGGCGATCACGCAGTCGTCGCGGCCGGGCATGCGCAGCAGCGCCAGCTTCTCGACCAGCCGGCGCCGGCCCTCCTGCCAGTCGGGCTGCGGCTGGGTATGGCGGAAGTACACCTCGTTGACGATTGCCAGCAGCGGGACTTCGAACAGGATGGTATGCAGCCACGGGCCGCGGATCGTGATGTCGATCTCGCCCGGGTGCGTCGGCGACGGGCTCACCGACACGTATTTGGCGTTGAGCTGGAACAGGCCGAGGAAATCAACGAAATCGCTCTTGATGAAGCGAAAGCCGCGCAGGTATTCCAGCTCGTCTTCGGTGAAGCGCAACTGGCACAGCAGCTCGATCTGTGCGCGGATCTCGTCCGCGTACGGCGTCAAATCCACGCCGGCATTGCGGCATTTGAAGCGGTACTCGACCTGGGCCGCCGGGAAGTGATGCAGCACGACCTGCATCATCGTGAATTTGTAGAGGTCGGTGTCGAGCAGAGATTGAATGATCATGGCGTAACCCGCACAAGTGTGCCGAATCAGGCCCACATGCTAACCCATCGGGCAACCTCGTCGCGCATGGGGCCAATGCCGAACAGAGCCGCATAAAGAAATAAGAAAACTATCTGATTCGGCTATATAGGGCCGCTGTGCGGCACGAACGGGTCGGCTACAATACCGATCTTTGAAAGGCCGCGGTCGACGCTCGTCCCGCGCGTGCGTGCGTTGTACGGGCAGGAGTACCGGCATAACTGCCGGCACAACTACCGGCATCACTACCGGCACAAGCGGCCAAAAACAGTCTCCCATCGAAGCCGATCCGTTTTCCTGGAACCGAAATGACTCACGTTGTCACCGAATCCTGCATCCGTTGCCGCTATACCGACTGCGTTGACGTGTGTCCGGTTGATTGTTTCCGCGAGGGCCCGAACTTCCTCGCGATCGATCCGGACGAGTGCATCGACTGCGCGGTGTGCGTCGCCGAGTGCCCGGTCAACGCGATCTATGCCGAGGAAGACGTGCCGGGCGACCAGCAGCAGTTCATCGAACTGAACGCCGAACTGGCCCGCAACTGGCCTTCGATCACCAAGACCAAGGCCCCGCTGCCCGAGGCCGAGGAATGGAAGGACGCCACCGGCAAGCTGCAATACCTCGAGCGCTGAGCCCTCGCGGCCAGCCGCACCCACCCGATAGCGACAAAGAGAAGGCCGTCCCCACGCGCTTTCCCGCAATACCGGGCACCTCGTGCCCCCCAAACGTATCAGGACGCATATGGACTTGAGCATCCCCAACCCCGTCGCGGACACCACCAACCAGGTCGGCGGCAACGCTGGCGGTGGCCAGCCCCTCGAAATCGACGCGCTGATCGTCGGCGCCGGTCCGGTCGGCCTGTTCCAGGTCTTCGAACTCGGGCTGCTCGAGATCAAGGCGCACGTGATCGACTCGCTGAAGGTGGTCGGCGGCCAGTGCGTCGAGCTGTATCCGGACAAGCCGATCTATGACATCCCGGCGGTGCCGATCTGCACCGGCCAGGAGCTGACCGACAATCTGCTCAAGCAGATCGAGCCGTTCGAGCCGACCTTCCACCTCGGCCAGGAAGTCTCGGTGGTCGAGCGCCAGCAGGACGGCCGCTTCTTCGTCGAGACCTCGCTCGGCACCCGCTTCCTGACCAAGACGATCTTCATCGCCGCCGGCGTCGGTTCGTTCCAGCCGCGCACGCTGAAGGTCGAGGGCCTGGACAAGTTCGACGGCAAGCAGCTGTTCTACCGCGTCAAGGATCCGAGCCGTTTCCACGGCCGCAACCTGGTGGTGGTCGGCGGCGGCGACTCGGCGCTGGACTGGACGCTGGACCTGGTCGGCAAGGCCGAGTCGGTCGTGCTGATCCACCGCCGCGACGGCTTCCGCGCCGCGCCGGCCTCGGTCGCCAAGATGAAGGAACTGTGCGAGCAGATGGAGATGCAGTTCATGGTCGGCCAGATCAGCGGCTACGAGGAAAAGGACGGTGTGCTGACCGAGATCAAGGTCACCGGCGGCGACGGCGTGACGCGCCGCATGCCGCTGGACGATCTGCTGGTGTTCTTCGGCCTGTCGCCCAAGCTCGGTCCGATCGCCGAATGGGGGCTGGACCTGGAGCGCAAGCAGATCAAGGTCGATACCGAGAAGTTCGAGACCAACATCCCGGGCATCTTCGCGGTCGGCGACATCAACACCTATCCGGGCAAGAAGAAGCTGATCCTGTCGGGCTTCCACGAGGCCGCGCTGGCGGCTTTCGGTGCTGCGCCGTACATCTTCCCCGAGAAGAAGATCCACATGCAGTACACGACGACCTCGCCGAAGCTGCACAAGATCCTCGGCGTCGAATCGCCGGTGTTCGATTGAGCCTGAAGCGATGCCAGCAAAGAACCGCCTTCGGGCGGTTTTTTGTTGCGGCCCGCAAATTCTTCTTGGCATTCAGTTCACGCGCCGTCTATAATGCGCCCCTCGCCAACGCACATTCGCGGCACCGGATCGGCCCAAGGCTTCCGACCCAACGAATGCGCAGGCAAGCCGGACACTTCGGCACAGCGTTTGGCGGATGACGCAACGACAACAAAATGTCGAAACGTTGTTGACGAAGTAACGAGAAACTGGCTATAATCCTTTTCTCAGCTGTTCCCCGATAGCTCAGTCGGTAGAGCGACGGACTGTTAATCCGCAGGTCCCTGGTTCGAGCCCAGGTCGGGGAGCCAAAGAATAAAAGGCCCGCCATCCGAGATGGCGGGCCTTTTCACTGGTGCGCTGGCATCCTGCGTGACCGACCTCGTCGCGACTCGCACGCCCACCCTTCCGGTCCACTGCCCCGCCTCGCTTGCGGGGTTTTGCCAACACCCAGCTCCGCGGGTATCGGCAGCGAGCACACAGGCTCGAGGCTGCCGAGGCTCACCGTTCCACCCCGCCGCAGCAGCGGCACCCCGAAGGACAAGCTTTGACCAAGATCGTTTTGAAGCCGGGCGAACCGGTTGACGTCGCCATGCGGCGATTCCGCCGGGCCATTCTGCAAAATGGCCTGATCGTCGAACTGAAGAGCCGCACGGCCTACGAGAAGCCGACCACCGAGCGCAAGCGCAAGAAGAAGGCCGCCGAGTCGCGCCTGCGCAAGCGTCTGCGCATGCAGATGCTGCCGAAGAAGATGTACTGATTCTCTTCGACTGCCGGGAGTCCCGCGGGCGCGGCGCATCGCCCGCCGCGTGGCCCCGGTCGCTTTGCCCTGCCGCTCTCCCCATCGCCCGGGGAGAACGCCGCACTCCCCCGGGAGCGCCCTCTCGTCCAGCCATCTGGCCGACGACACCCGCTGCGCCCCCATCCCCCCAGCCGATATCGGGCCCCTGCCCCGGCTGCTACATTACGTTCCTGTTGCCTCGCCCCAGGAACCGTTTCCGCATGTCTTCCCGCCCGTTTTCCAGCCTGTCGATCGGCCCGTCGCAGTGGCGTCTCGCCTTCTGGCTGTGCCTGTGCGCCGTGCTGACGCTGGCGCTGATGCCGCCCGCGACCCCGATGCCGACCACCGGCTGGGACAAGAGCAATCACCTGCTGGCCTTCGCCACGCTCGGCATGCTCGGATGGCGTGCCTATCCGGCGCGGCCGTGGGCCGTGCCGATCGGCTTGCTGGTCTATGGCGGGTTGATCGAGTGGCTGCAGTGGATGACGCCCCATCGCTCCGCCGACGCCATCGACGTGCTGGCCGACGCGCTGGGCCTCGCGCTGGGCTGGCTGCTGCACGGGCTGGTGCGTTCGTTGATGCGCCGCCTGCGGGCGGGGCGCGCGGCCTAGCCGGTCATCGTCCCCTCGGCCGGACCGACGGAGGCCTGCTGCGGCGCGCCAAGGACCGATCGCAAGCGGATCGGCATAATGGCGGGATTGCGCCTGGCGCGCTTCACCGGAACGCTGCGTTGACTGCCATTCTCGAACTGCGCCACGTGCGCAAGCAATACGGCAACACCGTCGTCGTCGACGATCTGAGCCTGCAGGTGCAGCGCGGCCAATGCTTCGGCCTGCTGGGCCCGAACGGCGCAGGCAAGACCACCACGCTGCGCCTGCTGCTGGGGCTGACCACGCCGGCCTCGGGCGAGCTGATGCTGTGCGGCGAACCGGTTCCCGCACGCGCGCCGCAGGCCCGCATGCGCGTCGGCGTGGTGCCGCAGTTCGACAATCTCGACCCCGACTTCACCGTGGTCGAAAACCTTCGCATCTTCGGCCGCTACTTCGGCCTGCCGGCCGCCGAGATCGAACGGCGCGTGCCGATGCTGCTCGAATTCGCCCGCCTGGAAAACCGCGCCGACGCCCATGTGCGCGACCTGTCCGGCGGCATGCGGCGGCGCCTGACGGTGGCGCGCGCGCTGATCAACGACCCCGACCTGCTGGTGATGGACGAGCCGACCACCGGGCTGGACCCGCAGGCGCGCCATCTGATCTGGGACCGGCTCAAATCGCTGCTGGCCGCCGGCAAGACCATCCTGCTGACCACGCATTTCATGGAGGAGGCCGAGCGGTTGTGCAACTATCTGTGCGTGATCGACGGCGGCCGCAAGATCGCCGAAGGCAAGCCGCACGAGCTGATCGACCGGCAGATCGGCTGCGACGTGGTCGAGGTCTACGGCGAGGAGCTGGACGCGCTGCGCGAACGGCTGGCGCCGCTGGCCGAGCGCACCGAGAAGAGCGGCGAGACGCTGTTCTGCTACGTGCGCGAGCCCGAGCCGCTGCTGGCGGCGCTGCACGGCAATGGCGGCATCCGCTACCTGCATCGCCCGGCCAATCTGGAGGATGTGTTCCTGAAGCTGACCGGCCGCGAAATGCGGGATTGACTCCCCCGCCCCGCCCCGCACCGAACCATCGAGGAAACCATGAGCGAACGAGACCCGGACCCGGGCAACGACGGCAAGCTGGCCACCGCGGCAACGTCAGCCCGCGGCGCCACCGTCGCCGCGCAACGCTATCCGCAGCCGCTGTGGCCGCTGAACCTGCGCAACTGGACCATGGTCTGGTACCGCAACTACCGCGTCTGGCGCAAGCTGGCGATCCCGTCGATGATCGGCAACCTGGCCGATCCGATGATCTATCTGTTCGGCCTGGGACTGGGGCTGGGCCTGCTGGTCGGACGCGTCGACGGCGTGTCGTACATCGCCTTCCTGGCGGCCGGCACCACCGCCTCCAGCGTGATGATGTCGGCCAGCTTCGAGTCGATGTATTCGGCCTTCTCGCGCATGCACGTGCAGCGCACCTGGGAGGCCATCATGCACGCGCCGCTGACGCTGGGCGACGTGGTGCTCGGCGAGGTGCTGTGGGCCGCCAGCAAGGCGGTGCTGTCCGGCGTGGCGATCATGCTGGTGGCCAGCGCGCTGGGCTATGCGCAGATGCCGAACGCGCTGCTGGCGCTGCCGGTGATCGCGCTGGCGGGCATCGCCTTCGCCAGCCTGGCGATGATCGTCACCGCGCTGGCGCCCAGCTACGACTTCTTCATGTTCTACCAGACGCTGGTGATGACCCCGATGCTGCTGCTGTCGGGCGTGTTCTTCCCGTTGGAACAGCTGCCGCCCGGCGTGCAGTCCGCCACGCAGGTGCTGCCGCTGGCGCACGCGGTGGCGCTGATCCGGCCGCTGATGCTGGACCGCCCGGTCGAGCAGGTCGGGCTGCATCTGGCCGTGCTGGCCGCGTATGCGGCGGTGGCGCTGGTGGCGGCGCTGATGCTGCTGCGCCGGCGCATGCTGCGCTGAGGCGGGACACGATCTACGTCGTTCCCGCGCAGGCGGGAACCCAGCGTCGTTCAGAGTCACTGGGTCCCCGCTTTCGCGGGGACGACGGACGCACCAAAAACAAAGCCGGCCCAGGGCCGGCTTTTTTCTTCCTGATCGACCCAATCGAAATCAGTCGCCCAGCCCGCGCAGCAGGTCCGCCTTCAGATCCTCGACCGACTCCAGCCCCACCGCCATGCGGATCAGGCCTTCGCCGATGCCGGCCGCGGCCTTGGCCTCGGGGCTGACGCGCGCGTGCGTGGTGGTGTACGGGTGGGTCACCGTGGTGCGCGTGTCACCCAGGTTGCCGGTGATCGAGCACAGGCGCGTGCTGTCGATCACGCGCCAGGCATTGGCGCGCTGCTGTTCCGGCGTCGCGCCCTTCAGCTCGAACGACACGATGGCACCGCCGCCGCTCTGCTGGCGCATCGCAATCTCGTGCTGCGGGTGCGACTTCAGCGCGGGGTGATAGACCCGCGCCACCGCCGGATGCGATTCGAGGAACTGGGCCAGCGACAATGCGCTCGCCGAATGACGCTCCATGCGGATCGCCAGCGTCTCCATGCCCTTGAGCATCACCCAGGCGTTGAAGGCCGACAGCGTCGGGCCGGCGGTCCGCACGAAGGGGAACACCTTGCCCATGATGAAGTCCCGCTTGCCCAGTACCGCACCGCCCAGTACGCGGCCCTGGCCGTCGATATGCTTGGTCGCCGAATGCACGACGATGTCGGCGCCGAAGCGCAGCGGCTGCTGCAGCGCCGGCGAGCAGAAGCAGTTGTCGACCACCAGCAGCGCGCCGGCGTCGTGCGCGATCTCGGCCACGGCGGCGATATCGGCAACCTCGGTCAGCGGATTCGACGGCGTCTCGAGGAAGAACAGCCTGGTGTTCGGCTTGACCGCCGCGCGCCAGCCGGCCAGGTCGGTGCCATCGACGAAGGTGGCCTCGACGCCGAACTTCGAGAAGATGTTCGAGAACAGCGTCATCGTCGAGCCGAAGATCGCGCGCGAGCTGACCAGATGGTCGCCGGCCTGCATCGACGACAGCACCACCGACAGGATCGCGCTCATGCCCGAGGCGGTCGCCATGCAAGCCTCGGCGCCTTCGAGCGCCGCCAGCCGCTGCTGGAACATGCTGACGGTCGGATTGGTGAAGCGCGAGTAGGTATAGCCCTCTTCCGAATTGGCGAAGCGCTCGGCGGCCTCGGCGGCGCTGCCGAAGCAGAAGCTCGACGTCAGGTACATCGCCTCGGAATGCTCCATGAACTCGCTGCGCAGCGTGCCGGCGCGCACGCCGAGCGTATCAATGCCGAGGGAGTCGAGGTCGAGCGGTTCGTTCATGGTGAGAGAGGCGCTACGCAGCGCACTGAGGATGATAGTTGGATCGTTGTTCCTCCCCTCTCCCGCCTGCGGGAGAGGGGTTGGGGGAGAGGGCAAGCGGCGTTCGCAACGCCACCGTACGCGCCATGACGACCGCCCTGCCCCCCGCCCCTCTCCCACCAGTGGGAGAGGGGAGCAAACCGCCGGTGACTTTGACGCCGGCAGCCTTACTCGTTGCCGCCCGAACGCTGCAGATGCAGCTGCGAACGCTCGGTATCGCCGCCGCCCTCGCGGTCGGCCTCGCTGCGTGCGGTCTCGAGGCGGTCCAGATAGGCCTCGTCGATATCGCCGGTGATGTACTTGCCGTCGAAGCACGAGGCCTCGAAGTCCTTCAGCGCCGGGTTGATGTCGCGCACCGCCTGCTTCATCGCCTCGACGTCCTGATAGACCAGCTGGTCTGCGCCGATCATGCGGCAGATCTCGTCATGGCTGCGGCCATGCGCGACCAGCTCGCTGCGGGTCGGCATGTCGATGCCGTAGACGTTGGGGAACTTCACCGGCGGCGCGGCGGAGGCGAAGATCACCTTGTTGGCGCCGGCATCGCGCGCCATCTGCACGATCTCGAACGAGGTGGTGCCGCGCACGATCGAGTCGTCGACGATCAGCACGTTCTTGCCCTTGAACTCGACGCCCATTGCGTTGAGCTTCTGGCGCACCGACTTCTTGCGCACCGCCTGGCCCGGCATGATGAAGGTGCGGCCGACATAGCGGTTCTTGAAGAAGCCTTCGCGATAGTTCAGGCCCAGCTTGTTGGCGACCTGCATCGCGGCCGGCCGGCTGGAATCGGGAATCGGCATCACCACGTCGATCTCGCCCGCGCTGACTTCGCTGCGGATCTTCTCGGCCAGGTAGTCGCCCATGCGCAGGCGCGCATCGTAGACCGGCACGCCATCGATGCACGAATCGGGCCGCGCCAGATAGACGTATTCGAAGATGCAGGAGTTGAGCAGCGGATTGTCGGCGCACTGCTTCGTGTACAGCTTGCCGTCCAGGTCGATGAAGATCGCCTCGCCCGGCGCCACGTCGCGCTCGAGCTTGTAGCCGATGCCTTCGAGCGCCACCGACTCCGACGCGACCATCCATTCCTTGCCGTGCGGCGTCTCGACGCTGCCCAGGCACAGCGGGCGGATGCCGAACGGATCGCGCACCGCCAGCATGCCGTAGCCCGCGATCTGCGCGGCGATCGCATACGAGCCGCGCACGCGGCGGTGCATGCCCGCCACCGCGGCGAAGATGATCTCGGGATCGAGCGACGTGCCGTTGCTGGCGCGCTGCAGCTCGTCGGCCAGCACGTTGAGCAGCACCTCGGTGTCCGAGTGCGTATTGATGTGGCGGCGATCGCGCCGGAACATCTCCTCGCGCAGCTGCTGCCAGTTGGTCAGGTTGCCGTTATGCGCCAGGATGATGCCGTACGGCGCATTGACGTAGAACGGCTGGGCCTCTTCCTCGCTGGAGGCGGAGCCGGCGGTCGGGTAGCGCACCTGGCCGATGCCCGCCGCGCCCGGCAGGCCGCGCATATTGCGCGTGCGGAACACGTCGCGCACCAGGCCGTTGGCCTTGTGCATGTGGAAGGTGCTGCCGTTGGCGGTCGCGATGCCCGCGGCATCCTGACCGCGATGCTGCAACAGCAGCAGGCTGTCGTAAATCAACTGATTGACGGGCGTGGCAGACACCACACCGACGATACCGCACATGCCAAGCTCCCAGGAAAGGCTTCGATTCGGCGCGCCCTGCGCGCTGCCGATGGCAGACCAGGCGCGAAAAGTTCATGCCGGGCGCGCGCCCGGCCTCACGTTCTGACGTATTTGGCGATTTCCGGCGGCAACCAGGGCCGCAGCGACTCCATCGCGGCGATGACGTAGGGGCGCGACACCGCGTCGCGCCAGAAGGGTTCGTCGGGCAATTTGGTGAAGCCGGCCAACGTGACCAGCAGCATCACCACCAGCGCGCCGCGCGCCACCCCGAACACCAGGCCGAGCCCGCGATCCGCCGGCTTCAGGCCGGTGGTCTCCAGCAACTGGCCGATCACCGCGCCGACCAGCGCCGCGGCAATCACGGTGCCGAAGAACAATACCGCGAATCCGGCGGCGCTGCGCGCGAGCGCGCCGCCGGGCAGCGACTCGGGCATCCATTGCGCCGCGACGCCGACATAGTTGTAGGCCACGAAGAAGGCCGCGATCCAGCCCACCAGCGACAGCAGTTCGCGCATCAGGCCGCGCAGCGCGCCGACCAGCCCCGAGGCGATCAGCACGAATACGACCGCGTAATCGAAAAAAGTGAACTGCATTCCCGCAAGCACCGCCATCCGCCCCTATCGGCCTGTTTCCGCCTTGTTAGCCCTATGCGCCGCGGCTCAGAGCTCGACCATGCGGGCGGTCAGGCCGACCTCGCGCACGCGCTTCTGCGCCGCGTCGGCGGCATCACGGTCCGTAAACGGACCGGCACGCAGCAGAATGCGCTCGCCGTCGGCCATGGCCTTGCGCTCGATATATGCGGGCACCTTGTTCGCCTTCAACTTGCTCATCCATTGCTTCGCCTTGTCCTCGGTGGAAAAGGCGCCGACGAGGATCACATATTTGCCGCTGCCGGACGATTTGGCTTCGGTCTTCGACTCGGGTTTCGATTCCGGCTTGTTGTCCGCCTTCGCTTCGGCCGGCTTTTCCGGCGCCTTGTCGGCCGGCCGGGTGACCGGCGCGCTGACCAGTTCCTCGCCGGCATCGAGCGCCTGCGAATCCAGGCGCGATTGCTGCTGCGGCGCCAGCGGCGCGGCCTTGCGCGGTTCGGGCCCGGGCTGCGCCTGGCCCTGGCCGCCGCTCAGGCGCACCGCGATCTGGTCGGCGGCGGGACGCGGCTCGGTCTCGAAGACGATCGGCAGCACGATCACCGCGGCCACCGTCAGCACCAGCGCGCCGATCAGGCGGCGCCGTGCGCGTTGCTTCTGGGGGAATTCCGGGTCCAGCATGTCGTCCGCGTAGGCTTCGGCACCCCGGTCGGCACCCCGGCGGGAGTCACGCGCTCCAGCGCGCGTGCCGGCCGCCCCGGCGTCGGCGCCGCGGGCACGCCGCGCGCGCTCCGGTGCCGCGTCTTTGCCCTTGCGGAAGGAAAACAGCGAAAGCAGGCCCATAGATTGGTTCGGTGCGGGCGGCAGGCGCGGCCGCCCCTTGAGTTTGTCGCTCGACCGCGGTGCGTGCCCCGGAAGTGCCCGAGAAAAAGCGGGTCCGGCGGGCTAGTTGGCCTGGGTCGCGCGGTACGCCATCACGCCGGCCACGGTGTAGAACGATCCGAAGACCAGGATTCTATCATTCTCGGTGGCACGCTCGATGGCGTCCCGATAGGCCGCCTCGGGGCTGGCGAAGCACGCCGCGGTGGCGTCCGGGCCCGGCCGGAAGCCGCCCTGCTCCAGGTGCTCCAGCAGGTCCTGCGCGCTGGCGGCGCGCGGGGTCGGCAGGTCGCACAGGCACCAGTGATCGACCTTGTCGCTCAGGTGGCGCAGCACGCCGGCGATGTCCTTGTCGGCCATCGCGCCGAACACCGCATAGGTGTAGCGGAAGAACCCCATGTTATCGAGGCTCTGGCCCAGCGTCGCCGCGGCATGCGGATTGTGTGCCACGTCGAGGATCACGGTCGGACGCCCTGCCATCACCTGGAAGCGCCCCGGCAGATCGACGAAGGCCAGCCCGTTGCGCACTTCCTGGGCGCTGACCGGCAGCCGGTCGCGCACCGCCTGCAGCGCGGCCAGCGCCGCCGAGGCGTTCAGCAGCTGGTTGGCGCCGCGCAGCGCCGGATAGCCCAGGCCATTGAGCTTGCGCCCGCGCCCGCTCCAGTCCCACTGCAGGCGCTCCTGGCCCTTGGCGGCCTGGTGCTGGAAATCGCGCCCGACCAGCCACAGGTCGGCGCCGATGGTCTCGGCATGCTCGACCAGCGAGGCCGGCGGCATCGGGTCGCCGCAGATCGCCGGCACGTGCGGGCGGAAGATGCCGGCCTTCTCGAAGCCGATCTTCTCGCGCGTATCGCCCAGGTACTGGGCATGGTCGATATCGACGCTGGTGACGATGGCGCAGTCGGGATCGAACACATTGACCGCGTCCAGCCGGCCGCCCAGCCCGACCTCCAGAATGATCGCGTCGAGCTGCGCCGCGGCGAAGGCATGGACGATCGCCAGCGTGGTGAACTCGAAATAGGTCAGGCTGACCGGGTCGGCGAAGCTGGTGCGGGCGCGCTCGACCGCCTCGAAATGCGGCAGCAGCTGGGCGTCGGTGGCCATCTCGCCGTTGATGCGGGCGCGCTCGTTGAACGACAGCAGATGCGGCGAGGTGTGGCAGCCGACCTTGTAGCCCGCCTCCAGCAGGATCCGCTCGAGCATCGCGCAGGTCGAGCCCTTGCCGTTGGTGCCGCCCACGGTGAACACCAGCGCGTCGATGCGCAGGCCGAGCGCTTCCTTGACCCGGCTGATCCGGGTCAGGCCCATGTCGATGCCGACCGGATGCGCGGTTTCGAGGTGGGCCAGCCACTCGGGCAGGGAGGAGAAGATAGGCATGATCGTTCGACTACTCGGTTCTCTCTCCCCTCTCCCGCCTGCGGGAGAGGGAGTACGTCAGCGGGAAGCATAGGCCGGCAGCCAGCGGCCGGCAGCAATGAAAAACGCGGACCAGGTCCGCGTCGTCAAACCATCCTGCGGCGATCGAGGTCCGCTCAGGCCACCGCGTCGGCCGGCTGCTTCTGCAGCAGCGCCAGCAGTTGCGCGAGCTCGGCACGCAGCTTGCGCCGGTCGACGATCATGTCGATGGCGCCCTTCTGCAGCAGGAACTCGGCACGCTGGAAGCCTTCGGGCAGCTTCTCGCGCACGGTCTGCTCGATCACGCGCGGGCCGGCAAAGCCGATCAGCGCCTTGGGCTCGGCGATCACCACGTCGCCCAGGAAGGCGAAGCTGGCCGATACGCCGCCCATGGTCGGGTCGGTCAGCACGCTGATGAACGGCAGCCTGGCGCCCGACAGCTGGTTGAGCATCGCGGTGGTCTTGGCCATCTGCATCAGCGACAGCAGGCTCTCCTGCATGCGCGCGCCGCCGGTGGCGGTGATGCAGATGAACGGCACCTTCTGCTCGAGCGCGGCCTGCGCGCCGCGCGCGAAGCGCTCGCCGACCACCGAGCCCATCGAGCCGCCCATGAAGGCGAATTCGAAGCAGCTGACCACCACCGGAATGGTATGGATCGCGCCGCCCATCACCACCATCGCGTCGGTCTCGCCGGTCTCGTCCATCGCCGCCTTGATGCGGTCCGGATATTTCTTCGAGTCCTTGAACTTGAGCGCGTCGACCGGGACGATTTCCTGGCCGATCTCATAGCGGCCCTCGGCGTCGAGCAGCGAATCGAGCCGCTCTCGCGCGCGGATGCGCATATGGTGGTCGCACTTGGGGCAGACATGCAGATTGGCCTCGACGTCGGTCCGGTACAGCACGGACTCGCACGACGGGCACTTGACCCACAGGCCCTCGGGGATGCCCTTGCGGGACGAGGGGTCGGTCTGTTGAATCTTGGGGGGCAGGAGTTTATCCAACCAGCTCATCAAAACGCTCCTTTCGGATAAGGCCGCGGCCTGGCGCATCGCGAAGAGACAAAGCGCGCGCGGGGGCAGGCCCGGCCATCGGCCAAGGCGGCGAATGTACCACGCTCGCCGCCCCGGGGCCGAGATTCTGTGCTGCGGGAGACCGGAATCGGGGTCCGTGGGCGGTGAAATATCGCCGCGGGCCGCCGATATGCGCCTAAGGCATCACGCCCCGGCGTCCAGCGCCGTGCGGATTTCCGCGATAAACGAACGCAGCGATTGTACCGCCTGTTCGCGCGGCGCTTCCTCCAGCAGTTGCACCAGCCGGCTGCCGATCACGACCGCATCGGCCACGCTGGCGATCGCGCGGGCGGTCTGCGCGTCGCGAATGCCGAAGCCGACGCCGACCGGCAGGTTGGCGTGGCGCTTGATCACCGGCAGGCGGGCCGCGACGCTGTCCAGGTCGAGCGCGCCGGACCCGGTCACGCCCTTGAGCGACACGTAGTACAGGTAACCGCTGGCCACCTTGGCGACCTGCGCGATGCGGGCATCGGTGGTGGTCGGCGCCAGCAGGAAGATCGGATCGATGCCGTGCTCGCGCATCAGCGCGGCGAACGACTCGCACTCCTCCGGTGGGTAGTCGACCACCAGCACGCCATCGACGCCGGCCTCGCGAGCGGCCTGCGCGAAGGCACGGTCGCCCATCCGCTCGATCGGGTTGGCATAGCCCATCAGCACCACCGGCGTGCTGGCGTCGCGCTGCCGGAATTCGCGTACCCAGCCCAGCACCTGTGTCAGGCTGACGCCGTTGGCCAGCGCCCGCTCGGACGCGCGCTGGATCACCGGCCCGTCGGCCATCGGGTCGGAGAACGGCACGCCCAGCTCGATCACATCGGCGCCGCCCTCGACCAGCGCATGCATCAGCGCGACCGTCAGGCCGGGCTCGGGATCGCCGGCGGTGATGAAGGGAATCAGGCCCTTCCTGCCTTGTGCGGACAGCGCCGCGAAAGTCGATTGGATGCGGGACATGGTCAGGATGCGAGGTGAGGCAGCGCGTCCGCCGGACCGGCGTCGTTGGCGGCTGCCGGGGTAGACGGGGTAGGCACGGCAGGCGCGGCGCCCGCGGCGGCGAGCGCGGCGGCGGCCTCGGCCGCGTCCGCGGCCTGCGCCGCATCGGGCCGCGCCAGCGGCATCACCGAGGCGACGCGCGAGCGTGCGACGTCGACATAGTCGGGATTGATCTCGAAGCCGACGAAGCGGCGCCCATGCCGGGCGCAGGCCACCGCGGTGGTGCCGCTGCCGGTGAACGGATCGAGCACCAGCCCGCCGGGCGGGCAACTGGACAGCACCATCCGCTCGACGATCTGCAGCGGCTTCTGCGTCGGATGGTCGGCACGCTCCGGGTCCTGGCGATGGATGCGCGGCACGCTCCACAGGTCCTTCGGGTTGTAGCCGACCTCCAGCCACTTCTTGCCCTCGAAACGCGGCCGGCTGCGCGCCTTCTTGGTCTCGGCGTCGTACGGCACGCGCACCGAGTCCAGGTCGAAGTAATAGTCGCGCGCCTTGGCGAAGAAGCCGATGTTGTCGTGCACCGACGAATACTTGCGCGTGGTGCCGCCCATGCTCGGCACGCGCCGGTCCCAGATGATCTCGTTGACCATCGTCAGCCGGCGCTTGAGCATCACGAACAACTCGGGCGAATACTGCCAGGTGCAGAACAGGTACAGCGAGCCGCGCGGCGACAGCTTGGGCACCACCGCGTCGATCCAGCGCTCGGACCATTCCAGGTAGGCCTGGCCCGACAGGCGGTCCGAGTCGTTGCCGTAGTCCTTGCCGAGCCCGTAGGGCGGGTCGGCGACCACGAGGTCGATCGAACCGTCGGCCAGCCGGCGCACGCCGTCGAGCACGTCCTCCTGGTACAGCAGGGCCGGCAGCGCCGGCGCGGCGGTCAGGGCGATGATCGCGTCGCCGCCGACCGTCGGCGTGGTCGTGTCCGCGGCGGCGGCGCCCGGTGCGGCTTCGGGAAGCGTGCGCATCAGAGCGTCAACCCCGCACGTTCGGCGACCGTGTGCATGTCCTTGTCGCCGCGTCCGGACAGGTTGACCAGCAGCAGCTTGTCCTTGGGCAGCGTCGGCGCCAGCTTGCACGCGTAGGCGATCGCATGGCTCGATTCGAGCGCCGGGATGATGCCCTCGATCCGGCAGCAATCGTGGAAGGCGCGCAGCGCCTCGTCGTCGGTGATGCAGACGTACTCGGCACGGCCGCTGTCCTTGAGCCACGCGTGCTCGGGACCGACGCCCGGATAGTCCAGCCCCGCCGACACCGAATGCGTCTCGATGATCTGGCCGTTCGGATCCTGCAGCAGATACGTGCGATTGCCGTGCAGCACGCCGGGCGATCCGGCGCTCAGCGAGGCCGCGTGCCGGCCGGTGTCGATGCCGTCGCCGGCCGCCTCGACGCCGATCAGCCTGACGTCCTGGTGGTCGATATAGGGATAGAAGATGCCCATCGCGTTGGAGCCGCCGCCGATGCAGGCGATCACCGCATCGGGCTGCCGGCCGGTCATCTCCGGCATCTGCACCTTGGCCTCCTCGCCGATCACGCACTGGAAATCGCGCACCATCGCGGGATACGGGTGCGGGCCGGCGACGGTGCCGATGATGTAGAAGGTGTTCTCGACGTTGGTGACCCAGTCGCGCATCGCCTCGTTCAGCGCGTCCTTCAGCGTCCGGGAGCCGCTCTCGACCGGCACCACGGTGGCGCCCAGCAGCTTCATCCGGTAGACGTTGGCGGCCTGGCGCTTGATGTCCTCGGCGCCCATGTAGACCACGCACTCCATGCCAAAACGGGCCGCGATGGTGGCGGTGGCCACGCCGTGCTGGCCGGCGCCGGTCTCGGCGATCACGCGCGGCTTGCCCATCTTCCTGGCGAGCAGCGCCTGGCCGATCACGTTGTTGATCTTGTGCGCGCCGGTGTGGTTCAGGTCCTCGCGCTTGAAGAAGATCTGCGCACCGCCGAGCGTCTCGCTCCAGCGCTGCGCATGGTAGATCGGCGACGGACGGCCGACGAAGTGCTTGAGCTCGCGCCGGAATTCGGCATCGAACTCGGCGTCGTTCTTCAGGCTGGCATAGGCCTCGCGCAGTTCGTCCAGCGCATGAGTCAGGGTCTCGGAGACGAAGGTTCCGCCATAGGGGCCGAAGTGGCCGCGGGAATCGGGCAGGTTGTACATGAGTGGGGCTTCCGGGTGGCGCGGCCGTCCTCATCGGATCGGCCACGGCAGGGGAACAGGGTGGCTTGCGGGACCAGCGCGATGTCTGTCTTCGGCGCTGGTCGGTCGCCAGGCTCAGGCGGCGTGGTTGGCATCCGCGGCGCGCACCGCGCGCACGAAGTCGGCGATGCGGGCGGGGTCCTTGACGCCCTTGGCCGCCTCCACGCCGCTGCTGACATCGACGGCGTAGGGGCGCACGCGCTCAATCGCGCCAGCCACGTTTTGCGCGTTCAACCCACCACTCAAAACGATGCGAGGAGCGGCGCTTGCGGTTCGATTGCCGGTGCATGGTGGTGTGCTGGGGCTAGGCGCAATCCATCCGGGAGGGATCAGGGTCCAGTCGAAGGCGTGGCCGCCGCCGCCATAGCCTTCGACGAAGGCATCGAGCAGGATGGCCGCGGCGTCACGATATTGATCGCCGAATTCTACCAAATCGAGGCCGGGGCGCACACGCGCGGCGCGCAGGAACGGCAGCCGGCAGCGCTGGGCGGCGCGCGCGCAGTCCTGCGCGCTCTCGTCGCCGTGGAACTGCAGCAGCGACAGCGGCACGCGTTCGGCCACGTGGGCGATCTCTTCGGCGTCGGCATTGACGAACAGGCCGACCACCGCAACGAAGGGGCCGGCGGCCTCGGCCAGCGCGGCCGCGCGCGCCACGTCGACATGACGGGGGCTGCCGGGATAGAACACCAGCCCGATGGCGTCGGCGCCGGCATCGACCGCCGCGCGCACATCGTCCTCGCGCGTCAGCCCGCAGATCTTGATGCGGGTGCGCGGGCGGACCGGTACAAACTCCGCTTGGGCGGCCACGGCGCCGGGCGCGCTAGTTGGCGAAGGCATCGGCAAACACTCCATGAAACAGGCTGCCGGCCGGATCGGCGGCCGGGATGCCATAGGGCTCAGGATACCTGACCCCGGCCAGATACAGGCCGTCCGGCATGAAGGTGGGCGCGGCCATGCTGCGCTGGCGCGAAGCCAGCACCTCGGGCAGCCACGAGGCCGGATAGCGCCCGCGCCCGACCGCCACCAGGCAGCCCATCAGGTTGCGGACCATGTGGTGCAGGAAGGCGCTGGCGCGAAAACGCAGGAACACCCAGTCGCGGTCGGCGTGGATGCGGATCTCGTACATCGTCTTGACCGGCGACTTCGCCTGGCACTCGGCGGCGCGGAAGGCCGAGAAATCGTGCTCGCCGATCAGGCAGGCGGCGGCCTCGCGCATCGCCTCCACGTCCAGCCGCTTGCCCGGCGGCAGCATCAGGTAGCCGGCGCGGCCGTGCACCAGCGGCGCGCGGTGCGGGCCGGTATAGAGCGCGTAGTAGTAGGTCCGCTCGAAGGCGGCGAAGCGTGCGTGAAAAGCCTCGTCGACCGGCTTGGCCCATTGCAGCGCGATGGTCGGCGGCAGGAAGGCATTGACGCCGCGCACCCACGAGAACGGTTCGCGCGACAGCACGGTATCGAGATGGATCACCTGCCCCAGCGCATGCACGCCGGCGTCGGTCCGCCCCGCCACCGTGGTCACGAGCCGCTCGCCGGCGAAGCGGGCGATGGCGCCCTCGAGCACGTCCTGCACGGTATTGCGATGCGGCTGGGACTGCCAGCCGGAGAAAGCGGTGCCGTCGTAGTGGAGGCCGAGGGCAAGACGGGTCATGGATGCGGGTTATGGACGCGGGGTCGTGTCGGGGCGACTGTCGGGGGGCGCCATGATATCAGGCGTGCCCTTGCCGGGCCGATCGCCGGTCTCGCTGGTATCGCGGGTATCTGCGGCCTCGCCGGCATCGAGGTCGAGCGAGATCCCGCCGAGATCGAAGGCCAGCGGACGGGGCGTGGGCGCGGCGGCGCGCGCGGTGTGCGGCTCGCCGTCGGGGCCGTCGTTGCCCTCGTTGCCCTCATCAGCCTCGTCGGCCTCGTCGGCCTCGACCGCAGGATCGGCGATCGCTTGCGCCGCAGACGCCGGCGCGGCGATCGGCTGGTCCCCGGTGGGCGCGGGAAAGGCGTCGAGCGGCAGGCTCAGCCCGGTCAGCGCGACCGGGGCGCCGGCGAGGATATCGTCGCCAGCGGTGGACGCCCCGGGCTCCCCCGGCTCTCCGGCCAGCGGACGGCGCTGACGGCGGTACAGCGCGTAGCCGCCCAGCAGCGCGAGCGCGATGCCGCCGCCGGGCAGGGTCCACGGGCTCTGCAGCAGCGTGTCGAACCAGGAGGACGAGGCGTGCAGCGGGGATGGGGTGGGCGCCGAGGCGGCGGCCGGGGCAGGCGCGGGCGCGGGCGTCGCCGCGTTCGGCTGCGTCCCCGGCGCGACGGGTGCCGCCCCCTGCCCCTGCTGTCCACCCTGTCCACCCTGCCCGTCCTGCCCGAGCCTGGCCAGCTCGGCGCTCTTCATCTCCAGCAGGCGCTGCATGTCGCCGACGTTCTTGCGCAGCTGCGTCAGGCGCTCTTCCGCCTCACGCAGCTGGCGTTCGCGCGCGACTTCCGCCTCGCTCGTAGTGCCCTTGGGCGCGATCGCTCCGGCCTCGGGCTTGCTCAGCCGCAGTTCGTCGCGGGCCTGCTCCGGCACGGCGGCATCGCGTACGCGCGCGGTGATCTGGCCGCGCTGCTGCTGGCCGCTCTGCGGCTGCACCTGCATCGCGGCGGCGGCATCGGCCAGGCGGTTGCGATAGGCGTCGAAGGCGCGGGTATGCGCGACGACCTCGCGGCGCGCCTCGGGCCCGGCGATTGCACCGGCCTGCTGCGCCGACGGCAGCGACAGCACCGCGCCGGCCTTCAGCCGGTTCATGTTGCCGGCGATAAAGGCGTCGCGATTGGCGCGGTACAGCGCCACCACCATTTGATCGAGCGAGACGGCGTCGCGCTGCTGCACCAGCTCGCGCGCGATGCCGTACAGATGGTCGCCGCGGCGCACGGTGTAGCTGCCGGCGGCCATGGCGGGCGCCTTCGCCGCGGACTTGGCGGCAGGCTTGGCGGCCGAGTTCGCCGCCGCAGCGGGCTGCTGCGGCGCGGGCGGGGCAGCTGCCGGCGCCGCCGGCTCGGGCGTGGCGGCCTGCACCAGCGGCGTCGCGCCGGCGTCGGGCTGGGACGCGATGGCGGGATCGGCCGGCGGCGGGGCCAGCAGCACGGTGTAGGCCCTGGTGACCGTCCCGGCCGTCCCGGCCGTCCCCGCGGGTCCACGCAGCTCGAGCAGCAGATCGATGAAGTTCGCGCCGACCGGCTGCGCCGAACGCAGCCGCGCCACCTGGCGGCCGTCGGCGCGGCGCGCCAGCTCGATTTGCAGCCCCTCGGCCCCCGCCGGATAGGTCAGTCCCGCGGCGGCATAGGCCTGCGGCGACGCCAGCATCAGCGTCAGTCCGTCACCCTCCCCGGCCGCGACGTCGCGCAGCTCGATCTCGGCCTGCAGCGGCTGGCCCTGCGCCGAGCGCACCTGCAGCGAACCGAGCGCGGCGGCCTGCGCGGCCGACGGCGCCAGCGCCTGGCTCAGCAGCACGCCCAGGGCGGCAGCGGCCAGCGCGTGACGGCGGGGGCGGCGCGGACGATGCGGGTGGTCTGGCGTGGAAAGGCGGCGATGGTGGCTCACAGGGACCTCATGCGGGGTTGGGGTTCGACGGGCGATCGCGCGAAAGCACGGTATTGTGACCCAAGACCTCGACGGGACAATGTCCGGAAACGACGACGCCGCGCATCGGCGCGGCGTCATGGGCCAGCGGGTGGCGCGGCGGCGGCCTGCATGTTGGCTCGCCGCAACGCCACTTCGGCAGCTCCGAAGCGATCAGCTCTCGATCAGGATCCGCAGCATGCGGCGCAGCGGCTCGGCGGCGCCCCACAGCAGCTGGTCGCCGACCGTGAAGGCCGACAGGTACTCGCCGCCCATCTGCATCTTGCGCAGGCGGCCGACCGGGATCGTCAGCGTGCCGGTCACGGCGGCCGGCGTCAGGTCGGTCATGCTGGCTTCGCGGGTGTTCGGCACGACCTTGGCCCAGGGGTTATGGGCGGCCAGCATGCCTTCGATCTCGTCCAGCGGCACGTCGCGGCGCAGCTTGATCGTCAGCGCCTGCGAGTGGCAGCGCATCGCGCCGATGCGCACGCACAGGCCGTCGACCGCGATCGGCGCGGCGCCGGTGGCACCGAGGAAGCCGTCGCCACGGCCCAGGATCTTGTTGGTCTCGGCGCCGCCCTTCCATTCCTCGCGCGACACGCCGTTGCCCAGGTCCTTGTCGATCCACGGAATCAGGTTGCCGGCCAGCGGCACGCCGAACTGCTTGGTCTGTTCGGCGGACAGGCCGTGCTGGGTCGCCAGGATGGTGCGGTCGATCTCGAGGATGGCCGAGGCCGGATCGTCCAGCAGCGGCTTGACCGCGGCGTTCAGCGTGCCGAACTGGGTCAGCAGCTCGCGCATGTGCTGCGCGCCGCCGCCCGAGGCGGCCTGGTAGGTCATCGAGGTCATCCACTCGACCAGGTCGTGCTGGAACAGCCCGCCCAAGCCCATCAGCATGCAGCTGACCGTGCAGTTGCCGCCGATGAAATTCTTGACGCCCTTGGACAGCGCGTCCTTGATCACACCCTGGTTGACCGGATCGAGCACGATGATCGCGTCGTCCTTCATCCGCAGCGACGAGGCGGCGTCGATCCAGTAGCCCTTCCAGCCCGCGGCGCGCAGCTTGGGGAAGACCTCGTTGGTGTAGTCGCCGCCCTGGGCGGTCAGCACGACGTCGCAGCGCTTGAGCGCCTCGATATCGTTGGCGTCCTTCAGCGTGGTTTCGTTCTTCGCCATCGCCGGGGCCTTGCCGCCTGCGTTGGACGTGCTGAAGAAAACCGGCTCGATATGGTCGAAGTCGCGCTCTTCCTGCATGCGTTGCATCAGCACGCTGCCGACCATTCCCCGCCAACCGACGAGACCTACAATCATGACTAACCTCGGATGTGATTGAAAACTTCCCCGCATTTTCCTCGCCCGGCGTGGCTGCGCGGGGAAGACGAGCAGGCACGACGAACGATCTAGGCGATCGTGGTTTTAATAATGGTTTTAATCGTCGTTGCGGTGATGGAGCCGCGCGCACCCGCGCCCGCCGCGGCGCGCAGGGCGGCCAGCGAGGCGATGTCAGTCGGGAGGGACCGGGGGTTCGGGAGCATCGGCGCAGTCTACACGATTTTGCGGGGTTGGGCTGGCGCTGTGGCCGGGCTTGCCGTGGGGCTGCCCTCTTCCCCGGCCCCTCTCCCGCAAGCGGGAGAGGCGAGAACACCGTAGGCATCAATCAGTGCGGCTGGTGTGCTCCCTCTCCCGCCTGCGGGAGAGGGCTGGGGAGAGGGCAACCGGCGCCCGACTCCTTACAGCGCGGCCAGCACCGCCTCGCCCATCTCGCGGGTGCCGACCTGCCGGCAGCCCGGCGTCAGGATGTCCGCGGTGCGGTAGCCCTGGGCCAGCACGGCCTTGACGGCGTTCTCGATGCGGTCGGCCTGTTCGGCCTTGTTCAGCGAATAGCGCAGCATCATCGCCGCCGACAGGATGGTCGCCAGCGGGTTGGCGACGCCCTTGCCGGCGATGTCCGGCGCCGAGCCGTGCGAGGGCTCGTACAGGCCCTTGTTGTTGGCGTCCAGCGAAGCCGACGGCAGCATGCCGATCGAGCCCGTCAACATTGCCGCCTCGTCCGACAGGATGTCGCCGAACATGTTGCCGGTGACGATCACGTCGAAGCTCTTGGGCGCCTTGATCAGCTGCATCGCGGCGTTGTCGACGTACATGTGCGACAGCTCGACGTCCGGATACTCCTTCGAGACCTCGATCACGATGTCCTTCCAGAACTGGAAGGTCTCGAGCACGTTGGCCTTGTCGACGCTGCACAGCTTCTTGCCGCGCTTGGCCGCGGCCTGGAAGGCCACGTGGGCGATGCGGCGGATTTCCGGCTCGCTGTAGCGCATCGTGTCGAAGCCCTCGCGCGCGCCGGGGAACAGGCCGTCGGTCGCCGTGCGTACGCCGCGCGGCTGGCCGAAGTAGATGTCGCCGTTGAGCTCGCGCACGATCAGGATGTCCAGGCCCGCCACCAGCTCGGGCTTCAGGCTCGACGCGCCGGTCAGCTCGGGGTAGCAGATCGCCGGGCGGAAGTTGGCGAACAGCTGCAGATGCTTGCGCAGGCCCAGGATGGCCTGCTCGGGGCGCAGCGCGCGCTCCAGGCTGTCGTACTTCCAGTCGCCCACCGCGCCGAACAGGATCGCGTCGGCCTGCTGGGCAAGCTTGAGCGTCTCCTCGGGCAGCGGATGGCCCTTGGCCTCGTAGCCGGCGCCGCCCACGGGCGCGGTTTCCATCTCGAACTTCTCGTCGAGCGCGTTCAGGACCTTGACGGCCTGCTCGACGATCTCGGGGCCGATGCCGTCGCCCGGCAGGACTGCGATCTTCATGCTGTGTTTGCCTTGTTGTCGTTTCGGTTCGGTGCAATGCGCGGCCAGGCGCGCTGCTCGGTGCTACGCCGGCGTCAGCCGACCAGCCGGTTGTTCAGCCACGGCATCTTCGCCACGCGCTCGGCCTCGAAGGCGCGGATCTTGTCCGCGTGGCGCAGCGTCAGGCCGATATCGTCGAAGCCGTTCAGCATGCAGTACTTGCGGAACGGCGCGATGTCGAACTCGAAGCCGGCGCCCGACGGCGTGATCACGGCCTGGCGCTCCAGGTCGATGGTCAGCTGGTAGCCGTTGAACGCATTGGTCTCGTTGAACAGCTGGTCGACCTGGGCCTCGGTCAGCACCACCGGCAGCAGGCCGTTCTTGTAGCAGTTGTTGAAGAAGATATCGGCAAAGCTCGGCGCGATCACCGCGCGGAAGCCGTACTGCGTCAGCGCCCACGGCGCATGCTCGCGCGAGCTGCCGCAGCCGAAGTTGTCGCGCGCCAGCAGGATCGACGCGCCCTGGTAGCGCGGCTGGTTCAGCACGAAGTCCGGGTTCAGCGCTCGCTTGCTGTTGTCCTGGCCGGGCTGGCCGACATCGAGATAGCGCCATTCGTCGAACAGGTTCGGGCCGAAGCCGGTGCGCTGAATCGACTTGAGGAATTGCTTGGGAATGATCGCGTCGGTATCGACGTTGGCGCGATCGAGCGGCGCCACCAGGCCCTTGTGTACAGTGAACTTTTCCATGGTCTCGTCCTTGGTTCCGGGGTCGGCGATGTGTCAGCCGAGCTGGCGGATATCGACAAAATGGCCTTCGATCGCGGCCGCCGCGGCCATCGCCGGGCTGACCAGGTGCGTGCGGCCGCCGGCGCCCTGCCGGCCCTCGAAATTGCGGTTCGAGGTCGAGGCGCAACGCTCGCCCGGATCGAGCCGGTCGGCATTCATCGCCAGGCACATCGAGCAGCCCGGCTCCCGCCATTCGAAGCCGGCGGCCTTGAAGACCTTGTCCAGCCCTTCGCGCTCGGCCTGTTCCTTGACCAGGCCCGAGCCCGGCACCACCATCGCCAGCTTGACGTTCGAGGCGATGCGCCGGCCCAGCTTCTGCACCACCCAGGCGGCGGCGCGCATGTCCTCGATCCGGCTGTTGGTGCACGAGCCGATGAAGACCTTGTCGATGCGCACGTCCTGGATCGGCACGTTCGGCTGCAGGCCCATGTACTGCAGCGCGCGTTCGATCGCGTTGCGCTTGGTCGGGTCCTTTTCCTTGTCCGGATCGGGAATGCGGTCCTCGATGCTGATCACCATTTCGGGCGAGGTGCCCCAGGTGACCTGCGGACGCACTTCCTCGGCACGCAGCTCGACCACGCGGTCGAAATGCGCGCCCGGATCCGAATGCAGCGTGCGCCAGTAGGCGACCGCCTGCTCCCATTCGGCGCCCTGCGGCGCGTAGGGACGGCCCTTGACGTATTCCAGCGTGACGTCGTCGACGGCGATCAGGCCGGCGCGCGCGCCCGCTTCGATCGCCATGTTGCAGACCGTCATGCGCCCTTCCATGGTCAGGTCGCGGATCGCCGAGCCGGCGAACTCGATGGTGTAGCCGGTGCCGCCGGCGGTGCCGATCTTGCCGATGATGGCCAGCACGATGTCCTTGGCGGTGCAGCCGCGCGGCAGCTTGCCCTCGACCTTGACCAGCATGTTCTTCGCCTTCTTGCCCAGCAGCGTCTGCGTGGCCAGCACGTGCTCGACCTCGGAGGTGCCGATGCCATGCGCCAGCGCACCGAAGGCGCCGTGCGTGCTGGTGTGCGAGTCGCCGCAGACGACCGTCATGCCGGGCAGCGTCGCGCCCTGCTCCGGTCCGATCACGTGCACGATGCCCTGGCGGTGGTCGGTCATCTTGAACTGCGTGATGCCGTAGGCGTCGCAGTTGGCGTCCAGCGTGTCGACCTGCAGCTTCGAGATGGGATCGGCGATGCCGTGGCTGCGGTCGGTGGTCGGCACATTGTGGTCCGACACGGCCAGGTTCGCGCTGATGCGCCACACCGGCCGCTCGGCCAGCTTCAGCCCTTCGAACGCCTGCGGGCTGGTCACCTCGTGCAGCAGGTGCCGGTCGATATAGAGCAGCGTGGTGCCGTCTTCCTCGACGTGCACGGTATGGTCGTCCCAGAGTTTGTCGTAGAGCGTCTTGGCCATGTCGCGGGGGGCGGCGACAGCCTCGCCGAGGCGGGCCGGCACCGCTGATAGAAGTTGCGGGGAGGAGGTCTTCGCAGCGTCGGTGACAGCGCGTGGCTGCGTGGCTGCGTTTGCTTGACTTCGGGGCAATTATGCCGGAAACCCCGGCGAAACAAGGGTTTGCGGCCGGCGGCGATGTAATGTGATTGGCGAAAGGGGGATTTCGCGGATGGCGAAAACGGCGTTTTCGGACGCCGTCCTGGGGCGAACGGGGGCGGTCGGGACGATTGGCGCCGCCCTCGCCCGCCGCGTTCCGGGCTCCTTCAATCGGTCATTCCGACCATCCTCAATCCAGCCGGAACGTCCGCACCACGCCGGCCAGCCGGCCCGCCTGATCCTGCAGCATCGTCGCCGCCGCGGTCGACTGCTCCACCAGCGCCGCGTTCTGCTGGACCATCTGGTCCAGCTGCCCCACCGCGGCATTGACCTCCTGGATGCCGCGCGTCTGCTCCTGCGCCGCATGCAGGATGTCGGAGATCACCTGCGACACGGTGTTCACGTTGCCGACGATCTCGCGCATGGTGCCGCCGCTGCGCTCCACCTGCTCGGAGCCGGCGTTGACGCTGCTGACGGTCGACTCGATCAGCGTCTTGATCTCCCTGGCCGCCTGCGAGCTGCGCTGCGCCAGCGAGCGCACCTCGCCGGCCACCACCGCGAAGCCCCGCCCCTGCTCGCCGGCGCGCGCCGCTTCCACCGCCGCGTTCAGCGCGAGGATATTGGTCTGGAACGCGATGCCGTCGATCACACCGGTGATGTCGGACACCTTGACCGCCGCCTGCTGCACGTCGCCCATGGTCTGCACCGCGGCGTGGATCGCCTGGCCGCCCTCGTCGGCGACCTGCTTGGCCTGCACCGAGGAGCGCTCGGCGGCGCGCGCCGACGCCTCGGACTGGCCGACCGTGGCCGTGATCTGCTCCATCGACGCCGCCGTCTGCTGCAGGCTGGCGGCCGCCGATTCGGTGCGGCGCGACAGGTCGGCATTGCCGGCGGCGATCTCGTTGGCGGCCCCGTGCACGGCCTCGCTGGCATCCCGGATCTGCCGCATCACGCCCACCAGCTTGTCGGCGAAGGCGTTGAAGGCGCCGGCAATCTGCGCGACCTCGTCGTTGCCCTGTGCCGGCAGCCGGCGGGTCAGATCGCCGTCGCCGCTGCCGATCGCGGCCATCGCATCGCGAATGGTCGACAACCGGCGGAACGAGACGGCCGTCACGGCCGCCATGATCAGCGCGGCGGCCAGCGCCACCACCACCAGCGAGATCACCGAGGCGACCAGCACGGAGCGCATGCCGGCGGTGGCCTCGGCCTTGTCCAGCGCGATCACCGCCATCCAGTCCGTGCCCGGAACGGCCGTCACGCCCAGCAGCTTGGCCTCGTCGCCAACCATCACCTCCATCGGCGTGTCGATGCCCAGCTGCGCGGCCAACTTGTCGCCGTCCAGGCCCGGAATCAGTTCGCCGATCGGCTTGAGCATCAGCTTGTCGTCGCCGTACGCCACGATCTGGCCGTTGCGCGCCACCAGGATGCCGAAGCTGCTCGGGGTCGGATGGATCGAGCGCACATTGTTGACCACGCCGTCCATCGGCACATTGCCACCCACCACCGCGCGCAGGCTGCCGTCGCGGACGATCGGCACCGCGAACGTCACCACCATCTTGCCGGTACTGGCCGACACATAGGGCGGCGTGACGACCGGCTTGCCTGCCGCGGCAGCCAGCTTGAACCAGGGCCGCGAGGTCGGATCGAAGCCCGGCTTCACGCTCTCGGGATTGGAGAAATGGTGGCGCTTGTCGGGAAAGCCGACAAAGGTGTTCAGGAACCCGCCGGCCTGCGCGATCAGCTTGAGCACGGGCCCCGGATCGTCCTGCAGCGCGGCTTCATGCATCGCCGCCATGCTGGCCGTATGGGCCGACACCCATTCGGCGATGGCGTCGACATGGCCGGCCTGCACCGCGCGCAGGTTGTTGCGAATGGCTTCGTCGTTGTATCGGGAGGCAACGAGATGATTGACGAAGGCATTGCAGACCAGCGCGACGACGACGATGGCCACGGAGAATCCGACGATGCGCGCGCGCAGCGAGGCGAACATGTGAGTACCCCTTCTCTTTTGATGGGCTGGATGCAGACGATTGCTGCATCGATTTACGGCGCATCGGACCAAGGGGTTGAGTAGGGACAAATCCCTGTTCAGAAATCCGCGCCCATGAAAAAACGCCCCATGCCAGGGGCATGGGGCGTTCTTCGACGCGGAAGGGAGAGCGCAGAAATCAGCGCTTGCCCATCTCCGGCACGTCGCGGGTGGCGGCGCCGTTGAACAGCTGGCGCGGACGGCCGATCTTGTATTCCGGATCGGTGATCATCTCTTCCCACTGCGAGATCCAGCCCACGGTGCGGGCCAGCGCGAAGATGCAGGTGAACATCGAGGTCGGGATGCCCAGCGCGCGCTGCACGATGCCCGAGTAGAAGTCGACGTTCGGGTACAGCTTGCGGCTGACGAAGTACTCGTCTTCCAGTGCGATCTTTTCCAGCTCCATCGCCAGCTTGAACAGTGGGTCGTTGTGCAGGCCCAGCTCGTTCAGCACCTCGTGGCAGGTCTCGCGCATCAGCTTGGCGCGCGGGTCGTAGTTCTTGTAGACGCGGTGGCCGAAGCCCATCAGGCGCACGCCCGAATTCTTGTCCTTGACCTGCTTGATGAACTCGCCGATGTTGTCGACGCTGCCGATCTCTTCCAGCATGTTCAGCGCCGCCTCGTTGGCGCCGCCGTGAGCCGGGCCCCACAGGCAGGCCACGCCCGAGGCGATCGCCGCGAACGGATTGGTGCCCGACGAACCGGCCAGGCGCACGGTCGAGGTCGAGGCGTTCTGCTCGTGGTCGGCGTGCAGGATGAAGATGCGGTCCAGCGCGCGCTCGAGCACCGGGTTGACCTGGAACGGCGCGCACGGCGTGGCGAACATCATGCGCATGAAGTTGCCGGTGTACGACAGGTCGTTCTGCGGATAGATGTACGGCTGGCCGATGTTGTACTTGTAGGACATCGCGACCAGGGTCGGCATCTTGGCGATCAGGCGGATCGCCGAGATTTCGCGCTGGTGCGGATCGTTGATGTCCATCGCGTCGTGATAGAACGCGCTCATGCCGCCCACCAGGCCGGTCAGCACGGCCATCGGGTGCGCGTCGCGGCGGAAGCCGCGCATGAAGAACTGCATCTGCTCGTGAACCATCGTGTGGTTCATCACGCGGCCGACGAATTCTTCCTTCTGCTTGGCGTTGGGCAGTTCGCCCTTGAGCAGCAGGTAGCAGACTTCGAGGAAGTCGCACTTCTCGGCCAGTTGCTCGATCGGATAGCCGCGGTACAGCAGTTCGCCCTTGTCACCGTCGATATAGGTGATGCGGGAATTGCAGGAGGCCGTCGACATGAAACCCGGGTCGTAGGTGAACTTGCCGGTCTGGCCGTACAGCTTGCGGATGTCGATCACGTCCGGGCCGACGGTACCCTTGTAGATCGGCAGCTCGACGCTGGGGGACCCATCGGAGAACGATAGCGTGG
>JAPSLC010000039.1 GCA_031181345.1 Cupriavidus sp. | reverse complement strand
CGTCGTACTCGGCTCGGACGCAGAGATCGCCAACCCGAAGGAGCAGATGCCAGATTATTTCCGGCCCTCTAACGCGCGCGCCGACCTCGAATACATTCCGCCGGAAGGGCGCCGGTTGCAACCGGTGGACAACGATGTGCTTGGCTCCTACCTCGTCGAGGGCGGCATGTACGTGGGCGAGAGGTGGCTGGTCGTGGTGCAGGGCATCAAGCCGATGTCGCCATTGACCGAGCCGGGACTGGGCAGCATCAGTACGGGCGTCATCCGCGTGCGCGAGCGCCCGGCCAATCCGATGCGGCGCGGCGAGCCGCGCAGCCATGAGCTGGAGGTGGTGCACCTGCGGGCCACCAACAAGGACGGCGTAATGTCGGCGGCGGAGCTGGCGTGGCTGGGTGCCAAGGTCACGGCGGCGCGCCGCGCGTCGAAGGCGCTGCCCATCCTTCATTGCAACAGCGGCGCGGGGCGCAGCGCCCTGGTGATCGCGGCGTCGGTACTTGGCGATCCCGCTTCGGCGGCGTCGGTCGAGACCGTCGTGCGCGACATCCGCAGAAGCCGGCACTGGTGGGCGCTCCGGACCGAGGACCACATCGCCTGCCTGGCCCTGTTCGCCCAGGAACGCGGCAAGCCGCTGCTCGGCGCGGCGCCCGCCGTGCCGCTGGAGCCGCCACCGGAGCCCGATCCGTTCGGGTCGGTCAGCAAGATGGCGACGGACGGATGCCGGACGCAATGAAGGCAACCGCGTTGCCGCGTTCAGGTCACGCCGCAGCTTCATCGAGCCATCACCCGCGACGGTCTGGCAGTGGTAGCAGTCGAACCGTGCCAGCAGTTTGCCGAGGCCGCGACGCAGTCCGCTGAAAGATCGGGCCGACGCGAGTATCATGCCGATCCTCGCCAACCGACGCGTCATCCCTCTCACCATGACCATCACCGTTCGCCTGCTGCCCTGGTCCGAAGCGCGCGAGACCGCCCGCGCGATCCGCTATGCCGTGTTCGTCGAAGAGCAGGGCGTGCCGGTCGAACTGGAATGGGACGAATGGGACGAGCCCAGCTGGCATGCGATCGCCTATGACGCGCAAGGCGTCGCGGTGGCGACGGGCCGGCTGCTGCCCGATGGCCATATCGGCCGCATGGCGGTACTGGCCAGCGCGCGCGGCACCGGCATCGGCGCGCGCGTGCTCGATGCGCTGATGACCAAGGCCGAGGAACTCGGCTATCCCGAGCTGGTGCTCAACGCGCAATCGCATGCGGCACCGTTCTACGCGCGCGTCGGCTTCCAGCAGGTCGGCGAGCCGTTCGAGGAAGCGGGCATTCCCCATATTGAGATGCGCAAGCGGCTGGCGGGCGGCGCGCAGCGCTGATTGTCGACCGGCGTCGGGCCGCCTGCAGCGCGGCCGCCGCCTCGACATCGCGTCGGGGATCGCGCCCGACATCGCGTCAGCCATCGGCCGACGGCCGCCTGGCCGACGGTATGAGACCATGCAAGGTCCCGCCAGCGCCTTGGCACGTCTTGCGCCATATCGCAACGTACCGGGCCGTAGCGAGCCGTACCGAGCCGCATTGCATGAACGACCTCTCCACCGAACTGCCCCGACCGGCGACATCCCCGTCGTCGCCTCCGCTCGACTCTCCGAACCCCTCCCCACCGCCGCTGCGCACCGGTCCCGCCACCTGGGCCACGATGGCGCTGTTCTTCGTCAATGGCGCGACCTTCGCCACCTGGGGCGTCCATATTCCGACCATCAAGTCGCGCTTCGGCCTGTCCGACGCGGTGCTGTCGATGGCCATGCTGGCGGTGGCCTTTGGCGCGATCATCGCGATGGGCCCGGTGGGGCGCTGGATTTCACGGGTCGGCAGCACGCGCGCCTGCATGTCGGGCGGCGTGGCGTACGGCCTGGCTACCATCGCGATCCTGGCAATGCCGCATTTCTACGCGCTGGTGCCCGCGCTGATCGCCTTCGGCATGGCCAGTGCCGTGTTCGACGTCGCGATGAACGCGCAGGCCGCCACGGTCGAATCCCGGCGTCACAAGCCGATCATGTCGGCGCTGCACGGCATGTTCAGCCTGGGCGGCATGGTGGGCGCCGCGGTAGGCGGGCTGTTGCTGTCGCTGCAGGTCGCGCCGCTGGCGCACGCGATCGGCATGGCGGTGCTGACTGCGGGCGTCGGGCTGGCCTCGAAGCGCTGGCTGCTGCCGGACCATCCGACCGCGCATCACGCCGACAAGGGCCACGACCATGCCGGCCGCGCGCTGTGGCTGCTGGGCCTGATGGCGTTTCTCGGGCTGGTGGGCGAGGGCGCGATGTACGACTGGACCAGCGTCTATATGCGCGAGATCGCGCAGGCGCCGACCGGCTGGATCAGTTTCGGCTATGCGGCCTTCTCGGGCGGCATGGCGGTCGGTCGCTTCACCGGCGATCTGGCGCGCTCGCGCTGGAGCGATGCCGGCACACTGACGGCCAGCGCCTGGCTGGCCTTCGTCGGCATCAGCCTGGCGCTGCTGTGGCCGGCGCCGTGGGCGAGCCTGCTGGGCTTTGCGATGATGGGCCTGGGCGCGGCCAATATGGTGCCGATCTTCTTTGTCGCCGCGTCGCGGCTGCCCGGGGTGCCGCCGGCCGAGGGCATCTCGCGCGTGGCGCGCTTCGGCTATATCGGGCTGATGCTGGGGCCGGTGATGATCGGGGGCGTGGCCCACGCCAGCGATCTGCGCTATGGGCTGGGCCTGGTCGCGCTGACGATGGGATGGATCGCGCTGGCGGGGGCGCGGACCGTGCGGCGCTATCTGTCGCGCTGACGGCCCTTACCGTGGCGCCGGAATCGTGCCCGCGCGGCTGGCCACGTTCATCTGGCCCCGGTACGAGACCTCGCCGATCGGGCCTGCCGCATCGAAGCTGCGCTCGCTCAGGTCGAAGCGGCCATCGTGGCGCACCCGCAGCACCGTGCTGGCGCGCGTGCCGTACGAGGGCGAGCGGATGAAGGCCGACGACAGCAGCTTTTCCCATTCGGGCGCGACGCCCGTCTGCGGCAATTCGAATTCGCACGCCTGCCGGGTATCGGCCAGCAGCGTCAGATAGGGCTCAATGCTGGCATTGGCCGCGCCAGTATCGGCGGCCAGCGTCTCGGCCAGCGCGCCGACGCGGCTGCGCACCTTCGGCCACGGCGTGTCGAGCAGCGCGTTGGACAGGCCGTACAGCCCCGGCTTGAGCCGCTGCGGCGCGCCGTCGGGCGACCGATTGCTGTACCACCACAGCGCATCGAGATCGCCCGCCAGCAGATTGAAGCCGTTGTAGGCGCCGGGGCTGCGGATGCCGGCGCCACGGGCGAGATCCCCGACATATTGCTCGGGGGACGCCTCGCCGCGCAGGAATCCGGCCACCAGTTCGCCGCGCGAGCGCGCATCGGTGCGCTTCTCCGAAGGCGCGCGGTAATTGGTCAGGGCGGCAAAGCGCCCGCCGGCGGTCACGCCCATCCAGGTGCCCGGCTCGCCGATCACGTCCGCCTGGTCGCGGCCGGCCAGCACCTCGGGCGCATCGTCCCACCAGTGCGCCGCCGCCGCCGGGCGGACATAGAATTCATCGCGATTGGCCGCAACCACCAACGCATAGTCGGGGTGGGCCTGCCAGGCGACGAGGATCAAACACATAAGCCATTCCTTGTTGCGAGCCGCTGCATCGGTGCAGGCGGCGCCGCGCTACAACAGGTCCAGGTCGACGAATCGTTCGACCTGGCGCTCGCCTTCGAGCCAGTGCTGCAAACCGCTTTGCCGCCACAGACCGTCGAGCGTCGCATCGAAGGCCGGCGGCACGTCGGCGTAGGCCTCCATCCAGGTCTGCAGGCCGGCGCGGGTCTCGGGCCTGCGCATCAGCGTACCACCGATCCCGGTGGCTTCGGCCACCGTGGCCATCCAGCGGTGCCAGTGCGGCAGCGCCTCGGCGGCCTCGTGCTCGCGCACGCGAAAGTAGACGAACAGGTGGTCGCTCATCGCGGCGTCTCCTTGCTGGCCTCGCTGCCCACCGCCTCAGGCGGCCGGGTCGGTGGCCAGCAGCGGCACCGGGTAGGGCAGCTCGCCCACCGTCACCGCCAGCCCCTCGGCATGGCCCAGGTGCAGGCTGGCGCCGGCCGCATCGATCTTCAGCTCGGCCAGCGCGTCCCAGCCGGCACCATCGGGCTTGGGCGCGGCGTTGACGATCATGCCGCTGGGCTGGCCGGGATCGTCGGCACGATAGATCTCGGCGCCTTCGTCCGGCGTCTCGCCTTCGCCGCTGACCAGCCACATGCGGCGCTTGAGCGTGCCGCGATACTGGCTGCGCGCGACGACTTCCTGGCCCGGATAGCAGCCCTTGCGGAAATTGACGCCGCCAATCAGCTCGAAATTGATCATCTGCGGCACGAACTGTTCCTGCGTCGCCACCACGATGCGGGGGAGGCCGGCGCGAATCTCCAGCCAGTCCCACAGTTCGGCATCGGCGGGCAGCAGCGTGGTGCCGAGCGTCTCGCGCAGTGCCTCGGCCTGCGCGGCGGGCGCCACGACTTGCCAGCGCGGCACGCCGTCGGCGTCGGGCAGGCGGATCACCGTCGCCTCGCCGACGCTGGCGGTGGTCCAGGGGTCGGCCGGGGCGGGCAGGCCGGCGGCGGACAGCGCGCTGCCGCCCTTGGCGCCAGCCACGCCGACGATGCCCGCGTCGGCGCCAAGGTCCGTCAGCTTGGCCTTTGCGCGCAGCACGAACATCGACAGCCGTTTCTGGATCGCCGGCTGCAGGTCGGCCGACAGCTGCATCGCGATGCCCTGGGCATCGCGCCAGATCAACAGCGTCGCGAGCAGGCGTCCCTTGGCCGAACAATAGCCGGCCAGCCGGGCGTGACCGGGCGGCAGGTCCTCGACGGCATTGGTCAGCTGGCTGTGCAGGAAGGTGGCGGCGTCATCGCCGGCTACGCGGATCAGGCCCAGATTGGCGGGGCGGCAAACGACGCCGTCCTGGCGCAGGGCGGCGAACTGGGCGGCGCGGGCGGGATTCGGGGCGTGCATGGAGTGAGTCGATTCGAAGCCGGCACGCGGGCCGGCACGGTTGGCGGATGGCTTGTGCAGGGCTTGTCACAACTTGTGACGCGGTGAGCGGCGGCCCCGGACAAGGCTCCCGGTATTATATGGGTCTGCCGTCATTGCGGCCGGCGGCGGTGTTTCGGTCACCCGCTGCGCCTGCCGCCTGCCGCTTGCGCGTTTTCCGGGCGCCCGGCAGCCCCGGCGACCTCGCTTTCACGCAGACCCGCGGCCAGATCGGCGATCAGACCCGCACTTGGATACGCACTTAGGCCCGCAGTTAGATCCGCACATAGACCCACCCTTAGATCCGCACTTACCCAAGCTTGTCGATGAAACGTTTTCTTTCCCGGCTGGTTTTGGCCGCCGTGGCATTCGCGCTGGCCGCCGCCGGCGCCTTCGCCTGGTGGGCCAACCGGCCGCTGACGCTGCGCAGCTCGCCGCTCGAAGTCATCATCAAACCCAATTCCAGCGTGCCGAGCGTCGCCCGCCAGGTCGCCCGCGGCGGCGTGCCGATCGATACCCGGCTGTTCGTGCTGCTGGCGCGGCTGACCGGCAACCACGCCAGCCTGAAGGCCGGCGGCTACCAGTTCGAGAGCGGCGTCACGCCGCTGCAGGTGATCGGCCGCATCGCCCGGGGCGAGGTCAACCACCATGTGCTGACCGTGATCGAGGGCTGGGAATTTCGCCGCATGCGCGCCGCCGTGGACGCCCATCCCGCGCTGCGCCACGACACCAAGGGGATGAGCGAGCCGGAGCTGCTGAAGGCGATCGGCGCCGCCGAGCCCTCGGCCGAGGGGCTGTTCTTCCCGGATACCTATCTGTTTGCCCGCGGCAGCAGCGATGTCGAGCTGTACAAGCACGCCTACCGGGCGATGCAGCGGCGGCTGAACGAGGCCTGGAACGCGCGTTCGCCGGACCTGCCGTACAAGACGCCCTATGAGGCGCTGATCATGGCGTCGATCGTCGAGAAGGAGACCGGCCAGGCGGCCGAGCGGCCGTTGATCGCCGCGGTATTCATCAACCGGCTGCGCAAGAACATGATGCTGCAGACCGATCCGACGGTGATCTACGGCATCGGCGAGATGTTCGACGGCAACCTGCGCAAGCGCGATCTGCAGACCGACACTCCGTACAATACGTACACCCGCACCGGCCTGCCGCCCACGCCGATCGCCTTGCCGGGCGTGGCCTCGCTGGCGGCCGCGACCACGCCGGCGCCGACCGACGCGCTGTATTTCGTCGCGCGCGGCGATGGCACCAGCCAGTTCTCCAACTCGCTTCCCGAACACAATCGCGCGGTCGATCAATACCAGCGCGGCAAATAATCACGAACACCATCGCCATGCGCGGAACATTCATTACCTTCGAAGGCATCGACGGCGCGGGCAAGAGCACGCATCTGGCCTGGTTCGCCGAGCGGCTGCAGCAGCGGCTGGGGCAGGGCGCTCGCGTGGTCACCACCCGCGAGCCCGGCGGCACCGCGCTGGGCGAAGACCTGCGCCAACTGCTGCTGCACCGGCCGATGCATCTGGAGACCGAGGCGCTGCTGATGTTTGCCGCCCGCCGCGAGCATCTGGCCGAGGTCATCGAACCGGCGCTGGGACGGGGCGACTGGGTCATTTCCGACCGCTTCACCGATGCGACCTTCGCCTACCAGGGCGGCGGGCGCGGCCTGGCTCGGGAGCGGCTGGAGACGCTCGAGCGCTGGGTGCAGGGCGATCTGCAACCGGACCTGACGTTGCTGTTCGATGTGCCGCTGGAGGTGGCCAGCGCCCGCCTGGCCGGCGCCCGTGAACCGGACAAGTTCGAGGCCGAGTCGGCCGCCTTTTTCTCCCGGACCCGGGCTGAATACCTGCGGCGGGCGCAGGAGGCGCCGATGCGCTTCCGTCTGATCGACAGCACCCGGCCGATCGCGGATATTCAGGAAGAGCTTGAGAAGATTCTTGCAAGCCTTTGACGTGCAAACAATATCAAGATTTGGTGATGTCCGGTGCGAGCGGGTCGTTGCAAGAATCGCAATAGCGCGACATGCTTTGAAACGACATGAAGATTTGTCGATAACCTGTTGATTTCCATGCTCTATCCCTGGCAAATCGAAGACTGGCGACAGCTGATGGCGCTGCGCGACCGGCTGCCGCATGCGTTGCTGCTGCATGGTCAGCAGGGCATCGGCAAGCGGGACCTGGCGCTGCACTTCGCCCAGGCGCTGCTGTGCGACACCCCGCTCGCGGACGGCCAGCCCTGCGGCACCTGCGCCGCCTGCCACTGGTTCGGCCAGGGCAATCACCCCGACTTCACGGTGGTGCGGCCGGAGGCGATGGAAGGCGGCGAGTCCGACGCCGATGCCAAGGCCGACGACGGCGGCGGCAAGAAGAAGGCGCCCAGCAAGATCATCCGGATGGAGCAGGTGCGGGCGCTGATCGAGGCGGTCGGCATCGGCACGCACCGCTCGGGCCTGCGGCCGGTCGTGGTCTACCCGCTCGATGCCTTGCAGCACGAAGGCGCCAATGCGTTGCTGAAGACGCTGGAGGAGCCGCCGGCGGCGACCGTGTTCCTGCTGGTGACCGACCGTATCGACCGGATCCTGCCGACTATCCTGTCACGCTGTCGCCAGGTCGCGCTGCGCCGGCCGAGCGAGCAGGCCGCGCTGGAATGGCTGCGGACCCAGGGCGTTGCCGATGCGCCGGCCCAGCTGGCCCAGGCGGGCGGCGCGCCGCTGACCGCGCTGCATGCGGCCGAGGCCGAGGAACTGCCGCTGCAGCGCTGGCTGGTCGGCCAGCTCGCCAGCGGCCCGGCGCTCGACGCGCTGGCCGCCGCGGAACAACTGCAGAAGCTGCCGGTGCCTTCGGTGCTGGGCATCCTGCAACGCTGGACCTACGATCTGCTGGCGCTGTGCCTGGGCGGCGAAGGCGGTGCGCGCTACTTCCCCGGCGAGATGGCCGCGCTGCGGCGCTGTGCCGGCGCCACGGACGCGCACCGGCTGCAGGCCTTCGCCGCACGGCTGGTGCAGCACCGGCGCCACGAACAGCATCCGCTGGCCGCGCGGCTGGTGATGGAGGCGGTGCTGATGGACTACCGCCACCTGTTCCAGCGGCAGGCGGCCTGATTGCGCCGCCACCGCGCCCTGCAGCCGCCTGACACGGCTCACATAGAACTTGAAGTTCCTGCGATAACGGTTTGATTTAAAAGAAGAGAAACATGGAAGCAAGCGGTTTCACCGTGCGTGACGCACTACGCCAGGACCTGCCCGGCATCGTCGCGATCTATAACGGCACGGTCGCCTCGCGCATGGTCACCGCCGATACCGAGCCGGTCAGCGTCGCCTCGCGCCAGCCCTGGTTCGATGCCCATGGCCCCGAGCGCCGGCCGCTATGGGTCGTCGAGGACGCCAACGGACAACTGGCCGGCTGGCTCAGCTATTCGGATTTCTATGGCCGGCCGGCTTACGGCGGCACCAGCGAGGTGTCGATCTACCTGGACGATCGCTACCGTGGCCAGGGCCTGGGGCGGCTGCTGCTGGAGCGGGCGATGGCCCACGCACCCGCCATCGGCGTGAATACCTTGCTCGGCTTCATCTTCGGCCACAACGCGCCCAGCCTGGCGCTGTTCGAGCGGATGGGCTTTGCCCGCTGGGGCGAACTGCCGCGCGTTGCGGTACTCGACGGCATCGAGCGCGACCTGATCATCATGGGGCGGCGCGTCGACCAGGGCCCCCAATCGTCCCGCTCCGCCTGAATTCCTTATCTGCCATGTTTGTCGATTCCCACTGCCATCTCGATTTCCCCGACCTGTCCGCGCGGCTGCCCGAACTGCTGGCGCACATGCAAGAGAACCAGGTCACCCATGCGCTGTGCATCTCGGTGACGCTGGAGGACTTCCCCCGCGTGCTGGCGCTGGCCGAGCAGCATGCGAACCTGTACGCCTCGGTGGGCGTGCATCCGGACTACGAGGACGGCGCCGAAGAGCCCACGGTCGAGCGGCTGGTCGCGCTCTCGAACCATCCGCGCGTGGTCGGCACCGGGGAGACGGGGCTGGACTACTACCGGCTCAACGGCCGCAGCATCGACGAGATGGAGTGGCAGCGCAAGCGTTTCCGCACCCATATCCGCGCCGCGCGCCAGACCGGCAAGCCGCTGATCATCCATACGCGCTCGTCGGCCGAAGACACGCTGCGGCTGATGCGGGAGGAGGACGCCGGCGAAGTCGGCGGCGTGCTGCACTGCTTTACCGAGACCTGGGACGTCGCCCGGCAGGCGCTCGACATGGGCTTCCATATCTCGTTCTCGGGCATCGTCACCTTCAAGAACGCGGTCGATCTGCAGGAGACCGCGCGCAAGGTGCCGCTGGACCGGATGCTGATCGAGACCGATTCGCCGTATCTGGCGCCGGTGCCGTATCGCGGCAAGACCAACGAGCCGGCCTGGGTGCGGCACGTCGGCGAGTTCATCGCCACGCTGCGGGGGCTGCCGGTGGAGCAGGTCGCGCAGCAGACGACGGACAACTTCTTCAATCTGTTCAAGCACATAGAGAGGACTGCTAATGCTTGACATCAAGTCATTGCGCATCCCCTTGCTGGCCACCATGCTGGCCGCGGCGCTGACCGGCGGCGCGCTGCCCGTGCTGGCGGCGCCGGCGGACGACCTCCGGCTGGCGGTCGAACTCGACAATGGCTATGAGGTCCGGAAGCTGCTCTCGCGCGGGGTCGATCCGAACGCGACGGACCGCCGGGGCGACCCGCTGCTGGTGGCGGCGCTGCGCGAGAAATCGCTGAAGGCGGCCGAGGCGTTGATCCAGGCGAAGAACCTCGATTTCGACAAGCCGAACGCCGCCGGCGAGACCGCGCTGATGATGGCCTGCCTGCAGGGGCAACTGGACATGGTCAAGCTGATGGTCGAGCGCCAGGTCGAGATCAACAAGACCGGGTGGACGCCGCTGCACTACGCGGCGACCAACGGCCATCTGGAGATCGTCCGATATCTGCTGGACCAGTCGGCCTATGTCGATGCCGAGAGCCCGAACGGCACCACACCGCTGATGATGGCCACGCGCGGCGGCCATATCGAAACGGTCAAGCTGCTGCTGGACGAGGGCGCCGACCTGCGGATCCGCAACCAGCAGGGCATGACGGCGATCGATTTTGCCGACCGCTACAACCAGCCCGAGATCGCCCAGGGGTTGCGCTCGCGCTGGCAGAAGCAGTTCCCGGACACGCCGATGGACGGCGGCAAGGGCAAGGGCAAGGCGGGGTGGTGAGACAGTGCCGCTAGACCCGTTGCTTGTCTCCCCCTCCCGCAAGCGGGAGAGGGCGCCAAGCATCGCGAACTACACCCATCACGCCCATCAAGCGTCGTCCGCCAGCCGTACGCCGGTAAATTGCCACCGCTGGTGGGGATAGAAGAAATTGCGGTAGGTCGCGCGGATATGCGATTCGGGTGTCACGCAGGATCCGCCGCGCAGCACCATCTGGTTGCTCATGAACTTGCCGTTGTACTCGCCGACCGCCCCGGGGCTCGGCCGAAAGCCCGGATAAGGCAGGAAGGCGCTGGCGGTCCATTCCCAGACATCGCCGTACATCTGGCGCAGCGCGCCGGCGGTGTTCTGCCGGTCGGGCAGCGGCCGCAGCGCGCGGCCCTCGAGGAAATTGCCGGTGGCCGGCAGATTGCGCGCCGCGTGCTCCCATTCGGCCTCGGTCGGCAACCTGCGCTCGGCCCAGCGCGCGAAGGCATCCGCCTCGTAGTAGCTGATATGGGTGACCGGGCTCTCCGGATCGACCGGATGCATGCCGCGCAGCGTCATCTGCCACCAGGTGCCGTCGCGCTCCTCCCAGTACAGCGGGGCCTCGATGCCTTGGCCGCAGACCCAGTGCCAGGCGTCCGACAGCCACAGCCCAGCGGTGCGATAGCCGCCATCCTCGATGAATTCGAACCATTGCCGGTTGGTCACCGGGTGCGAGCACAGCTGGTAGGGTTGCAGCAGCACCTGGTGCCGCGGTCCCTCGCAATCGAAGGCGAAGCCCTCGCGGTCCTGGCCCATCTCGTGGCCGATCGACACCACGCCGCCGGAGAAGGCCAGCCAATCCGGTACCGGCCGCGGATCGGCGATCACCGGCGCCACCAGCTCGGGCGCAAAGGCCGGCTTGAGCGGGTTCTGCGCAAACAGATGCAGGATGTCGGTCAGCAGCAGTTCCTGATGCTGCTGTTCATGATTGAGCCCCAACTCGATCAGCGCGGCCTCTTCGTCGGTCTGCGCGCGCATCAGCAGGTCGAACATCGCCTCGTCGACCGCTTCCCGGTAGGCCAGCACCTCGTCCAGCGTAGGCCGGGAGAGCAGGCCGCGGCGCGGGCGCGGATGACGCGCACCGACTGCCTCGTAATACGAATTGAACAGATAGCGGTAGCGCGCGTCGACCGGCTCGTAGTCGGGCAGGCGCGCCGTCAGCACGAATTCCTCGAAGAACCAGGTGGTATGGGCCAGATGCCATTTGGCCGGGCTGGCATCGTCCATCGATTGCACCGTCGCGTCGGCGTCGCTGATATCGGCCACCATCGCTTCGGTGGTGGCGCGGATATGGCGATATCGGGACAGCAGCGCCGGCTCCTGGGGAGGGTGGACGACGCTGGCGGGCAACAGGGAAGAGGGCATGCGGGCTCCGGGTCGATGGCGCGGCGGTGCCTGCCTGGCACCGTCGCCGTGGCCGGTTCCGGCCAGCCCGCGCATCGCGCGGCAGCGCCTGCTCCCCCGAGTGGGCGTACGCCGAAACCGCAGGTACGAACCGCTCCATCATAGACGCGATCCTTTCCTGCGGGGAGTCGGACAGCCGCTGACGGCGCCTGCTGTCAGCGGCCTTGCCCAGGCACGCGATCAAGCTGCCAGGCGGCTTTCCTCATCGTTCAGGGCAGCCACTTCGCGCTTGGCGGCATCGAGGCCCGCGGCCCGGTATTCCGGCCCCATCGCCAGGCCGTGCGCGCGGACATAGGTGATATCCGTGATGCCGAGGAAGCGCAGCACCGTGTCGATCGTGACCTCATGCAGGTCCAGGCCGTTCGGATCCTGGCGCACGCCGCCGCGCGAGGACACCACGATGGTCTTCTTGCCGCCGGCCAGGCCCACCGGACCGTTTTCGGTATAGCGGAAGGTGCGGCCGGCCTGGGCGATCCGGTCGATCCAGCCCTTGAGCTGGCTCGGGATGCCGAAGTTGTATTGCGGCACGCCCAGCACCAGCACGTCGGCGTCGAGGAATTCCTTCAGCCAGGCCTCGGTGCGCTCCAGCTCGGCCTGCTGCACCGGGTCCAGCCCTTCCTTGGGGCCGCCCAGCACCGGCAGCAGATGGCCCGACAGGTGAGGCGCCGCCTCCTTGTCCAGGTCGCGCACGGTCACGGTGGCCTGCGGATGGCGGGCGCGCAGATCCGCCACCACTTGCGCCGTCAGGCTGCGCGACACCGAGTTGTCGCCCAGTACGCTCGAATCGACTTGCAGAATCTTCATCACGCTCTCCACATCGGGTTTGGTTTGGATGAGGTGAAAGATAAAGGCTGGCGATTGATGTCGGTAGTGACCCATAATGGAAATTATTGTTCTACTCGTAGAACGCATTGCGCCGGCCGCGCTGGCCGTTCAGCCCTTACGATGGCGACCATGCAAGACCTCAACGACCTCTATCTCTATGCCCAGGTGGTCCAGCACGGCAGCTTCTCGGCCGCCAGCCGCGCCACCGGTGTGCCCAAGTCGCGCCTGAGCCGGCGCATCGCCCAGCTGGAAAAGGAACTCGGCGTGCAGCTGCTGCGCCGGACCACGCGGCAGGTCCGCGTCACGCCGCTGGGCGAGGCCTTCTACGAGCGCTGCAAGGCGATGCTGTCGGAGGCGCAGGCCGCGCGCGACGTCGTCGAGCAGGCGCGCGCCCAGCCTGGCGGACATCTGCGCGTGGCCTGCGCGGTCGGCATCGCGCAGAACCTGCTGGCGCCGTCGATCGGGCGCTTCATGCGCGAGAACCCGGGCGTGCAGGTCGAGATCGACGCCACCAACCGGCGCGTCGACGTGATCGGGGAGGGTTACGATCTCGCGCTGCGCGTGCGGGAGGTGCTCGACGATTCGTCGCTGGCGATTCGCACGTTCGGCTCCAGCCCGCTGACGCTGGTGGCCAGCCCCGGCCTGCTGGACGCGATCGGCCGGCCGCGCACCCCCAAGGCGTTGGCCGGGGTGCCGGGCGTCGGGCAAAAGCCGCACGACGGGCGCCATGTATGGAACCTGTGCATCGGCGACGAGCCGCCGACCCAGATTCCCTACGATCCGCGCCTGGTCTGCGACGAATTCGCCGTGCTGCTGTCGGCCGCGGTCGACGGCATCGGCGTCGCGATGCTGCCGCGCATGTATTGCCAGGAGGCGATCGAGCGCGGCGATCTCGAAGTCCTGCTGCCGCAATGGCGCATGCCGGTCGGCACCTTGCACGCGGTATTCCCGTCGCGGCAAGGCATGCCGCCGGCGGTACGGCGCTTCCTGGATTTCCTGACGGAGATCCTGCCGGAGAACGTGCGCCAGGCCGGCATGCAGCCGATCATGCCGCCGGGCATGCACCAGCCGCTGCCGCCGACGGCGCCGGGCTGATTCCGTGGGGCAGACGCTGGGCGCCGCGGCGGTGTTGCGATCCGCGCCACAACCCGCGTCCAGCAAGGGCTCGGCAAGCATTTGCGGCTTTACCTTCACGCGAACCGGCGCTAAGGTACAGGGGCGCCGCGCGTGCAGCGCAAGGCGCCTACAACCTCTGCGCACGGATCGAACCGGGGACCCGTTTGCGTCAACCACCAAAGGAGTGACATCGATGGCTGCTACTCATGGTTCCCAGGATCTGGGCAAGGCGGTGCTGCGCATTGTGCTGGGCATACTGATCCTTCTGCACGGCATCGCGAAGGTCATCAACGGCCCGGGGGGCATCGTGCAGATGGTCGACCAGGCGGGCCTGCCTTCCTTTATCGCCTACGGCGTGTATATCGGCGAAGTGCTGGCGCCCGTGCTGCTGATCATCGGCCTGTGGACGCGCGCGGCGGCGTTGATCGTCGCCATCAACATGCTGTTCGCGGTGGGCCTGGTGCATATGCATCAGCTCGGCATGCTGAACAAGACCGGCGGCTGGGAACTGGAACTGCAGGGCATGTTCTTCGGCGCCGCCATCGCGGTGATGCTGCTCGGCGCGGGCCGCTTCAGTGTGGGCGGCGCCGGCGGGCCGCTGAATTGATACGCCGCGCGCGGCGTTTTTTGGCTGTGGCAGGGCCGGCACCGGCCGCATAACCGCTACAATCGCTGCCCGTGGTTTTTTCGATGGCGTAGCGATATGGGTTTGGGCTGGTTCGGATTATCGACCTTCTGGCTATTGCCGCTGGCGTGGCGCATGGTGGCGCGCATGCTGGCGGGACAGCCGGTGTTTTCCGGGCCCGGCACGCTGCGCGTCTGGCTCGGCAGTGCGCTGACGCTGTGCGCGAGCGCGGCGCTCGAAGCGCTGACCGCCAGCGCGTCGGCCTCGTCCGACGTGGAGCCCACCGCTTCCTCGGGCGGGGCGGCAGGAGCAGGGGTGGCCGGCATCGCGGCCGATCTGTTCGGCTGGACCGGCGCGCTGCTGCTGATGCTCGGTGTGCTGGCGCTGGCCGCGCCGATGGTGTTCGGCGAGACCTGGCCCAGCCTGTTCGCGCGCAAGCCGCGGCGCCATGCCGCTGCCGCCGACGCGAGCGACGAAACGATGCCGGCGGCCACGCGGCCGGTGCGCGAAGCTTCGATGCCTGCCCCCGTGGCCACGCGCTGGACGCCGGTCGGCGATGACAGCGCCCGGCGCCCCGCCGCCCGGCACAAGGGCATCGAAGCGGTATCGGCGCGACGCGCGCCGGCGTGGCAACCGCCGCCGCGCACGCGCGTATCGCCGCCCCAGCCCGGCGAAATCTGGCTGCATCCGACGCAACCTACGCGGCCCGTTCAATCGGCGCCTCCCGCGCCAGCACTGCAAGCGCAGAAATCGTCCCCGGTCCGGACGGCCGCTCCGGCGCCATCGCGGCCGGCAGGCGTTGCCGCGAAGGCCACCGCGACTTCGACCGCCGCAGGCTCCGCTGCGTCTCCGCGCGGGCAATTGCGCGCCACCGTCGTCGCCAGTCCCTTCCATCAGCCGCAGCTGGGTTTGCGCAGCGCGATCACGACGTTGCCCGAAGCGCAGCCGCAGGCGAGAGCGGGAAGCGCCGCGGCGGTGAATGCCGGCACCGTCGCCACGCCTTCCGAGCCGGCGCCGCTGGCGGACTCGGGCGTGGCCGCACCTACCGATGCCGAGGTCGCCGCGGAACAGACCGCTACGCCGATCGAACCGAGACAAACCGAAGCAGAGCCCGACGAAGCGCAACAGACCGCCGCCTACGAGGCGATCCGCGCCGAGGCGCAGGCCCTGCTGGCGGAATTGCGTGCGCTGGCGGGCGGGGACGCGCAGGAGCAGGGCCGGTCGGAGAGCCCGACCGACAGCGAGCCCGTGGCCGACACGGTGCCCGCCGACCCGGACGAAGCACGGGACATCCCGGTCGCTGCTGTCGCCGAGATTGCGCCGATGCAGCCGGATGTCGCTGCGTCCGCCGTGGGGTTGCCGGAAGCCTCCGAATCGGTGCCCAACTCCGAGCCGGAACCCGAGCCCGAACCCGAGCCGGCGACGGCGGAGATGCCCACGCAAGCCTGGGAACCGCCGTGGCAGGAATCGGCCGCGGATATCGCCGCACCGGCCGCTACGACCCCAACAACCGAAACAACCGAAACAACCGAAACAACCGAAACAACCGAACCCACGCCGCCCCTGGCGCAAAAGCCCCGCATCGTCCTGCCGGCCGTGGTCGGCCGCGCCGTGCCGCTCGACACCGCGGCGCAGCCTGCCGGCGCCAATGCCGTGGCAAGGCCCGCCGCGGCCGTTGTTCCGGCGGCGCCGATTGCCCCGCCGCCCCCACCGCGCATCGTCGACTACCGCCTGCCCGGCATCGATCTGCTCGAACCGGCCGTCGAACACGCCGAGCAGGTCTCCGAACAGCATCTGGCCGAGACCGGCGAACTGATCGCGCAGCGTCTGGCCGAGTTCAAGGTGCCGGTGTCGGTGGTCGGCGCCTCGGCCGGTCCGGTGATCACGCGCTTCGAGGTCGAGCCCGCGATGGGCGTGCGCGGCGCGCAGGTGGTCGGTCTGATGAAGGATCTGGCGCGCGCGCTCGGCGTCAGCTCGATCCGGGTGGTCGAGACCATTCCGGGCAAGACCTGCATGGGGCTCGAGTTGCCCAATGCCCGCCGCGAGATGATTCGCCTGTCCGAGATCGTCGCCGCCTCGTCGTTCCAGGCCCATGCCTCGCGGCTGGTGCTGGCGATGGGCAAGGACATCACCGGCAATCCGGTGGTCACCGACCTGGCGCGCGCGCCCCACCTGCTGGTGGCTGGCACCACCGGCTCGGGCAAGTCGGTGGCGATCAACGCGATGATCCTGTCGATGCTGTACAAGGCCACGCCGGACGATGTGCGGATGATCATGATCGATCCGAAGATGCTGGAGCTGTCGGTCTACGAGGGCATTCCGCATCTGCTGGCGCCGGTGGTCACCGACATGAAGCAGGCCGCGCACGCGCTGAACTGGTGTGTCGGCGAGATGGAGAAGCGCTACCGGCTGATGTCGGCGCTCGGCGTGCGCAATCTGGCCGGCTACAACCAGAAGATCCGCGCCGCCGAGGCCGCGGGCGACAAGGTGCGCAATCCGTTCTCGCTGACGCCGGACGCGCCCGAGCCGCTGTCGACGCTGCCGCTGATCGTGGTGGTGATCGACGAGCTGGCCGACCTGATGATGGTCGCCGGCAAGAAGATCGAGGAATTGATCGCGCGGCTGGCGCAGAAGGCGCGGGCGGCCGGCATCCATCTGATCCTGGCCACGCAGCGGCCGTCGGTCGACGTGATCACCGGTCTGATCAAGGCCAATATCCCGACGCGCGTCGCCTTCCAGGTCTCGTCGAAGATCGACTCGCGCACGATCCTGGACCAGATGGGTGCCGAAAGCCTGCTGGGGCAGGGCGACATGCTGTTCCTGCCGCCGGGCACCGGCTATCCGCAACGCGTGCACGGTGCCTTCGCGGGCGATGACGAAGTCCATCGCGTGGTCGAGCACTGGAAGCAGTTCGGCGAGCCGGACTACGACGATGCACTCCTCGCGCCCGATCCGGCGGAGGCCGGCGGCGGCGATCTGTTCGGCGATGGGCCGGGCGGGGATGCCGAAGCCGATCCGCTCTACGACGAGGCCGCGGCCTTCGTGCTCACGTCGCGCCGCGCGTCGATCTCGGCGGTGCAGCGCCATCTGCGCATCGGCTACAACCGTGCGGCGCGTTTGATCGAACAGATGGAGGTCGCGGGACTGGTTTCGCCGATGGGGCGCAATGGCGCGCGGGACGTGCTGGCGCCTGGGGGGCAGGAGTAGAGCGCTGACGGTGGAGGTCTGCGAGCGACGCTTGCCCTCTCCCCCAGCCCCTCTCCCGCAAGCGGGCGAGGGGAGCAAACCAGGGGCGACAGCAAGGGCCTTCGGTGTTCTTCTTCTGTTCACTCTCGCTTGGGGGCGAGGAAGCGAAAGTGCCGCCGGTGTTCTCCCTCTCCCGCTTGCGGGAGAGGGTCGGGGAGAGGGCGGCAGCTGCCCAACAACCCCTTACGCTTGCACCGCCGCCACCGGCTCGCCCAGATTGAGCATCAAGCGGTTCGCCCACGCGAAGATCGCGATGGCGTGAATGCCGTCGAGGATCTCGGCATCGCTCAATCCAACTTCGCGCAGCGCCGCCAGCGAGGCCGCGCCGACGCGGTCCGGATGCTCGGTCAGCGCCACCGAGAAGCGCGCGATGGCCTGTTCCCGCGCGGTGGTGCCCGCCGTGCGCGGATTGTCGAAGACCTGCGCGATCGCATCGTTGCGCTTGGCCAGCTGTTCGAAGCGTTGCGCATGCACCGACGCGCAGTAGACGCAGCCATTGATGCACGACACCACGGTGCTCGCCAGTTCGCGCTCGGCGCGCGCCATGCCGCCGGGCGCGTACATGATCGCGTTGAACGCCGCCGAACGCTGCCGCAGGATCTCCGGCTGGTGCACCAGGAACAGGTAGTAGTCGGAGACCTTGGCCTTCGGATGGCTTTCCTCCAGCACCGCGATCTGCTCGGGCGTTGCGCGCTCGACCGGCACCACGTCGAGCCAGGCCTTCCAATCCAGCACTTCGTTGGTGAAGCCATTGATGCGGATGGTGTCGCCGGGCTTGGTGGTTGCCGCCGCGGCCGGCGCCACGTCGCTCGGCAGTGCTTGCCCTTGCGACGCGCCGCTCAATGCGCGCAGGCCCGCGACCAGTCGCGCCTGGTACGACAGGAAGGCGATCAGCTGCGCCAGCGTCACGACTTCCGGCGTGGACAGCCCGGCGGCCGGCAAGCTCAGCAGCGCGGCGCGGTCGCCTTCGACCGGCTTTTCGATCAGCTTGCGCGTGAAGGCCAGCATCGCGTGCAGCCGCGCATCGGCGACCGCATCGAGATGGGCCCCATCGACCGCGGCCACCGTCGATGCATCGGCGCCGGCCTCTTGCAGGCGATCGAGATAATGCGCGGCCAGCTCGGCCGACGGCGTCAGCCGCGCGGCGTACAACGCGACCGCGAGGCGTTCGATCAGCGTCAGGCCGGGCAGGGCCGGATCGAACATCGTGCGATAGCTGCCCTCGGTGGCGACGGCGACCTTGTCGCGCTGATGGCGCAGCGCATGCGTCGCGCTGCCGGCGGCAAGGCCGGCGAGGCGGTCGATCTGGTCGAGTCCGGCGGGGGCGTTGGCTTGGGTCGAAGAAGCAGTCATGGTGTCAGGCGGGAAAAGTAAGCGGTCAGCAGGGCAAGGCGACATCATTGCCCGGATTGCGAAGGCGGCGGCGCCGGGGTCCATTCGTCGCCGTAGAGTTCCGGCTCGGCATAGGCCTGCAGGACGGCGAAATGCGTCTCGACGTCTTCCTGGTACAGCAGCGCGGCGATGCCCTGGCCCAGCCGGCGCGCGCCGTCGCTGATGGCCGGGATATCGCCGGAGATCGTGCCGTGCGACAGCGCGGCCGGATAGCAGAAGCAATGCACGCGCGACAGGCCGGGGCAGGCGCCGGGCGTCTTCTCCTGGAATTCGAACACCGGGCCGAGGTCGGGCGAATCGCGCAGTTCCTGGTCTTCCTGGCCGGCGGGCGGCTGGAAGCGGTCGCCCCACAGCCGGATCTGCGGCGCGATGACCGAGAACTCCGGGCGCGCGCCGAAATCGACGCGAAAACCAGTCGACAGCAGCAGGAAGTCGAGCTCGAACAGTCCCTTGGCGGTGCGCACGTGAAGCGTGTCGCCGCGGACGTCGCTGCTGACGTCAATTCGTTCAATCGGGCAGCCGACATGGAAGCGCGCATTGTCGTGGCGCGAGACCCGCAGCGTGCTGCCGCGCGGCGGCGGCACCTGTTCGCTGTTGATGTAATGGCGCAGCCGCCATTTCCATTGATCGGGCAGGCCGTAGTGGCCGTGCGTCAGTCCCGGGTTGCCCGAGCCCTTGCTCTTGTTGATGCGCGGAATTTCGGCGCGGCGAATCAGCAGGTCGACGCTGGCCGCCCCGGCCTCCAGCGCGGTGGCGGCGCTGTCCATCGCGGAAGCGCCGGCACCGACCACGCCGACCCGCTTGCCGCGCAGCACGCGGTAGTCCATCGGGTCGGACGAGTGGGCCCACAGATGGCGCGGCAGGTCCTGCGCGAAGGCCGGCAGCAGGGCGCCGCCCAGGCCGTCGCGCCCGGTGGCCAGCACCACGCGCCGCGCCATCACGCGCAGCGGACCGGCGGGCGTCGTCATGCGCAGCTCGACCAGGCCGTCGGCGCGCGGCAGCACGGTGTCGAGGGTGTGCTCGTTGGCCACGTCCAGATCGAGCACCTGCCGATACCAGCGCAGATAGTCCATCCATTGCAGGCGCGGAATCTTGTCGAGCGCGTCCCAGGCCGCCGTGCCGAACTGCGCTTCGAACCAGGCGCGGAAGGTCAGCGCGGGCAGGCCGAGCGCCGGGCCGGTCAGCTGCTTGGGCGAACGCAAGGTCTCCATGCGCGCGGTGGTCGCCCATGGTCCTTCGAACCCCGCCGGCGCACGGTCGAAGATGCGAGCGTGGATACCCAGATGCTTGAGCGTCGCGCTGGCCGCAAGGCCCGCCATGCCGCCGCCGATGATGGCGACGTCGAGTACCGGCGCACCGTCGAACTGGCGCGGCGGCACCCAGGGCTTGGCGGGCAGGTCCAGCCAGGCGAGATCCTGGCGCAGACGGGCTTCCAGCGCGGGCAGCCCGGCGGGAGCGGAAGAGAGAGTGGATTCGGTCGTGGACATCGAGGGCACGTCAGGCGGACATCAATCGTTCTGTCGGGACAGGGCGGCGTGGGCCGGCCGCGGGCGTTGGCGCGCGCCGACACCGGCGGATTCGGACACGGCGCCGCCACCGATGACGTCGCTGCCGCCTTCGTATTGCGGCACCACGCTGTCGCCATCGCGCCGAACGAAGCCGGGCAACAGCCGCGCCGCGGCCAGCGCCAGTTGTTCGGTCAGGCTCTGCACCGCCGGCGTCGGCGGCCGTCCCTGCGGGGTGATCACGCAGAAATGGAAGGGGATCGGCACGTCGATCGGCCGCACCGCCACGCCGTCGACCGGCAAGCCATAGGCGGTGACGGGCTCGAGCACGGCGAGCCCGAGCCCGGCGCGCACCAGCGCCAGCGCGTTCAGCGAGGTATTGGTATCGATCCGGCGCGGCACCGCGATGCCGGCGTCCTGCAGCGCCCGGTCCACCAGCTGGCGCAGCCGGTAGGGGTTCTGCATCGTCACCAGCGCGCGTTCGGCGCAGGCGGCCAGCGGCACCGTATCGGCGGCCGCCAGCGGATCGTCGGCGGCCAGCGCCGCCACGCATTGCACCTCGCCGATCCAGTGCACCGCCACGCCGCGATGCTCCAGCGGCAGGCTGGTGACACCGACTTCGGCGGCGCCCGTCAGCACGGCGTGCACGACCTTCTCCGGCGAGGCGCTGTGCAGATGGATCTGCGCGGGCAGAGCCGGATCGGCGGCCAGCGCGGCGGGCACCAGGCCCGCGGCCAGCGCCGGCGTCGCCACCACATTGAGCGAGCGGCTGCCTTCGCGGCCGATCACCGCCGCGCTGGCGCGGATCTGCTGCATGCCGAGCAGCACGGGTTCGACTTCCTCGTACAACAGGAAGCCGCGCTCGGTCGGGCTGACGCGCGGGCCGCTGCGGGCGAACAGCGTAAAGCCGAGCTCGCTCTCCAGCTCCTGGATCGAACGTGTGATCGCCGGCTGCGAGCGGCCCAGCAGACGGCCGGCGGCGGTGACGCTGCCGGTCGACATCACTGCGGCGAAGGCTTCGAGCTGGCGGATTTCCATGGTGCCGGGCGGCAATAGATTATGCGTATAGCGCATTCTTGCGCGCTTATGATGCTAAAGGCAAATACTATTTCGGCATACGCTTCTGCGCCCGAGCCTCGATCTCATGGATCGAACTGAGGACCGGCCCGGCGGCGGGTCGCTATCATGGGCCGATCGTGCGCCTGGAGAAAACGGATGAGGGAATCAAGCGGCCGGTCCTTTGGCCCGCTGTTGCGTGCGCTGCCGGGCAAGCTGCTGGTCCAGCTTGCGGCGCTGCTGATGTTCTGCGGCGTGCCCCCCGCCAGCTGGGCGCAAGGCGATCCATCGGCCGACAACGCCCCGTTGAAGATCGGTTCCAAGCGCTTCACCGAGTCCTATATCCTCGGCGAAATCCTGGCCCAGACCGCGGCAACGGCCGGACCAGCGCGCCACCTGACGGGCCTGGGCAATACCGCGATCGTCTTCGCCGCGCTGCGCGCCGGCAGCATCGACCTGTATCCCGACTACACCGGCACCGTCGCCGCCGAGCTCTTGAGGCTGCCGCCCACCGCGACGCTGGCCCAGATCCATGCCGCGCTCGCGCCGCTGGGCCTGGGCGCGGCGGTGCCGTTCGGTTTCCAGAACACCTATGCGATCGCGGTGCGCGGCGAGAGCGGCAAGGGCGGCAAGGACCCGCAGGCCGCCGCGGCACCTGCCAACCTGCGCACGCTGTCGGACCTGGCCCAGGCACCGGGACTGCGGCTCGGCCTGTCGCACGAATTCCTCGGCCGCGCCGACGGCTGGCCCACGCTGGCCACCCGCTACGGCCTGCCGCAGCAGCCGGTCGGGCTGGACCACGGCATCGCCTACGAAGCGCTGGCGGCCGGACAGGTCGATGCGATCGACATCTATTCGACCGACGCCAAGATCCGCGCCTATCGGCTGCGCGTGCTCGATGACGACCGCCACGCGTTTCCGCGCTACGACGCCATCGTGCTGTACCGGCTCGACGTGCCGCTGCGCCACCCGGCCGCATGGCGCGCGATCGCCGGGCTCGAGGGCCGCATCGACGGCGAGCGCATGACCGCGATGAACGCGCAAGCCGAGCTGGACGGCGCCAGCTTCGCCTCGGTGGCGCGGCGCTTTCTGGCGGGCGATGGCGCCGCGGGGGACAAGTCAGCGACGAAGTCAGCGGACAAGCGGGCAGGGCTGCTCGGCACCTTGCTGGGGCCCGATACCTGGCGGCTGACCCGCCAGCATCTGGCGCTGGTGGCCGGCGCGGTCGGCGCCGCGGTGGTGGTCGGCGTGCCGTTGGGCGTCGTCGCGGCGCGCCGGCGGCGGCTGGGGCAGGTGGTGCTGGCCGTCGCCGGCATGCTGCAGACGGTGCCGTCGCTCGCGCTGCTGGCAGGGCTGATTCCGCTGCTCGGCCGCATCGGCCTGTGGCCCGCGATGGTCGCGCTGTTTCTCTACGCCTTGCTGCCGATCGTGCGCAATACCTGCACGGGGCTGCAGCAGGTGCCGGTCGGCCTGTCGGACGCGGGCCGCGCGCTGGGGCTGACCGCCCGCCAGCGCCTGCGTCATGTGGAATTGCCGCTGGCGATGCCGGTGATTCTCGCCGGCATCAAGACCGCGGTGGTGATCAGCGTCGGCACGGCGACCGTGGCCGCCTTCGTCGGCGCCGGCGGCTATGGCGAACGCATCGCCACCGGCCTCGCGCTCAACGACGACACGCTGCTGCTGGCCGGCGCGATCCCCTCGGCGTTGCTTGCGCTGCTGGCGCAGGGCGCCTTCGAGGGGATCGAGCGCTGGCTGCTGTTCCGCGGCCAGCGCAGCGCTCGGAACGCTCAGCGCACTCAGCGCACTCAGGGCGCTCAGAAGTGATGACGCATGCCGACCATCACGCCGATGCGCGTGGTGCTGTCGACATCGAGCGCGGGCGTGCCGGCCCAGTACTCGGTCTCGCGCCCGACCGCGCCGCCGCGTGCACGGGCGGCATCGGCCTCGACGTAGACATGGGTGCGCTTCGATAGCGCATAGTCGGCCACCACCGCAATGCTGTCGGCATTGCCGCTGCCCAGCGGCATCGGCACGTCCTGGAACTGCGTGGCGACGTTGCCGTTCTGCCAGTAGCGGTAGTACGCACCCGACAGGTGCAGCGCCGGCGTCAGCTGATAGCCCAGCCCCGCGAAGGCGATCGCGTAGCGCGCATCGTTGGCCGATTCGCGCCGGCCCATGTGGCCAATGAACGCCTTGGCCTTGCCGAACGCATACGAACCGCCGACCGTGTAGTTGCGCACCGTGCCGCTGCCGTCGTCGTTCTTGCGCTGGTCGTAGGCGACGCCGAACGCGACCGCGCCTTGCTGGTACAGCGCGCCGCCGCCGAGCGTGGTGCCGCGGACCATGCTGCCCGGCTGCTCGCCGGCGCCGTAGTCCAGCTGCACCGTCAGCGGGCCCATCGTGTGCTGGTAGACCACGCTGTTGTTGATGCGGTAGTCCTGGATGAAGATGTCGCCGCCCAGGTACAGCGGGTCCGACCAGAAGTTGCCCCAGCCCTGGTCGAGCGGATTGAAGGCCCAGCCGATATTGTTCAGCGCGTTGTACTGGCGTCCGAACGTCAGGCTGCCCCAGTCGCCCTTGAGGCCGACATAGGCCTGCCGGCCGAAGAACGCGTTGTAGCCAAGGCGGCCGTCGTCGCTGCCCACGCCCGCTTCGAGCTGGAAGATCGCGTGATTGCCGCCGCCGAGGTCTTCGTCGCCCTTCAGGCCGAAGCGGCTGCCGACCATGCCGCCGGAAACCAGCCCGACCTGATCGTTGTGATGGCCGTCCAGATTCGAGGTGTAGCGCACCGCCGAACTGACGATGCCGTACAGCGTGACGCCGGGCTCGGCTTGCGCGGCGCCGGGGAGAGCGGCGACGGGCAACAGCCCGGCCGCCAGCAGCCAGGGGCTGGCTGTCTTCTTCATGGATTGTCCTCCGAGGTCGGACCCGTCCGGCGCGTGGGGCGCCGGCGAATCCGTCAGGCCGATGGCCTGCGGTACCAGTCCCGCGCGGGCACGCGGGTCGTCATCGGGACGTGCGCGCTGGCGCGTGTCCCGGGCGAAGGTCGAAGTGGGCGACGTTGCCTTGCTGGCGGCGAATGCCGGCAGTGGAGCCGGGCAAGCCTGTGCGGTGCCGGACGGTCCGGCGCCGCGAGGGTGGGCCCGAAGGCCCGGAGGCTGGGTTCGCCGGCGCCCACCTCGCGCGTCGTTCCCGCTGTGGCAGGGCGGACGGTGAAGGCATGTTCCGGGTCGACCCCGGTGCGGCGAACGGGCGGTAGTTTACCTGCTTTGCCGAGCCCACCCGAAAAACGCCGTTCTGAGGACCGCATGACGCGCGTCGTCGGCGGGCGAAAACTGACCCGGTGAACGCCGTGGGATCATTGAAATGTGATGTTTAAATAATTTTTATAAAATTGGGCTATATTTAATCGGTAAACAGGTGCGTTTAAACGCCGAGGAGCGTAAGTGACAGCGCAATCGTTAGGCTACAAGTGGCTATCGGATCACTATGGGGTGGCCCCGGTCCAGGATTTCCAGATCACGAGCACTCTAGGCCCGGCTCGGCGCACCGTGATCATGGACGGCCGGGTGCAGGAAATCTATCCGGCAACGGCGGCTCAGCCTCTGACCCTGCGCGGACAACTTTCGTATGCGCTTCGGCACGAAGGGGTGCACCTGGAATTCCTGTCCCGGCTCTTCGAGGTCTTGCCCGTCGAAGAGCTGTCTGCGTGGTTGGCGCAGGAACGCACCGGCCAGTATGCACGACGGGCCGGATTTCTTTACGAATGGCTGACCGGACGGAAGCTTCCGGATGCGTGCGTGGCCACCGCAGGCAACTACGTGGACGCGATCGGTTCGGACGACTACTTCGCCGCCGCCCGTCCGATCAACAATCCACGCTGGCGCGTTCGCGACAACTTGCCGGGCACCCGAGAGTTTTGCCCGCTCGTACGGCGCACCGACACCATCCGGGCCGCTGAGCAATACGACTGTGCCGCCCAGCTGGAGGAACTGAATGCCGAATTCGGCCACGACGTGCTGATGCGCAGCGCGGTCTGGCTGACGATCAAGGAAAGCCGTGCCAGCTTCGCCATCGAACACGAACAGGATCAGCGGGATCGCATTCGTCGTTTTGCGGCGGTCATGGAGCGCCGCATCGGCCAATACCCTCAGCTGCTGAGTCCCGCAACGCTTGCTGAACTGCAACAGGAAATCATCAGCGACCGGAGCACGCTATTGCGCTTTGGCTTGCGCAGCTCGCCGGTCTTCGTCGGCGAAACGCACCAGTATGAACAGATCGTTCATTACGTTGCGCCCCATTGGGAACAGGTGCCGGGCATGCTTGCGGGAGTGGACGCGTTTCTGGAAAAGACGATTGGCAAGTCTCCCGTCGTCCGGGCGGGTGCGGCAGCGTTTGGTTTCGTGTTCATCCACCCGTTGGCCGATGGCAATGGCCGTATCCATCGCTTCCTGGTCAATGACGTTCTACGGCGCGACGGTGCCGTGCCCAAGCCCTTCGTCCTGCCGATTTCCGCTGTCATTACCGAGAAGCCACAGAACGTGGTCCGGTATGACGAAGTCCTCGAAGCGTTCTCCGCGCCGCTGATGGCGCGCTATAGCGACCGCTATGCCTTCAAGGATGTTCGTCGGAAGTACGAGGACGGCATCGAATCGAATTTCGAATTCCATGCATATGACGATGCGCTACATGCCTGGCGTTTCCCCGATCTGACCGCGCAAGCGGAATACATGGCCTGGGTCATTGACCGGACAATCCATCGGGAGATGCGCAGGGAGGCCGACGTGTTGCGCGAATGGACCTTTGCCCGGCGCATGGTCAAGGACATCATCGACGGGCCCGACGCCGATATCGATCGAATCATTCGCTCGGTACGTGACAACCGTGGCGTGCTGTCAAACAAGCTGCGCAAGGAATTTCCGGTATTGCAGGACCCGCAGATCGTCGAAGATCTTGCGATGGCGTTGAGAAACGCCTTCAAGGACTTTGGGGGTACGGGCACGCTGCAAGACAATCCGGACGCAGAGGAATAGGCTTGCGCCGGGGATTCCCCTCTATTGTGATGGCGGTCACCGGCATCTACCATGTGGCCCCACGCCGGCCCGGCCGCAGGCAGCAGGCCACCGGCCATTTCCCGGTACCGTCATGCGAAGAAAACTCAGTTTCCGCCATATCGAAACGGTCCACGCGATCATCCTGACCGGGTCGGTGACGGGCGCGGCCACCCGCCTGCATGTCACGCAACCGGCCATCAGCAACGTGCTGCGCGACGCCGAGGAGCGCCTTGGCTTCCTGCTGTTCGATCGCCGTGGCGGGCGGCTGGTGCCGACGCCCGGTGCCGACATGCTGTTCGAGGAAATCGAGAAGTCCTTCATCGGCCTCGATGCCATCAATGCCTTCTGCGAGCGCATAGAGCAAGACCAGCGCCAGCGCATTTCGATCGCGTGCACGCCTGCCTTTGGCGCGACCGTGCTGCCGCGACTCGCCGCCACCTATACGCGGCAGTACCCCGATATCTTTTTCTCGGTGCATTCCCGCGTCGCCCACCATGTGGCGGCCTTGATCGGCTCGCGCAAGGCGGACATCGGCTTCGCGCTGGAGGTGCCGGATATTCCGGGCGTCGAGAGCGAACTGCTGGCCGAGCTGCCGATGGTGTGCTACCTGCCGCCTGGCCATCGACTGGCGCGCCAGGCCGTGGTGGAGCCGAGCCAGTTGCTCGATGAGCCGATGATCTCGCTGTCCCGGATCGAGGGCATCGAGGACGTGGTGGAACGGCTGTTCGAGCCCTGCGGCGCCATGCCGGTACCGGTCGCCGAATGTCCCGCGGCCATCTCGGCGTGCGGCATGGTGGCCGAGGGGCTGGGCTTCATGCTGTTCGATGGCCTGCCGGCGCAGCTGTTCGGGGCTTCCCGCCTGAACGTGCTGCCGCTGTCGTCGTCGCGCCGGCTGTCGTACCGCGCCTACTGGCTGAAATCGCGGACGCAGGAACTGGAGCCGCGCGCGCTGATCGACCTGGCCCGCGACATCCTGCTGCAGATGGGGACTCAGGAAAAGCGCGAGAGCCGGTAGGGCGACGGGTCGAGCGCGCACGGCACGCCGGCCACGTGCGCCGCCATCAGTTGGCCGGTCATTGGCGCGCCGGTCAATCCGGTGTGCCCGTGACCGCAGGCGATATACAGGCCCGGATGCGAGCGTGACTCGTCGATGATCGGCACGCTGTCCGGCGTCGAAGGGCGCAAGCCAAGCCAGACGCTTGCGCCCCGCGTATCGATGGCCGGGAACAACCTGCGCGCGGTGGCCAGGATCGCTTCGGTGCGGCGCTCGTCAGGCGGATGGCGCAGCCCGGCGATTTCGACGGTGCCCGCGAAGCGCAGGCCGCCTTCCATCGGCGTGACGGCGACCGCCTGATCCCTGTAGATGAAGGGCACCGGCACCGTCACGCCGGGGTTCGGCAATTGCACGTGATAGCCGCGTTCGGCCTCCAGCGGCAAGCGCACGCCCAGCGGATCGAGCAATTCCCCGGAAAAGGCGCCGGCCGCCACCACCACCCGATCGGCGCGGTCATCTCCCTGATGGGTCCACAGCCGGAAACCGCCGTCGTGGCGAGGTTGCAGCCGCTGGACTCGGCGCAGGCGGATCTTGCCGCCTTCCCGTTCGAACTGGCTGGCCAGCGCCTGCGTCAGCCGCTGCGGATCGATCGCGTGCGCATGCCGCGGAAAGCGGATGCCGCCTCGAACGTGATCCGCCAGGTCCGGAATCAGGGCCTTCAGCTGGGCCTGGGTCAACGGCTCCGTGGCCACGTCCTGCTCCTGCCGCAAGCGCGCGACGAGCCGATCGGCGCGCGATGGCGGGCGCTGGGCCGACCACAGGTGCAGTTGGCCTCTGGTCTGGATCACCGCACTGGCCGCGGTGTCGCCCAGCAGTTCGCGATATCCGTCGAGCGCCGGCGCATGCAATGCGCGCAGTGCGCGCGAGGCGTGCTCGACCTGCCGCGGGCGGCTGGCGCGCACCCATGCCCGCAACCATGGCGCGGCGGCGAGCAGCCGCGGCGGATGGATCGCGAGCGGCCCATGCCGGTCAAGCAGCCACTTCGGCAGTTGCCATACCATACCGGGCAGCGCGATCGGTATGCAGCTGTCGACGCTGATCAGGCCCGCATTGCCGAACGACGCGCCGCCGCCGGGGGGCAACGCGTCGTAGAGGACCACCTCGCGGCCCAGGCGCCGCAACGATAGCGCGATGCACAGCCCGACGATGCCGGCGCCGACGACGGCAATGTCGGCGGAAGCGGTCGGGCGGCTTGGCGCGGCATGCGGCCGTGGCGGAACAACAGTGGTCGAGAGGCTGGGCGATGACAGGGACATGGGCCGGGACGATGAGTCGGTGGAAATACGCATCGTCATCATGCGGCACCGCCTCGCCATCCCGCCATTTCGGATTCGTGATGGCGCATTCAGAACCGTGATTCGACATTCCCGCCGGGCTTGACCATGATGACCTGGCGTCGCCGCAGGGGCGCGCCATCGAACCGATGCGCGAATCGGCGAAGGGTCCGGGAATGGCCGATAAAGGGCCAGCGAAGGATCCGCGGAGGATCGTCAAGGGATCCGCGGCCTTCCGGCCGGACCGCGCGTTGTTTGAGAACACGACAAGGGGGAGACCAGGCATGTCGAGCAAGGCAACACGAGCAGGGCGCCGTCGCGCCATTGGCACCATTTCCGCGCTGGCCGCGGGCTGTGTCCTGGGTTTGGGCTCGCCGGGACTGGTCCGCGCCGAGGCGCCGGCCCGCTTTATCGTTCCCTTTCCTGCCGGTGGCGCGGCCGACGCGATGGCGCGCGTGCTGGTCGACCGGCTGAAGGACCAGCTGAAGCAGCCGGTGATCGTGGAAAACCGCCCGGGCGCCAGTACCCGCGTCGCCGCCGAAGGGTTGAAGCAGGCGGCGCCCGATGGCAATACGGTGCTGATGACGCTGTTCGACACGATGGTCATCGCCCCGCTGGTCTACCGCAATCTGCGGTACGACCCCGACAAGGACTTCGCGCCGATCACCGAGGTGGCGGGGCTCGACTATGGCATTGCGGTCAGCGGAAGTTCGCCTTACCGGACGCTGGACGACTACATCAAGGCGGCCCACGCGAATCCTGCCGCCGCCACGCTGGGCGTATCGGGACTCGGATCGGTGTTGCACTTTCTGGCCTTCGATTTCACCCGGCAGACCCGCGTCGACATGTCGATCGTGCCGTTCCAGGGCGGCCCCGCCATGGTGACCAATCTGGTGGGCAACCAGATCGGGTCCGCGATCGACGGACTCGGCGTCTTCGTCGAGCAGCACCGTGCCGGCAAGGTGCGCGTGCTGGCCGTGTCGGGCAAGCAGCGCAGCAGCCAGCTTCCCGATGTGCCGACGTTTGGCGAACAGGGTTACCCGTCGCTGCTGGCCAGTTCCGGCTATGCCCTGTACGCGCCGGCCGGTACGCCGCCGGCGCAGATCGCGCGCTGGAACACGGCCATGCGCGCAGTGCTGGCCCAGCCCGATGTGCAGGCACGCATCCGCGCGATCGGATACGAGCCGCAGCCGGGATCGACGCCGGCACAGGTGGTCGAACGCAGGAAGCGCCTGAGCGAACATTGGACGCCCATCGTCCGGACCTCGGGGTACAAGGGCGATTGAGGGCGCTGTAGGGCGATCAACGGGATCAAGGGCGATCGACGGCGGGCGGTTGCGAGGCGGGCATGCAGGTCATCGGCTGATCGCCGCCAATCCCTGCTCGAGATCTGCAATCAGATCGCGCGGGTCCTCCAGCCCGATATGCAGCCGGACGATCGGCCCGCGGCCCGACCAGTCGCCGACGCTGCGGGCGCGCTTGAGGTCCGACAGCGTGGCCAGGCTCTCGTAGCCGCCCCAGGACGCGCCGATGCCGAACAGCATCAAGGCATCGACGAAGCGCTCGGCGGCGGCAACATCGTGGGTGCGCAGTTCGAAGGAAAGCAGGCCATTGGTGCCGGTGCAATCGCGTCGCCACAGCGCATGGCCGGGATCGTCGGGCAGCGCGGGGCAGAACACCGTGGCGATTTCGGGACGCTGCGTCAGCCAGTCGGCCACCGCCAGCGCGTTGGCCTCGTGCATCGCCAGCCGCGGCGCCAGGCTGCGGATGCCGCGCAGCACCAGGTAGGCGTCGTCGGGACTGACCGCGATGCCGAAGCTGTCGGCCAGCGTCGACAGCGGCTGCCAGGCATCCTCGGTGGTCGTCACCGTGCCCATCATCACGTCGGAATGTCCGGACAGATATTTGGTCGCGGCCATGATCGACACGTCCGCGCCAAGCGCCAGCGGCCGGTATTGCAGGCCGGAGCCCCAGGTGTTGTCGGCCACCAGCAGCAGCCCGTACCGTTGCGCCAGCCCCGACAGCCGGCGCAGGTCGCACATCTCGTAGACCAGCGAGCCCGGACATTCGGCGTACAGCATGCGCGTCGCCGGCTCGATGCGGGCCTCGATATCGCTGCCGTCGGCGGCGTAGAAATCGACGCGGATGCCGTGACCGCGCAGGAAGGTGTTGGCCAGATGGCGCACCGGTTCGTAGACGCAGTCGGCCATCAGCACATGGTCGCCCGGGCGCAGATAGGCCAGCAGCGTCATGCCGATCGCGGCAAGCCCGGTTGGAAACAGCCGCGTCCGGTAGCCGCCTTCGAGCGCGCAGACCGCGTCCTCCAGCGCGAAGCTGGTCGGCGTGCCGCGCGCGCCGTAGGTGAACAGGCGCTGCTCGCCGCGCCGTGCGCGCGCTTCGCGCTGCTGCGCCACGGTATCGAACAGCACCGTACTGCCGCGCACCACGGGCGGATTGACGGGACGGCCGCCCGGATAGTCGAGGGCCTTGCCGGCGTGGATCAGCGTGGTCAGCGGCGAATGCTTGATGGAATCGGACATGGCATCAGGGCGGGGCGGCAGCGGCGGAATGGTTGGCAACGGACACGGGGAACGAGGCGCGGTGCCGGCCGCGAAGAAAGACCGGCACCGCGAAACGACATCGTCGATCAGTCGATCTTCGCGCCCGACAGTTTGACGATGCGCGACCACTTCGCGATATCGCTTTTGAGCTGCGCAGCAAAGGCCTCGGGCGTGCTGGCGACGACCTCGCTGCCGCCGTCGTGGATCAGCTTGACGACCTCGGGCGACTGCAGCACCTGCACGATCGACGCGCGCAGATAGGCGACCCGCTCCGGCGAGGTGCCGGCCGGCGCGAAGATGCCGTACCAGTCCTCGAAGCTGGTGTTCTTGTAGCCGAGCTCATCGAGCGTCGGCACCTTGGCGAACACGCCAAGGCGCTTCGGGCTCGTCACCGCCAGCACGCGCATCTTGCCGCTCTGCACGAAGCCCGCGATCGACGAGGTCGAGGTGATCAGCGTCGCCACCTGGCCGCCGAGCAGGTCAGTGATGGCCGGGCCCGCGCCCTTGTACGGCACGTGCGTCAGCGCGATCTTGTGGTCCTTGTCGAGTACCACGCCGACCAGATGCGACAGCGTGCCGTTGCCCGGCGTCGCGTAGGTCAGCTTGCCCGGCTCGGCCCTGGCTTGCGTCACCAGGTCGGCGAAGGTCTTCAGCGGCGAATCGGCCGGGACCACGATGGCCAGCGGCGCGGCGTTCAGCTGCGTGATCGGCGTGAAGCTCTTGATCGGATCGAAGCCGGCCGACGAGTACAGCGTCGGATTGACCGCCATCAGCGAGACCTGCGAGGTCAACAGCGTATAGCCGTCCGGCCTGGTCTCGGCGACCAGCTTCGCGCCGATATTGCCGCCGGCGCCGCCGCGGTTGTCGACCACCGCGGGCTGACCCGTCACGGCGGCCAGCTTGTTGGTGACGATGCGGGTGATGGCATCGTTGCCACCGCCCGCGGGAAAGGGCGAGACGAAGCGGATCGGCTGGCTCGGATAGCCGCCGACCGGCGTCAGCGGCTGGGCGCTGGCGCTGGCGATCGGGGCCGCGGTCAGTTGCACCGCGGTCAGCAGGCCGAGCATCGACAGGGATATGGTTTTTTTCATGGGGACTCCTCCAGGCGTGGTGGGTACTACGGCAGGCGGTAGCTGCCCAGCTCCGCGGCATCGAGCTGGGAGATCAGATTGGTTTCCCACGCCAGGTACTGGCGGGCGGCGGCCTTGTTGCCGTCGTGGCGGTCATGCACGAAGAACAGGTAGTCGATGCAGTCGCGGTCGGCGGGCTCGTTCGGCGAGGCGCGCAAAGGCAGGCCGGCGCCGGTCCACGCGGACATGCCCCCGTCGAGTACGCGCGCCAGGGTGCGCAGCGGCGCCGGCAGCGACAGCGCGGCGGCCGCGGCGATCTCGGGCTGATCGGCGATCAGCACCAGCGCGCGGGTCTCGCCGGCCACGTCCTGTGCGAGGCGCGGGCGGATCGACCAGCGCGCGCCGGGGATATGCGCCTTGCGGTAATCCATGCTGGCGCGCAGATCGATCGCGACGACTTCGCCGCTGTCGAGCTCGCGAGCCAGACGCGCCGCATCGACGGCGGGCAGCGCCGGCAGCGCGGCCGCGGCGGGCGGCGTCAAGGCCAGGCCGCTGCGCAGGCCATCCGCCAGCACATGCGCGTCATGCCCCAACTGCCGCAGCCAGCTCGCCACCACCGGCGCGCGCACGCCGTCGTCGTCGAACAGCACCAGCCGCGCGCCGCGCACGCCGACGTATTGATCGGTGGCCTGGATCAACTGGCCGCCGGGCGTGTGTTGCGCGCCGGGCAGCGTGCCGCGCGCGAATTCCTCCGGCGTGCGCACATCGCACAGGAACAGCGTGCGCGTCGTATCGCCGGCCCAGCCTTGCACGGTCGCGGCGTCGACGGTTGCCACGCCGTGGCGTTCGGCCAGACGTGCCGCCGCGGCGCGCATCGGCTCGAATCCGGTGGCGGCGGTCTTCTCGGGATAGTGTCGATCGTTGCCGTGCTCGAGCTGGTAATCGGCCAGATACCAGCCCTGGGTGCCGTTTTCCAGCGCGTAGACCGGATTGGGCACACCCAGGTTGATCAGCGTCTGCGCGCCGATGATGCTGCGGGTGCGTCCCGCGCAATTGATCACGATCGGCGTCTCGTCGTCGGGCACCAGGTCGCGCAGCCGGTAGGCGAGCTCGCCGTTGGGGCAGCAGATCGCGCCGGGGATATTCATCTTGCGGTATTCGGACAGCGGCCGGCCGTCGAGCACGACCACCTTGTCGCCGCGTGCCTGCATCGCATGCAGCTGCTCGGCGCCGATGCGCGGCGTATGCAGCTTGTGCTCGACCAGCTCGCCGAAGGTCTTCGATGGCACGTTGACGCCGGCGAACAGCGCATAGCCGGCCGCGGCCCAGGCTGCTGTGCCGCCGCGCAGCACGTGGACGTCGGTGTAGCCCGCGGCGCGCAGTGCGGCGGCGGCCGGCACGGCGACGCTCTCGTCATGGTCGTAGACCACCACGCGCACGTCGCGGCGCGGCACCAGGCGGCCGATCTCGATCTCGAGGCGGCTGTAGGGCAGCGGCACGGCCAGGAACAGGTGCGATTCGCCGTACTGGCCGTGCTCGCGCACATCGAGCAGCGCGATCTCCGCGCCGTCGTGCAGCCAGGCCTTCAGGGTCGGGGCGTCTACGTAGTGAGTCATTGCGGGGTCATTGCAGGTTCATGGGCCAGCGGGTGCCACACTGGCGGCCGGCGAAATTCAGGCAAAACGCTCCCCTGGCCGAGGACAGCCATACGTGGCAAGGGGAGGGGGACAAGATGGAAGTGGCGGCCGTCCGCGATGCGCTGCTGCCGGTCTGTCGCGGCGCGAGGACGTCCGCGCGGGATCAGCGGCGCGTCTGCACGCCGACCGACATCACCTGGTAGCGGCCGGTCTCGAGGTCGAACGCGATGCGTTCCTTCAGCGTTTCGAGCGCGCGGCCATACATGTGCAGATGGCGGATGACCTGCTCGCCCTTGATCTCGACGGAGTGGATGTCGTCCGGCATCAGCGCGATGCCTTCGCCCGGACCGACCGGCACGGTGCCGGCCTCTTCGAGCTGGCCGACGCCCGGCTGCGAGCCGTCGTCCAGCCGGCGATAGACGTAGTTGGTTTCTTCGCCCTCGACCGCGGCGATGCAGGCCCAGGTGGTGTGGTTATGCGGCGGAATCCGCTTGCCCGGGCGCATCACGTTCAGATAGAGCGCATAGCGCTGGTCCGGGTCTTCGCTGATCAGATAGCGGGCCTGGCGCTCGCCGGCCTCGGGCGGGGCGAAATCGGCCTCGCTCCACCACTCGCGATGCGACGCCAGATCCTTGACGACGGCCAGCACCCGGTCCAGCGCCTCGCGCGTCAGCGCCTTGTTTTCAACAATATCCTTAATGCTTTGCATGGCGCCCTGGACGGCTGCGGTGCGGGCTTCGGCGCGCGCGGGAGCGAGGCTCATCGAACAACTCCTGATAGGTACGGGTCTGGAGACAGACTGTACTGAACGCGATGGCGCCGGACAACTTAGAATATTGCGCAATCATATAAGCATCCCTTATATATCCACCATGCGCCATCTCGACCTCGAACTGCTGCGGACGCTGGTCGCCATCGCCGAGCACACCACCTTTGCGGCCGCCGCCGACGCCACCCACAAGACCCAGTCCGCCGTCACCCAGCAGATGCAACGGCTGGAGGAACAGGTCGGGCTGCCGCTGTTCGACAAGCAGGGCCGCAGCAAGCGGTTGTCGCCGCATGGACAGAAGCTGCTCGAATACGCCAAGCACATGCTGGCGATCAACGACGAGGCCCTGCGCGCGCTGCGCGAGGGCAATCTGGAAGGCGCGCTGCGCATCGGCGCGCCGCACGATATCGCCGACACCATGCTGCCGCCGCTGCTGGCGCATATCGCGCGCAGCTCGCCGAAGCTGCAGCTGGAAATCCATGTGGGGCGCAGCCCCTTCCTGATGGAGTCGCTGCGCCGGGGCGAGATCGATCTGACGCTGTCGACGCGCAGCGATCCGACGCTGGAAGGCGTGGTGCTGCGAACCTCCCCGACCGTGTGGATCTGCGCGGCCGACTACGTGCACGACATCTCGCGGCCAGTGCCGCTGATCCTGGCCGACGAGCCCAGCCTGTTTCGGCGGCTCGCGCTGGAGGCGCTGGAATTGGCGCAGGTGCCGTGGCGGCCCGGCTATCTGGCGCCGAACCTGATCGGCATCAAGGCCGCGATCCGCGCCGGCCTGGGCGTGACCGCGCGCAGCATCGAGCTGCTCGGCCCCGATATGCGCGTGTTGGGCGAGAACGACGGCATGCCGCGCCTTCCTGATGTCGCGTATTACCTGTGGATGCGCCCGGACGTGATCAATCCGGCCACGCGGCAGGTCTACGAGATGCTGAAGTCCACGCTGGGCCTGAACGCGACCGCGGCCGCGCCGTCAGCGGGCTGATCCACGCGCTTTCCCTGGCCGAAAGGGCAGGGCAACACAGCCGATACCACTGGTTTCGACCGCCCGCTTGCACGGCCGCCGGCCTTCGCATAGACTAACCAAAACGTTTTGGTTACGCAGTTTTTTATCATTCAGCGGCGAAATACGCACAGACGGGCGCACAGACGCACCGGCGCGGCCTCACCGACCGCGCCACTCATCAATAGACGCCGCTGCCATCCAAGGAGGAGAACCCATGTCCCAACCCGCTCCCGCGGCCGTCGACGAGGTATTGCCATGGCGGCGGCTGTTCGCCTTCGGCATGCAGCATGTGCTGGTGATGGCCGCATCGCCGATCGCCTCGGTATTTCTGATGAGCAAGGCGCTCAATTTTCCGCCCGCGCTGGCGATGCAGCTGCTCAGCGCGACCTTCGTGATCTGCGGCCTGGGCACCTTGCTGCAATCGTTCGGGCCCAAGGGCATCGGCGCGCGGCTGCCCTTCATCATGCTGCCGGGCGGGGCGCCGATCGTGCTGTTCATCCTGATCGCGCAGCAGACCGATGTGCAGACCGCCGCCGGCGCCGTGATCCTGACCGGCGTGTTCTATTTCCTCGTGCTGCCGGTGTTTCGCCGATGCCTGCGCTATTTCCCCGCGGCGGTGGTCGGCACCATGCTGCTGCTGGTGGCGATCAACCTGGCGCAGGTATCGGGCAAGCTGATCGCCGGGCAGCCGGGCACGCCGGGCTTCGGCGCGCCGATGAACCTGCTGCTGGCGTTCGCGACGATCGCCTTCACCGTGCTGTTCTCGCGCGTGCTGACCGGCATGCTGGGGCAGCTGGCGATTCTGCTGGGGCTGCTGGGCGGGGCGTTGGTGGCGGTGGGAATCGGTGCCTTCCACAGCGAGCATCTGTCGCTGTGGCCCGTGCTGGCGCTGCCGTCCGCCCTGCCATTCGGCATGCCGAAGTTCGACCTGATCGCCGCGATTCCGCTGATGGTGTTCTCGATCGTGTCGATGGTGGAGGCGACCGGCCAGACCATCGCGATCGGCGATGCGGTCGGCAAGCCGATCGACGAGCAGCGCGACGTGCCGCGTACCATCCGCGGCGATGCCTTGACCTCGCTGCTCGGCGGCCTGTTCGGAACGTCGCTGATCATCACCAGCGGCGAGAACATCGGCATCGTGCGGGCTACCGGCGTGCGCTCGCGCTTCGTCACCGCGGTATCGGGCGGCATCCTGGTGGTGTTCGGGCTGCTGGCGCCAGTGGCGTCGCTGATTGCCGCGATTCCCGAGGCGGTGGTCGGCGGCACCGGGCTGATCGTGTTCTGCATCGTCGGCACCATGGGCATCGACATGCTGCGCAAGGTGGACCTGCGCGACCACGCCAACATGTACATCGTCGCGGTGGCGCTGGCGGTCGGGCTGCTGCCGATCCTGGTGCCGGGCATCTATGCCAGCGTGCCGGCCAACATCCGCATCCTGGTCGGCAACGGCGTGGCGATGGGCGCGATCACGGCGGCGCTGATGAACTTCCTGTTCTTCCATACCGGGCTGCGGCGCGGCATGGAAAAGGTGCCGGTCGCGCATTGAGTTTGCCGACCGTTTCTCCCCTCTCCAGCTTGCGGGAGAGGGGCGGGGGAGAGGGCAAGGGCGTCCGCCATGGCTGACGCCGTTGGTCCAATTGCCGCCCAATTCCCTCTCCCCAACCCTCTCCCGCCAGCGGGAGAGGGCGCAAACCAACCGTTTATCGAGCGCATGCCGCTCTCGTCGGGGTACAGGTTTTCTCCCCTCTCCCGCAAGCGGGAGAGGGGGCGGGGGAGAGGGCAAGGGCGTCCGCCATGGCTGACGCCGCTGGTCCAATCGCCTCCGATTTCCCTCTCCCCAACCCTCTCCCGCCAGCGGGAGAGGGAGCAGGTCTCCCGCATTTCCGACGCGTGCCGCTTTGGCATGCGCCGCAACTGGTAGCTCGTATGGCATCCGCTTTTTTCGCTTCTTCCCCTGTTTCCGATACGGAACCCCCGCTGCGGCCCGCGTCCTTCGACCGCCCGCAAATCCTGCTGCCCGAATGGACGCTGCTGCGCGACGGCATGGTGCGCGACCACGCGATCGTGGTGCAGCACGGCCGCTTCGCCGCGGTCGGCCCGGCCGCGCAGATCGCCTCGCAATTTCCGCATCTGCCCACGCTTGCGCTGCCGCGCATGCTGCTGATGCCGGGGATGATCGATGCCCATCATCACCTGACGCAATCGTTCGGCAAGTCGCTGGTGTTCGGCGAGCCGTCGGAAATTTTCCGGCGCGTGTGGGTGCCGCTGGAGGGCAGCCTGACCGAGACGCACCTGTACCTGTCGTCGAAGCTGGCCGCGCTCGAAGCGCTGCGCGGGGGCTTCACCACGGTCTGCGATGCCGGCACGCGTGCCGATGCGGGGCTGGAGGCGATCGCGCAGGCGGTCGGCGAGGCGGGCGTGCGCTGCGTGCTGGGCCTGATCTGCAACGATCGTCCCGGCGGGCAGACGCTCGACGCCGCGCCGATCCTGCGCCGTGCCGAGCGCCATCTGGCGATGTATGGCGATGATCCGCTGGTGGTGCCGTCGCTGGCGATCTCGATTCCGGAGGTCGCCAGCGACGCGATGCTGCGCGACGTCTATCGCCTGTGCGAGGAAGCGGGCCGCGTCTTCCAGACACACGCCAACGAACATCTGGTCGCCGTGGAGCGCTCGCTCAATGCGCGGCGCCAGCGGCCGATCGAACATCTGGAGGCGGTGGGCGCTCTGGGCCCGGCCGCGCTGCTGGCGCATGCGACGCTGGTGACGCCGCACGAGATCCGCCTGCTGGCCGAGCGCGGCGCGGCGGTGGCCTACAACCCCGTGGCCAGCGCCTGGAAAGGCAATGCGGTGGCGCCGGCCGAGACCATGGCGACCTTCGGCGTGCGCCTTGGTCTGGGCACCGACGGCACCCGCAGCGATGGCTTCCGCCTGCTCGACTATGCCGAGGCGGCGCAGCGTTTTGCCTTCGGCATCGGCGTTGGCGACTCGTCCTGCGGCGCAGGCTGGCGCTGGCTCGACATGGCGACGCACGACGGCGCCGATGCGGCGGGACTGGGCAACGTCACTGGCGAGATCGCGCGCGGCAAGCAGGCCGACTTCCTGCTGGTCGATTGCGATGTGCCGGAGATGACGCCGTCGTGGGACCTGAGCTGGGAGCTGGTGCGTCTGGCCAATCGCGACCAGATCCGCGGCGTCTTCGTCGACGGCCGGCTGCGCCTGTGGGACGGCTGGCCGCTGGACTGGGACGCGCGCGCGCTGATGCGCGAGATCCGCCAGATGGCCGAGCAGACCATCGCCAACGCGCCGATCACCAAGCTGCACGATCCGGCGGACGTCCATCGCGCTGCCAGCGGTGCCGCTCACCGTGCGTCGCTCCCCCAGGCGGCAAAGGGTGGGGCGCAGGCATGATGTTCGATACGACGATGCTCAGCGTCTGGCTGGCGGTGTTCGCCGGCGCGCTGATCCAGGGCACCACCGGCATGGGCTTCGCACTGATCGTGGTGCCGGTGCTCGCGCTGGCCGCGCCGGCGATGCTGCCTGGCTCGCTGCTGATCGCGATGCTGCCGCTCAACGCCTATGTGGCCTGGCGCGAGCGGCATGCGATCGATCTGCGCGGCGCCGGCTGGATCAGCGCCGGACGGCTGGCCGGTACCTTCGGCGGCCTCTGGGTGCTGGTGGCGGTGCCGATGGCCTGGCTCAATGCGCTGGTCGGCGGCAGCACGATCCTGGCGGCGCTGGTGTCGCTGATCGCACCGGCATTCACGCCGGGCAGGGTCACCTTCGCCTCGACCGGGCTGATCACCGGCGTGACGGAGACCGCCACCGGCGTCGGCGGCCCGCCGCTCGCGCTGGCCTACCAGCACGCGCCGGTCGCCACGCTGCGCGCCACCGTGGCGCTGTGCTTCCTGGTGGGCGAGGTCATCTCGCTGATCGTGCTGGCGGTAGGCGAGCGCCTTGACGCGCCGCAGTGGCACTATGCGCTCGGCATGCTGCCGGTGCTCGGCGCCGGCATGCTCGCCAGCCATCTGGTGCACCGGCGCATCAACCAGCGCGCGCTGCGTATCGGCGTGCTGGTGTTCGCGCTGGTATCGGGACTGGTGGTGCTAGTGCGCGGCTGATGTGGTCGACGTAGCCGACGTAGCCGACGATTCGCGCGGCACCAGCTCGGGCAGCGGTGCCGCGACCGACGCGCGGTCGCGCCGGCCGGAGATATGCTCGAACAGCAGTTCGACGGCCAGCGACGCGACCCGTTCGAGATGCAGATTGACCGCGGTGATCGGCGGCTGGTGGCTGCGCGCGCGAATGCCGTCGTAGCGGGTCACCACCATCAGGTCCTGCGGCACCCGCTTGCCGAGCGATTGCGCATGCGCGATCGCGCCGACCGCGAAGGCATCGACTGGCGCGCACAGCGCATCGATATCGGGCTGCGCGCGCAGCAGCGCGGCGCAAGCCGACGCGCCGCCGGCTTCGCCTTCGCTCTCCTGCGCGGTGATGAGATGGCAGGGCAGGCCGGCCGCGGCGACGAAGGCGCGATAGGCGCGCTCGGTCTCCACATAGGATTGCCGCGCCGTCGCGCCGACCAGCAGGCCGATACGGCGCCGGCCCTGCGCGTGCAGATGCTCGAGCAGCAGCCGCGCGGTGTATTCCGATTGCAGATCGACGAAGGGCACCGGGTCCTCGGTGCCGGGCTCGCGCCCGATCGACACGATGCTGACGCCGCGCTGTCGCAGCAGCGCGATATGCGCGTCGTTGGCGACCGGCTCGATGATGATCGCGCCATCGATGTCCAGGCTGTCCAGCAGGCCGCCCGCGCCCTCCAGCGGCGGCACCAGCACGACGCCCAGGCCGCGGCCCAGCGCCGCTTCGGCGGCGATCGCCGCCACTTCCATCATGAAGCCCAGCCGCGAGGTGCCGCCGGCCACCGCGAACGGCATCGACGACACCAGCGCGATGCTGTTGGCGCGCCCCGAGCGCAGCCGCTGCGCGCGTACGCTGGGCCGATAGCCGAGCTGCTGGGCGATCTGCTTGACCCGGGCCCGCGTGGCCGGATCGACCACGCCGCGATCGTTCAGCGCATGCGATACCGTCGTCAGCGAGACGCCGGCCTCGCGGGCCACGTCATGGATGGTGATGCGTCGTTGCGGGGCGGATGCGCTCGGCCTCGGGTCTTTCATGCGTGATGGGTGACGGAGCAGGGTAGCGATGGGATGGCGGCGCGAAAGGGGAATCGCATCGGCGATTCGAATCGCGTGCGATGCCCCGACAGGCGCGGTGGCAAGCATACACCAGCGTCCACGCCGCATTCGTCATGCATACCACGCCATCAAGCGCTCACCGTGACCACATGCGCCGAGATCCGGCCTTCGATCGGCCCCTCGCCGAACTGGCCGCGCAGCGCGGCCTCGCAATACTCGGTGGCGCGTTGCATCGCATCGCCGCCGCGCGCCTCGAACTCGGCGCGCATCGGCGTTGCCTGGCAGAAGCCGATGGCCGGTACCTGGGGCGATTCGGCCCGGCTGCGCTTGGCGACGGTGTCGAACGTGGGCATCGTGGCGAAGCCGCCGGCGCTGAGGTCGCGCTCGATGACCTCGCGCCGGTGATAGCCATGCGGGGTGCGGGCCATGAAGTCCGGCGGCGAGTCCGGAAAGCACTCGGCCAGCGCGCGCGACACCGCATTGGCGAAGTCGTTCTCCTCGATGCGGTCCCAGACATTGAACAGCAACGTGCCGCCGGGCCGCAGCACCCGGCGCGCCTCCGCGAAAGCGCCGGGCTTGTCGGGGAAGAACATCACGCCGAACTGGCACACCACCAGATCGAAGCTGCCATCGTCGAACGGCAGCTGCATCGCATCGGCCTGGCGCCATTCCGCCACGCGGCCGCCGAGGCCGATCGCCTCGGCGCGCGCCAGCATCGGCGCGTTCAGGTCGGTGACGACCAGCTCGGCTTCGCCCGGCAGCACCTTGGCCATCGCGCGCGTGACCGCGCCGGTGCCGGCCGCGATCTCCAGCACGCGGGATGGGCGCCGCTGCGCCACGCGGTCGGCCAGGTCGTCGGCATAGGGCTGGAAGATCATCGGCACCAGATATCGCTCGTACAGCTCCGGAATCGGGCCCGTGAACAGCTTGTCGGTGTTGGGTGTGGACATGGTGGGTCTCCTGGCAGGCTGCGGGGGCGGTACGCTCCGCGCTTCTTCGGCCTGCCAGACCATCGTAGACGGCGATCGCTGGCCGGGCGGGCGCCAATCGGCTGACTTCAGACCCAGACGCGGGACAGACGCGGAACAGGCGCGTCTGCGGTGATGTACTTGCCATGCAGGCCGACGTTCTGTGCTTTTTGGCTTGCATTGCTTGTTCTGTTGCACCTTTGCGCGCGGAGGTCTTCAGTGCGTGGGGCAAGAGCCTGGGCGCCGCTCTCTATTGCGGGTACGACTGGCTCGTCGACCAGGTGTGCATCAAGGAGAGTGCCGGAGGAGCAGAGTACGACCACGGAGCCGGAGTGACAGGCGTCTAGTCGACGAGGCGGCGCATAACTATCGCTCTCCCGGGTGATATCCCGGCTCGGCCATCTCGAACGCCGTGCCCCGATGCGCCAGCGGCGGATAGATCCACTGCTGATTGATCTGCCGTTTGAGGAGCTTCGCTTCTGCGCCGGCCAGCTGGACCTCGCGCTGCCAGCCCTGGGTCAGCACCGCGCCCCAGGGCCCCAGGTCCAGGCAGGTGACATAGCGCGGCTGCTCATACGGGGTCGCCGGCACGCCGAGCAGATCGGCCATCGCGTTGTTGCCGGCGACCCGGCCCAGCGGCATCGCATGCTGGCAGGACATCAGCGTGCGGTGGCCAGCCTCATCGGTCTGCGCGCTGGCCGCATCGCCGGCCGCGAACACGCTTGACGCGCCCGGCACCCGCAGATCGCGATCGACCAGCAGCCGTCCGGCGCGGTCGAGCTGGGCCGGAATCTGCTGGGTCAGCGGACTCGCCTGCACGCCGCCGGTCCAGATCACGGTGGCGGCATCGATGCGCCTGCCATCGCTCAGCGTGATGCCCCGCGCGTCGAGGGCCGTCACCGCGACGCCCAGGCGCCGTTGCACACCGAGCGAGTCCAGCGCCTGCTCGATGACGGGACGCGGACCGGGTCCCAGATCGGGGCCGATGGCGTCCGCCTGCTCGACCACGATCACCTGCACTTCGCGGTCGCCGCCCAGCGCGGCCTGCAAGCGCGCCGGCATTTCCGCGGCGGTCTCGATGCCGGTGAAGCCGCCACCGGCCACCACCACCGTATTGCGTGCCAGGGACCACGGCCGCTCGGGCAGCGCGGACAGATGCCGCTCCAGCGCGACCGCGTCTTCCCGCTGATCCACGCTGAAGGCGAACTGGGCCAAGCCGGGGATCGCAGGCATCGCCAGACGGCTGCCAGCGGCGAGCACCATCCGGTCGTACCCGATCTCGCCGTGCCGCCCCTCGGCATCGCGCAGCGCAATGCGGCTGGCGGCGACATCGATCGTTTCCACCCAACCTTCAACGAAGCGCACGCCGACGGTGTCGAACAGCGCATCGAGCGGCGCCGCCATGCGCGCCGGCGCGCTTTCATAGAGACGCGGCCGCAGCGTGATGGCGGCTTCGGGAGCCACCACCACGATCTCGATGGCATCCGGCGCGACGCGGTGGCGATCGCGCAGTCTGGCGGCGGCCAGCGCCGCATACATGCCGGCAAAGCCGGCCCCGACGATAACGACTTGCTTGCTCATGACACCCCACGATTGGCAACGACAGAGGATCCTTCCGGATCGATACGGTGGGATGGTAGGCGGGCCGGGGCGGGCGCGAACAGGACCAAGATCCGAGCAAACGCAGGCACCATCGTGCATCGGCGCACAATACCGTCGCAGCCAGGCTCAGCGCATCTCGGCCAGCAGTGCCATCAACGTGTCGCAGGCCGGCGCCAGCCGCGCCTCGGTCAGATTGGTGACGCCGAGCAACAGGCCGCGTTCCTGCCGGTGCTGCTGCGGATCGGCATACCAGCGCGAGACGGAAGAGGGAGCCACGCCGCGTCGCACCGCTTCCGCCGCAATCGCCCGATCGTCGCTTCCGGGCGGCAAACGAAGCCGCACCGCCAGCCCGGCCATCGCATCGATGTCCGCCTGCGGCCCCAGCCGTGCGCGCAGCGCATCGCGCCGCTGCGCATACAGGGTCTTCATATGCCGCAGATGGCGCAGATAGTGGCCCTCGGCCATGAACTCGGCAAAGGCCAGTTGTGTCACCAGGTTAGGCGCGGGAGCCAGGCAGCCGGCGACCTCGGCGAAGCGTTCGGCCAGCGCCAGCGGCGCCACCACGAAGCCCAGCCCCAACGATGGACTCATGGTCTTGCTGAACGTCCCGATATGGATCACGCGGCCATGGCGATCGGCCGCCGCCAATGCCGGCGCGGCGCGGCCCTGCAATTGCAGTTCGCTCAGATAATCGTCCTCGACGATCCACGCCTGCGCGCGGACAGCCCAGCGCAGCAGCGCCTGCCGCCGTGCCGGCGACATCGGCACGCCCGTCGGTGCGTGCTGCCCGGGCGTGACCACGGCGAGCGCCGCCTCGGGCGCCAGGGCGAGGCCGTGTTCGACATCGAGCCCGTGCGCGTCCACCGGGATCGGCACCGGGCGCAATCCCGCCAGCTGCAGGCCGGTCCGCGTGACCATATAGCCGGGCTCTTCCATCCATGCGGTGCGGCCAGCCAGTTGCAGCGCGGCCAGCGTCAGCCCGAGTCCGCCGCGATAACCGGCCGTCAGCACGATCTGATCCGGCGCGCAATGGATGCCGCGGGCGATCGCCAGATAGCTGGCCAGCTGCGAGCGCAGCGTCGCCGAGCCGCGCGGATCGGGATAGGTCACCGGCGACATCGCGCCGGTGCGCAGGGCGCGCGCCCGCAGCCGGGACCACAGCTTGGCCGGAAAGGCGTCCTGCGCCGGCACGCCCATCTCGAATGGCAGCGGGGGCGCGGAGAAGTCGTGGAGGAGGCCGCTCAGCGGCGCGGTCAGCGTCGGCGCTGGCGCGGCTGCGGATTCGGCTCGCGCCGGCTGTGCGACGACGCGGGTACCGGCCGCTCCGGCCGTGACGATCAGCCGCTCGTCGATCAGCCGTTCATAGGCGCTGCGGACGGTGCCGCGGCCGACGCCAAGGCGGGCCGCGAGATCGCGCCACGACGGCAGCCGCGCGCCGGGCGCCAGCCGCCCATCGCGGATCGCCACCCGCAGATTGCCGGCGATCTGCGCGCTCAGGGGTTCCGATGAGGATCGGTCGAGGCTGACGTCAAGGCTTGAGTCCATGCGAAATATTCGATCGGCGCTGCAGCCGCCTTGCGGGATGAGGCGGCGCTGGACAGGCATTCTAAGCCGCAGCCCTTGCGGCACGGCATGGAGCGCGCCGGCATTTTGGCCTAGAGTGGCGACAGTGGCCGCGGCCAGGGCAGCATTCGAGCCGCTTTCCCTGCCACCGCTTGCCGTTCGGAGGACATCGCCATGGACCGCCCGTTATTGCGTCGGCTTCCGCGCCCGTTGCCGACCCCGTTGCAGCGTTCACATCCATTGCTGCCGCAGCAGCAGCCCGATCCGCGCCGGCGATGGCTGCTGGCAATCGCCGGTGGCGCGATGCTGCTGCCTGCTGCATGGCCGGGGCTGGCCTCGGCGCAATCACCATCGCCATCGCCATCGCCATCACCTTCGCCTTCGCCACAACAGTCAGTGCCTCGTCCCTCCGGCAGCAAGCCGATGCAGATCGGCGTGATCGGCAGCGGCCGGATCGGCGGCACGGTTGGCGGCCTGTGGGTCAAGGCCGGCTATCCGGTCTTGTTCTCGTCGCGGCATCCGGAACAGCTGAAGCCGCTGGTCGACGGGCTCGGCCCGCTGGCACGTGCCGGCACCGTGGCCGAGGCGGTGGCGTTCGGCGACGTGCTGTTCGTCGCCGTGCCCTACGGCGCGCTGCCCGAGATCGGCAAGGAGCATGGCCGCGGAATGGCCGGCAAGGTGGTGCTGGACGCGACCAATGCCTATCGCCATCGCGATGGCGCCGCCGGCGAGGACGCACTGGCCAACGGCATCGGTGCCACCACGGCGAAATACCTGCCGGGAGCGCGCATCGTGCGGGCCTTCAATTTCACCAGCGCCAGCGACTTCGCGAACCGGCACCACGAGCAGCCGAGGATCGCGATACCGATCGCCGGCGACGACCGGGCCGCGCTCGACACCGCCTCCGAACTGGTGCGCGCGGCCGGCTTCGAGCCCGTCGTCATCGGCCCGTTGAAGATCGCGGACAGCTTCGCGCCCGGCGGGCCGCTGTTCCGCCAGGTCGGCAGCGCCCAGGAACTGCGGCAGAAGGCGAGGGCCGCGGTGCCGGCGCAGCCTGCCGGGCGCTAGCGTTCGACAGACAGAGCTGATGCAGGGGCGCCGACGGGCCCGCCGGCGGACCCATCCGATTGCGCACGGTGACCTTTGCAGGCAGGTGGGTCCGTGCCGGGCGAGGCGACGATAGAATGTCTGCGCGCCGGACCGTTCCGTCTCAACGGGCGGATTTCCGGTGACACCGACCAGGGAGGATGACGATGAGCGCCCCAATTCCCCAGCACCCCGACGAGCGCCGCATCGGCGACCAGCTCAAGGCGCAAACCCATCCGTAGCGGTCACCGGCCTGCACCGCCGGCGACGCCCACGCCCGCGCCGCCCGCTCAGTCCACCGCGGCGCCGGACCGCTCGACGATCTGCTTCCATTGCGCGAATTCCTTCTCCTGCCGCGCTGCAAGCTGCTCGGGGCCATCGCGCAGCACGGTCACGCCCAATTGCTGAAAGCGCTGCTGCAAGGCCGGCGATGCCAGCGCGCTTTTGATCGCGGCATGCAGCTTGTCGACCACCGGCTGCGGCGTCCCGCGCGGCGCGTAGAAGGCGACCCACAGGTCCCCGCTGAAGCCCGGGATCTGCTCGGCGATTGCCGGTACGTCGGGCAGCAGCGGGGCACGCGTCGCGCTGCTGACGCCGATGGCCCGCAGCTTGCCGGCCTTCACCGCCTCCACCGCGGAAGGCAGGCTGGCGAACAGCATCGGCACCTGATTGCCCATCACGTCCGTCATCGCCGGCGCGACACCCTTGTAGGGGATGTGCTGCATCTTGAGGCCGCCTTTCTCGTTCATCATCTCGCCCAGCAGATGATTCAGCGTGCCGCTGCCGGCGGAGGCATAGCGGTACTTGTCCGGATTCGCCTTCACTTCGGCCAGGAAGCCCTTCAGGTCCCTGGCGGGAAACGACGGATGGACGCACAGCACGTTGGGCACCACCCCGACCGCCGCGATCGGCACGAAGTCCTTGATCGGATCGAAGCCCGGCTTCTTGTAGACCCACGGCACGATCAGCTGGTTGCTGTTGGCGGTGAACAGCAGGTTGTAGCCGTCCGCCGCTTCGCGCCTGGCCGCCTGCGTGCCAACCACGCCGCCGGCGCCCGCCTTGTTGTTGACCACCACGGGCTGGCCCAACGTGCCGCCGAGCTGCTCCGCCATGATGCGCGCGACGATGTCGACCGTGCCACCCGGCGCCGTGGGCACGGTGATGGCGATGGGGCGCTCCGGATAGGCGGCAAGCGCGGCGGGGGCTGCAACGGCCAGCGTGGCGGTCGCCAGCAGGGCGGCATGGCCGGCCAGTTTTCGGATGGCGTGGATCATGGTCGAGGTCTCCGTCAAGGTAGGGAAGAGTAAGCGTTGTGGCTCGCATGCAGCGCGGTGCCGCGGCGATCGATCGCCGCATGCAGGCCGCGGGCCCAGGCCAATAGTTGCCGGTCGGCGCCGGGCCGGGCTACCAGCAGCAGGCCCAGCGGCAACCCGGCGGCATCGACGGTCACGGGCAGATGCAGGCAGGGCCAGCCCAGCACTGACCATGCCTTGTTGAAGCCGGAGTTGCCGGTGTGCGAGAGGCCGGCCGGTGCCGCCCCCAGTGCGCTGCTGGTCAGTACCAGGTCGATGTCGCCGAAGCCGTGTTCCCAGCTGTCGCGCGCGGATTCCTGCAAGCGTCGCGCCTGCGCATGATCGGCATCGGACAGCGACAGGCCGCGGCCGATCGTGTCGCGCAGCGCCGGGCTCAGCAGCGCGCCACAAGCGGTTGCGATGGGCGCCAGGCGGCGCGCCATCTCGTAGGCCACCAGCACGCCGTGCGCGTCCAGCAGCCGCGCGGACGATGGCGGCGGGGCAACGGCCGGCACCGCATGGCCTCGGTCGAGCAGGGCGCGACGCGCCTGCTCGAGGACGTTGGCGGCTGCGGGTTCGAGCCGATATCCGGGCGGCTCGGGCAGGAAGCCGATCCGCAATGCGGCGTGGCGACCGATATCGGCGCTTGCGCCGGCCTTGGCGTCGCCGCCCGGCAGCAGCACGGCGCCAACGCGGCCGGCGGTGTCCACCGTGTCGGCATGCCAGCCGATCACGTCCAACGAGGGGCACATCACGCGCATGCCGCGGCGCGACAGCAGGCCGTAAGTCGGCTTGAAGCCCACCACCCCGCAGAACGCCGCGGGCCGGATCATCGACCCGCCGGTCTGCGTGCCGAGCGCAAAGGGAACCATGCCGGCCGCGACCGCCGCCGCCGATCCGCTCGACGAGCCGCCCGGCGTGTGGCCGGGATTGGCGGGATTGCTGGTCGGCCCGGGTGTCACATGGGCGAACTCCGCCGTCACCGTCTTGCCGATCGGCACGGCGCCTGCCGCGCGCAGCCGCGCCACGCAATCGGCGTCGGCCGGCGCAGGGTCGTCCGGACTGGCGGGCGAGCCGCACCGCGTCGGCATGCCGGCAACATCGAGGACGTCCTTGACGCCGAAGGGCATGCCCCGCAGCGGGCCGGACCGCAAAGCGGCGCCGCGAAGCGCGGCATCGTCGGCAAGCCGAACCCACGCATGCAAGGCGCGATCCTGCTCGGCCACGCGGCGGACCCAGCGCGACAGATCGTCGGCATCGGCGAGGGCAGGGAAGGGAGGAACGGGCGGAATGGAATAGCGATTCACGATGGGACACCAAGAAGATGCCCCAATGCTAGTTACACTACTGTGTATCGTCCAATTCCAAATCCAGCCTGAATTATGACCAGCAGCGACATAATGTTTCTCGACGACCGATTGCTGGCCTGCTTCTGCGCGGCGGCCGAGGAACTGCATTTCGGCCGTGCGGCCGCGCGCCTGTTCATGAGCCAGCCGCCGTTCAGCCAGCAGATCAAGCGGCTCGAGGCCATGGTCGGCGCGCCGCTGTTCGTGCGCACCACGCGATCGGTCCGGCTGACGCCGGCGGGCGAGGTCATGTACCAGCACGCCCGCACCATCGCGGGGCAGACGCGCGTGATGCTGCGCGCGGTGCGGCAGGCGGCCGAAGGCGAGGGCGGCTCCCTGGTGGTCGGCATCGCGCCGACCGCTGCCTACTCGCCCGTCGCCGAGGCGCTGTACCGTTACCGCGTGGCGCATCCCCAGGTCACGCTGGATCTGCGCGAGATGAACTCGGTGACGATGGAGGCGATGCTGCGCGCGCAGACGATCGATGTCGCGGTGATGCGGCCGATGTCGATGGATCCGGAGTTCGACCGCGTCGAGGTCTTCCGCGAACCGATGATGCTGGCGTTGCGGCGGGACCATCCCTGGGCCGGCCGCCGCCGCGTCAGCGTGGAGCAGGCGGCGTTGTTGCCGCTGATCGGCTATTCGCAGCAGGCGTCGCCGTATTTCCGCGGCATGCTGCAGGCGATGTTCGCCGACGCCGGCAAGTCGCCGCGCTTCGTGCAGGACAGCGTGATACCCACGGTGCTGACGCTGGTCGAGATCGGCGTCGGCGCCGCCATCGTGCCGCGCTCGCTGTCGCGCCTGCGCAGCGAGTCGCTGGCCTTGGTGCCCCTGCAGGACTCGTCCCGCGCGATGGCCACCATCGTGGTCGCGAGCCTGCACGGGGGCGCCAATCCGGCCGTCGATCATTTCCGTGCCGCGCTGCGGCAGGCGGACCGCCGGCCGGCCCGTCAATGACCGCGGGACGACGCTTGCGGCCGCTTGCCCCGCGCCGCGGCCGAAACGCGGCCCCGGCAGTGTAAACTGCGGGGTTTTTCACTCAGGCGCTATGTTGCAAGTGCCCCCGAGCGCAGGCCCCGGCGGACAGACGCTGATCCGGCTGCTTGCG
>JAPSLC010000102.1 GCA_031181345.1 Cupriavidus sp. | reverse complement strand
CATGCGGGAGTAGCTCAGTTGGTAGAGCGCAACCTTGCCAAGGTTGAGGTCGCGAGTTCGAGACTCGTCTCCCGCTCCAGTCCGAAAGGGAAGCAGCGCTTCCCTTTTTAGTTTGCGATGCTGCCGCGTCGGCCTCCGGCACCCGGAAGCCACAGCGGCTACAATCCAGCATCCAGGTCACCCGGCGGGGTGGCAGAGTGGTTATGCAGCGGCCTGCAAAGCCGTGTACGCCGGTTCGATTCCGACCCCCGCCTCCATCGATCTTCCCCACCTGTTACGCCGATCCGCGGTGTTCGCCGCCGATCCTGGCCTTCCCGGCACTCCCCGCGCTTTTTCGACGTCCGCTTTTTGCCGTCTTTTCGCGGTTTAGCGGCGTGGCGCGCGTGATACATTACGTCTATCGCACCAGTCGTCGCCGTTGCTGGACCACGCCGGCTACGTGCCCAGGCCTCGCGCCCCGGGCACCGCTGCCGGTGGCGACGACTCCCATTCGGTTTCATTTCCGCAGACTGTCCGCCCGGGCGGCGCCGGCACCAGGCCCCGTCGATGGCGGCGTGTCCGCGTCGAAAGCGGAACCGGGTCGCCGTTCGACTTCCCGGCGCCATGCCGGCCACCAGAAGGAAACCACCACGCATGCATCACGCTACCCCGCTCATCAGCACCATCGTCGGCGGCATCGTCCTGGCCTTTGTCCTCGGTGCGTTGGCGGGGCGCTTACGGTTGCCGCCGTTGATCGGCTACCTGTGCGCGGGCGTGGTGGTTGGACCCCATACGCCGGGCTACACGGCCGACCAGGCGCTGGCGCCGGAACTGGCCGAGCTCGGCGTGATCCTGCTGATGTTCGGCGTGGGCCTGCATTTCTCGATTCGGGACCTGATGGCGGTGCGCAAGATCGCGATCCCCGGCGCGGTGGCGCAGATCGGCATCGCCACGCTGCTCGGCATGGGCGTCGCCTGGGGCTTCGGCTGGAGCTGGGGCCAGGGTCTGGTCTATGGCCTGGCCTTGTCGGTCGCCAGTACCGTGGTGCTGCTCAAGGCGTTGCAGGACCGCGATCTGGTCGATAGCGAGCAGGGCCGCATCGCGGTCGGCTGGCTGGTCGTAGAGGATCTGGCGATGGTGCTGGCGCTGGTGCTGCTGCCGGCGCTGTCGGGTCTGCTGGTGCCGGCGGGCGCAGGCGGCGAGGGCCCCGCGGCCAGCGTCACCGACATCCTGCTGACGGTATCGCTGACGCTCGGCAAGGTCGCGGCCTTCGTCGCCGTGATGCTGGTGATCGGCCGCCGCTTCATTCCGTGGATGCTCGAGCGCATCGTCTGGACCGGCAGCCGCGAGCTGTTCCGCCTGGGCGTGCTGGCGACCGCGCTGGGCGTGGCTTTTGGCGCCTATTCGCTGTTCGGCGTCTCGTTTGCGCTGGGCGCCTTCTTCGCCGGCATGGTGCTGGCCGAGTCCGAATTCAGCCATCGCGCCGCGGAGGAATCGCTGCCGCTGCGGGACGCCTTCGCGGTGTTGTTCTTCGTCTCGGTCGGCATGCTGTTCGACCCGATGGTGCTGGTGCGCGACCCCTGGGGCGTGCTGGCGACCGTATCGATCATCGTGGTTGGCAAGTCGGTGGCGGCCCTCGGCATCGTGCGGATGTTCGGCTATTCGAACCGGACCGGCATGACGATCGCCGCAAGCCTGGCGCAGATCGGCGAGTTCTCCTTCATTCTCGCGAGCCTTGGGGTGTTCCTGCAGATCCTGCCGGAACGCGCCCAAAGCCTGATCCTGGCAGGAGCCTTGCTGTCGATCGTGCTCAATCCGCTGCTGTTCCGCTGGCTGGACCGCTACGTGGCGCGCCAGGACGAGCCGGGCGAGGCGCAGGCGGCCTGAACGAGTCACCGGGACCCGATGCGGTCCGGGCGGTCCCGGCCCGTCCGCTCATTCGTCCGGCTTTTCCAGTGCTTCCAGCTCTTCCAGCTCCTCCAGTTCCAGTCGTGGCGCGGTCTGGCGCAGGTATTCGGTAAAGGCCAGCAGGCCCTGGGTCGGATACTTGTCCTGATGGACAACCAGATGCCAGGGCCGCACCAGCCGCGGCAGGCCGCGGCGCAGCGCCACCAGCGTGCCGCGCTCCAGCTCGTCGCGCACCACATGCAGCGACAGGCAACTGACGCCGAAGCCGCTCATCACCGCGCGCTTGATCGCTTCGGCGTTGCCCAGCTCGAGCGCGAAGCGCAGTGGCCCGAGCAGCGGAGCGAGCCGCTGCTCGACGATCTCGCGCGTCCCGGAGCCGCGCTCGCGCACCAGCCAGTCCGCCTCGCGCAGCGCGCGCAGATCGCCATCGGCCTGCGCCAGCGCATGCCCGGCACCCACAACGACCACCATCTCGTCGTCGCACCAATGCACGCTGGTGAGCTCGCGTTCGTGGCAGGTGCCCTCGATCAGCCCGATATCGGCCTCCAGCCGCAACAGCTCCTGCAGCACGTCATGGGTATTGCCGATGCGCAGGTCCAGCGCGCACGGCTGTTGCTGGGCCTGACGAAAGCCGGTCAGCAAGGCGGGGAGGAGATAGCTGCCGATGGTGTTGCTGGCGGCGATGCGCAGCTGCACGCCGGCGTCCGCCGAGAAGCGTTCGAGCTCGTGCGCCTGGTCCAGCAGCGACAGCGCGCGGGGGAAGAATTGCCGTCCGGTTTCGTTGATGGTCAGCCGTTTGGCGATGCGATCGAACAGGCGCCGGTCCAGTGCGCGTTCCAGGTCGGCCAGCGCGGCACTGACGGCGGACTGCGACATCGCCAACGCGTCGGCGGCGGCAGTCGTGCTGCCGTGCTGGACGACGGCCACGAAAACGGCAAGCTGACGCAGCGTCAGCCGCAAGGGGCGATGTTGCATATCAATAAACCAGGTAAGAAATAACGATATTACCTGTTTTACAGATGAAAGGTCGGTTGTTACGCTGGCGTCATTCCTACACCTCCGTGTCGTCCGCCCGCCATGCCGACTACCTCGATTCCCGCCGCCGCTCCGGCCACCGCCATTTCCTGGCGTTATCGACTGCTGACGCTGGCGCCGCTTGGCGCCATCGCGTGGCTCGCGCTGATCCTGTCGGGCCTACCGGCGCTGTCGCAACTCGGCGTCAGCCCACTGATGCTCGCCATGTGCGCCGGCATGGTCGCCTGCAATACCTTGCCGCGGCACTGGCTGGCGCCGCTGGCGCCCGGCATGCAACTGGCCCGGCAAACGTTGCTGCGGCTGGGCGTGGCGCTGTACGGCCTGCGGCTGACCTTCGGCTCGATCGAGGCGCTTGGTGTTGGCGGCGTGGTGGCGCCGTTGTTGATGCTGGCGGCGACGTTGTGCGTCGGAGTCTGGGTCGGCACGCGGTTTCTCGGTCTGACCCGCCGCGAAGCGGTGGTCGTCAGCGCGGGCAGCGCGGTATGCGGCGCGGCGGCGGCGATTGCGGTCGCCTCGATCGCGCGCACCGATGACCGGCAGACGGCGGTCGCGGTGGCCACCGTGGTGCTGTTCGGCACCGTCGGCATGCTGCTGTATCCGTATCTGTACGAACTGGTGACCAACGTCTGGCATTGGCAGGTCGGCGAGCGCGCCTTCGGCATCTATACCGGCGCCACGCTGCACGAGGTCGCGCAGGTGATCGTCGCCGGCAAGGCGGTCGGCGAGACGGCCGGCGATGCCGCCGTGCTGGCCAAGATGGTCCGTGTGCTGGCGCTCGGCCCGCTGCTGCTGGTCCTGGCGCTGTGGCCGCGCGCCGAGGACCGGGCGATGGGCGCAAACGCCGGCCGCCGCGGCATCGACTGGGCGCGCATTCGTGCGGCGGTGCCCTGGTTTGCACTCGGTTTCGTCGCCGTGCTCGCGATCAATTCCTTCGGCCTGGTGCCGACCGAATGGAAGCCGGGTCTGGTTGCCTTCGACAATTGGCTGCTTGCTTGCGCGATGCTGGCGATCGGCCTGCACACGCGGATCGGCGACCTGCTGCGCGCCGGCCGCAAGCCGATGCTGCTGGCCGCGCTGCTGTTCGTGTTCCTGGTCGGCGCCGGCGCGCTGCTGTGCGCGGTTCTGCTCTGAACGGCGTTGAACTGCGATCTGATCGAGGGAGAGGAGGGGTAGCGTGCCGGGCTGCATCAGCCCGGCATCGGCTCGGCGCGTGGCCCGCGAGCCAATGCTGCAGAACTTCCGGCGTGGGTGGTGCGGCCGACGGGACTCGAACCCGTAAGCCCGGAAAGGCGGCAGATTTTAAGTCTGCTGAGTCTACCAATTTCTCCACGGCCGCACGGCAAGCCCGGTATTGTGGGCGGTCACTGCCCGGGACGCAAGCGCCGCATGATTGCTCTCGTACCCTTGCCGGCAAGGATGTTACTGGCGGTAACAATGTAGAACCCGCCGTTGCACCTGTGATCTAGCCCGGGCCTAGAATACGGGTATCAAGATCAACCTTGCGAGGAGCAAGATCATGAAACGTTGGTTGCTCGCAGGGCTTGGCGTGCTGGCTGCGATGGCCTCAGGCGCTGCGATGGCCCGTGTCGACGTCGGCGTGGTGATCGGCGTGCCGGGCGTCGTGGTCGGCGGCCCTGGCTATTATCCCCCGCCGGCGTATGTCGCGCCGCCGCCGGTCTATTACGGTCCGCCCCCGGTGGTGGTGCGGCCGGGTTACGGCTACTACGGGCCGCCGCCGCGCTACTACGGCCCGCCGCCGGCGTACTACTATGGCCCGCCGCGCTATTACGGTCATCCGGGCCGGCACTATCATGGCGGCCGGCACGGCCACTGGCATGGTGGTCACGGACATCGCCATCACCGCCACTAGATCGCCGAATCGGCGAACCGGATCATAAAGGGCCCTGCGGGGCCCTTTGCTTTTTTGGCATGGCTGTTTTGCCCGACAACGGTGCCGCACGTCATGGTCACCGAAGTGGTGCCGGCGCTATACTGCCGGCTCATTGTTATCGATTCAGGAGAGTGGTATGCAGCAAAAGTCCGTGCTGACTGCGGAAGACGTGAAGAAGGTGATGGCCGCAGCCGAAGCCGAGGCCAAGGCCCATCACTGGGCTGTCTCGATCGCCATCGTCGATGACGGCGGCCATCTGCTGGCCCTGCAGCGGCTCGACGGCGCTGCGCCGATCTCCGCCTATATCGCCACCGAAAAGGCCCGCACCTCGGCGCTGGGCCGCCGCGAATCGAAGATCTACGAAGACATGATCAACAACGGCCGCAATTCGTTCATGACCGCGCCGGTGCTGCAAGGCATGCTCGAAGGCGGCGTGCCCATCATGGCGGGCGACCAGGTGGTCGGTGCGGTGGGCGTGTCGGGCGTCAAGTCGAGCGAGGATGCACAGATCGGCCGTGCAGGCATTGCCGCGCTGGGCATCTGATCGGGCGGCTTCCGCCTGATTTGTCTTCTTCGGCCGTCGGCAGTCGCGACGGCCGAGCCCGCTCCGTCCTGGAGCGGGTGCCCGATGCCGGCATGCCGCGCGATGCGGCATGCCACGGCGGGCGGCTTACTTCGTCAGAATCAGCTTGCCGTAGCGCGTCTTGCGCAGCGTATAGACCTCGCCGTTATGCAGGATCGGCAGCGTGGTCGCGCCCCGCATCAGCGCTTCCAGCGGCACCGCCTCGGCGGTCTGCGCCGGGGTCGCATGGGCGGCCGCATTGGCGCTGCGATTGTCGCGCACCAGGGCTTCCAGGCGGGCCACCGCCGACTTGACCGTCGCCATCGCCGACGGCGCCGCGGCCTCCCGGCGCGCGTTCGGCGCCGGATTCTGGTTCACCACCACGCGGCGCAGCGACAGGCGGCGGCGGGTGACTTCGCGCGGTTGCGTCAGCGGCAAGGCTAGGGTGCTCATCGATAGGGCTCCTGTTGGGGGAAGGTCGGTTCCACGGCGCCGGGATGGATGGCTGCCGTCGTTCCGTTGATATTAAATGAGAATCGTTATCATTACAACGACTCTCTGCATGATATCGGGCAGTCGAGAGCAGTGCTCTCGAAAAATGCATTTGGTTTCATTCGAAACACAAAAGAAAAAGCCCCACCGCGAGGGTGGGGCTTGGGGAAAGCGGCGCGGCACTGCGCGCCGCTGGGGGTCTTACTGCTTCGGCTCCGTGATGAAGCCGATCTTGCCGAGACCGCCGTGCTGGGCGGCGGCCATCACCTCGGCCACCCGCTCGTAGCGCACGTCGCGGTCGGCACGCAGATGCAGCTCCGGCTGCGGCTGTTGCTGCGCCGCCTGCGCGATATTGTTCTGCAGCGTCGCGTCGTCGATTTCCTGCTGATTCCAGAACACCTTGCCGGCCGCGTCGATCGACAGGTTGATGTTCTGCGGCTTGGGATCGTTGGGCTGATTGGTCGCACGCGGCAGGTCGATCTTGACCGCGTGATTGATCACCGGGATGGTGATGATGAAGATGATCAGCAGCACGAGCATGACGTCGACCAGCGGCGTCATGTTGATCTCGCTCATGACTGCGTCATCGTCATCGTCGAGAGTACCGAATGCCATGATGACTTCCTTTCGAGCGGAGGGCGGTCCGCGTCAGTTCAGTTCTTGACCGCGAGGCGCACCGCGTTGTCGTCGGCGACCCGCGCGCCGGTCGGGCGTACGCGGGCGCCGGTGACGAAGTAGGCGTGCAGGTCGTGGGCAAAGCGGTTCAGCTTCGAGATCACCGCCTTGTTGCCGCGCGTCAGCGCGTTGTAGCCGAGCACCGCGGGGATCGCCACGGCCAGGCCGAAGGCGGTCATGATCAGCGCTTCGCCGACCGGACCCGCGACCTTGTCGATGGTCGGCACGCCTGAGGCGCCGATACCGATCAGCGCGTGGTAGATGCCCCACACGGTGCCGAACAGGCCGACGAACGGCGCGGTGGAGCCCACCGAGGCCAGGATCGCCAGGCCCGATTGCATGCGCGAGACGGCTTCATCGATCGCGCTCTTGAGCGAGCGGGTCAGCCAGTCAGAGATATCCATCACGTCATGCAGCTGGGGCTGGCTGGCGCGATGGTGCTGGGCCGCTTCCTTGCCGGTCAGTGCCAGCGTGCGGAACGGATTCGATTCGCTGCTGCCGAGCGTTTCGAGCGCATGGTCGAAATCGTCCGAATGCCAGAAGCGCTTTTCCGCGCCCTGCGCCATTTTCTTCAGGCGGACCAGATCCCACGCCTTGGTGAGAATCACGATCCATGACGCCAGCGACATGACGAGCAGAATGATGGCGGTCGCACGCATGACGAAATCGCCTTGCGCCCAAAGATGGCTGAGTCCGAGGTCCTGCATGATGGTTCCTGGTAAGTCGTAAATCGTATGGAGGGTTCAGTTCAAATCAGTTCAGCTCGAAAGCGATCGGCTGCTGCGCGGTGACCGCGATCGCACGACCGTTCTCGACATAAGGCTTGCAGCGCATCCGCTGGACCGCGTCGATCGCGGCCTGGTCCAGACGGGACGAACCGCTGGAGTTGACCACGGCGGTCTTGACGACCTTGCCGGTATCGTCGGTGGTCAGTCGCACCACGGTCTTGCCGGTCTCGCCCATCCGCCGCGACTGCGACGGATAGGTCGGCTGCGGCGGCGTGCACTGGATCTCGCCGATACCGACGGCGCGCGGACCGGTGGCGACCGGTGCCGGCTCGGGCGGTGGCGGCGGCGCGGGCGGAGCCGGCGGTGCGGGCGGCGCTTCGACCGCGGTCGGCGTCGGCGGCAGCGCCGGCGTCGGCTCGATGCGCGGCTCCGGCTTCGGTTGCGGCTTGGGCTGCGGCGTCGGCTTGGTGACCTTGACCTGCTTGGGCGGCGTCTCGGGCTTCGGCGTCGGCTTGGGCGGCTCCGGCGCCGGCTGCTGCGGCGGTTCCAGCGGAATGATACGGGCGATGATTTCGGGCGCGATCACCGCTTCGGTCATCTTGCGCGCGAGCCCACTCTGGATCAGATACAGCAGGCCGGCGTGGAAAAGCAGAACGG
>JAPSLC010000101.1 GCA_031181345.1 Cupriavidus sp. | reverse complement strand
AAAGCGGTCTGAGCGCGGCCTACGATCTGCTCGAGGTAGGGGGACGGCTGGTGGTGATCAGCTTTCATTCGCTGGAGGACCGCATCGTCAAGCGGTTCATGCAGGCGCACGCACGCCCGCAGCAGGATGCCGATCCGGCCCTGCGGCGCGCGCCGCTGCGCGCGGCCGACCTGCCCCAGCCCACGATGAAGCTGCTCGGCCGGCTCAAGCCCGGCCCCCAGGAAGTCGCCGACAATCCCCGTGCGCGTTCGGCCGTGATGCGCGTCGCGGAAAAACTGGCGCCCGCCGCGCCGCAGGGTGGGGCGCGCGCATGAACCGCCTGACCTTCTTCCTGCTCGGCGCGCTGATCCTGTGCGCGCTGTCGCTGGTCAGCGCCCAGCACGAGGCGCGCACGCTGTTCGTCGCGCTCGAGCGCGAGCAGGCCGAGGAGCGCCAGCTCGAGACCGACTGGTCGCGGCTGCAATACCAGCAGAGCGCGCTGTCCAAGAGCGCCCGCATCGCCGACGCCGCCCGCGCGCAATTGAAGATGTCGCCGGTCAGCCCAGGCCGTACCCAGTATCTGCAGGGCATCGTGCTGCCGCGCGCCGAGGGTGCCGCCGCAGGCGAGGGCGCCAATGGCGCCAATGGCACGAATGGCGCGGACAAGCAGCAGCAGCGCGACGCCGCGGCGGAGGCCCGTCCATGACGATGGCCCGCCCGAACCTGCACCGCCCCCGCGCCGCGCGGCCGGCCGCCACGCGTCCGCGGACCGGCCAGTTCTCGGCCAGCCCGGTGCTTGGCCTGCGCCTGCCGATGTGGCGCTCCAAGCTGGTGGTTTTCCTGATGTTTGCGGCCTTCGTCGCGCTGGCCGTGCGCGCGCTGTGGATCCAGGGCCCGGGCAACCAGTTCTACGAGGCCGAGGGCAAGAAGCGCTTCCAGCGCACGCTCGAGCTGCCCGCCACGCGCGGCAAGATCCTCGACCGCAACGGCCTGGTGCTGGCCACCAGCCTGCCGGTCAAGGCGATCTGGGCGGTGCCCGAGGACGTGCCGTCGAGCCTGGATGCGAACAAGCTGCGCCAGCTCGCCAGGCTGCTCGACATGTCCGAGAAGGATCTGCGCAAGAAGCTGACCGAGGACAAGAGCTTCGTCTACCTGAAGCGGCAGGTGCTGCCCGACGTGGCCGAGAAGATCGCCGCGCTGAAGATCGACGGCGTGCACCAGAGCGGCGAGTACAAGCGCTTCTACCCGGAAGGGGAGGCGATGGCGCATATCGTCGGCTTCACCAACGTCGAGGACCGCGGCCAGGAAGGCATGGAACTGGCGCGCGAAGGCGTGCTGGCCGGCAAGGCCGGCGCGCGCCAGGTCATCAAGGACCGGCTCGGCCGCGTGGTCGAGGACATCGGCGTGCTGCGCAGCCCGCGCGACGGGCAGGACCTGCAGTTGTCGATCGACGCCAAGATCCAGTACCTGGCCTTCAACGAGGTCAAGGCGGTGGCCGAGCGCAGCAAGGCCAAGGCCGCCAGCGCCGTGGTGCTCGACGCGCAGACCGGCGAGGTGCTGGCGCTGGCCAACTGGCCCAGCTACAACCCGAACGACCGCGCGCGCCTGTCCGGCGAACAGCTGCGCAACCGCGTGCTGACCGACACCTTCGAGCCCGGCTCGATGATGAAGCCGATCACGGCCGCGCTCGCGCTGCAACTGAAGCGCGTGACGCCGTCGACGGTGTTCCAGACCGAGGGCCGCTACACGTTCGAGCGCGCGACCATCTCCGACACCCACAACTACGGCCCGCTGACCGTCGCGGGCGTGATCCAGAAGTCCAGCAACATCGGCACCATCAAGATGGCGATGCTGATGAAGCCGCAGGAAATGTGGGACATGTTCACCAGCCTGGGCCTCGGCCAGGCACCCAAGCTGGGCTTCCCCGGCGCCGCCGCGGGCCGCGTGCGCCCGTACAAGAGCTGGCGGCCGATCGAGCAGGCGACCATGTCGTACGGCTACGGCCTGTCGGTGTCGCTGATGCAGATGGCGCACGCCTATACGATCTTCGCCCACGACGGCGAGCTGATTCCGATCACGATGTTCCGCACCGACGGCCCGGCCAGCGGCGAGCGCGTGATCTCGCCCCAGGTGGCGCGCGACGTGCGCGGCATGCTGGAAATGGTGACGGCGCCGGGCGGCACCGCGACCCAGGCCCAGGTGATGGGCTACCGCGTCGGCGGCAAGACCGGCACTGCCTACAAGCACGTCGGCCGCGGCTACGACCGCAGCAAGTACCGCGCCTCGTTCATCGGCCTGGCGCCGATGTCGAACCCGCGCATCATCGTCGCCGTCAGCGTCGACGAGCCCACCTCCGGCAGCCACTATGGCGGCGCCGTCGCCGGGCCGGTCTTCGCGGCGATCACCGGCGGCACGCTGCGCGCGCTGAACGTCCAGCCCGATTCGCCGATCCGGCAATTGGTCGTCACCGAGAGCGTGCCGGAAACCCTGCCCGATACCCCACCCGAAGCCCTGTCCACCCGCGGCGCCGGGAGCACCACCCGATGACCGCCCGCAGCAAGCACGCCGCCCTCGAACAGGCCGCTGCCAAGGCAGCGGCCTGGTTGCGCCAGCACGCGGGCCAGCACTCGGCCAATACCGCCCGGCTGACCGGCGACACGCGCCGGCTGCGCCAGGGCGATATCTTCTTCGCCTATGTGCTCGGCAACCAGCGCCTGTCGAGCGACGCCCGCCCCTATATCGGCGAGGCGCTGGCGCGCGGCGCCGCGGCGGTGGTCTACGAGAGCCGCGGCTACGACTGGCCGCATGGCGACGCCGTGCCGCATCTGCCGATCGAAGGGCTGGACCGGCTCGCCGGGCCGATCGCCGCCGCCTGGTACGGCAACGCGACGCGCGGGTTGGCGATTACCGGCATCACCGGCACCAACGGCAAGACCTCGTGCAGCCAGTGGCTCGCGCGCGTGCTGCAAGCCGCGGGTACCCGCTGCGCGACCATCGGCACGCTGGGCAGCGGCTTTCCGGACGCGCTGCAGCACACCGGCTTCACCACGCCCGACGCGGTGCAGCTGCAGGACAGCCTGGCCGAGCTGCACGCGGCCGGCGCCGCCGCGGTGGCGATGGAGGTGTCCTCGCACGGCCTCGAGCAAGGCCGCGTCGCCGGCACGCCGTTCCAGGTTGCGGTGCTGACCAACCTGACCCAGGACCACCTCGACTATCACGGCAGCATGGCCGAGTACGAGGCGGCCAAGACGCTGCTGTTCCACTGGCCGAAGCTGCAGGCCGCGGTGATCAACCGTGACGACGCGATGGGGCGGCGCCTGCTGGCGGCCGGCATGGCGGCGCGGCAGGTGATCGAGTACGGCATCGGCGGCCCCGCCGGCGCGACCGGCTTCAGCGGCGGCGCGGCGTGGCTGCGCGCCACCGGCGTCAAGGCGACGCCGACCGGCACCGTGTTCCATATCGACGGCAGTTTCGGCAGCGCGGAAGTGACCACGCCGCTGATCGGCGAATTCAACGTCAGCAACGTGCTGGCCGTGCTCGGCGCGGCGCTGGCCAACGGCGTCGCCTGGGACGCCGCGCTGGCCGCGCTGCGCGCGCTGCGTCCGGTCGACGGCCGCATGGAGCTGTTCGGCGGACACGAAGGGCCGCTGGCCGTGGTCGACTACGCGCATACCCCCGACGCGCTCGAGAAGACGTTGAACGCGCTGCGTCCGGTGGTGGCGGCACGCCAGGGCCGCCTGTGGTGCGTGTTCGGCTGCGGCGGCGATCGCGATCCGGGCAAGCGTCCGCAGATGGGCGCGGTGGCCGAGCGCCTGGCCGACGAGGTGGTGCTGACCAGCGACAACCCGCGCAGCGAGGACCCGCAGGCGATCCTCGATGCGATCGCCGACGGCATGCAGGACTTCCGCCGCGGCCGCCAGATCGAGGACCGCGCCGCGGCCATCCTCTATGCGGTCAAGCATGCCGGCGCGCACGACGTGGTGCTGGTGGCCGGCAAGGGCCACGAGGCCACGCAGGAAATCCAGGGCCGCAAGCGGCCGTTCTCCGATCGCGAGCATGTCCGGCTGGCGCTCGCGGCGCGCGGAGTATCGGCATGAATACCGGTATGAACAACGGCATGACGGCAATGGCCAGACCAGAACAGACGATGACCGACCTGCAGCAGGCCGCGGGCTGGATCGCCGGCGCGCGCGTCGAAGGCGATGCCGCGCGGCAGTTCACCCGCGTGCATACCGACAGCCGTACCGTCGAGCCCGGCGATCTGTTCGTCGCGCTGCGCGGCGAACGCTTCGACGCGCACGACTTCATTGCCGACGTGGCGGCCCGAGGCGCCGCCGCGGTGCTGGTCGAGCGCGACATCGGCGCCGCCGCGCCGGGTTTGCCGGCGATCGTCGCGCCGGACACGCGCATCGCGCTCGGCCAGCTCGGCGCCGGCTGGCGCGCCCGCTTCACGCTGCCGACGGTGGCCGTGACCGGCAGCAACGGCAAGACCACGGTCAAGGAAATGATCGCGGCGATCTTCGCCGCGGCGGTGGGCGAGCCGCAGCGCCTCGCCACCGGCGGCAACCTGAACAACGACATCGGGCTGCCGCTGACGGTGCTGCGGCTGCGTCCGAGCCACCGGCTGGCCGTGCTCGAACTGGGCATGAACCATCCGGGGGAGACCGCGACGCTGGCGGCGATCGCGCAGCCCACCGTGGCGGTGATCACCAACGCGCAGCGCGAGCACCAGGAATTCATGGTCAGCGTGCAGGCGGTCGCGCACGAGCACGCCAGCATCCTGGCCGCGCTGCCCGCCGACGGCACCGCGGTGTTCCCGGTGGATGCCGCCAGCGGCGGCGCGCATGCCGGCATCTGGCGCGCCGCGGCCGGTGGCCGGCCGGTGCTGACCTTCGGGTTGGCAGAGGGCGGCATGCCGACAGATGCTGACGTCACGGCCGAGGTCAGCCTCGACGACGGCGTGCAGCGCCTGCAGGTCCGCGCGCCCGGCCGCGCCTTCGAGGTCCGGCTGGCGCTGCTCGGCATGCACAACGTGCGCAATGCGCTGGCGGCGATCGCCTGCGCGCTGGCGGCCGGCGTCGAGATCGACGCGATCCAGCGCGGCCTGGCCGGCTTTGCACCGGTCAAGGGCCGGCTGCAGGTCAAGCGCGCCGTGGGCGGCACCGTGGTGATCGACGACACCTACAACGCCAACCCCGACTCGATGCGCGCCGCCATCGACGTGCTGGCCGGCTTTGCGCCGCCGCGCGTGCTGGTGATCGGCGACATGGGCGAGGTCGGCGACCAGGGACCGGCGTTCCACGCCGAGATCGGTGCCTATGCGCGCGCGCGCGGCATCGAGACGCTGTGGGCCACCGGCGAGGCGTCGCCGCATGCGGTGCAGGCCTTTGGCGAGGGTGCCCGGTACTTTGCCGGCGCCGATGCGCTGGCCGCGACGCTGGCCGCGGATGCAGACGGCACCGTCGCGCGCGCGAGCGCCGTGCTGGTCAAGGGCTCGCGCTTCATGCGGATGGAGCGCATGGTCGACGCGCTGGTGACGCCGCCGGCGCCAGCGACGCAGGGTTGATGCTGAACGGTAGTGAAGCTTAACGATTGATTGGAATTGGCCGCAGGCCCCGAACCAGGGACACCGCGGCAGCAGACTGGAAACCGAAGAACGATGTTATTGGCCCTGGCCCAATGGCTGCAAGATGACTACAGCTTCCTGCGGGTCGTCAACTATCTGACCTTCCGCGCCGTGATGGCCAACCTCACGGCGCTGGTGATCGGCCTCGCGCTCGGTCCGTGGGTGATTCGCAAGCTGACCGAGATGAAGATCGGCCAGGCGGTGCGCACCATCGGCCCGCAGACCCATCTGGTCAAGTCCGGCACGCCCACCATGGGCGGCGTGCTGGTGCTGCTGTCGATCGGCATTTCGACGGTGCTGTGGTGCGACTGGGGCAACCGCTTCGTCTGGGTGGTGATGCTGGTGACCTTCGGCTACGGCGCGATCGGCTGGGTCGATGACTACCGCAAGGTCGTCTATCGCGACCCGCGCGGCATGTCGAGCGGCGAAAAGTATTTCTGGCAGACGCTGATCGGGCTGGTGGCCGCGGTCTATCTGGCCTTCTCGATTTCCGAGGCGAGCAACGTCAAGGTGTGGGAGCTGTTCCTGAGCTGGGTCGAAGGCGGGCTGTCGCTGGACATGCCCTACAAGTCGAACCTGCTGGTGCCCTTCTTCAAGGAAGTCAGCTATCCGCTGGGCGTGGCCGGCTTCATCGTGCTGACCTATTTCGTGATCGTCGGCTCGAGCAACGCCGTCAACCTGACCGACGGCCTCGACGGCCTGGTGATCATGCCGGTGGTGCTGGTCGGCAGCGCGCTCGGCGTGTTCGCCTACGTGATGGGCAACGCGGTCTACAGCAAGTACCTGCTGTTCCCGCATATCCCGGGCGCCGGCGAGCTGCTGATCTTCTGCTCCGCGATGGCGGGCGCGGGCCTGGCCTTCCTGTGGTTCAACGCGCATCCGGCGCAGGTGTTCATGGGCGATGTCGGCGCGCTGGCGCTGGGCGGGGCGCTCGGCACCATCGCCGTGATCGTGCGCCAGGAGATCGTGCTGTTCGTGATGGGCGGCGTGTTCGTCGCCGAAACGGTGTCGGTGATGCTGCAGGTGACCTGGTTCAAATTCACCAAGCGCCGCTATGGCGAAGGGCGGCGGCTGTTCCGCATGGCGCCGCTGCACCACCATTTCGAGTTGAGCGGCTGGAAGGAAACGCAGGTCACGGTCCGCTTCTGGGTGATCACGCTGATGCTGGTGCTGATCGGGCTCTCTACGTTGAAGCTGCGCTGAAACTGCGCTGACGCGCGTTGTTCGCAAGTTGAATCGACCATAGGAAATCAAAGGCAGGAAACGAAGTGTTTGGCGAGTTGCAGACCCCTCATGTGCTGGTACTGGGCCTCGGTGAATCGGGCCTGGCGATGGCGCGCTGGTGCGGCCGGTATGGCTGCGCGCTGCGCGTCGCCGATACCCGTCCGGCGCCCGCCAATCTTGCCTTCCTGCAGGCCGAGCTGCCCTCGGCCGAATTCGTCGGCGGCGCTGCCTTTACGTCCGCGCTGCCGGCACTGCTCGACGGCATCGGGCTGATCGCGATCAGCCCGGGCCTGTCCCCGACGGAAGCCGACACCGGCGCGCTGCTCGACGCGGCGCGCGAGCGCGGCATCCAGGTGTGGGGCGAGATCGAACTGTTCGCACGCGCGCTGGCGCATCTGCAGGCCGAAGCGGGCTACGCGCCGAAGCTGCTGGCGATCACCGGCACCAACGGCAAGACCACCACCACGGCGCTCGCCGGCCGGCTGGTCGAGCGCGCCGGCAAGACCGTCGCGGTGGCCGGCAATATCAGCCCGTCGGCGCTGGACAAGCTGTCGGCCTGCATCGCCTCCGCGACGCTGCCCGACGTCTGGGTGCTGGAGCTGTCGAGCTTCCAGCTCGAGACCACGCATACGCTGGCGCCGCACGCGGCCGCGGTGCTCAACGTCACGCAGGACCACCTGGACTGGCACGGCACCATGCAGGCCTACGCGGGCGCCAAGCAGCGCATCTTCGGACCGGCAGGCGGCGGTGGCGCCGACGGTTCCCACTGCGTGCAGGTGCTCAACCGCAACGATCGCCTGACGATGGAGATGGCGCGCCCGGGCACCGTGCCGGTGACCTTCGGCACCGATCTGCCGGAAGTGCCGGGCAGCTTCGGCGTCCTGCGCGAGGGCGGCATGCCATGGCTGGTGCTGGCCGAGCCCGACGGCGAGGCCGACGAGGCCAAGCCGCGCCGCCGCAAGAGCGTTGCCGGCGACGAGGCCGCGCCAGTGCCGGTGCGGCACAAGCGCCTGATGCCGGCCGATGCGCTGCATATCCGCGGCATGCACAACGCCACCAACGCGATGGCGGCGCTGGCGCTGTGCCGCGCCATCGATCTGCCGCTGAACGCGCTGC
>JAPSLC010000100.1 GCA_031181345.1 Cupriavidus sp. | reverse complement strand
CAGGACCGTGAAACGACTTCGCGCCGATGATAGTGCGGACTACCCGTGTGAAAGTAGGTCATCGCCAGGCTCTCCCTTGAAAACGCCCCAGATCCCAAAGATCTGGGGCGTTTTGCTTTGCGGCGGCAGCAGCGGGAACCCCTCGCTCCGCACCGACGTAAAGCCATAAAAAAAAGCGGCCACACGGGCCGCTTTTGCGCAAACGTCAGCAGTACCGGAACTCCCCTCCGTAATGCGCGTCGGCATGATACTTGTCGGCCCTCAGGTGGATGCACGACCCCACCCCCCACAACGTGCCCGCGGCGATCAAGCCGCAGTAGACGAGCGGTTCGCCGGGCTCGATTGCCGCTCGGATGACGCCACCGGCAATGGCGCCCAGCGACGGGCCAAAATAGAGCAGGTTCCGTAGCCAAGGGTGCCGTACCGACCAGTCGGAATGCCGGCCACTTATCGTTTCCCGGGTCTCCTCGAGTTCGATTTCGGCACAACGGGCCCGCAAGAATTCGGTAAGGTTATCGGTTGCGCCCGGTGTGTCGAACGTGCTCGCGTGCGCTGGACGAGGGCTGCTTTCAATCAATCTGCTGGTTTCCAAGGTCAATCTCCCTGTTGCGTTTGATCGGCGAGCGCCGGATTTCGGACGGCTCCCCGTGCCGCATAGTGCGGTAATACTCGCTCCCAATGCGCCGCCACGCCATTGACGCAGCGAATTGACGAAAGAACGTGTCCGAAAACGAACCTGAGGCGCCGACGGATGCCGTTGCTTGACCGATACAGGCGCTGCGATATCGGCCAAACCGATGTACTGGGCACGAACGTCTCTGCTAAGGTTGCGCACTGCGCGAGGCGCTCGCGTTTCTATCAGCGTGCCGCTCGGCATTGCGGGGCCCATCGTCACGCAATCACGCAATCACGCAATCAAGGCTTGGCGCGACAAGAGCCAGGCAGTCGGGAAGTTCGGGGAACGTATGGCCGCAAACAGGGCCGGGAACATCGGTGCGGGCCTGCGCAGGCCAGTGTTTGCTGCGATTGCGGTCGCGCTCGGCGGCGCGTTGGCGGGATGCACGACCTCTTCGTCCCTTGCGCCCGATACGACCGCGGTCACGGTCTTGACCGGCAAAGGCGCCAAGGTTGCGCCGCTCGACTGCCGCAAATTTCATCAGCGGCTTGCCGCCTCGACCGCCAAATCATCCCGCGCCAATATGGCGGAAGGTTCCGGTACGTCGAATTTGTTGAAGCCAGTCAGTGATCGAAGCGCCGAGGCGGACAGCGAGCCGCAGCCGTTGCCATATCTGCCGCTCTTCTCCACATTCGATCCCAGCAAGGCTCTGCCGGCCGGCTGGCACAGCTGGACGGTCAACCGCAGCAAGACCCCGACCCAATACAGCTTGACCGAAGTCGACCAGCGCGTCGTGCTGCACGCCCGTGCCAACGGCTCGGCTTCCGGTCTCTACGTCCCCTTGACGCCGCGCGAGCCCGGCAAGCTGCGCTGGGCCTGGAAGACCCACGGCGTGATCGCCGACGGGGACAACGCCAGCGGACCGCGCGAGGACGCGCCGCTACGAGTGTTTGTCGCCTTCGACGGCGACAAGAGTACCTTGTCGCTGAAGGACCATCTGATGGACGAGATGGCGCGGTTGATGACCGGGCGGGACATGCCCTACGCCACGTTGATGTACATCTGGGGTGCGAAGCGTCCGGAAGGCACCGTCATTCCGAACCCCCATACCGAACGCGTCCGCATGATCGTGGTCGACTCGGGTACTCGCCACGCGAAGCAATGGCGCTGCCACGAGCGCGATCTGCGGGCCGACTATCGCGCCGCCTTCGGCAAGGAGCCGGGACGCCTGCTCGCGGTCGGCATCATGACCGACACCGACAACACCAAGAGCCAGGCCGAAGCCTGGTATGGCGATATCGCGCTGGATTAGCGGTATCGTGGTCGTGATTCGGCGCCGTCGCCGATCCTAAAGAACGATCAATTCGAAGGCAGAACGTAGACGTTCACGTCTCTATTCTGGCGGTTTTGCCACAGACGCAACCTCAGATGCCTCGAATTTCGCCCTCCAGCGCCGGCCATATACCCGGAGCCCGGCCGCCGGCCCCGGAACGTCCAGACAGCCGGGAGGATGTGGCCACGGCGGGCCTCTATCGCCACGGCCCTTCACAAAGCGAGGCGCCTACCGCTGCCGAGCTCCTCGAGCGCGTCGAAACAGAACTTCAGGTCGCATTGCACGCGGGCCAAGGGGAGAGCGGATCGCATGACCCGGGCTCCGTCCCCAACCATGCTCGACCTCGTCCGCCGATGCCGGACCGAGCTCGGAAATGCCGAACGCGCGATGCGGGCCCTCGCTGCCCACGACGCCATGGCGGTGCGCAATCCCCTGTTCCGATGGCGGCGCAACGCAGGACTGGAAACTGCAAACTGCAATGCGGCGCGTGCCAAGGCAGTCGATGCGATCGTACTCGCCACGACCCGGTTGTTCCATGAGGTCGACCAGCGTGGGCACGAACAGACTCGGTCGATCGCATCCGCGCTGCGCGCAATGCTGGCGACGGTTTCGGCCCCCACTAAGGCCGGGGCAAGCCCTAGCAATGGCTGCCCGAACGATGCCGTATCTGACGAGGTGTTGGCACAGCGGATCGAGCGCATCGATCAACGACTGACCGGCATCGTCGAGCTGACAGGGCAGCGGCTGCCTGCAACGTTCTCGAGTCCATCGATCGTGCGAGGCCTATCTCACCCGGCAGGCGTATTGCATATCGAGGAGAACATTGCCTCCTTGCTCGACCGGGCCTCCCTGCGCGCGCTGAAGCAGGTGTCGGCGCAACACGCCCGGATAGCGAGCGCTGAGCAACAGAAGCGGCTCGAGCAGCTTCGGAAGGCGGACGTCGATACGCTCCGAGGACTGCTGCACTCGCTCGAGTCGGCGCGTGTCATATTCAACGACGAACAGCTGCTGGCGAAGGTGGCGGAGGGCGAACAGCTGGTGTCGCGGACAATTCAACTTGGAATGAGGCTGTTCTGGGGCTGGGGCACCGTGGTTGACAGACACCCGGGGGGATGGGAGGCCGGGGTGAAGCGCCTGATCCTCAACCGGCCCTTCATGCTGTCTTTGTGCCGATCCCCCGAGTTCGATGGCATCGAGTGCGCCTTCCTGCAAAGCTCGTTTGCGATTTCAGGGTTCGACCATGCATTGCGAACGATCCTTCCAGCCCTCACCGACGGTCCCGATGCGCTTCCGAAGGACCACCCCAGTATCCGATCCATTGCCGGCCTGCTGGCCGGCAATGGATTGGTTCGGGCACTCGATCACGTCAGCAGGGGATCCGTCAATGCCAGCGCCGCGAACGACGCCAGCCAGTGAGTACCGACATAGTCCCCGCTGACCGCCTGCGCCAGGGACGCGTCCACATGGACGACCCACGCACCCGCGGCCTTTGCCCGCAACGGTTCCGGCAGCGACGGTCCGAGCAGGCGCCAGCACCAGGCGCGCGACAGGTTCAAGCCATCGAGGTGCACCAGCTTCGGGTCGGTGCGATCGCCAACCGCCACCGGGGTCAGCCACGTCGCCAGATCGGCTGGCGCCGGAGCGAACATCTCCCACCACTCGGCGAACGCGCAGTCGTCCAGCACGCGTCGCATCAGCACCGCCTCCATCAGACCGCCTGACAGGAACTCGTCGCCGCCCGGCTCATAGCGGGCCGGGTAGCGCTGGTCGTGGCCGAACCAGCGATGCGCCCGCCGTGCGATCGCCCGGCGCAGCGCCGGATGGTTATCGGCGCGGGCATAGCCGTCGGCCAGCACCAGCGCGAAGGCGCTGTTGGCATGCGTGCCGGTGCGAATCGGGAAGTCGGCGATATCGAGATAGTCGGTCAGCCGTCCCGCCAGATAGGTCGCCAGCGGTTCGCAGGCACGCGTCCAGCGCTGTACCTGTTCGTCGGCGCCGGGGAATTGGCGCAGCTCCTCCTGAAGACGCAGGATCCAGGCCCAGCCGTAGGGGCGCTCGAACGTGCCCGAGCCCGGCCGCTGGAAATAAGCCAATTCGGCTTGCACCGCTTCGGGCTGCCACTGGATATCGAGCGTCGCGCGGATCGCGCCCGCTTCGGGCAGGTCGGGCCGCTTGGCCAGCAGCCGGACCAGCAGCCAGTGCATATGCACGCTCGAGTGCCAGTCATAGCTGCCGAAATAGACCGGATGCACCGCGCGCGGCTCCGCCAGATCGCCCGCGCCCATCATCATGTGGTCGACCCGATAGGGATAGGGCCGCAGGATGTTTTCGAGCGCGACCTGCGCGAAGGCGCTGGCGGTCGCGAGATCGAGCGCCGGCAGCGGCGGCCGGGCCGCTGCCGTGTCGGCCATACCGGCAGCTCCGGTCGCGCCGGCGCCATTCACGCCGGCGTCAGCCATTTCTCGACCAGCTTGACGAAGAAGGTCGAGCCGACCGGCAGGATCTCGTCGTTGAAGTCGTAGCTGGGGTTGTGCAGCATGCAGGGACCGATGCCGTGGCCGGCTTCGCGGTGGCCGCCCTCGCCGTTGCCGATGAACAGATAGCAGCCCGGCCGCTCCAGCAGCATGAAGGAAAAGTCCTCGGCGCCCATGGTCGGCTCGATATCCGGATCGACGTTGTCGACGCCGACCAGTTCGCGCGCGACCTCGACCGCGAAGGCCGCTTCGGCGGCGCTGTTGACCGTCGGCGGATAGTTTCGGTCGAAGCTGAATTCGATGGTGCAGTCGAACGCCGAGGCAACGGCGCGCGCCACCTCTTCCATGCGGCGCTCGATCAGGTCGAGCACCGGCAGCGTGAAGGTGCGCACGGTGCCGCCGATCCACGCCTCGTTGGGCACGATATTGGTGGCATCGCCGGCGTGGAACTGCGTGACCGAGATCACCGCCGCGTCGATCGGCCGCTTGTTGCGGGTGATGATGCCCTGCAGCGCGCCGACGATCTGCGCCGCGGTGAAGACCGGATCGTTGCCGTTATGCGGCATCGCCGCATGCGCGCCCTTGCCGCGCACGACGATGCGGAACTCGTTGCTCGAGGCCATCAGCGGGCCGGGGCAGGTGCCGAACGAGCCGGCCGGCATGCCGGGCCAGTTGTGCATGCCGAACACCGCATCGCACGGAAAACGCTCGAACAGGCCATCGCGGATCATCTCGCGCGCGCCGCCGCCGCCTTCTTCGGCCGGCTGGAAGATCAGATGAACCGTGCCGTCGAAGTTGCGGTGCTGCGCCAGGTAACGCGCCGCGCCGAGCAGCATCGCGGTATGTCCATCGTGGCCGCACGCGTGCATCTTGCCGTCGTGCTGCGAGCGGTGGCCGAAGGTATTGGCCTCCTGCAGCGGCAGCGCGTCCATGTCGGCGCGCAGGCCGATGCTGCGCGTGCTGCTGCCATTGCGGATCACGCCAACCAGGCCGGTCTTGCCCAGGCCGCGGTGCACCTCGATGCCCCACTCGGCGAGCGTGCGCGCGACCACGTCGGCGGTGCGCTGCTCCTCGAATCGCAGTTCCGGATGAGCGTGGATATCGCGGCGGATCGAACGGATCTCGTCTTGCGCCTGGAGGATTTCGGGGATCAGTGTCATGGCCGTGGCAAGAGCGGTAAACGGTAATGAATCAGGGGGAAAACCCGCAGAAAAACCGGGTTCGGATAATCGGGAAACAGTCGGGTGAAACCCAGGGTGAAACACAAGGTGGAACATCGGGATCATACGACGCCCAGCCCGAATGCGCCAAAACCATCACGGCGCGAGTTTTCCCCGCGATATCGCCCGATATGCGGCCCAATATACCGTCCAACCTGCCGGCCAGATTCGACCCGACCGCCGCCGGAGGTGGGTTTCCCCGCATTGCAGCCTGTCCTTCTCTACTGGAACAGTTAATGCTTGCCGTACCGCGTCCGAGAGCCGGGACCCGTTTGCATCAAGACGCTGCACCAATTTGCGGCGTCGCAGCTTGCGACGGTCACAGGCCGCTCGTTATAGTTGCCCCCACTTTTCGGGAGAATCGCTCGATGCCGCTTCGCCACCACCAGAAGGCATTTGCAACCGCCCTGCTCGCCGCAGCCATCAGCTTCGGCGCCGGCGGTCAGGCACTGGCAGCCGATTTCAAGCTGGCCATGAGCTCGCCGCCGACCTCGATGGACCCGCACTTCTACAACCTGTTCTCGAACATCAACGTGTCGGAGCACATCTTCGACAGCCTGATCAAGATGGACGCGGACAGCCGCATCATTCCGGGGCTTGCCGAGTCGTGGAAGCTGGTCAACGAGACCACCTGGGAGTTCAAGATCCGCAAGGGCGTCAAGTTCCATGACGGCTCGCCGCTGACCGCAGAGGACATCCTGTGGTCGCTGGACAGGCCGGCGACGATCCAGAACAGCCCGGGCAAGTTCGACGTCTACACCAAGGCCATCGTCGCCAAGAAGATCGTCGATCCCAACACGATCCAGCTGATCACCGCCCAGCCCTATCCGCTGGTGCTGAACGACCTGACCTCGATCTTCATCGTGCAGAAGAAGGCCACGCAGGGCCTGAACTCCGACGATTTCGCCCAGGGCAAGGGCATGGTCGGCACCGGCCCGTTCAAGTTCGTCAGCTACGCGCGTGACGACCGGGTCGAGCTGACGCGCAACCCCGACTACTGGGGGCCGAAGCCGGCCTGGGACAAGGTGACGCTGCGCTTCATCCCGAACCCCGCCACGCGCCTGGCCGCGCTGCTGTCGGGCGACGTGCAGGCGATCGAGAACGTGCCGACGCCGGACCTGCCGCAGGTGCGCAAGAACCCGAAGCTGTCGTTCTTCTCGAAGATCTCGCACCGCGTCATCTACCTGTATTTCGATGCCAAGCGCGACAAGTCACCGTACGTGACCACCAAGGACGGGCAGCCGATGGACAAGAACCCGCTGAAGGACGCGCGCGTGCGCAACGCCATCAGCATGGCCATCAATCGCCAGGGCATCAAGGACCGGCTGATGGAGGGGCTGTCCGAGCCGACCAACAACCTGGTGCCGGCGACGCTGTTCGGTCATAACCCGAACCTGAAGACGGTCAAGTACGACCCCGAGGGCGCCAAGAAGCTGCTGGCCGAGGCGGGCTACCCGAACGGCTTCGGCGTGACGCTGCATACGCCGAACAACCGCTACGTCAACGACGAGAAGATCGCGCAGACCGTCGCGCAGAACCTGACGCGGATCGGCATCCCGACCCGCGTCGAAGGCATGCCGATGGCGACGTATTCGTCCAAGGGCATCAAGCACGAGTGGTCGTTCGGCCTGCTCGGCTGGGGCGCGCAGACCGGCGAGGTCAGCTCGCCGCTGCGCGCGCTGCTGGCGTGCGAGGATGCCAAGAAGGGCTTCGGCACCACCAACTGGGGCGAGTACTGCAATCCGAAGATGGACGAGGTACTGGAGAAGGCGCTGCGCACCGTCGACGACGGCGAGCGCTCCAAGCTGCTGCAGGAGGCGACCGCGATCGCGATCAACGACGGCGGCATCATTCCGATCCATCAGCAGGTGACCACCTGGGCCACGCAGAAGGGCATCACCTACGTGCCGCGGACCGACGAACGGACCTACGCGCACAACTTCAAGCCGCAGCAGTAACAGCGGCAGGGCTGCCGGCAGGCTGTTCTCTTGACAGCCCCGGCGTGCGCGGTGCCCAATGGCGCCGCGCGCCCAACCGGACCGCCGCGCGCAGCCGGCCCGCCGTCCGCGGGCACGGCCATGCGCCGATCGCCACGAAAACAGCCGCCCGGCGATGATCGGGCGGCGATAGCCGTCAGCCGGAGCCGCGTCCCGCCGCATGCCTTCGCGCGATTCCTCGCGCGGGCCAAGGCGGTGCGCAGCGCCGGCGGCGAAGGAAAAGCGTCCCGACTATGCTGGTCTTTATCATCCGGCGCCTGATGCAGAGCGTGGTCGTGCTCTTCGTCATGTCGCTGCTGGTCTTTCTCGGTGTGTTCGCCATCGGCAATCCGGTGGACATCCTGATCA
>JAPSLC010000038.1 GCA_031181345.1 Cupriavidus sp. | reverse complement strand
CAGGTACCAAAGCGGCGATTGAAGCGTTTGCGCGGAGCTGGGCGCTCGAGTTCAAGGCGCGCGGCATTCGGGTGAACGTCATCAGCCCAGGTCCCGTCGATACGCCGATCCTGTCCAAGCTCGGCGTTGCCGAGGATGACAGGCCAGCTTTCGAGGCAGGCGTGGCAAGTGCCATTCCGCTTGGTCGCCTGGGGCGTGCCGACGAGATTGCATCTGCGGCACTGATGCTGACCAGTGGGGAAGGCAGCTTCATCACCGGCGTGAACCTGCGCGTCGATGGTGGGATCGCGCTGACCTGACATTGCTGGCCGCAATCGGTCCCGCTGTTGGGACCGGCTGGCAACGCTACCGTAAATGCGCAGAAAATCGCCGCGGGTCTTTTGAACCCCCGGCGCTTTTTCTCGCCATCATCGTCGCAATCGATACGATGACGGTTGTTCGTCGAGGATCAATCAGTAATCCCACTGCACCGGAACGAAGCGGAAATTCTCACCGTTCCTTGCAATGTGCCCGATGGACGGGAATGCGACATGCGCTGCGGCCAGTAGAGCGCCGGTCTCGGCGGCCTCGTTGAGCAGCGCGATACGCACGTCCATAGCGACTTCCGGCTCGTGCTCGAAGCCATTCTGCCAACCTGGGTTGTCGAAGCCGACTTCGAAGATGGCATCGCCTACGAAGGTCAGCTTCTCGCCCTTCGATGCAACGTCCACGACGCAGTGCCCCGGGGTGTGTCCACCCGTCACACGCGCTGACACGCCCGCTGCGACTTCCACGGTCTGATCGAACAACACGAGGTTCTTGCCGTAGAGTTCCACGAACTTGGCGGCCGCCTTGCGCAGGGCGGGAGGAACCGCTTCCGGCATGACGGTCTTGCTGAAGTCCGGATTCTTCCAGAATTCGACTTCAGCGGCCGCTACGTGAATGCGTACGTCTGGGCGCAGCCTGGCCTTGACGCCATCCACGTTCAACCCACCGACATGATCCATGTGCATATGCGTGATGACGATATCGGTGATCGCGGCCAGATCAATACCGGCCGATTCCAGTCGCATCACCGACCGACCGGCGCGCGAGAAGTATTCGAATCCGTCACCGACGCCCGAATCGACGAGGATCAGGCGTTCGCCGCTGCGCACGAGCGCGATATTCAGCGCCCAGTCGAACATGTCCCGTTGCAGGAAGCGGCTATCGAACCATTCGTTGCGGTCCGATTCGCTCACGTTGGTCGACATGGTACTGGTGGGAAGCGGCAGAATGCCATCGCTGATCAGCACGACGTCGACGTCGCCCACGCGCACCGCGTAGCGGGAGGGAACGAGTTCGCCAGAAGCTGCGTTGCCAAGGTTGACGGTAACCGGCTGCACATTGCGGATTGTTTCGCTCATTGTCTGTAGTCCTGTCGATTGAGTGGGTAAGCCGCGCGATGCGGCAGGCGAGGTCCGTCTCGTTGCGCGGACCTCTTCCTCGACCGTCGTACGCCTTGTACAACCATCGTTGCAACGCAGTCTAGGCAGGAGGGGCGATCGGCAGTAGATTCGCCGGGGCGTACAGTATGTTGACCGAACGACAACAATCCCCGGCGCGAGACGACACGCGGGATCGAGGCCGGTAAATCTACGCCCTTCAAGGGTCACTGATCGCGTCTTGTCATGCAGAACGAACCCCTACATATCGCCCTTGGCGAGCAAACTATCGACGTACTGCTCAAGCCCTGTCCCACCCCTCAGCGGTTCCTCGGACAAATCGAAGCCACCGTCGACACTGACCGCAGTCATCCGCGCATACGAATCCGCAGCGGCATCCGAAAACCCCAACCCCAGAAACGTCTCCTTCCACTTTTCCCGCGGCACGACCTCCACTTGAACGGGCCGACCCAGCGCCCGCGCGAACGCCATCGCAACATCTTCGGACGAATACCGCCGCGGCCCTTCGACGTATCGGACGCCAACGTCATCGATCGGCGACATCAACCTCGCCGCTGCCGCCTCTCCCAAATCGCGTGGCGCGACCATGGGAATGGGTAGATCGGCAGGAAACATCGTCGGCAGCTTGCCCGTGCTGCGGACCGTATCGAGCAGCCAATCCCAATTGCTCATGTAGTAGCCGGCGCGATTGATCGCAGCGGGAATCGGTTGGCGGCGCAGTCCTTCCTCGAGTTCCCACAGGACGCTCAAATCGCCGATGCGCTCGCCAGGCTGGGCGCCGCCGGTGGATTCAGCGACGACTTTCTCAAGGCCCGAGCCCTGAAGCGCGGCAAGGATGTTGGCCACCGTGTGCCGCTCGATCACGTCGGTGTCCTTGCTGGTATCGGCGGGCGGATTGAGCAAGAACGCTCGGCGTCCCCTCTGAAACGCGGCCCGCAATGACGCCACGTCTTCCACGTCCGCCTCGACGATCGCGGCGCCCTTGTTGCGCCATTTGGCCGCACGGTCGGCCGAGCGGGTCACGATGGTGACCGCCTGGCCGCGGGCGAGCAGCGCTTCCGCTGTCGCCGACCCAACATGTCCTGTACCGCCCATGATCACGTACATGTGCTTGCCTCCGGCGTCGCCTGAGCCGTTGTCAGGCATGGACGCATTAGTCATCGCTCATGTCGAAACCATATCAAAGACGGGCGGCGTTGGTAACACACCTCGAAATGGCGGAATTGGCGGCGATTACTGCCTGGCATTCCTCGGCACGGCTTTCCACATCACCACCCCGGCCGCCACCAGCAGCCCCGCCAATAGATACAGCGCGTTATCCATGCTGCCGGTCTGCACCTTGACCTGCCCGATCACCCAGGGGCTGACGATGCCGCTGGTAATGCCAACACTGCTGATGAACGCGAGGCCGGTTGCAGCGGTATGCCCGGGCAAATAGCTGCGCGGCAGCGACCAGAAGATGGGCAGCGCGGCGAAGATCAGCACCGCTGCCACCGACAGGATCGCCAGCATCGCGCCGAAATGCGGCAGTCGCAGCGTCAGCAGCGCGAGCGCCAGGGCACCGCCGCAGCAGCACAGCAGGAAATGCTTGTGCCGCTCACCGGTGCGGTCCGAATTCCGCGCGATGAGGATGAGGCCGACGGCGCCGACCGCATTCGGAATCACGCTATACAAGCTGACGGACACGACATCCGTAATGCCGAAATCCCGGATCATCAGCGGCATCCAGAAATTCAGCGTCAGTGAACCGCACGTCAGCGCGAAATAGATGAACGCGAAGACGTACAGCTTCGGATTGCGCAGCGCCTCGCGCAAGGCGCCAAGCGTGTGGGCCGCGTGGCTGCCTTGCTCGCCTTCCAGTTGCCGTGCCAGCATCGCCTTCTCGCGAGCGTTCAGCCAATTGGCGTCGGCGGGGCTGTCGACCAGATACCAGGCGGCGATCAGCCCAAGCAGCACGGCGGGCGCGCCTTCGATGGCGAACATCCATTGCCAGCCGAACAGGCCCATCACGCCGGCCATATCGCGCATGATCCAGCCGGATACCAATCCGCCCAATACGCCGGCAATCGCGACACCCGCGAAGAAGATGGCCATCACGGCCGCGCGTCGGTGTGCGGGGAACCAGTAGGTCATGTACAGCACGATGCCGGGGAAAAAGCCGGCTTCGAATACGCCGAGCAGGAAGCGCAGCGTGTAGAACTGCGCCGGTGTGGAGACGAACGCCATTCCCACCGAGACGGCGCCCCACAGCAGCATGATCCGCGTGAAAGTTCGGCGCGCGCCGAAGCGGGCGAGCAGCATATTGCTTGGCACTTCGCACAGTACATAGCCGACGTAGAACACCGCGGCGCCGAGTCCGTACATCGCATCGCTGAAGCCGAGGTCGTGCTTCATCTGCAATTGCGCGAAGCCGATATTGATGCGATCGAGGAACGAAATGACGTAGCAGACGAACAGGAAGGGGACGATGCGCATCCAGATCTTGTGGTGCAGCGCGTCTTCTTCATGTGCGAGGGCGAGCGGGGGCGTCGCGGTGCCCGCGTGGAGTTGGGACATGCTTTGTCTCCGTAAAGCAGGAAGGAGGAAAAGGATGGGCGGATCGCGCCGCCCTTAGCGGGTCGGTGTCTTGCGCACCGTGGGCCCGGAGTGGATTTCGTCGCGTGTCAGCGGATTGCGCAGAGCTTGCCCTGAGCTTGCCGAATCAGGCGGGGGCTGTTTCCGCCTCGCGTGCCAATCGCAATGCCGACAGCAGCGTCTCGTGGTCGCCGATATGGTTGGCCAGCAGCAGGATCAGCCGCGCGTTGGCAGCCTGGCTTTGGGCGTCGTCCAGATCGCGGTGCATGTCGATCAGGGCTTCGTAGAAGTCGTCGGGGCGGGCCAGGTTCGGGGCGGTGATGAGGGGCATGGTGTCTCCGGGAGAAATCGTTGCCGCTTGCCGAGGGTCAGGCCGCGACCGCTTCGGCGCAGGCCGGTGTTCGTGGCATCGCCGACGCAGTCTCCGTCAGGCACTTGCCTCGAGCGCGAGCCATCGAGTCCATCACGCGTTCCGAATCCACAGCACGCCAACGAGCGCAGACATGCTGATCCGGGCGAATCAGATACGCGGTACCCGGCACCGCGTCGTAGCGTTGTGCCACGATGCCGTCGCGGTCGCACACCACAGCCATGTCCGATGTCGCGGCGGCGCGATGGCCGTCCGGTGCGACGAACAGCATCCGTGGCGCACCAGCCTCAGCGCGGAGCGCTGCGATCTGCCTGGCGGCCTCCGCATCGAGGGCGTCGGGATGGCCGTAGACCAGCAAGCTGAATCCGCCATGCAGTTGCGGCAGCAGCCAATCCTCGGAGCCATCGATAACCACCGGCGCATCGGCACACGGCGCTCCAGGCACCATCGCGCCCGCAAAGGCCTCGGTATCGGCCGTATTCAACGGCGACGACGCCAGCACGCTCGGCACCGACAGGCGCCCGCTATTGACCAACGTCCGCGCAAACGGATGCTTCGCCGCCAGCGTCAGCACGGCATCGCGAAACACGCGGCTTACCTGGCTCTTCGGTGTGATGAAGTCCGTAGAGCGGGTCGAATTGCGGATGTTCTCGTCCGCCGCGTATTCCCGCTCGCTGGCATAGGTGTCGAGCAGCGCGTCCGGTGCCTCGCCGCGCAGCACGTGGGCCAGTTTCCAGGCCAGATTGTCCGCGTCCTGCACGCCGCTATTGGCGCCGCGCGCGCCGAAGGGCGACACGCCATGAGCGGAATCGCCGGCGAACAGCACGTTGCCATGCCGGAAGCTGTCCATGCGCAGGCAGGAAAAGGTATAGACGCTGACCCATTCGAGCTCGAACTTTGCATCCGGGCCGAGCAGGGCCTGCACGCGCGGAATCACCCGCTCAGGCGTTTTCTCGAGGACTGGATCGGCGTCCCAGCCCAGCTGGAAATCGATGCGCCAGACGTTGTCGGGCTGCCGATGCAGCAGCACCGATTGATTCGGATGGAAGGGCGGGTCGAACCAGAACCACCGCTCGCTCGGAAAGCCCGCTTCCATCTTGATATCCGCGATCAGGAAGCGGTCCTTGAAGGTGCGGCCCTTGCTGTCCAGGCCGAGCAGATTGCGGATCGGGCTGCGTGCGCCGTCGGCAGCGACGACGTAGCGAGCCTGCACCGCATACGGACCGTCCGGCGTTTCCACGGTCAGCGTGACGGTGCCATCGGCGCCGCCATCCTCCCGACGCTCGATGCCGACCACCTTGTTCTTCCAGCGGATCTCCAGATTCGGCAGTTCCAGCGCGCGCTCGAGCAGGAAGCCCTCGACGTAGTACTGCTGCAGGTTGATGAAGGCCGGCCGGCGATGCCCACCTTCGGGCAGCAGATCGAAGGCATAGACCATCTGATCGCGCAGGAAGACCTTGCCGAGGTTCCACCGCACGCCCTTGTCGACCATTCGGTCGCCGCATCCGAGCCGATCGAAGATCTCCAGCGTGCGCTTGGCGAAGCAGATCGCGCGCGAGCCGGTCGACAGCGTGCAATCGTCGTCGAGCAGCACCACGGCAATGCCTTGTTGCGCCAGATCGATCGCAGTGGCGAGGCCAACGGGACCGGCACCCACCACCACGACGGGATGCACTGCCCCGGCCGCCGATTGCTCGGCGCAGGGCCGGTATTCGAAGCTCAATCGTTGATAGTCGACCGTCATCGTGTTGTCTCCTTCCACCATCTCGGATGCCGATCCTGCTGCGTCAGTCCTGCAGCGCGGCCCACATTTCCTTGTCGCGCTGGGCGGTCCAGATGCGCGGATGCGTGATGCCGGACGCCTCGTCATAGGCGCGGGTCACGTCGAACGGCAGGCAATGCTCGTAGATGAAGACGTGGCCGAACTTCGGGTCCATGCTCTTGCGGGTATGCGCCATCGCGGCCTTCAGGTCCATCTTCTGTGCGACCGCTTCCTGGCCGGCGCGGTAGAGCGTGCTGACGAAGTCCTTGGTGTAGGCGATGCCTTCGCGCACCTGCTGCGGCGTGGTCAGCGCGGGGCCGCGGCCCGGAACGAGCTTCTCGGCGCCCAGCGCCTGCAGCGCGTCGAGCGTGGCCGGCCATTCGGCCAGCTGCGCGTCGCCGCAATAGCAGGCCGCCTCGTACTCGACCAGATCGCCGGAGAACAGCACCTTCTGCGACGGCAGCCAGACCACGGTGTCGCCCTTGGTGTGGCCCGAGCCGAGATGTGCAATGCGGACTTCGAGCTTGCCGAGGAACAGCGTGATTTCCTTGTCGAACACCAGCGTCGGCCAGGTCAGGCCGGGCACGGTCTCGACGCCGGCGAACAGCCGCGGAAAACGCTCGATTTCCGACTTCATGTCGGCCTCGCCGCGCTCGACGATCATTTCGTAGGTGCCTCGGCTCGCGATGATCTGCTGCGCGCCCTCGGCGAAATAGGCGGAGGCACCCAGCACGCGCACCGCGTGATAGTGCGACAGCACCACGTACTTGATCGGCTTGTCGGTCACCGAACGGATCTTCGCGATCAGGTCTTGCGCCATCGCGGGCGTCGCCGTGGTGTCGACGATCAGCACGCCGTCGTCGCCGATGATGACGCCCGAGTTCGGGTCGCCTTCCGCCGTGTAGGCGTAGGCGTTCTCGGACAGCTGGGTGAAGGTGACCTTTTTGGCTTCCAGGTCGGCTTGCGATGCGAATGCTTTGGCCATGCGTGCCTCGTCGTGGGTGACGGGGCGCGCCAGCGGGCGGCGTTGCTTGTCACAACGCACGAATACTGTCTCGCCCCTTCATTATTGGATGCGCCGGGCGTCAAGGTGCGCACGGCGTTGTCGGGGTAGACGGATGGTAGGAGACGTTCGCGCGTTAGTCAATAACGAAGTGATTGGCTAAAACATAAAACGAAGGGGCCGACCGGGCAGCCCCGGCACCACCACGGGCGGCGTGGCCCGTTTGCAGGCTGCAGCCGCGGCCGCAATGCGGCGTTGGATTAATATCCAGCCTTTCGGAGGGCGACGATGGGCGAGGACGGGCAGGGGGGACAGGAGAGGATGCAGCGCGGCGTGCAGAGCGTCGATATGGCCGGCCGTTTCCTGCAGGCGCTGGCGCAAGCGCGCGCACCGTTATCGGCGGCCGAGCTTGCCACCGCGGTCGGCATCGCACCGGCCCAGGCCCATCCCTACCTCGTTTCGCTGACGCGGCAGGGGTGGATCAAGCGCGACCATCTCGACGACCGCTTCGAACCCGGGCCGCTGGCGCTGCAACTGGCGCGGATGCGGCTGGAGCTCGATCCCGGCCTGCGCGCAGCCGTGCCGTTGGTTGCCGAGCTCACCGCACAGACCGGCTGCAGCGTGGCGGTCAGCGTGCCCGGCCCTCAAGGCCCGACCATCGTCCGCTACGAGCGCGGCAATGCGCCGCTGCATGTCAATCTGCATGTCGGCACCGTGATGTCGCTGGCGACCACCGCGACCGGCCGCATGTATTGCGCCTGCATGCCGGAGGCGCAATGGATGCCGCTGTTCGACGCCTTGCCGGCCCGTCCGGAACGTGCCGCCTTTATTGCCGCGCTCGAAGAGGTTCGCAGCCGCGGCATCGCACGCAGCATCGATATCCCAAGTCCCGGCGTCAGCAGCCTGTGCGTGCCCGTGCGCGACGCAGCCGGCACGCTCCGTCTGTTGCTGACGGCAATCGGCCCGACCGCAAACATCGACACCACCTGGCGCGGCGAACTGGCTCGCGCCCTGCAGGCGACGGCGACGCAGATCGCCGATTCACTGCGCGGAGAAGGCTGAGTCATGACGAACGCCATCAGAGCCAACGACGACGCCGCGGGCAAGCCGCAGCGCGGTATCCAGGCGCTCGATGCCAGCGCCCAACTGATCGGTGCGCTGCTGCGCGCCGGCAACCCGCTCCCCCTGAGCGAACTGGCGCGCGGCGCCGGCATGGTGCCCGCCAAGGCTTTTCCGCATCTGGTCAGCCTGGTGCGGGCCGGCGTACTGGAGCGCGATGCCGATGGCCGCTTCTTGCCGGGGCCGCTGGCCCTGCAATTGGGACTGATTGCGCTGCAGCGCCTGTCGCCGGTGCGCGAAGCCGAGCCGGAAGTGCGCGGCCTCGCTGTGGATACCGGCCTCAGTGTCGCGATGGCGGTGCTCGGGCCGCTCGGCCCGACGGTGGTGCGGCTCGAAGAATCGGCGCGGCCCCAGCACGTCAGCCTGCGCGTCGGCACGGTGCTGTCGCTCGTCAATACCACAATCGGCCGCGTGTTTGCCGCGCATCTGCCGGAGGACGTGCTCGGTGGAATGCTCCCGCAGGAAGCGGTGCGCATGGCAGGCGCATCAACGCAGGACATCGGAGCCGGCAAGAGCCCCTATGCCGCGAGACTAGCCCGCATTCGCACGCAAGGCATCGACGATGCGCGCGACAAGCCGGTGCCCGGCATCCATACGTTGGCGGTGCCGGTGTTCGACCACACCGGTACCGTGGTGCTCGTGCTCGCGGCGATGGGGACGGCGGGGAGCTTCGATAGCGGACACGACGGCAACGTTGCGCGCCGATTGGCCGCCGCAGCGCAGCGCTTGTCGTGGCGATTTGGACGTACGCACCCCGAGGCGCAGGCGGCGATTCCCGGGCAGTCCTGATTGCCGCTGTGGTGTAAATCTGCAGCATGATATTTGGGAATCGGGACCGTGAAATCAAGGATTCAACGCCATGAATCCTGGCAATCGACGCCACTAGAATTTGGATTCTCATCTGGTGAATCGACCGCCTGGATGACTTCGTCATCGCTCGGTTGTGCCAGGTCAGCGCCGAACCGCAACGAAAACGGTCCTCAAGGAGGAGTCGCACCATGACCCACCCCATCCTCAACATCGCCGACGCCCAATACCTGGACTTCGCCGACCTGTCCCGCCAATACGGCTCCGAACTGCCCGCCGAGCGCTACGGCGGCCGCATGGCGCCGATCGGACGCATGCTGGGTGCGCAGAAGCTCGGCTACAACCTGACGGTGATCGAGCCCGGCAAACGCGTGTTTCCTTTCCACAGTCACCGCGCCAACGAGGAAATGTTCTTTATCGTCGAAGGCACCGGTGAAGTGCGCATCGGCGAGGCGCGCCATCCGATTCGCGCGGGGGACGTGATCAGCTGCCCGGCGGGCGGCCCGGAGACCGCGCATCAGATCATCAACACAGGCACGCAGGAACTGAAAGTGCTGGCCGTCAGCACGATGACCGCGCCGGAGCTTTGCCACTATCCAGACTCGGGCAAGTTCGGCGTGCTGGATCACGGCAATGGGTTTGCCTATATCGGCCGGGCGGAGGGGAGCCTGGATTATTGGGAAGGGGAGTAAGCGAAAGTTCCGCCGCGCTGGCTGGCTGCATCTCGCAAAAATGAGAGAGGGATCAACGTCGCGGCCACGTCTTGTCCGTAGCATGTGATGTGTTTGCCCATACGGCTCCTCAAACTTGATGAAACTTGACGATGCGGCGCGCGGTGCCTAGAATGATCCGCTATGCAAAAGACCCTCTCAAAAGCTGCCGTCACCGAGGGCCTGCAAAAAGCAGGACTCTCTCAAGCAGAGCTTGCACGAAGGCTCGGCGTCAGCCCGCAGGCTGTGACGAACTGGCTTAAGGGGCAAGACTTTCCTCGTCCCGACAAACTGCTGAAGTTGGCCATGCTTCTGCGCTTGAATTTCGCGGAGCTGGTCACGCAGTCCGAAGAGGGCGTTCCCATCATCGCATTCAGGAAGCGAGCCAATACCAAGACGACGGAGCGGCATCTTGCTCATGCGCGTGAGATCGGCATGCTACTCAAGGGCGTGGTGCCGTTCCTTCCGCCGGGCCACTCCTTGCGCCCGCGTCTGGATTCGGCGACGACGGACTATGCATCGCTCCAGAGAACCGTCGCCGAGGTAAGGACGAAGCTAGGCTTGGGTGATCGCGCAGTCCTCGATTACCACCACCTTATCGGCCAGTTCAAAGAGGCAGGTGCCGTGCTGGTGCCGGTCCTTTGGGGAGAGAAGCAGCTGCATGCGAACGCGCTCCATATTGCCCTGCCGGCAGAGCGCGTTACCTTTGTCTTTCTGAATCTCGACACCAAGCTCGAAGATTTCAAGTTCTGGATGACGCACGAGTTGGCGCATGTTTATACGCCCTACCTCGCGGGGAAGGAGGAAGGGGAGGATTTTGCCGATGCTTTCGCCGGTGCGCTGCTGTTTCCACAGCCCTGTGCGACCGAAGCGTATGGCGATGCCGTGCGTGCCAAGCGGGAAGCATCGGCGCTGGCCGCTCTGCAAGAGCATGCGAACCAGCATGCCATTTCACTCTATAGCGTCTTCTGCCAGGCCAGAAATTATCAGCGGCACTATGGCCTGCCGCCCATGGCAATTGACGAGGTCAATCTGCACAGGATTCGAAACGCAGCGCCGTCGTCCTTGGTGAGCCATGCGATGTTCGACAAGCCTCCACCATCGGCACGCGAATATATTGCGGCGGCCGAACAGGTATTTCAGTCCGACTTCTTCGTCGCGCTGCGCACGATGATTCGTGAAAGAGGCATTGAAGCGGGCCTGGTACAACAACTCCTGGACATCGGTCTCGTGGACGCAAAAGCCATCTACGCGGAGCTTGAGCGTTGACCTTGCTTCTGCTTGATACGAATGCATATCTGCGGATTGCGAAACGTGTCAAGCCGCTGCTGGGCGTCGCCTTTGGGCAAAAGGGGTACCAGCTGACCATTCTCGAGGATGTCGAACGCGAGTTTCAGCGCAGCCCTCGATTGCAGAGCAACTTTCCGTGGTTTCAGGATGACACGCTGCAATCGGAACGCTTGGCAAAGCGCTTTCGTCTGAGTCGTGAGGATCGGGAACAACTGGATGCCGCTGCCAGCGTGTTACGCGGCTGGGTAATCGCGAACGCAAGCCTATACCGAAGTCCTCCATCGCCTGTGGATTGCCGGGTATTGGCTTTCGGCCAGCTCAAAGAAGCGATCGTCGTGACAGACGATCTCGCAATGCATCAACTGGCCGAGGAGTTCGGCATTGCGACGATGCACGGCCATGACCTGCTGCGTCGGATGCTCACGGCCAAGATGGTAAGCAAGGCCGATGTGCGCGCCATCTACCAAGCGTTGGAAAGGAACGGTGACCTGCCTGCTACGTGGATACGTGACAGAGATTCAACGTTTCCCCGGCTGTTCTGCCGGGAGGACGATGATTCCTGACAGGTCTCCCATGCGGTGAATGCTGGTAAAAAAAACGGCGCGGTATCCGCGCCGTTGTTCTATTGCGTTTGGCGTGCGGGGCGGCTTCTATTGTCATCCCGCCAGCTTGATCAACGCCGGCACCGTCAGCACCGCCGTGTAATACCCCATGAACTGCACGCCCGTGTTGAACCCGAGCACGCGCGACAGCAGGCCGCCGATCGAGCCCAGCGTCAGGATGACCAGCAGGCCGAGCAGTTGTCCTTCCCACACGCTGATGACCAGGATCAGGCCGACGAAAGTCGCGACGATGGCCTCGTGCGAGATGCGGCGCGATACGAACAGCGCGGCACGGCGCGCGTAGTTCATCGCGAAGGGATACGACACGATCGAGGCGAGCAGAACCGCCAGCAGGCCGTAGCCAAGGAATTCCCAATGGCTCAGCAGGTTGTGCAGGTTGTGGGTCTGGCCATTGCCGGCATCGACCGTGAACACCGGCGGGGCGTTGAACAGCGGCGCGGCCGGACCTGCGGCGACCGGGCTCAGCGGCAGGCCGAAGGCAATCAGCGGAATCAGTGCCTCGGCGATATAGGTTGCCTCGGTGACGCCGTTGCGGGCGCTGAGCACCGTGGTCAGCCGGTGATAGGCGTGCTTGATGCGCGAACCGACAAGCTCGCCCAGCACCACGGTCATCGCGACCGGGCTGAACACGAAGGTCGCGCTGGAGATGGCGGCGGTGGCCACGGTCCAGCGGGTCTGCGTGCCGTCCATTACCTTCAATGGATTGGGGAAATAGCCGCTCCATCCCTTGACGTCCGGTGCCAGCGTGAAGGTGCGGGCTTCCTTGCGCTGCATGCGCGGACGGTCGACCGGCGACAGCGTTGAGAACAGGTCCGCAATCAGCGGCCCGATCGCAATGCCGAGGAAATAGCTGATGCTCAGCTTGACGCCGAACTTCGCGGTCAAGGTCTGCAGCGCGACGATGACCACCACGAAGGGCACCAGCGTTGCCACCGAGGCCCAGCGGCCCGGCGAGGCGTAGGCGATCACCAGCGCCGCGGCCACGAAGATCCACGGCGCGGCCTTGGTGATGGTGGCGCCAAACGGGGCCAGCAGCACCGCGAACAGCACCGCCAGCGGCACCGCGCAAAAGGCAGCGACGATGGCGCCGGAAATCATCTTGCGCAGCGCGATATGCGGCACGCCGAGATTGCGCAGATGGTTGGCGTCCTGCATCAGCGGCGTGGCCATGGTGTCGCCGGGAATGCCAAGCAAGGCGGTCGGCACCGCGTGCGTCATGTGCTTGGCGACCGCGCCGGCCAGGAAGAAGGTGAACACGCCGGCCGGGGGCACGCCGAGCAGTACGACCAGCAAGGTCAGCGGCGCGAGCGTAGTGGTCTCGTCGGTGCCCGACACCAGGCCGATTGCCGCGAAGACGATGGCGCCGGCCAGGCCCATGCCCAGCGCGACGAGGATCTGCGTCAGCAGAGGGGTGGATTCGATCATGATGCGCTCCAGGCGGTAGCGGGTCAGGCGGCGTTGGGGCGCGCGGGCGCGGAGGCGGCGGCCTCCGGTATCGTGGCTTCGGACTTGCTGGCGGCCATGGCACGGTGCTCGCGGGCGGCGAACAATTCGTAGAGCTGCAGTTCGCGCAGTTCCTGCACCGTGGCGGCGGGGAGGTCGGCCATTGTCCCCAGTCCACCGGACTCTTCGGCAAGGCGATCGAGCGCCTGCTCGCGTGCGGCGGCCGCGGTGGCGCTGCTCGCGTCGGTTCCGGTGTCCTCGGTGACCACGCGCTTCGGTTTGAAGAGGCAGGCGCAGATGAAGCCGGCCAGCACGCAACCGGCCAGCCCCGCGAGCACCGCGTAGGCACGGGCGAGCTCCGGCGTGCGGACCAGTTCGGCAAGGATGCGGCTGGCGAGAGCAAACGCCGCGAGGCTCAGCGCGCCGCCGATGACGATGGCGCAGGCAAGATGGCGAGGGTTGGCGGTATCGCCCCAGACTTCGACCAGCGGGCTGCCGGTGGGCTTGGGTTGTGGTTGCATGGGTTGTCTCCTGTGGCGCCTCGCTGTTCGTCGGGCGCTTTTTTCTTGGTGTGGTCAGCGGGGGGGCGGGGCAGTCCCCCGCTGCGTGGTTACCTTGCCTCTATCCCTGCCGCAACTGCGCCAGCAGTTCGATCGCGCGATCGGTGCGCACGTCCTTTTCCTCGGCCATCCGGCGCGCCACTCGCTCGACCTCCTGGCCGACCGCGCCGGCGACCAGCGCGATATTGCGGGCGTGCAGCGCCATGTGGCCGCGCTGGATGCCCTCGGTGGCCAGCGCGCGCAGCGCGCCGAGATTCTGCGCCAGTCCTACCGCGGCCGCGATTTCGCCGAGTTCCTGTGCGCTTTGCACGCCGAGAATCTTCAGCGCGAGCCGCGCCAGCGGATGGGTCTTGGTGGCGCCGCCCACCAGTCCGACCGGCATCGGCAATTCGATCGTGCCGACCAGCGCGCCGCTGGCGTCCTTTTCCCAATGGGTCAGCGAGGTGTAGCGTCCCGCGCGGCAGGCATACGCATGCGCGCCGGCTTCGACCGCGCGCCAGTCGTTGCCCGTCGCCACGATCACCGGGTCGATGCCGTTCATGATCCCTTTGTTGTGTGTCGCCGCGCGGTACGGGTCGATCGCCGCGAAGGTGTACGCGTCGAGCACGCCTTCGATGATCACCTCGCCGCTGCGCTCGCCGGTCGATAGCGCTTCGGGCGTCAGCCTCACCCGGGCGCGGGCGAGCCGCAGGTCGGCGAGGTTCGACAGGATGCGCAGCCGGACCGGGGCGCCGGTGATGCGCTCGACCACCGGCGACACCGCCTCCGCCATCGTATTGACCGTATTGGCGCCCATCGCGTCGCGCACGTCGACGATCAGGTGCATCACCACCATGGCGCCGCGCGGCGTGTCGGGAAACACATGGACTTCGATGTCGCGGCAGCCGCCACCGAGTCCGATCAGCACCTTGTCGCGCGCGTTTGCCACGGCGAGGATCTCGTCGCGATGGCGCAGCAGCGCCTGCCGCGCGCCATAGGGATCGGCGACGCCGACCACCTGCACCTGCGCGCGCATCAGCGGGCCGGAGCTCGAGGTCTCGAAGCCGCCGCAGCCGCGCGCGAGCTTGGCCATGTACGAGGCCGCGGCCACGACCGACGGCTCCTCGACGACCATGGGCACCAGCACGTCCTTGCCATTGATCTGGAAATAGCCCGCCACGCCGAAGGGCAGCTCGAAGGTGCCGATCACGTTCTCGATCATGCCGTCGGCCCGGGCCGCGCCGAGCGCGCCGGGCTCGGCCAGCAGCGCGTGCTCGTCGTCGTCCAGGCCAACCGCGTCGGCGATGGCGGCCAGGCGCTGGGCCGGCGTCATCTCGCGAAAGCGGGGCAGGCGGGAATCGACGGGTTTGCGGCGGGGCTCGGCCGCAGCGGCAGCGGCATCGGACGAGGGGAGGGAAGCAAGCATCGAGGTCTCCGTTCTTTGGTTCTGTGGTGCTCTGGTATGGACTGGAGACAGTCTAGGGTGACTGTACCAGCCAATAGGGGTACAGTTTGCGGGGACAGTGGCCTTTTGCCCGGTTTTTGCGCCCCTTCGATGACCTCCACCGCTCCCGGCACCGCCCGCAGATCCCCAACGCTTGCCGCCACGCTGGCCGACTCGATCGCCCGCCAGATCGCCGAAGGCGCGTATCGCACCGGCGACCGCCTGCCCTCTCTGCGAGAGCTGGCGCAGTTGCACGGCTACAGCAAGAACACCATCGTTGCCGCCTTCGAGCTGTTGGTCGCGCGCGGGCTGGTCGAGCCGCGGCGTGGCTCTGGCTTCTTCGTTCGCGAGGTGGCAGCCAGGCCCGTGCCGGAGGAGGATGCCGGCACGCTCGGCCGCGCGATGGACATCGTCTGGCTGATGCGCGAGCAGTTGAAGAACCGGCCCGACGTGCTGGCGGTCGGCGACGGCTTCCCGCCGGTGTCATGGCTGGCCGAGGCGCGGCTGGACCGCTATCACCACAAGGTCGTGCGCACCGGCCTGGGCGCGCTGTTCCGCTACGGCAATCGCTTCGGCTTCGGCCCGCTGCGCGACCATCTGGTGCGCAAGCTCGGCGATGTCGGCATCGGTGCGCAGGCAAGGCAGATCGTACTGACGCATGGCGCCAACGAGGCGCTGGATCTGGTGATCCGCTATTTTGTGCCGGCCGGGGGCACGGTGCTGGTCGACGATCCGGGCTACTACCCGCTGTTCGGCAAGCTGAAGCTGGCCGGCGCGCGCATCGTCGGCGTGCCGCGGCTCGCGGACGGGCCGGACGTCGAGGCCCTGGAGCAAATCCTGACCCGTGAACGGCCGCGGCTGTTCTTCACCCAATCGGTCGGCCACAACCCGACCGGCTCGGACCTCTCCCCGGCCAAGGCCTATCGCCTGCTGCAACTGGCCGAGCGCTTCAATCTGCTGGTGGTCGAGAACGATGCGCTGGCGGACTTCAAGCCGACCACGCTGCCGCGGCTGTCGGCACTGGACCAGCTGCAGCGGACCATCTATATCGGCAGCTTCTCCAAGTCCTTCTCCGCGGCGCTGCGGGTCGGCTATATCGCCTGCAACGATGCCCTCGCCAGCGACCTCGCCGACCTGAAGGCGCTGATCCACGTCAGCAGTTCGGAATACTGCGAGCGTACGGTTGACGTGATCCTCAGCGAGGGTCATTACCAGCGCTATCTCGCCAGGCTGCGCGCCCGGCTGGCCGACGCCACGGAGCAGGCACTGGCGTTGTTCGATCGGCTGGGCGCCGACGTATGGGTGCGCCCGCCGCAAAGCCTGTACCTGTGGGCGGCGTTTCCGCAGGCGCCGGACTCGCTGGCGCTGGCAGAGGCCTTGCTCGCGCAGAAGGTGATGATCGCGCCGGGACGGGTCTTTCGCGTCGATCCGGAGGCAAGGTCGCCGTGGGCGCGCTTCAATGTGGGCGCGGTGCTGGATCCGCGTTTCGAGGTGGCGGTGCGGCGGGTGCTCGGGCGGCGCGGACGCGGCTAGCCCAGCTCACATCGCGATGCGCGGACGGCCAGGCGCGGAAGCGGCTAAACGGCTAAACGGCTAAACGGCGCTGAGTGGAAAACCGGGATGCAGAACGCGATCGCGGTGTGCAAGGTCGTCGCCGGCACCGGATGGCAATGCCTCCGGCGCCGTCGTCGATTTGCGTTGGTAGGCTCGATTGGACTCGAACCAACGACCCCCACCATGTCAAGGTGGTGCTCTAACCAGCTGAGCTACGAGCCTGTGGAAGGCGCGGATTATAGAGAAGCTTTTCCGTACGCACAAGCCCGTCGCGCAAAAAATGCGGCGCGGCGATTTCGAGTGTGGGACACCGCCCGATTGCCGCGGCCCGGCAGCTCTCTTAAAAAGGGAACAACGGCAAGCCAATCGACCTGCCCAGCCATTTAGCCGATTCGCCCATCGCCATGCTGAAGATCGCCACCTTCAATATCAACGGCATTCGCGCCCGCCTGCCGGCATTGCTGGAATGGCTGGAACGCGAGGCGCCCGACGTCGTCTGCCTGCAGGAATTGAAGACCGCCGATGCCGGTTTTCCGATCGATGCAATACGTGCCGCCGGGTATGGCGCAATCTGGCATGGCGAGAAGTCATGGAACGGGGTCGCGATCCTGTCGCGCGGGACCGAGCCGATCGAAAGCCGGCGCGGACTGCCCGGCGACGATGGCGACAAGCAGAGCCGCTATATCGAGGCGGCGGTGCATGGCGTGCTGGTCGGCTGTCTGTATCTGCCCAACGGCAATCCGCAGCCGGGCCCGAAATTCGAATACAAGCTGGCCTGGTTCGAGCGCCTGCTCAAGTATGCGGCCACGCTCTACGACAGCGGCCATCCCGTCGTGCTGGCCGGCGACTACAACGTGGTGCCGACCGACGAGGACATCTACAACCCGCGCTCCTGGCTCAAGGACGCCTTGCTGCAGCCCGAAAGCCGCGCCTGCTATCGACGGTTGCTGGAGCAGGGGTGGGTCGATGCCTTGCGCGCCAGATATCCCGACGAGCGGATCTACACGTTCTGGGATTACTTTCGCCAGCACTGGCAGACCAATTCGGGTTTGCGCATCGACCATCTGCTACTGAACGCGACGCTGGCGCCGGCCTTGCGCGAGGCCGGCGTCGACCGCTGGGTCCGCGGCGCGGCGCAGGCGAGCGATCATGCGCCGGCCTGGATCACGCTGGATTTCGGCGGCGAGGGCAGGCGCAGGGCGCCGTCGAAGACAGCGGCGAAGAAGACTGCCGGGGACAAGACCGCTGCCGCGGCAAAGGCCGTTCTCCAGAAGGCGCCAGCCGCTGCCAAGAAGGCCCCTGCGACCAAGAAGGCCCCCGCGACCAAGCAGGCCCCTGCGACCAAGAAGGCCCCCGCGACCAAGCAGGCCACTGCGACCAAGAAGGGCACTGCGGCCAAGAAGGGCGCCGTTGCAAAGAAGGTCACTGCCGCCAAAAAGGCCACCGCTGCGAAGAAGCCCGCCGCGAAGAAAGCCTCGGCTGCCAGGCAAGGCGCGACTAAGCGACAATGACGCCCGCCGCGGCCCACGGCCCGCGTCAATGACGTTTGTCGATTCACCTTCCCGCCCGCTTTGCCCATGCTCCTGAAAGTCGGCACGCTTGCCAAGCAGACCGGCCTGACCGTCCGCGCCCTGCATCACTACGACCGCATCGGCCTGCTCAAGCCCTCCGGCCGCTCGACCGCGGGCTATCGACTCTATAACCGCGACGACGTGGCGCGGCTGCATGCCATCCAGGTCTTGCGCCAGTCTGGCCTGTCGTTGGCCGCGATCGGCGCGCTGCTGGCCGGGGAGGGGCCGCCGCGGCATCGCATCGTTACGCAGCAGATCGAGACGCTCGATCGCGAGATCGCGCGCGCGACCGAGCTGCGTGGACGGCTGGTGCTGCTGCAGACCATGCTGGCCGCGGGCGGCGAGCCGGAGATCGAGCACTGGCTCGCGGCCCTGCGCCAGATGCGGGCCTATCGCGAGTACTTCAGCGAGACGGAACTCGAGACAATCTTCCGGCAGTGGATCGCCACGGAGGCGGAATGGCAGCCGCTGCTGGACGAGATCCGCGAGGCGATGGCACAGCGATGGCCGGCGGACGCGATTGGCACGCAGGCGCTGGCCGCCCGCTGGATGCATCTGGCGATGCGCTGGATGCAGGGCGATATGGAGCGGGCCATCCGCTGGGGCGAGATGATCAAGCTCGCCGCACAGCAGGGCTTTGGCGGCATCGACGCGGCGATGGTGCGCTATATGGAGGCGGCGGTCGAACTGCGCATGGCGGCGTGGCTGCGGCATCTATCGCGGGACGAGCTGGCGCGGCTGGACAAGCGGCTCGAGCCCGAATGGCAGGCGCTGGCACAGCGGGCCCGCGCGCTGATCGCGGCCGGCACCGACCCGTCGGCCGCGCCGAGCCGCACGCTGCTGCGCGATTGGGAAGCGCTGGCCGACCGCATGGTCCATCACGATGCAGGTCTGCGGGACAAGCTGCAGAAGGCCTATCGGGACGAGCCGCTGCTGCAGATCGGACATATGGTCGATCCCGAAGTACGCGCGTTTGTCGAGGCGGTGCGCGCGCATGCCGGTGAAGCGGGATCCCGGCGTCGCGGCGGCGCTGACGATCGGGTCACGCCGTGACATGACGGAGCCTGGCACGCGCGCTGGCGCTTGACCCTGACGTGCACGTCAGGGTCTATGCTGCCCGGCTTTCGCAGCAGGAGCCAACCATGTCCGAAACCGAACCCACCGCGCTGGCCCAGGGCCGCCCCAGCACGACCGCGCTGATGATGGCCATTGCGCGCGCCGTCCACCAGTTGCTCGACGAACCGCTCGTGCTGCCCGACCCTGTCGCCTTGCCGATTCTCGGTCCCGAGCTCGAACGCGCCGTGCGCGAGGACCCGTATCGCTATAACGACCCGATGGCGCGGCCCATGCGCGCCGCGGTGGTGGCGCGCGCGATGGTGGCCGATGCCGAGCTGGCGGACGCCGCGCGCGCCGGCGTGCGCCAATGCGTGGTGCTCGGCGCGGGCCTCGACACGTTGGCATGGCGCGCGCCCGCCGCGGCCGACGGCATGCGCGTCTTCGAGGTCGACCATCCGGCCACGCAGGCGTGGAAGCAGGAGCTGATGCGGCAGGCCGGGCTGAGCATGCCTCACGGTGCGACGGCCGTGCCTGCCGACCTTCAGCAGGCGTCGCTGCAACACGTGCTGGAAGGGGCGGGCTTTCGCGGCGATCAGCCGGCTTGCTTCGTCTGGCTCGGCGTGACGCCGTATCTGACGGACGCCGCGATCGACGGCACGCTGCGCCATGTCGCCAGCCTGCCGGCGGGCACGCGCATCGTGTTCGACTATCGCGTCGACGCCAGCGTGCTGCCGCCGTTCGAGCGGCTGATGGCGGCGCATATGGCCGAGCAGGTTGCCGCGCTGGGCGAGCCCTGGCTATCCGGGTTCGTGCCGGCGCAACTGGTGCAACGGCTGACCGCCATGGGCTTCACCGGCGTGACGGACCTCGACGCGCCGGCGCTGAACGCCCGCTACTTCGCCCGCCGCAAGGATGGCCTGCAGACCGCGGGCGGCGGCCTGCGCGTGCTGTGCGCCCGCGTGGGAGAGGCCCGATAGCGCGGCGTCGCCCGGTCGATGGAACACCGGCACTCAGCTGCGGGCCGCCGCCAACGTGCGGCGGGCGTAGTACTCGAACGTCAGCTGCGAGCGGCGCGGTGTCAGGATCCAGTCGTGCGCCTCCCTGGCCAGCGCCTCGGGCAGCGGCTTGATGGTGCCCGCCGCCATCGCGGCCAGCTGCATGCGGGCTGCGCGCTCGAACAGCAGCGCCATCACGCAGGCTTCCTCGACCGAGGTCGCGGCGATCAGCAGGCCATGGTGCGCCAGCAGGATGGCGCGCTTGCCGCCGAGGGCCGCCGAAATGATTTCGCCTTCCTCGTTGCCGACCGGCACGCCCGGCCACTTCTCGAGGAAGGCGCAATCGCCGTATAGCACGCAGGTGTCCATATGCGACACCATCAGCGGCACCTCCAGCATCGACAGTGTGGCCGCGTGGAAGGGATGCGTGTGGATGATGCAGTTGACGTCCGGCCGTGCGCGATAGATCCACGAGTGAAACCGGTTGGCCGGATTCGGCATGCCGCCGCCCTCCAGCACGCGCAGGTCTTCGTCGACCAGGAGCAGGTTCTCCGCGGTAATCTCGTCGAAACCGAGCCCCAGCCGCTGCGTGTAGTAGCGGCCAGGTTCATCCGCCCGCGCGGTGATCTGACCGGCGAGGCCCGAATCGTGGCCGCCGTCGAACAGGATGCGGCAGGTCAGCGCCACCTTGTCGCGCAGCGATCGTTCCGGCACGGTCAGCCGGGTTTGCATCTCGCCTTGCGCGCGGGCGATCAGTTCGTCTTTGTTCAGATCGAAGGTATCAGCCATGTCGATGTTCCGTAGAGATGTTGAAGGCCGGTCCGGGCCAGTCCGGACCGGTCGGGGACAGGTCGGCCCGAGGGGCTTTACTCGGCCCTGATCTTTGCCGCCTCGACCACCGCCGCCCATTTCTTTTTCTCGGCGGTCATCATCGCGGCGTATTCTTGCTGCGTGCCGGCCAGCGCCTCGCTGCCCTGCGCAGCCAGCCGGCTGCGCAATTCCGGGCGTGACAGCGTGGTTCGCAAGGTCGTGGCGAGCTTGTCGACCACGTCGGCGGGCGTGCCGGCCGGGACGTACAGCGCATTCCATGAACTCGTTTCGAAGGACGGCAAGCCGGCCTCCTGGCTCGTCGGCACGGCAGGCGCAGCGGTGGAACGGGTACCGTTGGCGATGGCGAGCGCGCGCAGCTTGCCGGCCTTGACTTGCGGCATGACCACCGGCACGGCGTCGATTACCGCGGCGACATGGCCGCCGATGGCCGCATTGACCGCTTCGGCGCCGCTCTTGTACGGCACGTGATTGATCCTGGTTCCGCTCAGGAGCTTGAGGAGCTCCATGCTCATGTGCGGCGCGCTGGCGCTGCCCGCCGAGCCGTAGTCGAGCTGGCCCGGATGGCTGCGCGCATGGGCGAGGAACTCGGTGAGGTTGCGCGCGGGTACGCTGGGCGCTACCGCCAGCATGAACGGCGACTTCGACACCATGCCCAGCGGCGTGAACTGGGTGTCGGGAGAGTAGGGCAGCTTGCCGGCCGGATAGATCAGAGGATTGACGATCTGGGTGCCGACCGTGCCCATGAACACGGTATAGCCGTCGGGCGCCGCCTTGGCGACGGCCTGCGCGGCGATCAGGCCACCGGCGCCGGGCCGGTTCTCGATCAGCACGGACTGGCCCAGCGCGCCGGACCATTCCTGCCCCACCAGGCGGGCGATATTGTCGGTGATCCCGCCAGCGCCAAACGGCACTACCAGCCGGATCGGCTTGGCGGGAAAGGATTCTGCGGCTACGGCATTCACGGTCAGCAGGCAGCAGCTGGCGACCGCCACCATCCATCGGGGCGCATTCATGGGAACTCTCCGTTGTGTGTCATGTGATTGCCGGCATGACACAATGTGTCCTATTGAGGGTGTTGTGTCAAGTAGGACATGTTGTTCCCGGTGCGCCGATATAATGCCGCGGTCGCTTTTGCTATCGCCTTCTCATGGTCAATCTGGCGCATCGCCTTCGCACTCTCCGCCGCCAGCGCGGCCTTTCGCTCGAAGCTCTGGCCGAGCGGACAGGCCTGACGCGCAGTTACCTGTCCAAACTGGAGCGGGGTCTCAGTTCGCCATCGATCGCCACGATCCTGAAGATCGCCGATGCCTATGGCATGGGGACGGGACAGCTGCTGGGCGACGCGCGGGACAGCGCGCATGAGGTCATCTGCATCTCCCGCGCCGGAGAGCGGGAGCCCCTGGCGACATCGGAGCGCGAGCGCACCTATCGTTACGAGGCGATCGCCGCGCGGCGCAAGGTCAAGGCGATGGAGCCTTTCATCATGTATCCGCCGCGCGAGTTCCCCGACGAAGCGCGCTCCGCGCACAGCGGCGAAGAGTTCCTGTTCGTGCTGAAGGGGCAGGTCGAGGTGATGTTGGGAGAGGAAACTATCGCGCTATCGATCGGCGATTCGCTGTATTTCGATGCCGATCTGCCGCACCGCATTCGAACGGTGGGGCGCGCACAGGCCGAGGTGCTGGTCACCACGGCGAAATAAGAGCGCATGCCAAAATAAAAAACCGCCGGGGCGGAGCGCTCCCGGCGGCTTTGCCGCGCTGCGGACGGAGCCGGCAATCCGCCGGCTCCTTTCGAATCGGGCTCAGGCCGTCTTGACCTCCTGATAAGCCGCGTACAGGCGCTCGAACACCGGTCCCGGCGCGCCGCTGCCGATCGTCTTGCCGTCAATGGTCACCACCGGAAGGATCTCCTTGCTGGCCGACGACAGCAGGACTTCGTCGGCGGCGAACACCTCGTCGCGATTGATCGGGCGGGAGACCAGCGGAATCTCGAAGCGGCTGCACAGCTCCTCGATCAGGCCGTAGCGGATGCCTTCGAGGATCAGATTGTCCTTGGGCGGCGCCGCGACGACGCCATCCTTGACGACCCAGACGTTGGACGCCGAGGCCTCGGTCAGCATGCCGTCGCGGAACTGGATGGCCTCGGTGACGCCATGCTCGGCGGCATTCTGCGCCGCCAGCACGTTGCCCAGCAGCGAGGTGGACTTGATCTGGCAGTGCAGCCAGCGCTTGTCCTCCATCGTGACGCAGGCGACGCCGCGCTCGGTCGCGGCGGCCGGCGGCAGCGACATCGGATTGGTCATGATGAAGACGGTCGGCGTCACCTCTTTCGGGAAGGCGTGCATGCGCTTGGCAACGCCGCGCGTGACCTGGATATAGATCATCTGGTCCGGCATCGGGTTGGCCTGCATGACGCGCGCAATCAGCGCGGTCCATTGGCCATCGTCATGCGGATTCGGAATACCGATGGCGTCGAGGCTGCGCGAGAGCCGGGCCAGATGCTGTGCCGCGCGGAACGGCTTGCCGGCATAGACCGGGATTACCTCGTAGACGCCATCGCCAAAGATAAAGCCGCGGTCGAGCACGGGGATGCGCGCCTCGGACAGCGGCGTCAATTCGCCGTTCAGATAAACGATGGCGTCGGAACTGGAGGTCATGGGTGCAGGGTTCTTGGGTTCGAGGGAACAGGGATGAGGCATTGTTCCACAGCACCTCGCCCGGGGTCATGCCGAATGCGCATAACGTTGGCGTCCCGGGTCGTCCTGCAGGCCCCCGCGGAAAGCAAGCTGCGCCTTGCTTGTAGGACGAATCCTTGCCGTAATCAGCCAGCCGCCTACGGCGCCGCAAGATTTCCTGCGGAATACTCGCGGGAAACTGACTGACAGCGTGGCGCCGTGCTGACCTTCGTGCTGCTGACCCTCGCCGCGATCGGGCTGATCGCGATCGTGATTTACCTGTCCAAATGACCGGCCGGCGATTGACCGGTGCCCGGCGACAAGGCATGGACCATGACGGGTTCGCACCCCCGGTGGGGGCCTCAGCTGGCGCCGTCGGTGCGCAGGGGGGCGGCAGCGACCGGCAGGGCGGGAGGCTCCTGGCCACCGCCCGTGTCGTGGGCGACGGCGTGCTCGGCCATCGGTGCGGGCGTGGGCGTGGGAATCTCGTCCAGCCGATTGCCATGCGCGTCCAGGTCGGGCCGGCGCGCGAACAGCAGCGCAAACTCGCTCAGTGCCCGCCAGGTGCTGTGGTGCGCGATGATGTCCGAATGATTGCTGCCGGGAATGGTCTCCACGGCCACCGGCCCGGGCCACGCCGCCATCAGGCGCTCGGAGCATGCGTGCGGTACCACGTCGTCGACCTCGGCAAGCAGCACCTTGGTCCGCTGTACCACCTTCTTGCAGTGCGAGATCGAATCGAAGTGATGACGCATCAGCTGGCGCAGCGGCACCAGCGGAAAACGCTTGCGCACGAGTTCCAGCAGCGAATCGTAGGGCGTGATCAATTGCAGGCTTTCGAAGTCCTGCAGGTCGGCCAGCTGGATCGCGACCCCTGTGCCAAGGCTGCGGCCGACCACATGGACCCGCGTGCCCGGCAGCACGCGGCGCAGATGCAGCAGGAACTGGCTGGCGTCGGCCACGGCGGCCGCCTCCGAGGGGATGCCGTCGGAATGGCCCAGGCCACGATAGTCGAACGTGGCAAAGCCGACTTCGGCCGGCAGCCAATGTAGAAATTGCATGGTCTCGAGCACGTCTTCGCCGCGACCTGGCAAATAGAACAACAGATCGGTGACGGCACAGTGCGCATCGCCGCGATACACATAGCCGCGCAGCATTCCCCCCGGGATGATGTGCGAATAGGCGGTGATGCCTTCCGGGAGTTCGCGCGGCGGGCGCCGCCTTGCGTCGAACAGCAGGCGGCCCTGATTGATGCCCAGGTAGGTCCAGTAGCTGAGAAAGCCGGCGGCCGTCAGCACGGCGGCGGCGCCGATGGTCTTGTAGGGCAGGTGCGTGAGGGCCTGCCGGAACAAGGAGGGATTCGCGTTGCGGTTCAGGTTGCGTTTCTGTTCATCCATGAGGCGCACCTTATACGAATTCGCCCCTGCGCGGCAAATCCATGCCGAACGCGGGCGGATAGCGGCAATTGCCAGCAGTATCCGAGTGAGGTGGACCGGCAGGTCGAGCCATCGCATCGGCGCGGGCGGCAAGCGCTCGCCATCGGCGGATCGATTTCCTATGCTGCCTGTGTCCCCTCACCTGTCCCTGTCCTGACAAGGAGAACAACATGGATCGTCGCCAGTTCTTGAAATGGGGAAGCTTCATCACCGTCTCGGTCGCCACCACTGGGTTGGCCGGCTGCGGCGGTGGCGATGACAATCCCGATCCGCCGGAACCGGACCTGTTCGACTTCCGGCACGGGGTCGCCTCGGGCGATCCCCGCCCCGACAGCGTCGTGCTGTGGACGCGTGTCGAAGGCGACAACGGCAAGCGGCACGTCAATGTGCGCTTGCAGGTGTCGACCCAGGAGGACTTCTCCACGCTGGTCGTCAACGACCATCTACGTGCCTTGCCCGAGTGGGACTACACGCTGCGCACCAAGGTCACGGGCCTGAATGCCGCCACCACCTATTACTACCGGTTCCGCGTGGGCAGCCGCTTCAGTCCCGTCGGCCGCACCCGCACCGCGCCCGCGGCCGGCACGCCGCTGTCGCAGCTGAAGTTCGCCTTTGTCAGTTGCCAGGACTGGAGCATCAACCACTGGGCCGGCATGGAAGAGCTTGCCCAGCAGGATCTCGATTTCATCGTGCACACCGGGGACTACATCTACGAGGCGGTGGCCGACGGGGCGCCGGTCAATCTGGTCGAAAGCCGCCATACGCCGCTGTCGCTGCCCAATGGCACGACGCTGCCGAGCGGCTTCCGCTACGCGACCACGCTGGAGGACTACCGCTATCTGTACAAGGCCTATCGCAGCGATGCGCGGCTGCAGGCGCTGCATGCGCGCTTCCCGATGATCGCGATCTGGGACGACCACGAGTTCTCGGACGACTGCTGGCAGGACCGGCAGAGCTATGACGCCGACGACGACCAGACGCCCCAGACCGCGCGGCGCCGCGCCGCCAACCAGGCCTGGTTCGAGTTCCTGCCGGCCGATGTGACGCTGGACCTGAACAACCCCTCGTTCCAGAACATCCAGATCTATCGCGCCTTCACCTTCGGCAACCTGGCGACGCTGCTGATGACCGACGAGCGGCTGTATCGCGCCGACCACCTGATCTCGGAGGCCAATGCGGGCGGCGATGTCGGCAGCCGCTTCTTCATCCGGCGCGACACGCTGAAGGCGGCCGAGGACGCCAAGATCGCGGCGGCGGGCGGTGCGCTGACGCCGGTATCGATGCTGGGCGACGCACAGCGCGCGTGGTGGCAGGACCGTATCGGCGGCGCGGCGACGACGTGGAAGCTGTGGGGCAATCAGGTCTCTCTGCTGCGCATGCAGGTCGATTTGACCGAGGCGATCGCAGAGTTGATGGTGCTGCGGCTGATCGCGAGCAATACGGCGCTGACGCCATTGCGCGACCAGATGGAGGAGGCGTTGGAGGCGGACCTGCGCGCGGCGGTGGCGTCGGGCACCTATCCGAACAACGTCGCCTACGCCAATCTGCGGCAACTACTGTCGGCGCAGGCCGGCATCGATAGCGCCAACTTCGACGCCAATATCAAGCCCACGCTCGACAGCCGCCTGCCGCCGGCGTCGCTGCTGGCCACCTATGTGCTCAACGCGGACCAGTGGGATGGCTATGACGCGGAACGCAAGAATCTGATGGCCTTCCTGAAGACGAACAACGTTCGCAATGTGGTGGCGCTGACCGGCGACATCCACGCATTCTTTGCCGGCGTGGTGATGGACGACTTCGATGCGGCGACACCGACGCCGGTGATGGTCGATCTGGTCGGGGCAGGGCTGTCGAGCAATACGCTGATGAGCACGTACAAGAGCGTGGTCGATAACGACCCCCGCTTTGCCGAGATCAAGGCGCTGATCTACGAGGAGGTCAGCGGCGCTGTGGTCAACACCTTGAATCGCACGCTGGAGCATTTCAATCCGTGGATGCGTTACGCGGAGACCAATGTCATCGGCTATTCGGTCGTCACGCTGACGCCGGACAGGCTCAATTGCGCCTTCCATATCATGAAGGGACTGGTCGACGGCAATGCGCCGCCGCAGCCGGCGACGGCCAGGGTCACCACGGTGGAGGTGCCGGCGGGCTCGGCGGTGGTGAACGTGGTCTGAGGCGGTTCCGGCGCGGCTGTCCCGCAGCCGCGCCCGGACATGGGGTTTGGTACGATCAGTGACGGCGCGCACCCGATGCGGTGCGCGCCGGGAAGGGGCACCCGAAGGCGCGTCCACCTGTCTGTCTGATCCACCACGGAGATCCCATGCCTCGCAGCGCTGCCGGCCCGGTCCTGTCCGCCCTCCCGGCCCTCCCCATTGCCATCCTTTGCACCGTCCTGATTGCCGCGTTGTGCGGTCCTGGTCCGGCCCACGCCGCACGCTCGTCGATTGAATCACCGGCCGCAACGGCCGGCGAAACGGTGCAGGGCATCCCCACACCGGTCGCCAGCGCCGAAGGCATCACGGAATACCGCCTGCCCAACGGACTGCGGGTGCTGCTCGCCCCGGATGCGGCGCAGCCGACCACCACGATCAATATCACCTACCTTGTCGGCAGCCGGCACGAAAGCTACGGCGAGACCGGCATGGCGCACCTGCTCGAGCATCTGCTGTTCAAGGGGACGCCGAGTGTGCCGGATGGCGCGATCGGCCGGCAGATGGCGAGCCGCGGGATGCAGTTCAACGGCACCACCGCGCACGATCGCACCAATTACTTCGCCACCTTCGCCGCCAGCGAGGAGAACCTCGACTGGCTGCTGCGAATGGAAGCGGACCGCATGGTCAACAGCACGATCTCGCGCAGCGCGCTCGACAGCGAGATGACCGTGGTACGCAACGAGCTCGAACGCGGCGAGAACAGCCCGACCGGCGTGCTGCTGCGCCAGCTGGCAGCCAGCGCCTATCACTGGCACAACTACGGCAAGGCGCCGATCGGCGCGCGCAGCGATATCGAGCACGTCGGCATCGATGCGCTGCAGGCCTTCTATCGCCGCTACTACCAGCCCGACAATGCGGTGCTGGTGATCACGGGGCAATTCGATCCGGCCCGCACGCTGGCCAGCGTGACGCGCCATTTCGGCGCGATTCCCAGGCCTGCACGCGTGCTGGCGGAACAGTACACGGTCGAGCCGCCGCAGGAAGGGCCGCGCGAGATCCTGCTGCAGCGGCCCGGCGATATCCAGGTCGTGGCTGCGCAATATCACATCGGCCCGGGCGCGCATCCGGACACCGCTGCGATGACGCTGCTCGTCGACATCCTGACGGCCATACCGGGAGGCCGCCTGTATCGCGGACTGGTCGAGCAGAAGAAGGCCGCGTCGCAGACGGGCTTTGTGCGGGCGTTGAAGCAGCCGGGCAGCGTGGTGTTCCTCGCGCAGGTCGGCAAGGCGCAATCGCTGGAGCCGGCGCGCACCGGACTGCTGGAGCTCGTCGAAGGCATCGCCGCCCAGCCGATTACGCAAGAGGAGCTCGAGAGGGCCCAGCGTCGCGCGCGCAACGGCTACGAACGCATGCTGAACGATCCGGCCAGCTACGGCGTGGCGCTGTCGGAAGCCATTGCGAAGGGGGATTGGCGCCTGATGCTGATCACTCGCGATCAGATCGAACGCGTGACGCTGGACGACGTCAATCGTGTCGCGCGCCACTATCTGCAGCGCGCCAACCGCACGCTGGGGCAATTCACTCCGGTCGACGCGCCGAGCTACGTCGCGATTCCGCCGGCGCCCGACCTCGCCGAGCTGACGCGCGACTATCGGGGCAAGCCGGGCAGCGCGCCGGTCGCGCCGTTTGCGCCGACGCCCGCCAATATCGAGGCACATACGCTGCGCGCGACGCTGCCGAACGGCATGGTGATGGCGATGCTGCCCAAGCCCACGCGCGGGCAGCGCGTGCAGGGCCAGCTGGTGCTGCGCATGGGCGATGTCGACAGCCTGCGCGGCCTGGACGCGGTCGGCACGCTGACCGCCGGCATGCTGATGCGCGGCGCCGGCGGGCGCGATCGGCAGCAGCTGATCGATGCCTTCGAGGCGCTGAGGGCGACGGTCGGCGTCTCCGGCGACGCCGAACGCGTGACCGTCAGCTTCCAGGCGCCGCGCGAACATCTGCCGCAGGTGTTGACGTTGCTGCGCGATGTGCTGCGCGAACCGAGCCTGCCCGCGGCCGAATTCGAGGTGCTGCGCACCACCGCGATCGCCGGCATCCAGAGCCAGGTACGGCAGCCGGAGGCGCTAGCGCCGGTGGTGCTCGGCAGGCACGGCAATCCCTATCCGAAGGGCGACCCGCGCTATGTGCCCACGCTGGAGGAATCGATCGCCGAACTTCGCGCGGTCCAGCTCGGGCAGGTGCGCGACTTCCATCGGCGCTTCTACGGCGCCAGCCATGCGCAGTTCGCGCTGGTCGGCGATTTCGATGCCGAGGCCGCGCGGCAGCAGGTGGAGACGCTGTTCGGCGACTGGAGCGCGCCGATGCCGTTCGCCCGCGTCGAGCGTGATTTCCTGCCGCTGCATCCGGCGAGCCTGGCGGTGCCGACGCCGCACAAGGCCAATGCCAGCTTCATTGCCGCGCTGCCGATCGGCATGACGATGGACCATCCCGACTATGCGGCGCTGGCGATCGCCAACCGGATCTTCGGCGGCAGTTCGATGAAGAGCCGGCTGGCCGATCGGCTGCGCCAGCAGGAGGGCATCAGCTACGGCGCGACCAGCTACCTGCGGATCGGCGCTCTCGATACCGCCGGGCGCTTTGGCATCCAGGCCTCCTTTGCCCCCCAGAACCTGCCGCGGCTCAAGGCCGGCGTGCAGCGGGAGCTGCGGCGCTTCCTGCGCGAGGGCGTGACGGAGGACGAACTGGCCGAGGCCAAGAGCGGACTGCGGCAACAGGGGGTGGTCACCCGCAGCCGCGACGAGGCGCTGGTCTCGATGCTTGCCTATCAGCTGTTCGTCGGCCAGACCATGGCGTTTACCGAAGAGCTGGAGCGCCGCATCGAGAACGCCACGGTCGAGCAGGTCAACGCCGCGATCCGTCGCTATCTGGACCCGGACCGCTTCGTCGAGGTCTATGCCGGCGCCTGGCCGGACGCGAGCGTGGCCGGGGATCCAGGCAAAGCGGCGGCCGCGCCACAGAGCGACCTATAGCTTTATCTAATGACGGTGGTTTAAACGATAAATTGTACAAATGGAGGGGGCATCGCCAGAATGGGGCCTTCGCTGCGACACACAACCAACGCGGCACAAGACACTGAACCCCCAATTCACCATCCAACCAAGGAGCGATCCCAATGCTGCAATCCCGTGAAGGCCAACGCGTCCCCCATGTCACGTTCCGCGTACGCGAGAACAATGAATGGAAGAACCTGAGCACCGCGGAGCTGTTCGACAACAAGACCGTCGTGGTCTTCTCGCTGCCTGGCGCGTTCACCCCGACCTGTTCGTCGACGCACCTGCCGCGCTATAACGAACTGGCGCCCGTTTTCGCCAAGCATGGCGTCGACGCGATCCTCTGCGTCTCGGTCAACGACACCTTCGTGATGAACGAGTGGGCCAAGGACCAGGAATCCGAGAACATCGTGATGATTCCCGACGGCAACGGCGAATTCACCGACGGCATGGGCATGCTGGTGGACAAGACCGACCTCGGCTTCGGCAAGCGCAGCTGGCGCTATTCGATGCTGGTCAAGAACGGCGTGGTCGACAAGATGTTCATCGAGCCGGAAGAGCCGGGCGACCCGTTCAAGGTCTCCGACGCCGACACGATGCTCGCCTACGTCGCCCCGGACGCCAGGAAGCCGGACCAGGTCGTGGTGTTCTCGAAGGAAGGCTGCCCCTTCTGCGCCAAGGCCAAGCAACTGCTGGCGGACCACGGCTACCAGTACATCGACGTGCCGCTGGAACACAAGATCCGCGGCAAGGTGCTCGGCGCGGTGTCCGGCACGATGACCGCCCCGCAAGTGTTCATCAACGGCAAGCTGATCGGCGGCGCCGAGCAGGTCGAGCAGTATCTGGCCGCCTGATTTCCCGCGGCGCCTTTCTTCTCCCATTCCACTGATTTTTCCGTGGCGCGGTCCGGCAGTCGCCGGACCCGATGGCGGCGTGCCGCCCTCGGGTCCGTGGATTGAACCGCCCCGAAACCACCCATCGTCTCTCCGAACAGGAATTTCGCCATGCAAACCATCGACACCGACATCGCCGTCATCGGCGCCGGCACCGCTGGCCTCGCCGCCTATCGCGCCGCCAAGGCCGCCGGCAAGCGCGCTGTGATCATCGAAGGCGGGGAATACGGCACCACCTGCGCGCGCGTCGGCTGCATGCCGTCGAAACTGCTGATCGCGGCGGCCGAGGCCGCGCACGAGCTGCGCCATACCGCGCCGTTCGGCGTCCATGTCGATGGACAGATCCGCATCGACGGTCGCGAGGTGATGGACCGCGTGCGGCGCGAGCGCGATCGCTTCGTCGGCTTCGTGGTCCGCGGCGTCGACAATATTCCCGAGCAGGATCGCTTGCGCGGCTACGCCCGCTTCATCGACAACACGGTGCTGCAGGTCGGCGACGATGCCGACGGCACCGTGGTGCGCGCCAGCCGGGTGGTGATCGCCACCGGCTCGAGCCCGGCCGTGCCGCAGCCCTTCCGCGTGTTCGGCGACCGGCTGGTGGTCAACGACGACGTCTTCGACTGGCAGGACCTGCCGCGCCGCGTGGCGGTGTTCGGTCCCGGGGTGATCGGCCTCGAACTGGGCCAGGCGCTGTCGCGGCTCGGCGTGCATGTGCGCGTGTTCGGCGTGCGCGGCGGTGTCGGTCCGCTGACCGACCCGGCGATTCGCGCCTATGCCGCCCAGGCCTTCCGGCAGGAGTTCTATCTGGACCCGGATGCCAAGGTCACGGACATGGCGCGCGAAGGCGACGAGGCGGTGATCTCGTTCATCGATCGCGACGGCAATGCGGTGACCGAACGCTTCGACTATGTGCTGGCCGCCACCGGCCGTCAGCCCAACGTGCGCAATCTCGGCCTGGAAAACACCGGCCTGGAGCTGGACGCGCGCGGCGTGCCGGTGTTCGACCCGGCCACGCTGCAATGCGGCGCGGCGCCGATCTTCATCGCCGGCGACGCCAACGATGTCTTGCCGCTGCTGCACGAGGCCGCCGACGAGGGCAAGAGCGCCGGGGAGAATGCCGCCGCCTGGCCGAAGGTCGCGCCGGTGCCGCGCCGCGCGCCGATCGCGGTGGTGTTCTCCGACCCGCAACTGGCCATGGTCGGCCAGCGCCATGCCGACTTGCCGGCCGACAGCTTTGTCACCGGCGAGGTCAGCTTCGAGGACCAGGGGCGCAGCCGCGTGATGCTGAAGAATCGCGGTCTGATGCATGTCTATGCCGACAAGGCGAGCGGGCGTTTCCTCGGCGCGGAATGGATCGGTCCGCGCGCCGAACATATCGCCCATCTGCTGGCATGGGCCTATCAGCAGCAATTGACCATCGATCAGATGCTGGCGATGCCGTTCTATCACCCCGTGATCGAAGAAGGATTGCGCACCGCGTTGCGCGATGCACAAGCCGGGCTGCGCGCCTGAGCCGGTTAAATGCCACCGTGGCGGCGTTCCTTGTCATTGCCGTTATGCGTGTTGCCGCGCATCCCCGCCTCGACATTGCGGGGGTGCGCATTATTATGTAATTGCCGAATATTGTGATTCTGTCTTATTGGATTACATTTTTTATGGTGACGCGCACATAACCGTGAGCTAGCATAACGGCACCCTACAACTGGCAAGGAATGACGATGGCGACTTACAAACAATTACTGGCAGAAAAGGAAAAACTCGAAGCTCAACTCGAGGAAGCCAGGCAAACCGAAGTGGCGACGGTGATCGCGCAGATCCAGCAGCTGATGGAGGATTACGGATTGACGGCCGAGGATCTGGCGCCGCGCCGCCGTGGCCGTCCTCGCAAATCGGCGGGCCGCTCCGGTACGCCCGCGCCGGCCAAATACCGCGACCCCAAGACCGGCAAGACCTGGTCCGGTCGAGGCCGCGCACCGGCATGGCTGGGCAAGAATCGCGATCGCTTCCTGATCGCCGAGTAAGCTCTGCCGAGTCAGCCCTGAAACCGTGCTTCATTGCATTTCGCGAACGGTAATGCGTCGAATCACAATATCCGGCGCGGCCGAAGTCCTGCCAGGGGACGCGATTTGCCGCCGGTGCGCGCGCGATTCTGTGCGATAGCCGATCCCACGGGCGCCAGCATACCCAGCGGTCTTTTGCGGGAATTCCCGCGTTTTGCACCGGGTCCGCCAAGTCTGCTTGCAAGAAGACATTGCGACAAGACAATGCGCAAGACATTGACGGCACTCAATTAAGTCGTTTCTTACAATCGAGCCGATCCTCCGTATTGCGCCGGGTCAACGCAATACGGGCCGGCCGCCGCCGAATTGCCGAAACGATAACGGTAATGGTGCGCCGGGCATCGAAGCGCTCGCCGCAGGCCAATACGATATCCCGCGCCGCTTCGGCCGGATCCCCCGATTCGCAGGTCAGCCATACCGTGCCTTGCAAGCAAACGACGGTGTATCCTTGGCCGATCACCAGGCGAAGCGGTTCGGCGCCAATCCGGCCAATATCGCCACTGCGGCCAATCCCATCTTTTCCGTCGAGTTGAGCGAATGCATGCATGGCAGTCTCCGGGCGTGCCCCGCATCGAGAGGGCGCCTTGTCATTGTGGCCATGCCCCTGATTCCCTGGCCGGATGTTTCGTCATCCCGGGTATTCCAGCGCATCATGGCCGCGGTGGATGACGAACCCATCGCGGCCCCATCTGCCAATGTCTGCATAAGCCCGCCATGACCCAGATCAGCCAGGCCGCTTCGCAGGCCCTGCGCGCAATGTCGCTCGACGCGCTGCGCGGATTCGACAGCGCGGCGCGTCATTTGAGCTTTACCGCCGCGGCCGACGAGTTGTGCCTGACGCAGTCGGCCATCAGCAAGCAGATCAAGAGTCTGGAGGACGCCCTGGGCGTGCCGCTGTTCCTGCGCGGCGCCAAGGGGTTGTCGCTGACGCCCGAGGGCCGTCTGCTGCAGCAGGCCGCCAGGCAAGCGATCGAGCAGCTGGCCGGCACGGTCGAACGCCTGATCGCGCCGGAGCGCAGCGCGATCTCGGTCACCACCACGCCGTCATTCGCCTCGCTCTGGCTGGTGCCGCGCCTGGCACGGTTCCAGGCGCAGGCGCCCGAGATCGACGTGCGCATCGACGCTTCGGAGGGGATCGCCAATCTGGATAGGGATGGCTTCGATCTGGCGATCCGGCTGAGCCCGCCGGGACAGGCCCCCACCGCGCTGCTGCGCGAACGGCTGATGCTGGTCGCCGCGCCACAGGTCGCCGCGCGCATTCATCGCCCCGGCGATATTCGCGGCGCGACGCTGCTGGTCTATCACGATCCCAATGCCCGATTCGGCTGGATGTCGTGGGGCGAGTGGTATCGTCGCCTGGGGCTGACGGCGGTGGCCACTCAGCCCTGCCTGTATTTCTCGCGCTACGAGCACGTCGTCGCCGCGGCAGCGGAAGGCGCGGGCGTGGCGATCGGCCGTACGCCGCTGATCCTGCCGCTGCTGGCTCGGGGCGAGTTGCAGGTGGTACTGCCGGACGCGGGGATGGATGGGATGGAATACCAGGTCGTGATCGCGGACCATGCGCAGGCACGGCCCGCGGTGCACCGTTTCGAGGCCTGGCTGACGCGCGAATTGACGCGCGACGTCACCGGTTGACGACAAGCGCCACGCGCGCCCGACCCGAAACCGGCGACGCCGGGCCCTCAGAAGCGATGGCGCACGCCGACCCCGTAGTTGTTGCCGTGGGACAGCCCGCCGACCTTGTCGTAGTAGTAGGCGACATAGACGTCGGTGCGCTTGGACAGGTTGTAGTCGTAGGCCACCGCCGCGGTGTTGCGCTCGACATCGGCGACATCGTTCTTGACCTTGCCGTAGGCGTACGACAGCAACAGGCTGCCGGCGCCGATCGGCACGGAGGCGCCGATCTGCCCGTTGCTGTGTTGGATGTCGCCGGTCGCACTGTCGATATCCGATCGGATGTACTGGCCCTGCGCGAACAGCTTGACCACCTTGAAGTCGTAGCTCATGCCGGCCTGTACGGCGTTCTGCTTGCGAAAGCCCACCATCGCGGCCGGCGAAGTCACGTCGCCGGGCGTGTTGTGGAACTTGACCTGCTGGAAGGCCACGGTCGCGGCAAACGGGCCGTTGAAATACAGCACGTTGCCGCCCCATTTGTTCTTGCCGTTGTCGCCGGCCTGCTCGCCGAAGGCATAGATCGCGTTGAAGCTCAGGCCGCCGAACTTGGGCGACGAATAGACCAGCGAATTGCTCCAGCCGGAATCGCCGACGATGCCGGGATCGTAGACCGTGCCGCCATTGCTGCTGACATAGGTGTGGAAGATCGTCGGCGAGAAATGGTACGAATCGACCAACGGATTGAAGAGGATGGTCGACAGGAAATAGGGCGTGGTATTGCGGCCGATGCGCAGGGTGCCGGCCGACTCGCTCTGCAGCCCGACATAGGCGCTGCGTGTGAACATGCCGTCGGCATCGAATCGGCCCGCGCGGCCGCCGTCGGCGCGATAGAAGCCATTCAGATCGAAGATCGCCTTCAGGCCGTTGCCCAGGTCCTCGGTGCCCTTGATGCCCCAGTACGAGGTCTGCATGCCGCCGGCGCCCAGCACATAGGCGCGATCGCCGCCGACCGCCTTGTTGCTGCCGACGTAGGTGTCGACCTGCCCGTACAGCGTCACGCTGGACTGCGCCAGCACGCCGCCGCTTGCCAATGCCGCGATGGCGGCCGCCAGCGCGCGCGCCGTCCCGAATTTCGTTGTTGTCATGCGAACCTCCCTCGTTGACCCGGATTTCTCTTGTGCCTCGTTGTCATGAGGCGTTGTTGTGGTGATGCTGTTGTCGTGACGGGCGTGGTGGTCGCCAGCGTCGCCAGCGTCGCGCGCGTCGAGCCCGTCGGCCCCGATCGGCTGGCTCGGCCGTTGACGGGGCGTTCGAAGCAGTGTGCGGAAATCGGGCGGTACCGACCACCATCATTTTTCGCGCGACGCGAGCACAAAATGTGTGCGGTCGCGGTGCGAGGAAGGCGTGGCCGTTCGGACGCCGGGAACGGCGTCGAGCCGGCTACGCGGCCAGTGTCAGCGGCGGGTGCAGCGCCCCGAGGGCCGTCTTCAGGTGCTCGGCGAATGCGGCAGCGGCCGGCGGCAGCGCGCGGCCCTTGCGCGCTGCCAGCACCAGCCGGCCCAGCGCCAGTTCGGGATCGCTCAGCGGCACCGCGGTCAGCGTGCCCTGCCGCGTCTCGCGCAGCGTGCCGGCATGGAACTGGAAGCAGATCGCATCTGTCTGGCGGACGAAGCCCTTCAGCGTTTCGACCGTGGTCGCTTCGAGCATCACCGACAGATGCAGCCGATTGCGCGCCGCGATGGCTTCGATCAACCGACGGCTGGCGAACGTGGCCGGGCCAAGCGCGACCGGAAAGGCGGCGCAATCGGCCAGCCGCAGCGTGCGCCGCGCGGCAAGCGGATGGTCGGGCCGCATCATCGCGCAGAACGGCTGCGGCGCGGCCACGAGTTCCTGCAGCAGCGGACTGGCGGGAGGATCGTGCGCGAGCAGCAGGTCGGCGTCGTCCTGCTTGAGCGCATCCATCAACGCATCGGTGCCGCCGATCGTCACGTGGAATTGCACGCCGCGATGGCGCGCCTGATAGCGCCCGATCGCATCGGGCAGGAAATCGGTCGCCACCGATTCCGCCGAGGCGATCCGCACGGAGCCGCGCACCAGCCCGCGCAACTGCGCCATCTGCGCCGCGGCCGCATCCAGATCGGCCAGGCTGCGCCGGATCGTGGCCACCAGGACTTCCCCGGCCGAGGTCAGCCGCACGCCGCGCGGCAGCCGTTCGAACAACGGCGTGCCGATCTGCTGTTCCACTTCTAGAATCTTGCGGTTCAGCGCGGTCGAGGCGACATGCAGCTGCTCGGCCGCCTTGCGGATCGAGCCGCAGCGGGCCACGGTGTCGAGATAGAGATAGACGCGGGGAGGATGAAGCATGGGCTCGGGCGCGGCGGAGGAATCGGAACGATCACTGCCTAGCAAGGATCGTGCGCACCCTGTGCCCCCGGTGGTCAACACAGGGGTCGCGGCCCTGCGCTGGCCGATCGTCCGTTCGCGTCCTATTGTGGGACGTGGTTGGGTCGGTCCGGACGGTTCGCGGCCGGCCGTGGTTTGTAACAACATCGACGGAGCGCATGACCATGCAGAAGATTGGATCGGCAAGATGGCAAGGCGGCATCAAGGAAGGCGGCGGCACGATTTCCACCCAGAGCGGCGTGCTCAAGGATGCGCCATACGGCTTCAAGGCGCGCTTCGAGGGCGGCCCCGGCACCAATCCGGAAGAACTGATCGGCGCGGCGCATGCCGGCTGCTTTTCGATGGCCCTGTCGCTGATCCTCGGCGAGGCGGGCATGGTGCCGGACAGCATCGACACCAAGGCCACCGTGACGCTGGAAAAGGAAGGCGGCGGCTTCAGTATCACCGCCGTCCATCTCGACGTGGCGGTGCGCATCCCTGGCGCGGACCAGGCCGCCTTCGACAAGTGCGCGCAGACCGCCAAGGAGAATTGCCCGGTGTCCAAGCTGCTGAAGGCACCGATCACGATGAATGCCACCCTGAATGCCTGAGTACCGCTGAATACCGGCCAGTACCGCTGAGTACCGGTCGGCCGCCGCGTCCCGCCAAAACGGTTCCGCGGCGAGATTCACGGGAACCGGGCGCGAAACGCGCTTTCTATAATGGACAGGGCGCAGCGCCCCGCCATCCGGTGCTGCTGCCCGCCACCTCAGGAGGCAACATCATGCAGAGCAGCGAAGCGGTGCTCACGCAGGCCCGCGCGGCGCTGGCCAATTTGCCGTTCCACGGCCAGCATATTCATCCCACCATCAACTTGCGCCTGTCCGATGGCGCACTGATTCTCGAAGGCGACGTACCGGATATCGTCGCCAAGACCCGGGCAGCGGCCCGGATGCGCAAGATCGATGGCGTATCGTGTGTGATCGACCATCTGCGCGTGGCCAACGGCGCCGCGCCCGCCGGCGATGGCGAACTACGCAATGCGGTGTGCGAGCGGCTGCTGCAGTCGGTGGATTTCCGCAGTTGCAGGATCTGCGTCCATGCCAAGGGCCGGCTGGAAACGCTGCGCGAGGCGGTCGGCGAGCGCAGCGGCTGGATCGAAGTCAATACGGTCGATGGCATCGTGACCCTGCGCGGACAGGTGATCAGCCTGTCCCATATGCGCCTTGCCGGCGTGCTGGCATGGTGGTCGCCCGGCTGCCAGTGCGTGGTCAATGAGCTGGAGATCGCGCCGGCCGAGCGCGACAACGACGAGGAGATCACCGAGGCGCTGCGCCTGGTGCTCGAGTCCGACCCGATGGTGAATGCGGACCAGATCGTCATTCGCACGGAGAACCGCGTGGTCACACTGGAGGGCTATGCGGGCGAGGGCGCGCGCCGCCAGGCCGAACGCGATGCCTGGTATCTGCACGGCGTCGAGGACGTGATCAATCGGATCGAACGCCGGCCCGATGCTGTCTGAACGCGCCACCCGCGCTGCCGAAGGGTTTGCCCGGTTACCGGCCCTGGCCCATCAGGTCCCGGTTCCTGCGCGCAGCGCGTCCTCCACGCGCCAATAACGCCGCCGCGCCCGCAGCGCGTAGCGGGCGCGATAGTGCGACATCGACATGCCCGTCGCGCGCTGGAACAGCCGCCGGAAGGTGGCCGCATCGCTGTAGCCGCACGCTTCGGCGATCGCCTGCGTGCCGTGCAGCGACACCTCCAGCAAGGTCTTCGCCCGCTCGATCCGCAGCGCATGCAGATAGGCCAGCGGGGTCATGCCGGTGACCTGGCGGAAATGCCGCAGCAAGGTGCGCTCGCTGACCGCGGCGACGTGCGCCACATCGGCCAGCCGGTATGGCGCGCCGATATGGTCCTGCAGCCAGCGCTTGGCGCGGAACACCGGGCTGTCCGCGGTGGGCGTGAGCCAGCGCTGCGCCGTCAGTGCCGGCGTCAGCTGCTGGCGCTCGGGCTGCAACAGCAGCACGCGCCCGCTGGCCTGGGCCAGGTCGGGATCGTGCAGATGACCAAGCACGCGCAGCATGAATTCGCTCTGCAATGCCGGCGCCACGCTGTGGAACACGCGACCATGCACGCCCATCGGTTCGTCGTGCGAGAAGTCGCACAGCGGATAGCGGCGCGCCATCCAGCTCTGGTAGAGCCACGGCGCGCTCACCTTCGCGCCGTCGAGCAGTCCCAGTTCGGCCGCATAGGCGATGCCGTTGAAGGATGCCGCGATCCAGCCGCCCGCCTGCGCATGCCGCTCCACCAGCCTGAGCACACCGCGTTGCTGCTCGAACAGTTCGCCCAGATGCGGCGCGTTGCGCGCCATCACGCCCGGGATCACCAGCAGCGAATGCGCGTCGCCGGGTGCGCGATGACGGCCTGGCGCACGTGAGCGCCCACGCCGTCGGGCCAGTCCCGGCACCGGCATCGGCAGCGCGCGCCCCGTTTCGCCGATCACCTGCCAGCTCAGGCCGCAATCGCGGCCCGGTCGCTGCAACTGCGCGATGCCGCTGGCCGTGCGCAGGACGTCCAGCGCGGCAAAGAGCGGCCCCGGCATGGCGTGCGGCAGCCACAGCAGCCGCACATGCAGCTGGGGCGCGGGGCGGTCGGTGGCGGGCAAAGGGCCCAATTCGGGGAAATCGCGCGCAGAGGCGTCGTCGTCGGGGTAGAGCGGGGGGCGCGCGGGCATGGCGGGATCGACATCGGAAATGGCGATATTGGTCCTCCCCGATGCGGCGGACAAGCCCTAGCATCCCGGATTGACTCCCGGCACAAGGCGGCCCTTGCCGCCACGACCTTCCATATACCGGGCCTTTACCAGGAGACTTCATGCAGCCACGTCTGCAACCCGCCGTACGCCGCCTCGCCGCGGCCGCGCTGTTCGTTTGCACCGCCGCCGCGAGCGGCGCGCTCCAGGCCGCGCCCGATGCGACCCTGTTCGAAGCGGCGCGCGCCGCGCAGCCGAAACTGATCGAATCGCTGAAGGAGATGGTGTCGATCGAATCGGGCAGCCGCAACGCGGCCGGACTGGCGCAGATGGCGGCGTACGCCGAGAAGCGGCTCGCGGCGCTGGGTGCGACCACCGAGCGCGTCAAGCCAAAGAGCGGCGACAGCCCGATCGTCAAGGCGACGCTGACGGGCAACGGCAAGGCGCGCATCATGCTGATCGCCCATATGGACACCATCTATCCGCCCAATACGCTGGCGACGCAGCCGATTCGGCAGGACGGCAACAAGCTGTACGGCCCCGGCATTGCCGACGACAAGGGCGGCATTGCGGTGATCCTGCACGCGCTGGAGATCCTGCAGGCCGGCGGTTGGCGCGACTACGCGCGCATCACGGTACTGCTGAATGCAGACGAGGAAATTGGCTCGGAAGGCTCCGGCGAACTGATTGCCGCGCTCGGCGAGCAGCACGACGTGGTGCTGTCGTGCGAGCCGACCGCGGCCAAGGCCGTGGTCAAGGCCGAGGCGCTGCTGCTCGGCGCCAGCGGTACCGCGAGTGCAACGATGGAGGTCAAGGGACGCGCCGCGCATGCGGGCGCGGCGCCCGAGCACGGTCGCAACGCCTTGCTCGAATTGGCGCATCAGTTGCAGCAGACGCGCGATATCGCCAGGTCGGTGCCCGGTACGCAGCTGAACTGGACCGGTGCGCAGGCCGGTGTCGTGCGCAACCAGATTCCCGAGGTCGCGGTGGCCACCGCCGATGTGCGCACCACCGTCAAGGACGGTCCGCAGAAGCTGAAGGCCGCGCTCGAGCGCAAGGTCTCGGAAAGCCGACTGATTCCCGATACGCACACTACGGTGTCGATGGAGGAGGGTCGCCCGCCCTTCGTGGTCAACGAAAAGGGCCGCGCGCTCGCCAGGCGGGCCCAGCAGATCTACGCCGAACTGGACGGCCGCCCGCTGGCGCTGGCGGAAGGAACCGGCGGCGGCACCGATGCGGGCTATGCCGCGCTGTCGGGCAAGCCCGCGGTGGTGGAGAGTTTCGGGCTGGCCGGTTTCGGCTATCACGCGCGCGACGAGTACATCGAAATCGACTCGATCGTGCCGCGGCTGTATCTGATGACGCGCATGCTGCAGGAAATCGGCAAGCAATAGCGCGGCAGTCGTCGTTTACAACCCGCGCAATACCGCTGTTCCAATGCGCCCGCCGGCAAAAGGCGGGCGCATTTTTTATTGCGCAACGCTGCGCAAGCCGCCAGCGCAAGTTTTGCAAGGCGTGCAGGGATTGTCTGTCGGATTCACAACGTGGGCGGCGTGCTGGCGCGAAACGCGATCGGCACGCCCGTTGCTAGAGCTAGAAACGCGTCGCTGGCGGCTCGCCGCACGGCGTCATTCGCTCACCCCACAATGGAGTTTTCATGGACACCTTGACCGATCTGTTGGATGCCAAGGGCTGCCCGCTGGGCCAGCAACATTTCACTTGGAAGGACCTGGTCCAGGCGCCGATCAGCAAGCTGGACGACGACGCGTTCACCCGCGTCCGGATCATTCTGATGAATGGCATCGAATCCGATGCGCTGCGGCTCAAGCACATCATGTCGCGCTGCAATCGGGAATTGCGGATTCCGCTCGCGCAGATTCGCCGCGTCGAACATCACCAGGCCACGATGATCAATTGGCTGATCGGCGCCGACCATTCCCCGCTGGAGACCACGATCGCCTACGAGCAGGTGGCCATCGAGGTCACCGCGGCGGTCGCGCAGACCGAGCCCGATCCGTACCAGGCACAGGCCTATCGCTTCGGCCTGCTGGAGGATTTCGACCACCTGTACCGCTATAGCGCGCTGTTGGACCGGCTCGAAGGCAAGGACGCGAACGCGATCACGCAGGGCCATACGGATATCGTGCCGGGCCGCTCGACCTGGGTCGAACACCGCGCGCCGCAGGACGATGTGCGCGAGAGCTACGACCGGGCCAACGCCGCGCTGATCACCAAGATCCACGCCGCGATGATCACCGCGGCCGAGTACCAGACCCACGATTACTACATGAATATCGGGCCGTTGTTCACCGACCCGCTGGCGCGCCAGCTGTACGCCGAGATCGCTTCGATCGAGGAGCAGCACGTGACCCAGTACGGTTCGCTGATGGACCCCGACGAAAGCATGATCGAGAAGTGGGTGATCCACGAAGCGATGGAGGCCTACAACTACTACAGCTGCGTGCAGCAGGAGAGCAACCCGCGCATCAAGGCGATCTGGGAACGCTTTCTCGACTACGAGCTTGGGCATCTGCATGTCGCCTGCGAAATGCTCAAGCGCCACGAGAATCGCGACCCGGCCGAGATTCTCGCGGGACCGCTGCCCAAGCCGATCGATTTCGCCAGCCAGCGCGATTTCGTGCGCAAGGTGCTTGCGGACGAGGTGGACCTGCGCGCCAACGGCATGGACTTCGTGCCGCTCGACAAGGACAGCCCCGCCTCGATCGAATATCGCCGCGTGATGAACGCCGATGGCTCGCCGTCGCAGCTGGTGTCCGCGGGTTATGTCTGGTCGCCCGGCACCGAACTGGCGCGGATGCACACCACGGCCTGAGGCGAACGCTGGACAACCGAAACTGGAGAGAACGCATGCAACAGACCACCCAGATGGGCGTGAACCGCACCGGCGCGCAGATGTCGCCGATCGACACCGAAACCATGGCGCGCTACGCGGAGAACATGGGGCCGGACAGCGGTATCGACGATATGAACGTGCCGGCGGAATCGCAGCCCGCCGCCGACATGCGCGCCCAATATATCGACGAGGCGGCCCCGGTCGGCTCGGTGCCGCTGCCCGGTACGCTCAAGGGCGCGATGAGCACGACGATGGACAAGCTGACCGGCAATCGTCCGGAGGTGCTGATCGACAAGCTCGGCGAGCGCCTGGCCTTCGAACGTACCGGTACGCGCCTGTACGAGCTGATGATCGCCAAGTGCAAGGAGATGGATACCAGCGCCGTGGACCCGGACGTGCTTGGCACGCTGATGCATTTCCACGATGAAGAGGCGGAGCACTTCGCATTGGTCGACGAGACCATGCGCGCGATCGGCGCCGACCCGACTGCGGTGACGCCGTGCGCCGACGTGGCTGGCGTCACCGCGATGGGCGTGCTGCAGACCATCGCCGATCCTCGCACCAACTTCGCGCAGTGCCTGAACGCGCTGCTGACCGCGGAGATGACCGACAACGCCGGTTGGGAACTGCTGATCAAGCTCGCGACCGAGACCGGTCACACCGAGATGGCACAGAAGTTCCAGCAGGCGCTGACGGAAGAGGAGCAGCACATGGCCACGATCCGGCAGTGGCTGGAGCGAGCCGTGATCACCGAAGCGACGTAAGGCGAGAGATGGACCAGGACCGGCAGCCGCGGCGTAGCCGCGGCGCCGCCCGCCTGAAGGAGAGCGCATGAAGGAAATGTTCTATCGCGACCATCTGATCGCCGCCCACGCGGTGCCGGTCGGCGCCAGCTCGGGCGTGCGCTACGGCTACCAGGGCGAGATCCTGCCGGCCGGCCAGCGTGCGGCCACCACGCAGGACGTGCCGACGTCCTTCGCCTCCGACGTCGAAACGGCATTCGACAACGCAGCCACGGCGATCGAGGCGTGCCTGCTGGAAGGCCGGCGGCTGATCGATACCCGGCTCGACGGCGCGGACACGCCGGCGGCATCTTCCGACTCGGCCAGGGCGCCTGGCTCGGGCAACAGCAATCAGAGGAGCATGCAATGACCCAGAAGCAATCCGACCAAGGCAAGAGCGGATCGAGCGGCAAGGGCGCCGAGCAGGGCGGCAAGGGCGGCGGAGGCGGAAGCGGACGAGAGGAGCCGAGCCCGATCGATGTGCAGAAGTCCCTGAAGGGCATCGACTTCCCCGCCACCAAGGACGACATCCTCTCGCGCGCCCGCGATGGCGGCGCCAGCGAAGAGATCATGGCCGAACTGGAGCAACTGCCGGAGCGCGACTACGACTCCCCGGCGGAGATATCGCGGGAATTGGGCAAGCTGCATTGAAGCTGATGCACCCGACATGCGGTTGGCGCGTGCGAGTCCATGCGATGCACACCATCCGTGTGCGACTTTTCGCAAAAGCGCGCTGCGGGCTTGCGGCGCGCTGATACGTTGTCTAGATTGGCCCATCTACTAAGGAGGGGCCAATATGCGCACGATCAACATTGATGAAGCCTCGGCCGACTTGCCGCACCTCGTGGAGATGGCGGCGCGGGGTGAGTCGTTCGTCATCGCCAAGGGCGGCAAGCCAATGGTCAGGGTCGTTCCGGTCGACAGTACACATCGCGCCGGCGCCAAGCGAATCGGCATTCTGAAAGATCAGTTCGACATTCCCGAGGATTTCGACCGCCTGTGCAGTGACGAAATTGAAGTGCTGTTCACTGGCCGGATATGAAGCTGCTATTCGATACGCATATCCTGCTGTGGGCTTTGGTAAAGCCGGGACGGCTTCCTGCCGGTGCGCGCCTGCTGATCGAAGACGAGCTCAATGAAGCGGTATTCAGCGCCGCAAGCATATGGGAGATCGCCATCAAAGCCTCGTTGTGCCGGCGCAGTTTCGATGTTGACCCGAGGACCATGCGCCGCGGTCTGCTGGAAAGCGGCTATCGTGAATTGCCGATCGTCTCGGACCACGCCATGGCTTTGGAAACGCTGCCGCTCTTGCACAAGGATCCGTTCGACCGTGTCCTCGTGGCCCAAGCTATCGTTGAGGATATGGCTCTCGTCACAGCCGATCCCGTGGTTGCCCGATATCCCGGACCGGTGCGACACGTCTGATTCCGTATGGAAGACCGGGATGCCAGCCTACGACACCGCCTCCAACACCGGTGCCACTACCGGCCGCGGTCCCGGAAACGAATCGCGATAGCCCATTTCCGGATCTCGCGCGAATACCTCCGCGGCCCAGTCGACGAATACGCGGACCTTGGCCGACAGATTCCGGTTCTGCGGATACATGGCCGAGATCGGCATGACCTCTTCCTGCCAGTCGCCCATGACTTCGACCAGTCGGCCGCTTTCCAGATATGGTTGCGCCATGACGCGCGAGATGACGGCAATGCCGTGTCCTTCCAGCGCGCAGCCGATATAAACCTCGGGATCGTTGGTCGAGATCGCCGACGGCAACAGCAATTCATGGCGCTCGTCGCCGCGCGTCAGGATCCATGGCATTTCGCGGCCGGTGCGCGTCGACAGGTAATTGATCGCGCGATGCTGCATCAGCTCTTCCGGCGTGGTCGGCGTGCCGTGCTGTTTCAGATAAATGGGCGACGCGTAGAAAGCCAGGCGCAATTGGCCAATGCGGCGCGCCACCATCGTATCGTCGACGGTGTCCCCGACGCGAATCACCACGTCGACGCCTTCCTTCAGCAGATCGATCGGCTTGCCATTGATGGTCAGTTCGACTTTCAGGTCCGGATAGCGCGCGAAAAATTCATGCAGATTGGGCACCAATGCCAGGCGTGCCAGCCCCCCGACGGTATCGACCCGTAGCGTCCCGCGCGGAGTCTGGTTCTGATGCGTCAGCGATTGCTCGGCTTCGTCGACATCGGCCAGAATGCGGACGCACCGTTCGTAATAGGCGGCGCCTTCGGAAGTCACGCTGATCCGGCGCGTGGTCCGGTGCAACAGCTTGACGCCCAGATGCGTTTCCAGATTCTGGATCAGCCGCGTCAGCGTGGCCTTGGGCAAATCGAGAGATTCGGCCGCGCGCGCGAAGCTGCCGACATCGACGACGCGGGTAAAGGCTTGCATTGAGACAAAGCGGTCCATGGCGGCTGTCCAATAAGAAGCCATAGCGAGCGGACGGCGCCGCGCGGCTGGCGAGGGCGAATCTTACTCACTCTGCGGGTCGTATGCACGGTAGGGTCTTTCATTGGCATAACCGCAACAGTGGGGCGGTTATTCCCCCTCCGGGGATGATCTGGCGGAACGGATCATGGGGTGGCGCGATTATTCCATCCGCAGAATAGTGCGTTGGCAAACTGCGCCTTTATCCCGCCTACGTCAATCACCATAATTCGATGCAACGCAACATGCAAACCATGCGCCGAGCCGATTTACCCGGCGGCGCTACGGGAACCAGACCATGACCAAACCGACGCAAGGTACCGCATCCCAGCCCGCCGAGGCCGGCGCCGCGGCGCGCGTGGTGCGGCATGAAATCGCCAGCGGCGAGCGCACCATTGCTGTGCACGTGTGCTATCCGGCCGGCTATCCGACGGCCTGGGCGCCGTCGCCGCTGCCGTGGCTGCTGTATCTGCACGCCGGCAGCTTCGTCGACGGCGGCATCGAGAAGGCGGCCCATCTGACCCGCCAGTTGGCCGGCGCGGTGCCGGCGGTGGTGGTGGCGCCCGAATACTCGCTGGCCCCGGACCATCCTTTCCCGGCTGCGCCGGAAGACGCCTTCAATACCGCCGAATGGGTATTGCGCCAGGCGCGCCGGCTCAAGGTCGACAAGATGCGTTTCTCGCTGGTCGGCGAGGAAGCCGGCGGCAATCTCGCGATTGCGCTGGCGCAGATGCTGCGCGATCGCGGCCTGCCCGCGCCGCGCGCGCAATGGCTGATCCGCCCGGTCACCGACCCCTGCCTGCAGCACGCCTCCTGCGCCGGCCAGGCGCACGTGCCGCTGGAAACGCTGCAGCGCATGGCGGTCTGCTATCGCGATTACCTGCCGACGCCCGCGGCGTCGGTCCATCCCTACGCCGCGCCGGCCCATGCGATGCGCCTGGCCGGCCTGCCGCCCACGCTGATCCAGGTGGCCGAGCTCGATGCCCTGCGGCCCGAAGGCGAGGCCTTCGGACGCAAGCTGCTCGACCGCGGCGTGGAGGCGGAAACCCGAATCATGCCCGGCGCCTGTGGCGCCGGTGTCGAAGCATCCCACGACCGATGTCAGGTATGGGTCGATGAAGGCGCGCGCTTTCTGCGAGAACGTTTCGCAGACAGCGACGATGCCTCGCCACAGGCCGAACGCCGGCCGGCAGCCAAGCCTTCCGGTTGGGCGCCGTGACGTGCCTGCGGCCGCGCCGGTATTAACGGGCTAGCGCGACCGCCATTCGAGAAGTCAGCCGCGTGTGAATGTCTCCGGACCCCGCGTCGGCGCCCCAGGGTGTACTCACCCGCAAGGCGTCGAACGGGCCCGGCGGGCGGCGTTCGTCCTTTTGCTTTTCCGGTTGAAGAAAACCCGAAACGGAGTGAAGAAATGAAGCTGCAATCCCGACGTAGCCTGATCGCCGTCGCCATCGTGGTCGTGCTGGGCACCGGCCTGGCAACCTCGATCCTGCGCCCCTGGCATGCCGGCGAGGCGCAAGCCGTGCCGACCCCCGCCGCCAGCGCGGCGGCCGTCGATGTCGCCGCCGCCATCGGCAAGACCATTACCGAGTGGGACGAATTCTCGGGCCGCCTGGAGGCGATCGACCGCGTCGAGGTGCGCCCGCGCGTCGGCGGCACCATCGACGCGGTGCACTTCCGCGAAGGCGCGATGGTCAAGAAGGGCGACCTGCTGTTCACCATCGATCCGCGGCCGTACGCGGCCGAGGTGGCACGCGCGGAAGCGGCGCTGGCCGCCGCGCAAGTGCGTGCCAGCCATGCGCAGAGCGAGCAGGTGCGGGCCCAGCGGCTGCTCGACGACAACGCGATCTCGCGTCGCGAATTCGACGAACGCATCCACGCGGCGCGCGAGGCCAACGCCAACGTGCGCGCCGCGCAGGCGGCGCTCGATTCCGCCAAGCTGAACCTGGCCTACACCCGCATCACCTCGCCGGTGACCGGCCGTGTCTCGCGCGCCGAGATCACGGTGGGCAATCTGGTCGCCCCGGGCGCCAATTCCCCGGCGCTGACCACGGTGGTGTCGGTGTCGCCGGTCTACGCCAGCTTCGAGATCGACGAGCAGAGCTACCTGCGCTATACGGCGCCGGGCGCCGCGGGCGGCGCCAACGGCAAGGGCATGGCGGTCTATCTTGGCCTGGCCAACGAGGAAGGCCACCCGCACGAGGGCCGCATCCAGTCGGTCGATAACCGGCTCGATCCGCGCAGCGGCACGATCCGCGTGCGGGCGGTGTTCGACAACCCGGACGGGCGTCTGCTGCCGGGGCTGTATGCCAAGGTCAAGCTCGGCGGCAACGCGCCGCACGACGCGGTGCTGATCAACGACCGTGCGATCGGCACCGACCAGGGCAAGAAGTTCGTGCTGGTGGTCGACAAGGACAACAAGCTGAACTATCGCGAAGTGCAGATGGGGCCCAACTACGACGGCCTGCGCGTGATCCGCTCCGGCCTGAAGGCGGGCGAGGTGATCGTGGTCAATGGTCTGCAGCGCGTGCGGCCGGGCGACACGGTCGCGCCGACCCCGGTGCGCATGGCGCTCAAGCGCGAGCTCGAGCGCGGCAACGCCACCGAGAAGAGCGCGGACAACCAGCCCGAGCAGGCGAAGAAGGAGACGGTCGGATGATAGAGACCTTGCAAGCCACCGGCGCCTGACAATCCGGTACTCCCCTCTCCCGCTTGTGGGAGAGGGGTTGGGGGGAGAGGGCAGGGCAGTTGATGAACTGACCGCGCCATAGCCAGCGCAGGGCCCTCTCCCCGGCCCTCTCCCGCAAGCGGGAGAGGCAGAACACCGATCCCGCGCGAAATCATCGCCCAAATGCTTTTCCATGGCGTCCAGATGGACCGCCAGGGGGCTCCCTTTTCATCGAGACCCGTCATGAACCTCTCGAAATTCTTTATCGACCGGCCGATTTTCGCCGGCGTGCTATCGGTGCTGATCTTCCTGATCGGCGCGATCGCCATGTTCAAACTGCCGATTTCCGAGTATCCGGAGGTCGTGCCGCCGTCGGTCGTGGTGCGCGCGCAGTATCCGGGCGCCAACCCGAAGGTGATCGCCGAAACCGTCGCCTCGCCGCTGGAAGAACAGATCAACGGCGTCGAGGACATGCTCTACATGTCGTCGCAGTCCAACAGCGACGGCCTGCTGACGCTGACGGTGACCTTCAAGCTGGGCACCGACCCGGACAAGGCCCAGCAGCTCGTGCAGAACCGCGTGTCGCAGGCCGAACCGCGCCTGCCCGAGGACGTGCGCCGGCTCGGCATCACGACCGTCAAGAGCTCGCCCGACCTGACCATGGTGGTCCACCTGGTCTCGCCGAACGATCGCTATGACATGACCTACCTGCGCAACTACGCGGTGATCAACGTCAAGGATCGGCTGGCGCGTATCCAGGGCGTGGGCCAGGTGCAGCTGTTCGGCTCGGGCGACTACGCGATGCGCGTGTGGCTCGATCCGGAGAAGATGGCCGAGCGCCAGCTCGCCGCCAGCGACGTGGTGCGCGCGATCCGCGAGCAGAACGTGCAGGTGGCCGCCGGCGTGATCGGCGCCTCGCCGTCGCTGCCGGGCACCGACCTGCAGCTGTCGGTCAATGCGCAGGGCCGCCTGAACACCGAAGAAGAATTCGGCGGCATCATCGTGCGCACCTCGCCCGACGGCGGCGTGACCTACCTGCGCGATGTCGCGCGCATCGAACTGGGCGCGTCCGAGTACGCGCTTCGCTCACTGCTCGACAACAAGCCGGCGGTCGCGATTCCGATCTTCCAGGCCCCCGGCTCGAACGCGATCCAGATCTCGGACGATGTGCGCAAGACCATGGAAGAACTCAAGGAGAACTTCCCGGACGGCGTCGACTACAGCATCGTCTACGACCCCACGCAGTTCGTGCGGCACAGTATCGAGGCGGTCACGCACACGCTGTTCGAGGCGATCGCGCTGGTGGTGCTGGTCGTGATCCTGTTCCTGCAGACCTGGCGCGCGTCGATCATCCCGCTGCTGGCGGTGCCGGTGTCGATCGTCGGTACGTTCGGCCTGATGTACGCGTTCGGCTTCTCGATCAACGCGCTGTCGCTGTTCGGCCTGGTGCTGGCGATCGGTATCGTGGTCGACGATGCGATCGTGGTCGTCGAGAACGTCGAGCGCAACATCGAGCAGGGACTGTCGCCGAAGGAAGCGACCTACCAGGCGATGCGCGAAGTCAGCGGCCCGATCATCGCGATCGCGCTGGTGCTGTGCGCCGTGTTCGTGCCGCTGGCCTTCATGACGGGCCTGACCGGCCAGTTCTACAAGCAGTTCGCGCTGACGATCTCGATCTCGACGATCATCTCGGCGTTCAACTCGCTGACGCTGTCGCCGGCACTGTCGGCGCTGCTGCTGCGCAGCCATGATGCACCGAAGGACTGGCTGTCGCGCGCGATGGATCGCGTGCTGGGCGGCTTCTTCAAGCGCTTCAACCGCTTCTTCGGCGCCAGTTCCGATCGCTACGGACGGGGCGTCAAGGGCGTGGTCCGTCGCAAGGGCGCGGTGTTCGGCGTCTACGCGGTGATGCTGGCGCTGACCTGGGGCGTCTTCCAGCTGGTGCCGAAGGGCTTCGTGCCGGCGCAGGACAAGCAGTATCTGGTCAGCTTCGCCAAGCTTCCCGACGGCGCGACGCTGGACCGCACCGAGGACGTGATCCGCCGCATGTCGGAGATCGCGCTGAAGCATCCGGGCGTCGAATCGGCGGTGGCCTTCCCTGGCCTGTCGATCAACGGCTTCACCAACAGCCCGAGCGCCGGCATCGTGTTCGCCACGCTCAAGCCGTTCGAGGAGCGCAAGTCGGACGACCTGAGCGGCAACGCCATCGCCGCGCAGCTGAACCAGCAGTACGGGGCGATCCAGGACGCCTTTATCGCGGTGTTCCCGCCGCCCCCGGTGCAGGGTCTGGGCACCATCGGCGGCTTCAAGCTGATGATCGAGGACCGCGCCGCGCTCGGCTACGACGCGCTGTTCGCCGCGACCAACGCCTTCGCCACCAAGGCGCGCGCGACGCCGGAGCTGGCTGGCATCTTCAGCAACTACCAGGTCAACGTGCCGCAGCTCGACGTGCAGCTGGACCGCGTCAAGGCCAAGCAGCTGGGCGTGCCGGTGACCGACGTGTTCGACACGCTGCAGACCTATCTGGGTTCGGCGTACGTCAACGACTTCAACAAGTTCGGCCGTACCTATCAGGTCAAGGTGCAGGCGGATGCCAACTACCGCCAGCATGCCGAGGACATCCTGCAGCTGAAGACGCGCAACGCCGCCGGCGACATGGTGCCGCTGTCGTCGCTGGTGCAGGTCAAGCAGAGCTTCGGTCCGGACAGCGTGGTGCGCTACAACGGCTTTACCGCCGCCGACATGAACGGCGGACCGGCGCCGGGCTTCTCGTCGGGCCAGGCGCAGGCCGCGGCCGAGCGCATTGCCGCCGAGACGCTGCCGAAGGGCATCAAGTTCGAATGGACCGAGCTGACCTATCAGGACATCCTGGCCGGCAACGCGGGCGTGTGGATCTTCCCGCTGTGCGTGCTGCTGGTGTTCCTGGTGCTGGCCGCGCAGTACGAAAGCCTGACGCTGCCGCTGGCGGTGATCCTGATCGTGCCGCTGTCGCTGCTGGCCGCGCTGACCGGGGTCTGGCTCACGCGTGGGGACAACAACATCTTCACGCAGATCGGTTTCATCGTGCTGGTGGGGCTATCGGCGAAGAACTCGATCCTGATCGTGGAGTTCGCCCGAGAGCTGGAGCATCAGGGCCGCACCATCGTGCAGGCCGCGATCGAAGCGAGCCGCCTGCGTCTGCGCCCGATCCTGATGACCTCGTTCGCGTTCATCATGGGCGTGGTACCGCTGGTGGTGTCGAGCGGCGCCGGTGCGGAAATGCGCCAGGCGATGGGCGTCGCGGTGTTCGCCGGCATGCTGGGCGTGACGTTCTTCGGCCTGTTCCTGACGCCGGTGTTCTACGTGGCGCTGCGCAAGCTGGCCACGCGCGGCAAGGCCGAACCGGAGCCGGCACCGGCAGCGCAGCCGGAACGCACGGTGGCATTGGCTGAACCGCAGCATTGAGTACGAGGGTGGTGTGCTCCCCTCTCCCGTTTGCGGGAGAGGGGCTGGGGGAGAAGGCAGCAGCAGTCGATGAGCGACGACGCAACGGTGAGCGCCGCTTCCCCTCTCCCCGGCCTTCTCCCGCAAGCGGGAGAGGGAGAACATCCGAGCCAAAGAACGAGAATCAAGGAACAACGACATGACAGCAAACCTGCAATCGTGGATGCCGCGGCTGGCCACGCTGGCCGCCGCGCTGGTGCTGGCAGGCTGCTCGCTGGCGCCGACCTACAAGG